>JAHHIB010000009.1 GCA_019359075.1 Kalymmatonema hyalinum WJT4-NPBG1
GATTATTGTCCAATTATTTAGTTCAGCAACTAAAACGCCCGAATGTTCCCATGTTTATTGTCTAGTTGTTTGGCGCTCGGTGCGGCGCAGCCGCACCGTCGCTTGTGACAGTTGCGTAAGTCCTGGCTAAGTATGACGGCGAAGGAAATCAGCAGTGGATTAAACAGTTTGGGCAAAATTCTATTTTTCAAACCTTTGGCATTAAAGTTGACGCTGATGGCAATGCCTACTTATCGGGAATAGACGTTAAGCCCTCTTCAGATATTGCTACAGATGATTTCTGGGTAAGCAAGTTTGACACCAATGGCAACCAGCAGTGGTTCACCGAGACTGGGAGTGTGAACAATGCTTTTGACGAATCTTATAACGTTACTGTCGGCAACGATGGCAGTGTTTACGCTACAGGATGGACTCTAGGTGATTTAGCAGGAAACAATGCGGGGCTTTATGATGCTTGGTTAGGTAAGTTCGACAACAACACTGGTCAAGTTCAATGGCTTAAACAGTTCGGGACTTCGGATTATGAGTGGTCATGGGGTGTTGCTACTGACAGTCAGGGCAATGTTTACACTACAGGATGGACCTTGGGTGATTTGGCTGGAACGGGAAATGCTGGATCATATGATGTCTGGTTAACCAAGTATGACAGTCAAGGGAACCGGGTGTGGATCAAACAGTTTGGCACTTCTGGTGATGATCAAGCCTTTCGCATCAACATTGACTCAAATGACAATATCAACCTGACGGGATATACCAACGGTGACTTGGGAGGAGCAAATGCTGGATCTTTTGATGCCTGGGTAGCTCAGTTTGATACTGATGGCAATTTGGCATGGATTCAACAGTATGGAAGCTCCGATACAGAACAGGCAAACGGTATTACTAGTGATAACGCTGGTAACGTCTATCTTACAGGACTGACTCAGGGATCTCTTGGAGCTCCCAATGCTGGGTCTTTTGATAGTTGGTTAGCCAAGATTGACGCAGCGACGGGAAACCTCAAAGACTTTAGTGGTACTTCACAGTCTACTCCACAACCTGCTAGTCCTAGTCCCTTGTCAGCGCTGGAATTACTTGCCAATAATCTCAATGAAATTAACATTGGCTCTCCCACGCTCAGATCTCAGCAGATTAACCAGACAAAGGCAGGTATCCTGAAAAACTCTAGTGATACTGCACAGTCTGTTAATCCGTTGTTAGCAGAAAACTTCCTTACCAACGAAACTGACATTGGCTCTGCCCAGCTCAGTCAACAGCAAATAGATTATCTTACAAACTATTTTGAGCAATTCACCTCTGAGACATTGAAGTTGTCCAAAGGTAGTGGGGGACCAAGTGGAACAGGATTAGAAAATCTGGCTCGCAACCCTTACGGTCAAACTGCTTCTGTACCCGAACCATCTGCTGCAGCAGGTCTACTAGTGTTTGGTGCTGCTTCAATGGTCGGTGCGAGAAAGCTGAAAGGGCGTGTGAAGAGGGTGAGCAGGTCTCAAACACCATCTCAAGGTGTATTCAACACCCACAAGATAAAAATCAAAACTGAAGTAGGAAGCTTTCAATATGTGTTCGATAAAGCTTACGGCATAGAAAGCAGACTCAAAACTAAAGCCAGAACGTTCAAACAACGTGTGCTTGACAAAGGCGATCGCATAGAAAGCAGGGTCAAAACTAAAGCCAGAACGTTCAAACAACGTGTGTTTGACAAAGGCGACCGCATAGAAAGCAGGCTCAGAAATAAAGCTACTAAAGCTAAGAGCTATGCCAGCAAAGTTAAATCATGGTGCAAACAGGCTCTCATTTAAATGTCTTGAAACATGGGGTGTGGGGGCGCAAATCGTGCCCCCACACCCCAAAGCTGACAAATTTGATAGAGTTGAAATTAAACCTTATTTTTCTGAAACAGCCGCCGTTTCCGCCTCTTCTCAGTCTCTTCTCGCAACGGTACGACTTCAGCTTCACTACTCTGGCGTGCTACCCGAATCAGTAAACCAGCTCCGAGCAAACTGGCAATCATTGAATTCCCACCATAACTAAACATGGGCAAAGGCAAACCAGTTGTTGGCAAGGCACCAGTGGCAACAGCGATATGAAGTAATGATTGTCCCACCATCAAAACTGTCACGCCGATCGCCACCAGTCGATACACTGGATGCTTAGCCTTAAGCGCTACAATGAATCCTAGGGTGGCGTATAAAGCTAGTAGTAGCAACAGCACGATACCACCAACGAAGCCAAACTCCTCAGCAAACACCGCAAAAATAAAATCAGTGTCCTGAATTGGTAAATAAAACTGCTTTTGTTGGGAAAGCCCAAACCCAGCGCCCCATTTTTCACCAGAACCCACTGCTAGCAAACTTTGTACCAGTTGATAGCCATCCCCAGTTGCATCAGCCCAAGGATTAAGGAATGACAACACTCGCTTACGCTGATATTCTTTGATACTGATACTGAGTCCTGCCAACAACACTCCCCCAACTGCCGTTCCTCCCAAGTACTTGTAAGGTAAGCCAGCAGCAAGGGCAATCAGCCAAATCGTCATGCCGCACAATGCTGTTGTACTCAAGTTGGGCTGCGCTAAAATACCTAGAATGACAAGACCAAAAATACCCAGCCAAAAGAAGCGAACGCGCGAACTCAGTTTTTCCCAGTGACCAAAAAGTCGCGCACTTTGCAGCACCAAAAAGGGTTTAATTAATTCAGACGGTTGAATTGGAATCGGTCCTAGAGCTATCCAGCGAGATGCGTCAAAAGCCTTCTTTCCTAGTCCTGGTATCAAGGTCAGGAAAATCAAACCTAACAGCAGTATCACAAACCAATGGGATATGCCCAAAATTCTACGCAAGGGCAAATGAACAACTATGTTGAATACTATTAAACCTACTAGCACCCATAAAATTTGACGCTTAAAGTAGTACAGCCCATCATGATGACGAACATCAGCTACGGCATAAGATGCCGAAAATAGAATGACTAACCCCACAAACAGCCAAACGAGTGTTAACCAGCGCAATAAACGCGCCTCTAATGCCCAGCTGGACACGGAGTCATCAAATAATGGAATCAAGCGGCGGAGATTCACGATTAATAAAACTTAAGGTGTAAGGTGTCATCGTTCAGAGTTGACGTTAATGATACCAACTTGTACCCAAACAAGAGATGACTTTTGCGATTGAGCGTAGGATGTAACGTGTGGTGATTCTCTATACTTATTCCCGTTTAAGGATAAGACCAATGGCGCGGCGTATGTATGCTTCCACTGGCTCATCAGTAGGCTGGAAAACCAGTGCGTAAAGCATGATTCCGCTCATAAGGTCAAAAACTATATCACTGTCTGTATCTGCTTGGATTTCATGTCTTGCCTTAGCGCGTTCAATCACAACGTGAAAAGCTTGGCGTCTTGGCTTGAGGTATTTTGTCCAATAAACTTGGGCAAACTGGGGACTGCTGGAAGCTGCGCCGATAATCATGGCAAGAATTTGACGACCCAGAGGTGTGAGAGTCGTTTTCACCGCACTCTCAATAATGCAGTCTAAGTCCCCCCCAACCGTACCTGTATCAGGAATCTCTATTTCTTCTCGAAGAGTCTCAATTGCATCTGCGACGAGTTCTTCTTTGGAACGATACCGTCGGTAGATTGTGGTTTTGCCGACACCAGCATGGGCGGCGATCGCATCAATGGTTATACGTTCATATCCTATTTGAGCCAATAAGTCAAGCGTTGCCTGGAGGATGGCTTGATGAGACGCAGTACTGCGCGGTCTTCCAGGTTGTTTTTTAGCGGAATCATTCATGCAATGACGAAAGAATTTTTTTATTCAAACAAATAATTATCAACAGACTTGATACTGCTATTGTCATTACGATACGATTTAGTTTCGTAACTAGTTGGTGCAGATTATGATTCAACGCACTCGTCCCCAATATACCGATAAAAACAGCACTCAGACCCTACGGCAGACGCTGGAGGAGTATTACGCCGCGAACCCAGATTTTACCCATCCAAATCAGATGCCGCCGGATTTCGCCAAAACCATGGTTGCTCATGATGTCAGTCATGTCGTATTTGGCTGCGATACTGATATGTACGATGAATTAAAACTACTGCCTTTGACCTTTCTTGCCAGTGACTTCAAGTTTCGAGACTACCTGCGTGAGCGCAAGAACCCGGCAGTAGAGGTGATGTATGACGACTTGGTGAAGCGCCAAGGTTTACTATGGTTGTATGGTTCAATATTGGCAGTATTGCTGAGATTCTTACCAGAGTTAGTTGCGATGTGGTTTAAGACTCGCGGACCACGAAAGTACTATCCGTTTTTTGACTTTGAACCGCTACTTGACCG
Source organism: Kalymmatonema hyalinum WJT4-NPBG1 (assembly GCA_019359075.1). Classification (GTDB taxonomy): domain Bacteria; phylum Cyanobacteriota; class Cyanobacteriia; order Cyanobacteriales; family Nostocaceae; genus Kalymmatonema; species Kalymmatonema hyalinum. Next base: position 4,341 of record JAHHIB010000009.1, read on the forward strand.
CTCTGTGTTAGATATTCGCCAAGAGTTTGGGCTTTTACCACTTCTTTCGTCAAGAAAAAACAAACAAATCCAACTCCAGGCAAATTTAGAAGCCCAGTAGTATTTCATCATGTCGCCAACATAGTAGGCTGGGTTTCATTCCTCAACCGAGCCTAGTAACTTGATATTAAGTGGTTAATTAAGATTTGAAGTTGTTTTTTATTTGGCACAAAATATTCATTGAGGATGCGATCGCCTCCGGCACTGCGCTTTGCGCAATCGCATGCTGCTTGCACTAATAAAACAAAAAAGAGGTCAAATAGACCTCTTCACAACTCCCTACAATTCGTATTCGGTTTAAAGGGATTACAGCAACCCAGTATTGGCTCCTTGCTTGCCAGTAGCCAATTCTACCTTAACGATTGTGCCGCCCGCTTTTTGAATGCGTTGCTGTTCGCGGAACCAGTTTTCGTAGGGAACGAGTTTGGTGAAGTAAGTATTTTGTAGTTCGCGTTGGGTACGAATGCGGGTTTGGCTAGGAACACAAGCAGTAATTTTAAAATATCGTGCCATGTGGTTGTTAATCTCCTATAAGTGACTGTGGAAACTTTTTTATTTCAAAATTGTGAGTGCATATTTTTATCTAATCACTCAAAGGCTGGAAATCAGGCGTCAATACCAGACCGCTAACACTCATCACACATCATATTTAGCAAGATAAGCGATTAAACGTCCTAGCACTCACGATTGATTTCCAGACCTTAAGAAAGCCGCACTTAAATTATTAAGCGCAACCTAGCTCTTAGCTTAAGCCAGAGGAAATATAGTCTAAGTAAACACCCATTTCCTTACCAGCATCAGGACCTACCAAGCTAGCGGTGACTTCTTTGATAGCTTGGATAGCTTGTACAGTAGCACCAATGGGTACACCCAAGGAGTTGTAGGTTTCTTTCAAACCATTCAACACGCGCTCATCCAAAATGGATGGGTCGCCAGCCAACATAGCGTAGGTGGAATAGCGGAGGTAGTAATCCAAGTCGCGGATGCAAGCAGCATAGCGACGGGTGGTGTACATGTTACCGCCGGGACGGGTAATGTCAGAGTATAAGAGGGACTTAGCTACAGCTTCTTTGATAATTGCAGATGCGTTAGCTGCGATGGTAGTAGCAGCACGTACGCGCAGTTCGCCAGTTGAGAAGTAGCTCTTTAGCTTCTCGAGAGCACCAGTATCCAGGTACTTACCTTGAACGTCTGCAGAGTTAATGACAGAGGTGATTGCGTCTTGAGCCATGTTGTTAATTCCTTATTTCCAACCTTATTGCATTACTTCAGTTTCAGCAGGGAAATAACTTCACCTTACTGCATAGCACCGACTAGGTAGTCGAAGTAAGAGCCAGCTTCAGCAGCGTCTTCGCCAGACAACAGGGAAGCAGCAACATTCTTTAGACCACGGACACCTTCAGCAACACCCTCGATAGGAGTGCCTAGGGATCTGTACATTTCACGAACACCCACAATACCAATTTCTTCGATGGGGGTGACATCACCAGCAACGATACCGTAGGTAACGAGGCGGAGGTAATAATCTAGATCCCGTAGACAAGTAGCGGTCAGTTCTGTACCGTAAGCGTTGCCACCAGGAGAGACAACATCAGGACGCTTTTGGAATAACTGGTCGCCGGCTTGCTTAACAATCCGCTCCCGGTTTTCTGTCAAAACTTGAGCGATGCGGAGGCGACGCTCACCAGTGGTAACAAAGCTCTTAATCCGATCCAGTTCGCCAGGGCTGAGATAGCGTGCTTCTGCATCAGCATTCACGATGGCTTTCGTGACGATACTCATTAATGCATTCCTCCAGTACTAATGAAACCAGGATTTAGTTAAAGCGGTGCGACTTGATAGGTTTACTGAGCTTGTTTTCTCGTTTTTTTAGACACAACAGCCAAATAACTGCTGCGACTAGTACATTCCGAGTCTGCTTGGGTAATGGCTAGTACACAAGCCTCAAAACTCAACTACCTTCCGGAATTATTTTCGGGCATTATGTTGAGGAAATATGACTGCTCTTAATACTTTGTAATATTCCTTTTCATGTTTACTGTCGTGCCCGAAATCTGAAAGCAATGTTAAGAAAGGTTGCAAAGGCGCACGAGAAGCTAGAGGAGATGAGGAAGTAACGCCCTCCTCATCCTCCTCATCTTGCTTATTCCCGTCTCTTGGCTTTATCGCAGGCTAGACCGTCCGGTAATCACAGACGGAGATAGGCTAGACCAAGACTGCTTGACCAAGTCAGCCGCCGCCTGCACGCTACCGAGGTAATTACCAGCAGGTAGGGATGGGAAGCGACCATAAGGCACCACGTCTTCACCAAAGTACCGGGCGTACTCTAAGCTGTTGACGATCGCCTCTACAGCCGCTTTTAAACCGCTATCTGCCAGCAGTTTGTTGTACTGGCGAATCTCGGCTTGAGTGGCGGGTGCGCGTCCCAACAAGTGACGGAAGAGGAATTCAATCACCTTGGTGTTGGGATAGGGGGTGTAAAAGCGCTTACGATAGATATCCGAGCTAGCAAGTTCACGGACAAACTCCCGCACGGAAATTTCCCCATTGCGCAATCTGCTTTCTAAGTCGGTACGGCGGAAGTAGTCAGGAACTTGACCGCTAAACACATCCAGCACCTGAGTGTAAATAGCGTTGATTGCCTGCTGCGTTTCACCTGAGTTTGCCCCTGTCGTGACGCGGTAAATGCGTGCAGGTTTGCGGCGGCTTGTACCCACACCGACCTCCACGGACTGTCCGCGACCATCGTTGAAGGAACGACCGAGTTCAATAAACAGCGGCTTGGTCTTGTCGATTTCTCGTGCTTTCGCTGCCAAATCTGCGATCGCCTTCGCCAAAATCGGTGTGTTCGCGCTATTCATGCGGGGCTTCACTGGCTCAAAGCTGGGAACCACCAAATCATTATTCTGCTTGGTAAGCTGGTTGTACAGCTTCTGAGTATTCGGGAAGTTCGCCGCTGGTAAGGTCGGGAAGCGGTTGTAAGGTACCGTATCTTCACTAAACGCTTGCCCATACTCCTGACTACTTACCAACGCCCCAATAAATGCGCGAAGCCCTTGTGTTGCGAGTATCTGGTTATACTTGCGGATTTCCGCTTGGTCAACTGGCGCACGTCCCAAGAAGTGCTTGGTTCCCAGTTCGATCACCTTAGTGTTCGGGTATGGCGTGTAGAACTCTTTCAGGTAAAGGTTAGAATTACCCAAACCTTCAATAAATTCCTTAACGGTAATTTCACCATTCCCCAACTTGCTTTCTAGCGACGTGAATTCGTTCTGGGCAACGTAGGGTGCAATATCGCGCTCAAAAATCTGGCGATAGGCGGCACGGATAACGGTTTGCACAGCGGCTTTATCGTTGGTCCCTGCCACCAACTTAAAGATTTTCCTTTGTTCGCGCTGCTTGCTGACGCCTTGGTTGATACGGAACTGAATATCTGGTTCCGTCCGTAATTCTTTAACGGTGCCTAGTTCCACAAAGCGTGGAGTTTCTTCCTTCTCAACTTTCCCGCCGATATCCTCACGGATACTGCCAACGCGCAGTTGTCGCAAGGCAACACCACCAGGAGTCAAATACCGTTCGTATGGAACTGTATCTTCACCAAAAGCTTCACTGTACTCTGGAGTATCAATGATGGCGTCAACCACTGCGTAGAAGCCCTTCTTGGAGGCGAGGTCAAAGTACTTGTTGTTTTCTTGGCGACCGTAGGTAGGACGACCTAACAAGCGGCGGTGGATGTACTCAATCGCCTTACAGACATAAAGCGGAGTCCAGTACAGCTTGCGGAATAAATCCGACTTAGCTAGAGCCCGGATAAACTCCCGTACAGAGATTTCGCCGTTTTCCAGCTTAATCTCTTGCACCTTTAAGCGCTGACCTTCGTAAAGATCGCGACCAAACACTTGTAAGTAAGCAGCGCGAATCAACGCTTGTGTGGAGCTTTCAGAGAATTTAACACTGACTCCAGTGGGTGATTTTTTACCTCTTGTCCCAGGCAGCTGATCCAACCGGAACACCTTGGGACCGAGACTACCAGGAAACTCGCCCCGCGCCCTAGGATTGCTGTTTTGGTTGTTAATTCCTGGTCCAGAGTGAATTAGGATGCGCTTAGTATCCTTACCAAAAGGAGCTGGACGCGTGCTGGGGTTGCGAGTTTCTTTCGGGAAAATTGCCCCAAACTGAATTTCCAAGGGGTCATTCCCAGAACCATAGGGATGCTGGTCGGGCAATGGCTGCTCGTAATCAGCAAACAGTGTGATAAACTGAGGAACTTTGCGGAACGGCGCACTGTAGTTCAACAGGTCTTGCTGTGGTCCCCAGTTGCGGCATTCTTGTGCTTCTTGACCCAAACCCCGGATGTAGGGTACTGTTTCTTCGCCAAAGTAATCAGAATATTCCTGAGAATCTACCAAAGCATCGATTAAAGCTGGCAGACCGCCTCGGGAAACAATATCAAAGTATTTTTGCACTTCTTCCCGGCTACTTGGTCCCCGTCCTAGGAAGTGACGGAAAGCAAGTTCTAGGGCGCGGCTGTTGATAAATGGTTCGTAAAACTGTTTCCGGTACAAGGGAGATTTGCCAAGGCGGCGGACAAACTCTTTTACAGAGATGTCACCATTCTTCACCTTCGATTCCAAATCAGATATCGACTGGCTGTAAGCACGGGTGATATCGCGCTCAAAGATTTGCCGATATGCCGCTTTGACTGTTTCATTTTTCTCCGATGCGGACAACCCAGGCTTCATCACATACTTGGGACGCCGTTCTGCCGCATTGAAGTAAATCTGGGGCAGTTGCAAACCTTGTTGGTCGCCAGAGGGACGTTGGCGCAGTTTACCCGAAGGGGTGGGTGCTTTGAATTCTGTAATCAAAACATCCATGTACTGAGACACAATTTCTGTTGCCTCAGCATCCTTACGGAAATAGGAAATTGCCGCTGCTTTCATTTCCTGTAAAGCGACAATTGTGGCTTCACCAGAACAAGCGTTCTCAATAATTTCTCGCAGACCACGTGTGTTGACAGCGATGATGTTGGGGTCACCAGCCACAATCGCATACGTAGCGTAGCGCAAAAACCACGACAAGTCCCGCAGGCTCTTCGCCATATTTGCCGGACCATAACGGGCAATGTTAATTGGTCGGAAACCCGGAGGAGTCGGACCACTGGGCGAAGTGTTAAAGATAGATCGTAAATTTTCTAAGAAACCACCACGAGTTTCTACGTAGGTGACTGTTCCTAGTTTCATCCCCTCTCTAACATCCGATCCTGCGGCAACCGGCACCAATTCTGGTTCCCTGGGCTTTTCTAAGAAAGCCATTGGCGAACCACCAACAAAAATCCTGTTGGCAGCACGGGAGACAATAATCCCAGAATTTTCCGTGAGCGTCTGGGCGATTTCAAGACGCTTGACACCAGATGCAAAATACCTTGCCAGTTCATTGAGTTCCCCGGAACCCAGAAAGCGGTCTTGCTGCTCTGCTTGGGAAATTGTTGATACAGCTAGGGTTTGATATAGTTGCGGGCGTGCAACTGAGCTTCCACCACTTGCCTTAACACTCATCGGATTTGTAAAACTCCCATCATATTTTTTTTGTGTTAAGTCTGGGTTGATTTTAGCCTTGACACATCGGTGCAGCTATGCATTCAGGCTGCCGCTTTCAAGACTGCCAAAATAAAATTAACCCAGTCAGCTTTTAGATTAGAACGTTTTGCGATGTCTCTGGGGCTTTATTAAGAAGTGTGTACAAAATATAGTTCTAATGTATCAGTTTCTAAAGCAGATACTCTAGCTTGTCTGAGAATAAGTTTAAGATTTGTAATATTTTTTTAGAAAATGACATGGCTGAGGAGATAGAGGACAAGGAATAAGATACAACGTATGGGGATACGGACAAATCAATCAAATTTGTAACCTGTACCCTAAAAAACTTGTTTAACGTAAGCATTTTCTACGAACAAAGGCACACAATTGCTAACATTGTAAGCTGCTGCTAATTCAACATCTGGCTCAAATCCTTTTGCAATCAACTCTTTACCAGAACTACATTTTTTCAAGTACGCAACCAAATCATTCTTAAAAGCGTCAAATGCGGCCACAGCGGTTTGGGCTTCTGGTGATAGACTGCCACGCAAATAACTGAGAATTGCTCCAGCACCAATCAAATCTTCAAACGCAGGTCGCAGGCTATCATCCTGTTTCCACCTCTCACCAGCAGGAATCACTGCAATTTTATTACCATACTTGTGAGCGAACTGCGCTACAGCTTCAGAATTTCGCAAGCAGCCAGCCAAGGTTGGTGTCATCCCAGTATTTAAGCTAAGAAAAGAACCATTAGGTGAGGGCAAAACGAGTCGAGTTCCACCGGGAATCTGAGCTACTGATACTGGAGACAGAGAATATCCAGTTGTAGTCCAACGTTGTCTATGACTTGCCAACTCTGCCTGAATCGACTTGGCATAATCCACGACTGATTCATCTCGCATCGCATATGGAAAAATGATCGCGCCATTGTTAGTGGCAATTTCTACACAGGTGGAAAAAGAAAGAACATCGACGATCACAACCACATCACTGATGGAAGCGAGTTGAGCAATTCCTTGCGCGCCCCACTCACAGCGCAAATCAAACTCTGATTGGTCGTAAATCATTTTTAAGTACACTAGCAAATCATTTTTGAAAGTATAAAATCTTGCGACAGATGTTTCCGCTTCATGGTTTTCGTGTAAATCGTAACTCCTAGTTACCACCAATTAGCGCGTTGGCGAACAGTTGTTAGCGATTTATTTGACTCGTGAATCACTTGATTAACATCAGGTACTGTAATTTGACCACGGCGTTTGAGAATGCGTCCATCAACAATAACTGTATCGACATTTACAGGCTGTGCAGCTTCAACCAACAGGTGTGCTGGATCTGTAAATACCCCAATGTTAATGTGTTTTGTGGACACAAGGATTATGTCAGCACGCTTACCTGGTTTGAGAGAGCCTACTCGATCAGCAATCCCTAAGGCGTATGCACCGTCAATAGTCGCGAGTTCTAGGACGCGACGGGGCGGCAGTTTGAATTCGTTTTCAGCGATCGCATTCTCGACATTCTGTATTGCCTTCATAACAGCAAACATATCCGCATTTCCTGATAAAGCGGTAGTGTCCACTGATAAAGAAACCAACACCCCAGCATCAAGTAGTTTCCCTGTTTTAGGAAAACCAAATCCAGCACGCATTTCGGTGTAGGGGCTAAGGCTGACTGAAGTTCCAGTCTCAGCTAACATCTCAATCTCAGCAGGAGTTGATGAAATGGCGTGAATGACTTGTATGTCTTTCCCAAGCATACGCTCTTTGTACAGATACTCAATCTCGCCAGTCCACTGAGATGACGAGTTGGCGTGTACTGAGATGGGAAGACCCATCTGACGAGCAGCTTCCCACTCACAGCGATTCACCTTAGGCGAGCATTCAGTTCCGCGTGAGGCAAACCCTAGAGTGAGGAGACTATAGCTGGGATTTGTAAACCATTCACGTTGGATACAGGCTAAATCGTCCAGTCTAACCATTTCATCATAGGGTTGACCTTGATAATAGCCATAGGAGAAGCGAGCGCGAATGCCTGGGTCTGTGAGCGCTCGTAGAGCTGCATCTGCATATGCAGGACCACGGATGTTGTGGTTCCAATCATGCACAGTAGTAATGCCTGAAAACAACGCCTCTATTGCAGCCAAACGTACACCTTGATACATATCCTCAGGCGTAAATACTTTGCCTAGGTTCTCCGATGTGGGAAAATAACCATGCTTTTTCTCATCACCAGACATACTACGCAACAGGGTATTCCACATATGCCAATGAGTCTCAATCAGTCCCGGCAGGGCAATCATATCCTGCCCATCAATTTCCTCCACATCGCGAACCATCAGTCCTTTGCCTAGATTGATAATCTCACCGTTACGCACATGCACATCACCTCCTGCCAAATCACCTAGAGTCGGGTCCATAGTCATCACATATGCACCCCGTACTATAAATTCACCGCGGCCAGGCAGTTTCTCTTGTAATGGCGCATTGGTTGTCAACAATGTCAAAAGATTGGCAGGGTTTCCCACGCCAACTGTACCCAAGACTGCCATTCCTTCTAGAAAACTTCGTCGGTTAACTCTACTTTGTTTTTGAAAAAGATTCATCCAACCTCCTAGTAATTACCTCATGGTTGTGGTACCACGATTTCAAGTTAAGCTACCGTAAGTACCCAGCATTCGGTAAACTCAGAAATGCTGCCATGATCCTCACTATGTCCGATTCTCAAACCGTTAGCGCTGCTGTTGCCAAACTCTACAACACCTACCCCTTTCCCCCAGAACCTCTCCTGGATGAACCACCTCCAGGCTATAACTGGCGCTGGAATTGGTTGGCTGCTTATAATTTCTGTACAGGTCAAAAACCCCAAAAACAAGATATCCGCATTTTAGACGCAGGCTGCGGTACGGGTGTGGGAACGGAATACCTTGTCCACCTTAATCCTGCGGCTTCTGTTGTCGGAATTGACCTTAGTACCAAGGCTTTGGAAGTTGCTCAAGAACGCTGTCAACGTTCCGGTGCCAACCGCGTTGAGTTTCATCACCTCAGTTTGTATGATGTGGAACAGTTACCGGGTGAGTTTGATTTTATCAACTGCGTCGGTGTGTTGCATCACTTAAGCGATCCGATTCGGGGTATTCAAGCCTTGGCGAAGAAGTTAGCCCCAGGCGGGTTGATGCACATCTTTGTCTACGGTGAGTTGGGGCGCTGGGAAATCCAGCTCATGCAAAAGGCGATCGCCCTCCTTCAAGGTGACAAGCGCGGCGATTATCGTGATGGTGTTCAGGTCGGTCGGCAAATATTCGCTTCTTTACCAGAAAAAAACAGAATTGTCAAGCGGGAGCGAGAACGTTGGTCTTTAGAAAATCAACGGGATGAAAACTTTGCGGATATGTACGTGCATCCCCAGGAGATAGATTACAACATTGAGACGTTGTTTGAACTGATTGATGCTTCCGGATTGGATTTTGTTGGTTTCTCAAATCCTGGTTTTTGGCAGATAGACAGACTTTTGGGCAAAGCGCCAGAGTTGATGGAAAGGACACAAGGGTTAGGCGATCGCGTCTCGTACCGCTTGATAGAATTATTAGACCCAGAAGTCACTCACTACGAGCTTTTCCTGAGTTGCCCACCTCTACCGAAAGCTGACTGGTCAGCCGATGATGCCATGCTGGCAGCCATTCCCGAGCGGAATCCTTGTATAGATGGTTTTCCGAGCCAGTGTGTCTTTAACTACGATTACCAGATTGTGAATTTATCGCCACTGGAGTTGGAGTTTTTACAAAAGTGCGATGGTCACTCAACAGTAGGAGGGATTTTGGCAGGCTCGCAACTGGGTTTGGATGCGGTGAGAACGCTCCTGAAGCAACAGCTGATTTTGTTGACACCAAGTTGAGAAACAAACTCCCAAAACACCAACGGCGCACACCAGAAGGTAAAAGGTAGAATTTGATACTCACCGCCCTAAAAGTGCGGTGATTCTTGGTTCAAAGGGATTCCAATGAATTTACCCTCACCAAGCATCTTGACCGTGTATCCCACGGCTGCAAGTCCGCGTATCGCGACTACTTGAGCGGCTGCAACATCTCTATCAGTTGTGTAGCCGCAATTCTGGCACTCATGAACACGATCAGCTAGCGTCTTCTTGCCCGTCTCTGTCTGGCAGTTTGGGCAAATCTGACTAGTTTTTCTGCTATCGACTTTTTGGAAGTACACGCCGCGTTTAAAACAACATTGTCCAAGGATACTGAAGAATTGACCCCACCCAGCATCTAGACAATGCTTGCCCAGCATCCCGCGCGACAACCCGATAAGATTGAGATCCTCAACAAAAATTGTCTGAGCTTGATCACAAAGCCTGTGAGCTACCTTCCAATGAAAATCTTTTCTAGCATTGGCAATGTGTTCATGTAGTTTTTGCACCTTGCCTTGAGCTTTGCGCCAATTGTTTGATCCTAATTTTTTCCTGCTTACTCGTTGTTGCAGCAATTTAAGCTTGCGTTGGAGATCCACGAAAAACTTAGGACGCTTGACACAAAGACCGTTAGAGGTAGCAATAAAGCTTGTTAGACCTACATCCACACCTAAAGCATCACCGTGAGGCATAGGCGACGGCACGGAGACATCCCATTGAAGGGTTAACATCACATACCAACCAGAAGCGCGTTTAACTATACGCGCTTGCTTAAGTTTTCCGCCCTCTGCTATTGGTCGAGATACTCGGAAAGCCACCCAACCAATTTTTGGAAGTTTAATTTGATCCTCACTCAGATCCTCTTGGTTCAATTGCGGAAAAACAAACGAACGCATAGCGCCCGGTTTCTTGAAGCGAGGAAAACCATGATTTTGCTCCCACATTGACACAAAAGCCTTTTCAAGTCTGATTAGTGTTTGCTGTAAGACTTGGGACTGAACGCGCCGCAAATCAGGAAACTCTTTTTTAGCTTCCGTTAATGATCTGCTTTGCTGGCTGTAAGTAGGTCTAGGAGCGTCAGCAGAAATGATGTATTCGCCTTGCAGTGAGCAACAGTTAACGTGGCAGCTACGAGACTTAAGCCAAGCCTTACGCTCATTGAGCGCGTAATTATAGACCTTGCGGTTGATTTCTAGCCAATCTTCAAAAATAGCTCTTTCGCGATTATTCGGCTTAAGTTTGTACTCGTAAGTCAAAGTTAACATTGCCTCACCTCCTTATTTATATTATACAGGCTTTTTATAAAACGTCAGGAGGGTTTTTAAAAATTGCACTCTTATGGGCGAGGTTTTAAACCGAAATTTTTGATAAATTAAAAGATAATCCGCTTTTTTCTTGCTGCGACTCCTCATCTCCCCACAACTGACAACACGGAACTTCAGGAATTAGGGATAGGGTATAGATTTATCCTATTTGTCCTTATATTCCGTGTCATAAATCGTTTTTGTACTTGGTGTATCTGTCCCTATCCTTTTTTTGGTGAGAATAAGTTAATTGTTTTTTTCTAAAGTAATGTTACCTCTTCGTGATATGATTCAGCTGGCTGAAAATGCAGTCAACATAATTAGCTGTACTGGTTTCGAGTCCCGTGAGCTTGTCAGACGAATCAACTGATCCCACACCGACAATACGACAAGATGCTCAAGCTGGTTTTGAGGACACAGAACCAGCAAGCTCTATGCAGGAGTTCTATAAACTCTACCAAGAGTTGTTGCTCATCACTCTTGTCTTGACAGGGGTTGTCTTTATCTCTGTTTGGATTTTTTATTCCCTAAACATTGCCCTAAATTATTTGCTTGGGGCGTGTACAGGTGTGGTTTACTTGAGGATGTTGGCAAAAGATGTTGAGCGTTTGGGTAGAGAAAAAAATCAGTTGAGTAAAACTCGGTTAGCGTTATTAGTAGGGATCATTCTACTAGCATCGCGGTGGAATCAACTGCAAATATTGCCCATATTTTTGGGATTCCTTACCTACAAAGCAACGCTGATCATCTACGTAGTTAGGTTGGCATTTGTCTCTGACTAGCCAAAGCTCCGGCAACCATAAAAGGCTGACGCGAGCTTTGCGGGAGATCCGAAGTTTTCCTTTAAGGAAAATCCACATCGGAAGCTCCACCTCGGAAAATCCACGCCGCAAACTCGCTCCACTTCTCCAGGTAAGATTGGAGAAATGATAGGTAGGTCAAGAAAATGCTGAATTTTCTGAACATCTTCAATTCTGTTCCCCTTGCAGAATTGGAAGTGGGAAAACAACTGTACTGGCAAATTGGCAATTTAAAACTGCATGGGCAGGTGTTTCTCACCTCCTGGTTAGTTATTGGCTTGCTGGTGTTAGTTTCCATCGCTGCAAGCAGTAACATCAAGCGAATTCCGAGTGGGCTACAGAACTTCATGGAGTATGCCCTAGACTTTATTCGGGATTTGGCGAAAAACCAGATTGGCGAGAAAGAATACCGCCCTTGGGTGCCATTTGTTGGCACTTTGTTTTTGTTCATTTTTGTGTCAAATTGGGCAGGAGCACTTGTTCCTTTGAAGCTGATTCACCTACCAGAAGGTGAACTAGCAGCTCCCACCAGTGACATCAACACAACTGTTGCCTTGGCATTGTTGACATCATTAGCGTATTTTTACGCTGGGTTCAGCAAAAAGGGTTTAGGGTACTTTGGCAACTATGTCCAACCAGTGGTTTTTATGTTGCCGTTCAAAATTATTGAAGATTTCACAAAGCCCCTTTCCCTAAGTTTCCGTTTATTCGGTAACATCTTGGCAGACGAACTGGTTGTTGGCGTGCTGGTACTACTGGTACCTTTATTCGTTCCTCTGCCAGTGATGGCTTTGGGATTATTTACCAGCGCCATCCAAGCACTGATTTTTGCCACCTTGGCTGCTGCTTACATCGGTGAAGCGCTAGAAGACCATCATGGTGGCGAAGAACATGGTCATTAGTCATGAGTGATGAGTCATGAGTCATTAATTGAAAACCAATGACGAAGGACAAATGACAAACGACAAATGACAAAATCAAACATTCAATACCCATATCCATTCAGTAAATAAGGAAAGAATAACATGGACCCATTGGTTTCTGCTGCTTCCGTTTTAGCTGCTGCTCTTGCTGTAGGTTTGGCTGCTATTGGTCCTGGCATTGGTCAAGGTAATGCAGCAGGTCAAGCTGTAGAAGGTATTGCTCGTCAGCCAGAAGCAGAAGGTAAAATTCGCGGTACCTTGCTGTTAAGCTTGGCGTTCATGGAAGCGCTAACCATCTATGGTCTAGTGGTTGCCCTAGTCCTACTGTTTGCTAACCCCTTCGCATAACTAGCACTTGTGCTGAGTACTCAGTACTGACAGCACTTGTGCTGAGTACTCAGTACTGACAGCACTTGTACTGAGTACTCAGTACAGAGTGCTGAGTAAAACTTACTCAGCACTCAGCAACGCCCTTACGAGTATCTCCTCCGGAGACGCTACTTTCTTAGCCTAAGCTGCTTATGCACGGAGGCACGCCAGTTCCCTAGGTTGAGGAAACCCGCCTATGGCACTTGCCTGGGGCACGGGCTAACGCCCTACGTGCCACGCTAACGCGTTCCAGGACTGGGCTCACCAGTCGCCTGCGGCAGGGTAACCCCTCCTGTAGCAAGCAGTGCCTCTCGTGAGAGTGGATCTACCGCGCTTCAAAGGAGGGAAACCTCCCAAAGAAACTGCGGTGCTGCCTCATTAGGGCTCATAAGTCTTTTAGACTCAGGACTCAAAACTCAGAACTGAGCAGTAGATTAGGAACAAGCAACGATGATACAGTGGATGACCTTATTTGCAGTAGAAAAGGTTGCCAAAGAGGGAGGGCTGTTTGACTTAGATGCTACCCTGCCTTTGATGGCGATCCAGTTTCTACTTTTAGCGATAATTTTGAACGCGATTTTCTACAAACCTCTGGGCAAAGCAATTGATGAGCGGAATGAATATGTCCGCAACAATCAACTAGAGGCGCAAGAACGCTTGTCAAAAGCCGAGAAATTGGCGCAGCAATACGAGCAAGAATTAGCAGGAGCAAGACGGCAAGCACAAACAGTGATTGCTGATGCTCAAGCTCAAGCTCAGAAAATTGCAGCCGAAAAGACAGCCGATGCACAAAAAGAGGCTCAGGCACAAAGAGAACAAGCAGCTGGTGAAATAGAGCAGCAAAAACAGCAGGCTCTTGCTTCACTAGAGCAAGAGGTAGACGGACTCAGTCGCCAAATACTAGAAAAGCTTCTAGGAGCAGATCTAGTAGGTCAGCGCTAAAAAACAAAATACTTATTAGTTATTAGTGGTTAGTAGTTAGTAGTGAATAACAAAACAACCAACAACTAACAACGAACAACTAACACAACAGACAGCTTTGGCAGCGCAGTAGTGGATGGAAGAAGATGGGGACTTTTTTATTGTTGATGGTGGAAGCCGGTGCCGTCGGAGGTGAATTGACAGAGGCAGCAGGTGAAAGTGGTTTTGGTCTAAATACTAATATTTTAGAAACCAACCTAATTAACCTTGCCATTATTATTAGTGTGCTGTTTATCTTTGGGCGGAGAGTTTTAGGCAAGACGCTCCAAGAACGCCGTGAACGGATTGCAACTGCGATTCAAACCGCAGAGCAACGCGCTAAAGATGCAGCAGCAGCCCTTGCAGAGCAGCAACAAAAGCTGGCGCAAGCTCAAGCAGAGGCAGAAAAAATCAAAAAAGCAGCGCAAGAAAACGCCCAGAAAGCAAGAGAAGCCGTACTGGCTCAAGCAGCTGTTGATATTGAACGTATGCGGGAAACAGCAGCATCTGACTTGAACACAGAACGGGAAAAAGCTGTAGCCCAACTGCGGCAAAGAGTCGTCGCTTTGGCATTGCAGAAAGTCGAGTCAGAACTACGGACTGGAATTGCCGACGATGCTCAACATACATTAATTGACCGCAGCATAGCGCTACTGGGAGGCAACGGATGAGAAGTAATATAGCAACAGCCGAAGTAGCGGTGCCTTATGCACAGGCGTTGATGTCAGTCGCACAGTCCAAAAATCTGACAGATCAGTTCGGTGAAGATGTGCGTTCCTTACTGAGCTTACTTTCAGAAAGTGAGCAGTTGCGAAACTTTATTGCTAATCCGTTTGTCTCGTCAGAAGACAAAAAGGCAGTCCTCAATAGCGTCCTCGGTGACGGCGCTAACGCATACTTGCGCAATTTTTTGCTGCTGCTGGTAGATAGAAAGCGCATTTTATTGGTGGAACCGATTTTTCAGCAATATTTGGTGCTGTTGCGGCAACTTAAACAAATTGCTCTGGCAGAAGTCATTTCTGCTGTTCCCCTCACAGAAGCCCAGCAACAAGCTGTAAAAGATCGGGTGATCGCACTGACGAATGCTCGCGAGGTGGAATTAGATACCAAAATTGATCGCGAGTTAATTGGTGGTGTCATCATTAGAGTAGGCTCTCAAGTTATTGACGCCAGTTTACGGGGTCAACTGCGCCGCATCTCTTTGCGTTTAAGTGGCGCTTAGAAAAATTATCAATTGTTTATGATGGATGATGGATGCTCGCTGGCATTCATCATTCATAATTCCATCCTCGTTCCGTCTCGCAATAAAAGAAGATAGACAAATGGCAATTAGCATTAGACCCGACGAAATCAGCAACATTATTCAGCAACAGATAGAACAATACGACCAACAAGTCAAAGTGGCTAACGTTGGTACCGTTCTGCAAGTAGGTGACGGTATTGCTCGTATCTATGGTCTAGACAAGGCTATGGCTGGTGAGCTATTAGAATTTGAAGACGGCACAATTGGCATCGCCCAGAACTTGGAAGAAGACAACGTGGGTGCGGTGCTGATGGGCGAAGGTCGTGAGATTCAAGAAGGTAGCTCCGTAACCGCCACTGGCAGAATTGCTGAAGTACCTGTGGGAGAAGCCTTGGTTGGACGAGTTGTAGATGGTTTGGGTCGTCCAATTGATGGCAAGGGAGACATTAAGACCACAGAAACTCGTTTGATTGAATCTCCAGCACCAGGTATTGTGGCTCGTCGCTCTGTACACGAACCACTGCAAACTGGTATCACAGCTATCGACGCGATGATTCCCGTCGGTCGCGGACAACGGGAATTGATTATCGGTGACCGTCAAACCGGAAAAACGGCGATCGCCATTGACACAATCATCAATCAAAAATCTGAAGACGTGATCTGTGTCTACGTTGCGATCGGTCAAAAAGCTTCCACTGTGGCTAACGTTGCGCAGACATTACAAGAAAAAGGTGCGCTGGACTACACAGTAATCGTCGCCGCCAACGCCAGTGACCCAGCCACCCTGCAATTCTTGGCTCCTTATACAGGTGCTTCGATTGCTGAGTACTTCATGTACAAGGGTAAGGCGACCCTGGTGATCTACGATGACCTTTCCAAGCAAGCTCAAGCTTATCGTCAAATGTCCTTGCTGCTGCGTCGTCCGCCCGGACGGGAAGCTTATCCTGGAGATGTGTTCTACATCCACTCCCGCTTGTTGGAACGTGCCGCTAAGCTGAGTGACGAATTGGGTGCAGGTAGCATGACCGCCCTGCCAATCATTGAAACTCAAGCAGGTGACGTGTCTGCTTACATTCCCACCAACGTGATTTCGATTACTGACGGTCAGATCTTCCTGTCTTCCGACCTGTTCAACTCTGGTGTCCGTCCCGCTATTAACCCCGGTATTTCCGTGTCGCGGGTAGGTTCTGCTGCTCAAACCAAGGCAATGAAGAAAGTTGCTGGTAAGTTGAAGCTAGAATTGGCGCAGTTTGACGAATTACAAGCATTCTCGCAATTTGCTTCTGACCTAGATAAAACAACTCAAGACCAGTTGGCACGAGGTCAGCGCTTGCGCGAACTCTTGAAACAGCCACAAAACGCGCCGCTATCCGTATATGAGCAAGTGGCTCTTCTGTACGCTGGTATCAACGGGTATTTGGATGAGGTCCCAGTAGATAAAGTCACTGCTTTTACCCAAGGGCTGCGCGAGTACTTAAAGACCAGCAAACCTCAGTACACTGAAGCAGTACAAAGCAAGAAAGTACTGGGCGACGACGAAGAATCAGCTTTGAAGGAAGCAATCAACGAATACAAGAAGACCTTCTTAGCAACAGTGTAAATCACGAGGAGGCAGCGCTATGCACGAGGGCTTCGCCGTGAGGCTTCGACGGTGAGCTCAGCCGAACTCCGAACGGTTTCCCGAACTGACAGCGACTGCCGTTCAGGAGTCAGGAGTCAGCAAAAAGATGTTATTTCTCTGTTGACTTCGCAATTGTGAATATAAAACCTTCTTGGCAACAGTATAAGACAGGAGTTAGGAGTTAGAAGTCAGAAAATAGCTTCCTCCTAAACGGCAGTTGCTTCACTTGGGGAGACCCCAAGACCGCACTGCCTCCTCCTGAATTCTGAATTCTGAATTCTTCTAAAAAATTATGGCTAACTTAAAAGCAATACGCGATCGCATTCAATCAGTAAAAAATACCCAAAAAATTACAGAAGCCATGCGGCTGGTAGCAGCAGCGCGGGTACGTCGTGCCCAAGAACAGGTGATTGCTACCCGTCCTTTTGCTGACCGCTTGGCTTCAGTGCTGTATGGTTTGCAAACCCGTCTGCGGTTTGAAGATGTAGACCTGCCTTTGTTGAAAAAGCGGGAAGTCAGGACAGTGGGGCTGTTGGTGATTTCAGGCGATCGCGGTCTATGCGGCGGCTACAACAACAACATTATCAAGCGTGCCGAAAATCGCACCAAAGAACTCAAGGCAGAAGGTTTTGACTACAAATTTGTCATCGTAGGACGCAAAGCCGGTCAGTACTTCCAACGTCGCGAACAGCCAATAGACGCCACCTTCACTGGCTTAGAGCAAATTCCCACCGCTGCTGAAGCCTCCAACATTGCAGACCAACTGCTTTCTTTGTTCCTATCAGAAAGCGTAGACCGGATTGAGCTCGTCTACACCAAGTTCGTCTCCTTAGTGAGTTCTCGTCCCGTGGTGCAAACCCTGCTTCCCCTTGACCGCCAAGGTCTAGAAGCACAGGATGACGAAGTCTTCCGCTTAACAACTCGCGGCGGTCAATTTGAAGTGACACGGGAGAAAGTGGCTACCCAAGTCCGTGCTTTGCCCCGCGACATGATTTTCGAGCAAGATCCAGTACAGATTCTCGATTCATTATTACCTCTGTATCTGAGTAACCAGCTCTTACGGGCGCTACAAGAATCAGCCGCAAGCGAACTCGCAGCGCGGATGACAGCAATGAGCAATGCCAGCGACAACGCCAAAGATCTGATTGGTTCCCTAACGCTGTCTTACAACAAAGCGCGCCAAGCCGCAATTACCCAGCAAATCCTAGAAGTTGTCGGCGGTGCCGAAGCACAACGTTAGGAAATTGCTCATAGCAAATAAAAATAGCTAATTGCTAGTTGTTTTGATAGCAATTAGCTATTTTTAGTTTTTGGGGCTTTTTCACCAACGGAGGCAGATGATGGCACTGACAGCATATGGACCGCTGTGTACCGAGGTTTATGACATTACAAAGCCTATCGGTGGAGAATATCCTGACGTTCCATACTACATCAAACATCTTTCCAAAATTGGTGGCAGAATTCTTGAGGCGATGGTTGGCACCGGACGGCTACTCATCCCCCTGCTAGAAGCTGATTTGAACGTTGAGGGCATCGATTCCTCAGAAGATATGCTTGCTTGTTGCCGTCAGCACTGTGCGCAAAGGGGGTTGAAATCAGTTCTCCATCATGGTTTTGTAGAAAATCTTGAGCTAAGCGGCAAATTCAAGGCGATCGTCGTGTCCTTCGGTTCGTTTATGTTGTTAGAGAAGCGAAATGCTGCTGTCGCCGCCTTGCAAGCTTTTGCACGATACCTTGAACCAGAAGGTCGAATCTTCATCGATTTGGAATTGCCCATCGAAGACTTTAAGACTGAGAACATTGTGAAGCAGCGATCGCCCATTGAATGTCCGGATGGTTCAACAATTCTCATGCAAATCACTTCTCGCATAGACTGGCTCAATCAACTCAACATGAGCGTGATTCGCTACGAAAAGTGGAAAAACGGAGAACTTATTGCCACAGAGTTACAGTGGCTTCCTCTGCACTGGTTTGGGCGAGATGAATTTATCATGTGTTTGCAGGAAAACGGTTACAAAGACATCACCCTATGCGCCAACTACATTGATGGTCAACAACCAAGTTCCCACAAAGACACCTTGTGTTTCTCCGCAGTACTGGCATGAACCAAAACTACCAATCCAATCTCTAAAATTTAAAATCGTAAGTGGCACATTTGAAAATAGCGTACTATAATCGTAGTATAGATAAAGCACATGGGTCCGTAACGGTTTCGACAGGTTGGCGAAAGCTACTCTGTGATTCAGGTCGAGAGTGAGTCGTCTCTCGGAAATCAAAGGCTCAAAAAAAAAGTAAATGCGAACAACATCGTACCTTTTGCTCGTAAGCAAGCTCTAGCAGCTGCCTAACAATCTCTAACAGATTCGAGCGTCTCTAGTTTGACTCCGTTAAGGGCTAGAGACCAACCCCCAACGGATGCTCTAGCAAGTGTCTCTGGTTGGCTTGCTAGCTAAGACTTAACCAGAGCATCCTACCGTTCGGGATAATGAACGTTCCCCGCCTTGAGGGTAAGAAAGGCTAAACCTGTGAACGAGTGGGGGGTCAATACCCAGTCTGGACAGCAGTTCGACTCTGCTCGGATCCACTAAACAATAGTCACAAATCCGCCTTACAATCTTATGTAATGGCGGATTTTGTTTTTTATGGGCGCTTCAAAAGTAGTTGTTGTTTGTCAAAACCTTGCTTGTAGCAAGGAATTTACCAAGAGACAGAATGAGTTTAATAGAAGTCAAAAATTAGGAAGACCGCATTTTTGTTCCTTGAAGTGCCACGCGCAATACAGAGGACTCAGTAATTTTAAAGGTAGGGTAAATAGAGATACTACCCACTTAAGAGACATTATTAGAAAAGATGATTTTTCACCATTTAGATATCATCTAAGAGTGATGAAAAAGTCTGCAAAACGAAGAAAACAAGAATGTGACGTTACCTTAGCAGACTTGAAACTATTATGGGAAAAACAAAACGGTATTTGTCCTTATACAGGCTGGAAGTTAGTGCTTTTATCTTGCACCACTGATTATGAGAGTACAACTTTAATCATTAACAGAGCTAGTGTGGATCGCATAGATTCGTCTAAAGGGTACACACTAGATAACATACAATTTGTTGCCGTAATTGCTAATTATGCAAAAATGGCTTTCGCGGAAGAAGATTTAATCAATTTTTGTCATGATGTATATCAATATAGAAAGCTCTCTATAGAAAATATTAGTAGAGATCTAATAACCAGCGTCTCTACAAATTTATTTTTAGGAACTCGTCGAGATGAATATTCGCCATTTCGCCAGCATTTTAAATTAGCACGAAGACGAGTAAAAACTCATGGACGGGAATGCACTATAACACTGGAATATTTAAAAGAACTTTGGGAAAAGCAGGATGGAAAATGCCCTTATACTGGATGGAAGTTAGATAATCCTGAGACAACCGCTCATTGGGACAGTCATCAGCTACATCCAAGGACGGCTAGTTTAGACAGGATAGACTCTTCACTTGGCTATATCTTAGGAAATGTTCAGTTTGTCAGTGTAATGGCTAACTTCGCCAAGAGAGATTTTCAAGAAGAACAACTTTTAGAATTTTGCCAAGCAGTTGCTGAGTACCAACTGACAATAGCAGGTAATATCGAAGTATTTTAGCAAGGCGATGCGGAAGCCGCCGGTATGCGATCGCCCAAAGGTAGTGTTCCTTGCCCCATCGCCCCTGCTGAAGGCAAAAGTTGACAATTATACAATGATTAAAGGACAAAAAGTAGGTGTAATTGTTATGCAATCTATTTTCTGGAGTGTGGAAGAAGTTGCTCTAAGAGCCAAACAGTTTTACGAAAACGATATTCGTCAATATGTTGAGTATGGCGATAATCTTGGTAAGATGATTGTGATTGATGCAGAGACTGGCGAATATGGAATCGATCCAACCGGTGTAGAGACAGCGTTAAAGTTAAAACACCAAAAACCAAACGCTAGATTGTTTACTATACGGATTGGTTATGACGTTGCTGTAAGCTTTGGTGGCGCAATTGAACGTATTGCCAAATGATTTATGGAAAAGTGATTGATGGTAGGGCAATAGTTCCAGTGGTTTTCCGTTTACCTTCACAGCCATCCGGATAAGTCATTAGCAACTCGCTATTTCGATCGCCTATCTTTTCGACTTCTTAATTTTAGCCCCAGACTTCCAGCCTCAAGGATGAAAATTTACTTAGTGCTGTCGCTGGATATGTGTAGGATTATTCACGCTATATGAAACTATGAAGCGAACTAAAGCAAAGATTGATAGCCCCAAGAACAAGCACAAAGCAATTTGCCACCAACGATATTGAGCAAATCTCATTGTTAATTTCATGTACGATTGATGATGCCAAGCTTGATAAAAGGCTGGGTAGGACATATTTTGGGCGCAATGCCAGATAACTCTGTAACGCTCTTCGTTTGGTTTGGAGTTATCCCTTAAGTCAATGACAACTTTCGCCATCTGATCTGCTGGCAAAATCTTTTCTAAGCTATATGCCACTTGCCTACGGGTGGATTCATCCTGAGAGTGGGCGATTAAGTTTACCAAAGCATCTATCGCAGTTTCGTTGCCAACAGCTATTTGCCCTAAGCTATCTGCCGCCTGCCGACGGGTGTCTTTATCCTGAGAGTGGGCGATTAAGTTTACCAAAGCATCTATCGCAGTTTCATTGCCAGGATCTATTTGCCCTAAGCTTTCTGCCGCTTGCCTACGGGTGAATTCATCCTGTGAGGTGGCGATGAAGTTTACCAAAGCAGCGATCGCAGTTTCGTTGCCAGGATCTATTTTCCCTAAGCTTTCTGCCGCTAGCCAACGGGTGCCTTGATCCTGTGAGGTGCCGATGAAGTTTACCAAAGCAGCGATCGCAGTTTCGTTGCCAGGATCTATTTGCCTTAAGCTCTGTACCGCTCGACTACGGGTGTGTTCATCCTGAGAACTGTCGATGAAGTTTACCAAAGCAGCGATCGCAGTTTCGTTGCCAGGATCTATTTTCCCTAAGCTTTCTGCCGCTAGCCAACGGGTGAATTCATCCTGTGAGGTGGCGATGAAGTTTACCAAAGCAGCGATCGCAGTTTCGTTGCCAGGATCTATTTTCCCTAAGCTATCTGCCGCTAGCCAACGGGTGCCTTGATCCTGTGAGGTGGCGATTAAGTTTACCAAAGCAGCGATCGCAGTTTCATTGCCAACAGCTATTTTCCCTAAGCTATCTGTCGCTAGCCAACGGGTGCCTTGATCCTGTGAGGTGTCGATGAAGTTTACCAAAGCAGCGATCGCAGTTTCGTTGCCAGGATCTATTTTCCCTAAGCTTTCTGCCGCTAGCCAACGGGTGCCTTTATCCTGTGAGGTGGCGATTAAGTTTACCAAAGCAGCGATTGTAGTTTCGTTGCCAACAGCTATTTTCCCTAAGCTATCTGCCGCTAAACTACGGGTTAATTCAGACTCTGAGGTAGCGATTAAGATTAGCAAAGCAGTGATCGCAGTTTCGTTGCCAACAGCTATTTTCCCTAAGGTATGTGCTGCTAGCCTAGGGGCGGATTCATCCTGTGAGGTGACGATTAAGTTGAGCAAAGCATTAATCGCAGTTTCGTTGCCAGGATCTATTTTCTCTAAGCTATCTGCCGCTAGCCAACGGGTTAATTCAGATTCTGAGGTGTTGTCATCGATTAAGTTTACCAAAGCTGCAATGATTTTTGTGCGATGCGTCTGTTGCAGTGCTGTCTTTGCTGCTTCTTCAATTGGATCTGGAAATGTCTCCCACTGCTTTTTGCTCGTATTAAAGTAACCAAAACCCCACTTCACAATTTGCGCTATAACTTCATCAGCTTTGGAACATTCTCTAAACTCAGCAATTCCTGCTGCGGCTAAAAAATAGGCTCGATATTTGTAAAAGTGTCCGCACCCGTCGTTAAACTCTACTAAAGCTTTTATAAACTCTTCTTTCTTCTCCCTTTCCAAATTCTCTCGCCCCAGCCACAGCAAAATTACCTCTTTCCATTGCGGCTCAAAAATGCGATATGGCTTGGGTTTACCTATATCTTTATCTTTTACAGGTTTATTTTTGTGTTCGCGAGGTAAGAAAAAGCCCCAATTATCAATTGCTAGCGCTGCAAAATATTCCTGAAACGTGGCATGGTAGAAAGCATAAAACGGTTCTTCTGTTTGTTTATCTCGATCTACCTGATTCAGCCACCCTAAACGACAAGCACGATTAAAGAGATTCTCTCCCATCACCCGGTAAGCAAAGTTCTGTCCAATGCGAAATCGGGTTTTTCCAGAAGCAATAGCCTCCCGCGCCAACTTTCCTAAAGCTGCATTCAACTCATTCTGTTCCGCGAGCGTTGTTGGAAATTCAGCTTGTTTCCATTCATAGTGGTATAGTGTAAATCGCTTGTAAAGTGCAGCTTGAGTTTGTGGTAAATCCTTAGTCGTGTCCCAGACTTGACACATCAAAGCTAATCTCAGGGGGTTTTTTACCAAGTCAAGCAAGCGTTCTCTTCCGGATTCATTCAGCTTTTGCCATAGCTGTTCCCCTTGTCCCTCTGTTCTCTTGTCCTCTTGCTTAGCGCGTTGGAACCAAGCTAGAATAAAATCCCGTACTTGCTCGCTGCTAAACTCCTGAGTTTTGAAATTCTGGAATTCAAGCAGATTTTTAGTGCTAGCATCCCAGACATTCAGCCGACAAGTTAACACAACTCGCGCCGCTGCAAGTTTGTTAATGTCTTGGCTAATCTTATTTAAAGCCTCAACAGAAGATGCAGCTTGCATCTCATCCAAACCATCCAGCAGAAAGTACACCCGCTGTTGCTGCAACAATTCTTGCAGTTGGTTTGGTGTTATTGGATTTTCCAGCCAACGTTTCAGCAGGTATTCTTTCAGCGTGTCCCCCGACAAATTGCTCAAAGGAATATAAATCGGCAAGCCGTCATGTTTGATTAAATACTTGCCAATCTCTTCCAGCAAGGTAGACTTTCCCGCTCCTGGTTCTCCGATAATGGCTATATTCTTGCTTTTGGTGTTGGAAGCATCCCCAATCACCTCTGTGAGAAATTTTTCATGCTCATAAGTCGTCTTGACAACTTCCTCAGTCAGTTGATACGCAACCATTCCCTTTTCAGGTGAGATATCCTCACTGCGGCGAGGCTGTTGTTTGCGTTCAACAAGTCCTAAAGGGACATAAATATCGAGTTCAAATCCCCTTGCTGTTGCTAACCGTCGTTGACGATTAACATCGAGTTGCTGTTGAAATTTGTTTTGGCAGACTTCGCGCCAGTTGATGGGAGTTGACTTTACCCGATTCTCCGCGTCGGGCGACTGTAGTCAAGAAGGGGGAGTATTGTAGTTAAAGGTAATGTTGTGACTAGTGCCGCCTTGAAAGGTGGGAGCATTAGCATCATTAGATTGAAAAGCTTCGCCGCCGTAAACATTCTGGACATTGCGTCCTTCAATTTTATCTATATTAATTTCTTGGTTAATTTCTTGGGCAAGCTGTTGAATGTCTTGGGCAAATTTTGCATCTGTGTCCATTGCGACTTGTAAGTAAGCAGTGATTAAATCAACATCTGCCTTTGAGCCTTCTTTCTGTGCTTTCGCCAGCGTCTGTTCTAATTTCTGATTACCCTTGAACCTCTGCCAAATTTTTTCGCGGAGATTGTTTAACTTGTTTAATACGCTTGCTGTCAGGTTTTCTGCGGTTTTTTCTATGGCTTTACTAAATGCTAAAGTGGCGATCGCAGCTGCTGTCAGAGTGACTGGTTCCATAAATCATCTAATAGTAGATTCTTCTGTATTACTTATAACGCAGCATCTACTAGTTTTTCGGGACAAAGGTAGTAAGCAATTCACGCATTCATAAGGTACGGCATTAAGAAAACCAGTGCTGGCAAGACGCCTAACTGCTAACAGTATACATTCTTAGGGACTTCCAATTAAAAAAATCTCCAATTTGTAGTAATCCACCGAAACAATGGTGGGTTACGGCGCAATGCAAGTCCTGAATGTAAAACCTCAACTGTCGTGCGCCTAACCCACCCTACATAACATAATGGATAATTTATTTTTTGCTACTCCCTTATAGCGTGACAGCTTAAGAGCGAAATTGCTGCACTCTACCTTAGAGGATGTTTAGAAAGTTGCTAATAACACCAAAATTTGAAGCAGTTCCCCCCAACCCCCGATAAGTTGGGGGGCAAAAAGCCTTTCAAAGTCCCCCGTGATATCCAAAGCGCAGCATCTTCTGGCTTCCCCCTTTTTAAGGGGGACGGGAGGGGGATCTCCAAGGGGGATTTAGGGGGATCTAAAATATTTCGCGTAACTATATTTTCACCTCACTTTAGTGGGCTTCAACTATTAGCCTACGCTTTTAACCGCAGGCGTCGGGCTAATTAAACACAACGGTTACAAAATTTATGTCTTTTGCTACAAATTAGTTGACATAAATATCATTTTGCCAACAATTCTTAAGTAAAATTTTTCAGCCAAATCATGAAAAAAAAATGATATAATTACGTCTCCTTTTCCAGACCATAAATAACAATTTTTAAGTAAAAAAATAAGCCAATAAATAGTAATTATAACTACATCTTGAATTTTATAAAAAATAAAATTTGTGACAACTTTACAAAACTAATTATGACCAAAATAGAGGCAGAAAAGAAGACTGAAAATTTGTGCTTGGAGACGACGAATGGTAGCGCTTGCAGAGAACGTCCAAAAACGGCTCACTATACAAACGGTCGAAATAGCTCCTAACACAACAGCAATTCGCTGTCTAGATTGGGACCGCGATCGCTTTGATATAGAATTCGGATTACAAAACGGTACAACATACAACTCATATCTCATCCGGGGTGACAGGACAGTTCTTGTTGACACCTCTCACACCAAGTTTCGGGACCAATATTTAGAAACGCTCAAAAGCCTGATCAACCCGAAGGCGATTGATTACATTATTGTTAGCCACACAGAGCCAGATCACAGCGGCTTAGTTGAAGACGTTCTCCAGTTAGCTCCCAGAGCTACCGTCTTAGCGTCAAAAGTCGCACTCCAGTTCCTGGAAAACCTGGTACATGATCCATTTTCTAAGCGGATTGTCAAAAGTGGCGATCGCATAGATTTAGGTCAAGGACACGAAATAGAATTCGTGAGTGCGCCTAACCTGCACTGGCCCGATACAATATTCAGCTACGACCACAAAACCCAAACTCTCTTCACTTGTGACGCCTTTGGGATGCACTATTGCAGTGATGATACCTTTGACGTCAACCTAGAGGCGATTGAACCAGATTTTCGATTCTACTACGATTGCTTGATGGGTCCCAATTCCCGTTCCTTGCTCAATGCGATGAAGAAAATGGGCGACCTTGGCAAAATTAGAATCATCGCCAACGGACACGGACCCTTATTATATCATCATCTTGATGTCCTTAGGGAGTGCTATCAAGGTTGGAGCCAAAAACAAGCCAAGGCAGAAACAATCGTTGCGTTGTTCTATGTCTCCGGCTATGGACACAGTGAGCGTCTTGCCCAAGCAATTGCTCATGGAGTCCAGAAAACTGAGGTTGGCGTCGAAATGATCGATCTGACCTCCGCTGAGATCCAAGAGATTCAAGAACTCGCAGGTAGGGCAGCTGGCATCATTATTGGTATGCCCCCAAGCGCTAACGCCGCAGCTCATGCTGCCATCAGTTCACTACTGGCTGTTGCCAAGAGCAAGCAAGTCATCGGATTGTTTGAATGCTACGGTGGCGATGATGAACCCATTGATCCACTGCGGAGAAAATTTCTCGAACTTGGCATCAAAGAAGCCTTCCCAGCCATCCGGATTAAAGAAACTCCTACCAAAGCCACACACCAACTGTGTGAAGAAGCAGGTACAGACTTGGGACAATTGCTCGTCCGCGAACGCAACATCAAGCAAATCAAGTCTATTGATGCCAACTTAGAAAAAGCGTTGGGTCGAATTAGCAACGGATTGTACATTATCACCAGCAAAAAGGCTGATGCCCAAGGTGCAATGCTCGCTTCCTGGGTTGCTCAAGCCAGCATACAACCTTTAGGATTTACAGTTGCTGTTGCCAAAGACCGTGCGATTGATTCCTTGATGCAAGTGGGTGATAAGTTCGTCCTTAACGTTTTGGAAGAAGGAAATTATCAAGAATTAAAGAAACAGTTCCTCAAGCGTTTGCAACCCGGTGGTGATAGATTCGCCGGAGTGAAAACCCAAACAGCTAAAAACGGTTGCCCCATTCTCACAGATGCTCTCGCCTACATGGAATGCGAAGTTGTGAACAGCATCGAATGCAGTGACCACTGGCTCGTATACTGCACAGTTCAAGACGGTCGAGTCTCCAAACCCGATGGAATCACAGCTGTTCGCCATCGCAAAGTAGGCAACTACTACTAAGACTCGACGCGGAGACACGGAGAATAGGAGACACGGAGACAAATAATTTCCCCGCGTCCCCGTGTCCCCGTGTCCCCGTGTCCCCGTGTCCCGGCGTCCTCTATATCCCCATCATCTCATCACCTATCTCAGAACCTCCCTCACTCGATAACCATGAGCAATCCGAATCCGCGCGATGTACAAGTTCTAGCGATCGCTACAAACACCACAGTACTCAGGGCACGCAGTTGGACGCGTTTACGGTTTGAAATTGAATACGCGCTGGCAAAGGGTACCACCTCGAATTGCTATTTCATCGAAGGTGATAAAACTGCAATTATTGACCCACCTCCAGAAACTTTCACGCAAATTTTTATAGAGGCACTCCAGCAGTCTCTAGACTTGAAAAAGTTAGATTATGTGATATTGGGTCACTTTAATCCCAACCGAGTGGCAACCCTCAAAGCTTTGTTAGAACTTGCCCCACAGCTGACCTTTGTCTGTTCGCTTCCTGGTGCTGCCAATTTGCGTGCGACTTTCCCCAACCACAAATTGAACATCATGGTGATGCGGGGGAAAGAAACTCTGGATTTAGGTAAGGGTCATGTGTTGCGATGCATTCCCATTCCCAGTCCTCGTTGGCCCGCAGGTCTTTGTACCTACGACCAGCAAACCCAGATATTGTACAGCAATAAGCTATTCGGTGCCCATATCTGTGGTGAAGAAGTCTTTGATGAAGACTGGGGCGCTCTCAAGGAAGACCAGCGTTACTACTTCGATTGCTTGATGGCTCCTCATGCAACTCACGTACAAGCAGCTCTCGAGAAAATATCAGAACTGCAAGTGAGAATGTATGGTAACCTTCACGGTCCAGTAGTACGATACGGCTTGGTGGAACTAACCCAAGCTTATCAGCAATGGAGCCGTTCTCAAACCGAGCGCGAGATTACCGTTGCCCTACTTTACGCTTCAGCTTATGGAAATACAGCAACTCTGGCGCAGGCGATCGCCCTTGGTTTAACCAAAGGAGGAGTGGCTGTAGAATCTATCAACTGCGAATTTGCTCAACCTGAAGAAATCAAGGCAGCCGTAGAAAAAGCTGATGGTTTTATCATCGGTTCTCCCACCATTGGTGGTAATGCGCCGACTCCGATTCACACTGCTTTGGGTATTGTATTATCGATTAGTGACAACAGCAAACTCGCTGGAGTGTTTGGTTCCTACGGATGGAGTGGCGAAGCTTTTGACTTAATCGAAGGCAAACTCCGGGATGCGGGATATCGGTTTGGGTTTGACAGTATGAAAGTGAAGTTTAAACCCTCAGATGTCCTTCTCAAGCAGTGTGAAGAAACGGGTACAGACTTTGCTCAAACCCTAAGAAAAGCTAAAAAACTACGTTTGGCTCAACCAGCAGCTACTCCTGTTGAACAAGCTGTCGGTCGGATTGTCGGATCAGTTTGCGTCGTGACGGCAAAGCTTGGAGAAGTCTCTACTGGAATGATGGGGTCTTGGATTTCTCAAGCCACGTTTAACCCACCCGGTATTACCGTTGCTATTGCCAAAGACCGGGCAATTGATACCCTGATGTATCCAGGCGGTAAGTTTGTTTTAAATATTCTGCCTGAAGGCAATCAACAGGAATACATGAAACACTTCCGTAAATCTTTTGCTCCTGGAGAAGAGAGATTTGCAAGTTTTCCTACAGATGTTGCGGATAACGGCTGCACCGTCCTCACTGACGCTTCAGCATATCTTGAATGTTCTGTCAACAAACGCCTGGAATGTGGAGACCATTGGGTAGTGTATGCAACTGTTGACAACGGCAAATTACTCAAAGCCGATGCCGTAACAGCCATTCACCATCGCAAAACGGGCAATCATTATTAACCTTTAACGCTTGGTAGATTGCCTACTTTCTTATAAGGATTGCCAAGAGTCAAAAGTTACTTTTGACTCTTGGCAATTCTATTTGAGTTGTGAGAATTATTTTTTGAACGTAGACGCATAGGGGTGAGGCAGCGAGCAGTTCTCCCGGAGGGAAACCCTCCGGGAGAAACTGCGGTGCGAATGACGCGCTTCTTCTAGAAGCCCACACCTACCCAGTTCGCGCAGCGTGCCGTCAGACATAAGGGAAGTGTGTGGAGTCATCACTAGATTTTATATATCTGGTCAGAAGTATAAGTACAAAGCTGCTGTTGACATCGTCCAAAAGTTGGAAATCTTCCGTGTTTGTCACAAGGACAGTCGAATAAGTATTATGTAACCTTTAACTCAGGATTCAGTATTTGTTGTATTTTTATACAAGATACTACTGAATCAACCGTTCTATCCTATTGTCCTGTTTGTATGACTCCAGAAAACAGCAAAATTAAATTTCCTTTTTGGCAGTATCTGAACCAACCCGTCTTCGGTGAGAAAACAAAGCTGGTTTTAAGCCCGCGTCGGTTCGCGCATCTACATAGAATGGAACTTTTAGAACGGTGCTGGGCTAAGGTGTGTGACGCAAAAGGACCACAACAGAATTCGTGATTAATAATTCGTAATTCGTAATTATTTTCAGATCTAATTACGAATTACGAACGCGAGTGCGTGCCCGTAAGCCTAGCGACACCGCAGGCATAGGGCATATTATGAATTACGTATTATCAACAGAACGGGGCTTTTTGCCATCGAGTAAGGCACTGACAGTCATATCTCCCATAACATTGATCACAGTGCGGCAGCGATCCAAAAACCAATCCACTGTTATTAACAAAGCAATATACTGTGTGGGCAAGCCAACGGAACTGAACACCAGTGTCATCGTCACCAACCCTGCTTCTGGGATACCTGCTGCACCCACGGATGCAAAAATGGACGTGAGGATGACAACGAACTGCTGCCCGATACTCAAATTTTGTCCAATCACCTGGGAGATAAACAGCGCAGACATCGCCTCATAAAGCGCAGTCCCATCATTATTGAAATTTGAGCCAACTAACGCTCCCAAAGAAGCAGAAGATTCCCGTAAGCCAATTTTTGTCTGTAAAACCTCAAAGGTAACGGGCATCGTCGCCACTGAGGAATCAGTTGAGAAAGCTGTTAAAAAGGCATCAGTACCGCCACGCAGAAAGTTTAATGGGTTAACCCAAGAACCAAATTTTACGAGCAGCCAAATTTCCCCAAGTCCCAGGGCGCAAGACGTTTGCCACGAAAAGCCCAATCACAATCGCGACTGTCGTGTTAGTAAACAGTAGCACCGCTAAACGCCGTCCTGCTGTACCGGGGATGTTGGTTGTCATAAAAGTATGTAATACTGCCATCAATATCAGCGGCGTCGCTAGGGCGCGGAGAGCTTTTAGCACCAATTCAGCCGGAATTGCTAAAGTCTCTATGAAGGCTTTATTCGCTGGGCTAGGGTTTCCTGCACCCAATGCAACACCCAATGCGATCGCCAGAATCAGCGCGATGACAATTTGTAAAGTCAGCGGAATTCTTTGCCACCAAGGGCGAGGTTTAGTTTCAGGCTTGTCGATGCTGTCTGTTTCGTTCATGCAAGACGCTCAGTTCGCAATGCGATTATTAAAGCATCACTTTGGAGATTAAAGATTCCGGATAAGATAATCGCACGCGGCGGCAAACTGCGTTACTCTGGTAAACGCTTCTACTTTTGACTGCTAGTTGGAGACGCATATGTCCTTCGTCCCTTTGCATATTCACAGTGACTACAGTCTGCTTGATGGAGCAAGTCAGCTGCCAGATTTAGTCGATTGCGCCATCGAACTGGGAATTAAAGCAATAGCCCTCACAGATCATGGTGTCATGTATGGTGCGATCGAACTGATTAAAATCTGTCGCAATAAAAATATCAAGCCAATTATTGGCAACGAGATGTATATCATCAACGGCGATATCACGAAACAAGAACGCCGTCCCCGCTATCATCAAGTTGTTTTAGCTAAAAATACAAAAGGATACAAAAATTTAGTTAAACTAACAACACTTTCCAACCTTCAAGGTGTCCAGGGTAAAGGAATTTTTTCCCGTCCTTGCATCAACAAAGATTTATTAAAAGAATATCATGAAGGCTTAATTGTAACGAGTGCTTGTTTAGGTGGGGAAATTCCCCAAGCAATTCTCAGCGGCAAACTAGAGGCTGCACGTAAAGTTGCCCGGTGGTATAAAGAAACCTTTGGTGAAGATTATTATTTAGAAATTCAAGACCACGGCTCCCAAGAAGACCGAATTGTCAATGTAGAAATTGTCAAAATTGCGCGGGAGCTAGATATTAAAATTGTCGCCACTAACGATTCCCATTTTATTTCTTGTTACGATGTTGAAGCACACGATGCTTTGCTGTGCATTCAAACTGGGAAATTGATTTCTGAAGATAAGCGAATGCGTTACAGCGGTACAGAATATCTCAAATCCGCTGAAGAAATGAAGCTGCTATTTCGTGACCATTTGCCAAATGATGTCATTGAAGAAGCAGTGACAACCACAGTCGAAGTTGCAGAGAAAGTTGAGCCCTACCAAATTCTGGATACGCCTCGCCTTCCCAATTATCCCATTCCATCAGGTCACACTGCCGACACTTATGTCGAAGAAGTTGCTTGGCAAGGACTCTTACAAAAATTAAATCGCAAATCGAGAAATGAAGTTGACACAGTCTATAAAGAAAGGCTGGAATATGAACTCACAATGATTCAGAAGATGGGTTTTTCCACATACTTTTTAGTTGTGTGGGACTACATCAAATTTGCGAGAGATAATAATATTCCGGTTGGACCAGGTCGCGGTTCGGCTGCGGGGTCATTAGTTGCTTATACAATGGGAATTACTAACATTGACCCCGTGCATCATGGGCTACTCTTTGAAAGATTTCTCAACCCAGATCGGAAATCCATGCCTGATATTGATACGGATTTCTGTATCGAACAACGAGATAAAGTCATTGATTATGTGACAGAAAAATACGGTAAAGAAAGAGTTGCCCAAATCATTACCTTTAACCGTTTGACTTCCAAAGCGGTATTAAAAGATGTTGCCAGAGTGTTAAATATTCCCTATGGGGACTCAGACAAAATGGCAAAACTTATTCCCGTTTCCCGAGGAAAACCCACCAAACTCAAGGTGATGATTTCCGACGCAACACCAGCACCAGAGTTTAAAGAAAAATATGACAACGATCCAATGGTACGCCATTGGGTTGACATGGCAATCCGTATTGAAGGAACGAACAAAACCTTTGGTGTGCATGCAGCGGGTGTGGTGATTTCTGCTGATCCATTAGATGAAATTGTACCGTTACAAAAAAATAACGACGGTTCTGTGATTACTCAGTATTTCATGGAAGACTTAGAATTACTGGGTTTGCTGAAAATGGATTTTCTGGGTTTGAAAAATCTAACCATGATTCAGAGAACCATTGATTTGATTGAAGAGAAACACGGATTTAAAATTGACCCTTATGAAATAACGAGTCAAGAAAGAAAAGCTCAAAGGATATTAGCTAAAGGCGAATTTAACACCTTGCCAAAAGACGTTAAAAAGACTTACGAACTTTTAGAAGCAGGTGAATTAGAAGGCATCTTTCAATTAGAATCTTCGGGAATGCGGCAAATCGTCCGCGATTTGAAGCCTTCCAATATAGAAGATATTTCCTCTATTTTGGCACTCTATCGACCAGGACCACTCGATGCGGGGCTTATTCCCAAATTTATTAACCGTAAGCACGGGCGAGAGAATATTGACTATGAGACACAAATTCTAGAACCCATATTAAATGAAACCTACGGAATTATGGTCTATCAAGAGCAAATCATGAAAATTGCTCAAGATATGGCTGGATATTCTCTAGGACAAGCAGATTTGCTGCGCCGTGCAATGGGGAAAAAGAAAGTTGACGAGATGATGAAGCAGCGAGAAAAGTTTGTAGATGGCGCTGCAAAAAATGGAGTGAAAAAACAAATTGCTGAAGAATTATTCGAGCAAATGGTGAAGTTTGCCGAATATTGCTTAAGCTATGACACGAAAGTGTTGACGGTGGAATATGGATTTTTGCCGATTGGGGAAATTGTGGAAAAGAGTATTGAATGCTCTGTGTATACTGTTGATAGTAACGGGAATGTTTACACGCAACCTGTTGTCCAGTGGCATAATCGCGGACAGCAAGAGGTGTTTGAGTATTGTTTAGAAGATGGTTCGACTATTCGGGCAACGAAAGACCATAAATTTATGACGACTGATGGGCAAATGTTGCCGATTGATGAGATATTTGAACGGGGTTTGGATTTGATGCAAGTTAAGGGGTTGCCGGAATAGGTCTTTGTTCGTAGTGAGCGCTTTAGCGCTTAGAGTAAGAATAAGGGCTAAAGCCCTTACTACAAATTTACGCCTACCTACTTACTCGTAAATCTCGTTTCCAGGTTCTACCTGGAAATGCGGTTGGGGCGGCTCTGCCGCAAGTAAGGCAGGCAGAGCCTGCCAATGGTGTTCCCAGTCACAGGCTGGGAACAAGGCAAGGGCTAAAGCCCTTACTACAAAATTACGCCTACCTACTTACTCGTTCGCGAGTCTTTAACACTCATCGCCGAGGTTCTAACACTCGTGAACCAGTCTTTTATACTCGTTGCTGAGTCTTCACCACTCGTGAACGAGTCTTTACCACTCATCGCCGAGTCTTTTATACTCATCCACGAGTCTTTGATACTCGTTGCCGAGTCTTTTATACTCATCACTGAGTCTTTATCACTCATCGCCGAGTCTTCACCACTCATCGTCGAGTCTTTAACACTCGTCCACGAGATTCTGAGACTCACCAACACATTTCAAAGACGAAATAAACTCTTACTCAGCGTGCCTATAACCTTCAACAGCTGCAACCGTGATATTAACAAACGGGTTATCAAGCACTTCCTTAAATGCTTCAATTAATGCAGCCTCGGTAGCACTGCGTAACCTCTGCCAGGTGGTTGGGTTGTCGCGCTTGATATGAGCTATTGCTTGATTGACAACGGCTTGCTTTTCTCTTTCAGTGGTGGTTGGGTAAGTGTGAGACAGTTGATCTAGCAATTGCTGAATCTCTTTCGCTGCTTCCGCCAGATTTTGTTTTTGTTCTGGCGCGTAGTTGTGTTGAATGCCAACTTGATCACCTTGGATGGTAACATCTCCTGTGTTGACGTTGCCAGGAGCTTGATTGAAATGAAAACTATTTTGGTATTTAGAAGTTTCTGACATAGTTTTAATCCTTATTATTTAGTTGATTGCGCTCAATTCCAATTTGATTACCGTGGATATTGACATCTCCTGTGTTGAGGTTTCCTACAGGTTGATGAAAGATGTAAGTTGACGATTTAGAAATTTCTGATTCAGTTTTAGTTTCTTCCTCAACTGGGGGAGAATGAAAAATTTCATGGTTATAAAATTTGCAACGCTCTTGAATTTCTGAAATGGCATACAGTGTATAATGTAACCCAGTTCGCAACTCCCACATCCGAGAAAGTATTTCAGAATCTCCGATTTGTCCTAATGCATCTGCGGCACTCCCACGCACAGAAGAATCTTGATCATTCAAAGCTTGAATCAAAGCTTGTACTACCTGGGAATCTTTGATTTCTCCTAATGCTGATGCGGCACTCGAACGCACAGAAGAATCTTGATCATTCAAAGCTTGAATCAAAGCTTGTACTACCTGAGAATCTCCTATTTGTCCTAATGCTGATGCGGCACTCGAACGCACAGAAGAATCTTGATCATTCAAAGCTTGAATCAAAGCTGTTACTGCCTGGGAATCTTTGATTTGTCCTAATGCAAATGCGGCACTCGAACGCACAGAAGAATCTTGATCATTCAAAGCTTGAATCAAAGCTTGTACTGCCTGGGAATCTTTGATTTGTCCTAATGCAAATGCGGCACTCGAACGCACAGAAGAATCTTGATCATTCAAAGCTTGAATCAAAGCTTGTACTGCCTGGGAATCTTTGATTTGTCCTAATGCAAATGCGGCTCTCGAACGCACAGAAGAATCTTGATCATTCAAAGCTTGAATCAAAGCTGGTACTGCGTGGGAATCTTTGATTTGTCCTAATGCATCTGCGGCTCTCCCACACACATAATAATCTTGATCATTCAAAGCTTGAATCAAAGCTGGTACTGCCTGGGAATCTTTGATTTGTCCTAATGCATATGCGGCACTGTCACGTACATAAGAATCTTCATCCTTCAAGGCTTGAATTAATGGTTGTACTGCCTGGGTATCTTTGATGTGTCCTAATGCTTCTGCGACTCTCTTACGCACATAATAATCTTGATTATTCAAAGCTTGAATCAAAGCTGGTAGTACCTGGGAATCTTTGATTTTTCCTAATGCTTCTGCGACTCTCGTACGCACATAATAATCTTGATTATTCAAAGCTTGAATCAAAGCTGGTACTGCCCGGGAATCTTTGATTTTTCCTAATGCTTCTGCAGCTTTCCCACACACATAATAATCTTGATCATTCAAAGCTTGAATCAAAGCTGGTAATGCCTGGGAATCTTTAATTCTTCCTAATGCATCTGCGGCACTCCTACGCACAAAAGAATCTTGATCATTCAAAGCTTGAATCAAAGCTGGTAATGCCTGGGAATCTTTGATTTTTCCTAATGCATATGCGGCACTCGAACGCACAGAAGAATCTTCATGTTGTAATCTATGAATTAAAAAAGTGACCCCGTACTCAGATTTCGTGATACCCAAAAACTCAATCTTGAGTAATTCAGGAATATCTCGCTCTAAAATTAAACCAACAGTTTTTTCCTGAAACTCCCGCTTTACCTCCCCTGCCAACCTTGCCCCTAACTGTAAATCCACATCTAGGGCTAACTCCACCACCAGCAACGCCTGCGCTTCTTTCTCCACCAACGCCAACATCAGCGCTAAAGGTTCTGTCCACTTCAAATAATTGAGATAATCCCGTTTCAACTTCTCATCACTAATATTCGGAAGCTGTGGAAGTAGACATTCTGCCGCGTAGTATTCCTGAAGCAACTGGTGGCGAAACTCTATTTTGTCGTTACTAGCAACTTGGATTAAATGATGCTTGAGCAAATCCTCTAACCATTCTTTCGCTCGACTGGGAGGATAATCAACTTTGCCCTGAAGAAACTTCTCAAAAATTCCTTCCGCTTCTCGCTTGTCAATCGTGACTCGCAACTCTGTAGGCGTGTCTCGCTGCATCATCTCAAACGCCAAATGCTGCAATAACTCCTGCCACCAACGGCGCGACTCCTGGGAAACCGGGACATCATCTTTAATTTTGCCGTCATAACTCTGGGCAAAGCAGCGAAACACTAAACCCAGATTCGGTGGAACATTGCCCGTTTGTTTATATAAGCTACACAGCATCCACAGCAGCAGCGGCGTTTGTCCAAACTCCCGCAACCTTCCACCCAACCGCCGCAGCATTTCCTCACCTTGTTCTGGCAAATAGGCGCGGACAAACTGCTGCATCTGTTCTTCCGTCAACGGCTGCATTTCCAGCTTTTTCTCAATCCCCAAATCGCCACCTACGCCCAAATCTCGCGTGGTGAAAATCATCGACGTGTTCGGGTAATTCTGCCGAAAGGTTTTTAAGTCTCGCCGTGCATCTTCATTGGGCAACTCGTTCACCCCATCCACCAGCAGCAAAAATTGCCCGTCATCCAGCAGCGTTTCAATGTCCCCACTCTCTAGGCGTAACTTATGCCGCCTCAAGAATTGTCGAATCAAATCCAGCACCGAAGTTCTGTATTGCCGCAACTCCACCAGCACGGGGATTTTACCTAACCTCCCAAAATGAGATCCCCCCGCCTGCGGCACCCCCCTTGAAAAGGGGGGTTTTGACTGTAACTCTTCTTCCCTGCGTTCTAAGGGGGGTTTTGACTCTAATTCCTCTTCCCCCCTTTCTAAGGGGGGATTGAGGGGGGATCTTACCTTCTGTGCCTCTTCCAGCAACAGCCGCGCTAACGCTGTGGATTTCCCCGAACCTGGTCTTCCTACCAGTAGCACATGATTCTCAGCATATTTGCTGATTCCTTCCAGCACTGGCAGGCGTTCTGTTTTCTGTTCTGTGTTCTCTGGCGTCTCGCCTCTCTCCTGCTGCTTCGCCTGCACAGTTTCCACCGTCAAGCCAAAATCAAACGGCAACGGCATTTCTTGCCGCTGTGCTGTTTTACTCCCTTCCACATCTGTGAGCGTGTACAGTCTCCACCAATGCTGGTAGGTATCACACACAGATTGCAGGTAATTTGGAAAATCTGCTCTCATGCAGGAAGTTGACCGATTAAGGGCTGATGGAGTTGCCGATGCCACTCACTCATTAATATAACTCCGTAATACTAACGAACGACGACGGAATCGACGCTTGAGCCATTTGGGAGCTTGTTACATATTTAAACAACTGCTGCTCTGATTTTTCCGGAGTAGATAGCAGCTATAGCAATCCTATTTGATTTGTGAAAATCAAAAGCCTTAGGGAGTACCAAAAAATAAATTATCCCTTCTGTAGGGTGTGTTGTCGCGTAGCGCAACGCACCATCCCAGGTTTTCGGTGCGTTAGGACGTTCCGTCCATAACGCACCCTACTAAGGCTTACTTCTATTGCGCTTCTGACTTCGTTGTCATACAGTCGAAACCCCACCCCGGCTTTGGCTAACGCCAAAACCCCCCCTCCCAATGCCTTGGGGAGGGGTAAGGGGTGGGGTGAAAGTTTCCTGTGCCAAAGACTCTACAAAATCCAGCACCTGATTTAGAGATGCTTATGGCAAAAATTGCAACTTCTCTATGATCTTGTCTGAAATGCTTGCATAATTGTTTTCTCCCTAAAGCAAGATGCCATGATTTCTTGCTGATCGCTGATCCGCGCCTGCATATGATCTATGCACCTGAACGATTAAGTAGAAATACTGTAGCCCTTTAGCGCGTGCGATCGCGCAAAGCGTTGCGCCAAGGCACTTTCAGCAGGTTTCCACATGAATCTATCAATCTCTCAGAAGTGCCGATTCCGTAAGATCACAATTCAGGGGATCTATATCTATATCACTTTTTCCTGACAGTATGGAGTAATTCTTACGACAGTATTACTAGAGTTTATACAAAACCTCTAAGTGATACGTAATTTCGACCAATCACTACTACCCAAGTCAGTGAATACTAAGAGATGGTAGAAATTGTCTACATAATCCGTTTCTGTATGCGTGCATTTTCCTACTGGCTAAGTAAAAATATTCAGTGGCTACGTAGTGTACCAGCACTATGCACCTTGTGTTTAGTGCTGGTTTGCGCACCTCCCGCAGATGCAGCGAATCGCATCAGTTCACAATTAGAACAGCAAATCTTACAAGTTATCCGGGAACACCCGGAAGCCCTCATAGAATCAGTACAAGCGTACCAACAAAAGCAACAAGCACAAATACAGCAAGCACAGCAAGCATTTGTGCGTCAAATGAAAACCAATCCCGAAGAAGTGATTGGTGAGTCTCCCACGACTGGCTCACCGCAGTCCAAGATTTTGTTGGTAGAATTCTCAGATTTTGAATGTCCCTATTGTGCCCAGGCGCATAAAACCCTAAAACAGTTTATGGCAAAGCATAAGGATGAGGTCACTTTGGTTTACAAACATTTCCCTCTCACATCTATTCATCCTCAAGCGATGCCAGCCGCTACAGCTGCTTGGGCAGCACAGCAACAAGGTAAATTTTGGGAATACCAAGACGCACTCTTTACCCATCAAAAAGAACTGGGTGAGCCATTGTATTTGGATATCGCCGAAAATCTAAATTTGGATCTCGAAAAGTTTAAACGCGATCGCCAAAGCATCACCGATAAGGGCGATCGCTCTTACGCCGACACTGCAATTGAGAAAGATATACAGCTTGCCGAGAGATTGGGACTTTCTGGGACTCCCTTTTTTGTGATGAATGGTCAAACTCTATCCGGTGCATTGCAGCTATCGGATATGGAGAACGTATTGACTCGTATTAGATAAATTTTCACTAGTTAATAAGTGCTGTTTTGAACATAAAAAAACATACGTACGCAATGCCTGTATGGCAAGTCATCCCTCGTAAGGTCTATTTCGCTAGGGTTAGTGTTCCCTGTATGTTGTTCAAAAGGTTAGAAAGAATACAGATTCGCACATTCAGTTTAACTGCTCTATTAAACCGAGAGCTAGTCATTAACATCAGCAAAACGCTGTGCATCCAAGGCAACTCCATTAACTCAATAGAACAGAAATCGTGAGGTTATTAATGCGTCGCAATGGATTTCGTGTGTTGTTCCCTATCGCCCTGATCGCAACTTGCAGTTCTCAGCTATTTCTATCTAGCCCATCTGTGGCAAACAATACGTTGGAACGCCCCCCTAGTGAAGCTCAAAAAGCCAATCCTACTACCACAGCGGCAGCGTCAACTTACCTGTCCTCATTGGAACAACAGGTAATTATGGAAATGAATAAGGTTCGGACAAATCCCAAGGGATACATCCCTGTCTTGGAAAGCTATAAACAGCGCTTTCAAGGTAAGCGAGTCAAAATCTCCAATCAATTCTTCATGCAAACATTTGAAGGTGTGAAAGCTGTTGATGAAGCGATCGCATTTCTTCAGTCAGCTCGTCCTCTTAGTCCTTTAACCACATCTATAGGAATGTCTCTAGGTGCTAGAGATCATGTCAAAGATAATGGATCAAAAGGTTCAACAGGTCACCAAGGCAGCGATGGTAGTAACCCATCTACTCGTATCGACCGCTATGGAAGTTGGCAAGCTACTGCTGGGGAAAATATCAGCTATGGTCCTA
Source organism: Kalymmatonema hyalinum WJT4-NPBG1 (assembly GCA_019359075.1). GTDB lineage: Bacteria > Cyanobacteriota > Cyanobacteriia > Cyanobacteriales > Nostocaceae > Kalymmatonema > Kalymmatonema hyalinum. The sequence goes on from JAHHIB010000009.1 coordinate 44,274, forward strand.
GTACGGCACAGGAAATCGTCATGCAATTACTTATCGATGATGGAGTGCCGAATCGCGGGCATAGAAAAAACATCTTTAACCCCAATTTTAAAGTGGCTGGAGTTGCTTATGGAAGTCACGCTAAATACAAAACCATGTGCGTGATTAATTACGCAGCAGGATATGAAGAAAAATCAATTGCAGCAGTAAGTAGACGTAATTAAACATGACTCTTTGGGGTCGGCAATAGAGAATGCGAAATGTTTCTTTCCTATTCTCTCTTCCCAGCCCGAACGAGTTACCTTGATGTGTGTCGCGGTAAAAAATTGAAATTAGTTGGCAATCTCCCGTTAAATGCTTATGCATGATAACGGGAGTTTTCTATTGAGAATACTGCTAATCATCCCAATACACTCTACTGTAAAATTGCATTTACAACTCTAGCTATGATGACCTATTGGCAGCTTAATTGGTTCCACATATTCTACAATTAAATCGTCAGGGTGCTTGACGGTCATGTTTCTCCTCGTGGGCACCTCTTGGGGCGGGCGAAGGATAGTCACAACGGGCATAATGACACTTACTCCAATCATTTGACGCACTCGTGTAAAATTTCCCCGATACCTATCTGACCATACTAGCTATGGCTAACAAATAGCCATCTGGAAACCAGTTGTAAAATCATGAATCTAAACACATATTGACTGGTCGGTCTAAAGTTATGAGGTTGTTGATGCGTCGGATGGTATTTTCGCTCTTTACCCCCATCGCCCTATTAACCACATCCTGTGATGCATTGTTTGAATTTGACTCCTCTGTACCTAACATTCCTGAAGAAAATCCTGATGCGTTGCCACGCGGGAAGACTCTTTCGCGCCTTGAAAAACAAGTGATTGTGGAAATGAATAAGGCGAGAACAAATCCCAATGCTTATGCTGCTGTTTTGGAAAAGTATAAACAAGGCTTTGAAGGCAACCGAGTTAGAATCTCGAGTCATACTTATTTGCAAACACACGAAGGAGTCGAAGCGGTTGATGAGGCGATCGCCTTTCTTAAATCAGTGCGTCCAGTCGGATCTTTAACGGCATCCAAAGGAATGTCTTTGGCAGCTAGGGATCATGTCAAAGACCAAGGTTCCAAAGGCATTCTTGGTCACAAAGGCAGCGATAAGAGTGACCCCTTTACTCGCCTCAAGCGCTACGGAACTTGGAAACTCACCGCTGGGGAAAATATTAGCTATGGTTCCCATACAGCACAGGATATTGTCATGCAATTAATTATTGATGACGGAGTACCGGATCGCGGTCATAGAACAAATATGTTTAACCCTGCTTTTAAGGTGACGGGAGTTGCTTTTGGAATTCACAACACATACAGGCAGATGTGCGTGATTAACTACGCGGGAGGATATAGAGAAAAATCGTAATTCATTATATTTCCTGTGCAGACGTTACGCGGGTGCTTTCACCCGGTGGATCTTACGCGCCGAGAGCGCCTGCCCGTAGAACTGACGTACTTCCTTAGCTTGAACCAAAAGAAGCCCCACATCTGTCCCGAAGGGCAGTGTGGGATGAATTTTGGGGCAATCAGGTTACGACCCCCGACCTATGTTTACCGTCGGTAGACGCGGGAGTGGGGTCAGTGACCTGATTGCCTATCTCTGGGATTTTTAACGAGTCAATGAGTTCTTCAACAACGCGAGTCATTGTTGTATCTTTGATTGCGGCATATAACCGTAATTTATTCAATCTGCGTTCACTCATACGCATCTTAAACCATTCTGTCTTCATTTTTTGTACCTACTTATTACCTACATTTGTTCTACTAGCAAATAACAAGGAGGTGGTTCGAGCGTGTTGAAAGCAATTAAGGTCAGACTATACCCAACAGATGAGCAACAAATTGCACTAGCCAAATCGTTTGGTTGTGCAAGGTGGTATTGGAATTATGCCCTTAATGCTTGCATTCAACACTATCAAGAAACAGGTAAAACTCTAAAGTTAAATGTTTATAAAGCTTACTTGCCCCAATTAAAAGTAGAGCATCCTTGGTTGAAAGAAGATTGTTATTCGGCTGTTCTACAGTGCGTAGCTATCAATTTGAACAAGGCATACTCAAATTTCTTTGAAGGTAGAGCTAAGTTTCCTAGGTTCAAGTCAAAGCACCACAAACAATCAATTCAGTATCCCCAAAACGTTAAGGTTGTGGGTGATTGTTTGGAAGTTCCCAAAATTGGTATTGTTAAAGCAGTTTTTCATCGACCCATTGAAGGAAAACTTAAGACTGTCACTATCAGCAAGACTCCTACAGATAAGTACTTCGCTTCTATTTTGTGTGAAGTAGAGGACGGCAAAGGTCAATCATCTGGTGGCAAGACATTGGGTATTGACTTAGGATTAAAAGATTTCGCCATTGTTTATGATGGGGAAGAAGTTACCAAACACTCAAATCCAAAGTACCTGAAACGTCACGAGAAGAACCTAGCTAGGAAACAGAAAAAGTTTGCTCGTAAGGTAAAAGGAAGTAACTCTAGAAATAAATACAGAAAACTCCTAGCCAAGGTTCATGAACGAGTATCAAATTCCCGTCAGGACTTCTTGCACAAATTAAGCAGGAAACTGGTAGACGATAGCCAAGTCATCGTTGTGGAGAATCTTCACGTCAAGGGAATGGTACGGAACCGCAAGCTATCAAAGTCAATATCCGACGTGGGGTGGGGAATGTTCGTTAACTTCCTAGACTACAAGTTAAAAGTCAAGGATGGTCAACTTGTGGAGATAGGGAGGTTCTTCCCCAGTTCCAAAACCTGTTCATGCTGTGGTCATGTCATAGACGAGTTAACGCTCGATATTCGTGAATGGGATTGTCCATCGTGTAATACTCATCATGATCGTGATGGTAATGCAGCACTGAACATCACAAATGAAGGTATTCGGATATTATCTATGGGCGGAGGGAACCCCGTTCTTGCCGTGCCGAGGCGGAGTAAGACCAATAAGCCGAAAGGTGGAAAGGCATCTGTCAATGACGCCGGAAGCCTACACTGTACCCTAAGGTCAGTGTAGGTAGTTCACTAATAACTCAAAAGCAACTATCAAAATAAAGTGGGAGAGCGAGAACCCCTGCGTTTTTAACCAGGGGATGAAGCTCGACACAACAAGTTTTAACTTGTTGTTTCTCTTTGAATGTATTGTCTAACAGCTTCTCGAATCAACTCATTTATCGACCTTTCTTTTTGTTTGCTTAGTTTTACCAATTCTTCATACTCTTGTTTGGAGAATCTTGCACTGAACCTACTCATGACATCAAATATATGTTATATTGATGTTATGGTAGCACAAGGCGGGGTCTTACACGAAAAAAATGAGGCAGGCTTGTTTCGTTGACTAGTCAACGAGGACGGCTATTAGAGTTGTTATGAAGCCTGCCTCATTTTTTAGGGGACAATGCGTCGGATGAAAAACTCCAAAAAAACAAAACGTGATGCCATGCCTACCCTCACAACTGGGGATATGAGGTTGTGTTGAGAAGAACGCGCTGCGTTGCCAACAACCGCGTAAAATCTACAAGGCTTCGCCGTGAGCGCTCAGCCGAACGGTTGGAAGGAAGGAAAGTGCCGCACAGCCGTGACAATGGTCGAGGCGGGTAGGGCTGTCTTACCCTCGTCAACGTGTTTAACAAAAACATGAGACAACGTTGCGGTGAGACAGCGCTCTTGGTAGGGTTTCCCGACAGCAGGCGACTGCTCTCCCGTTGGGAGGACGGCTTTTAGCCCAGGTCGCAACAACTGTCTAGAATCCTGGTTTTTCAAAGCCAGGAGAGTTCAAAAATTACTAATAAATGATCAACCCTCGCTATAACAATACAGCTTCATCTGCTGCTAACCTTAACGTCTACGTTCAAGGTCAAGGCTTCCCGATTCTCTGCTTGCACGGTCATCCTGGTTCCGGTTCTAGTCTTTCTGTCTTTACCAATCACTTATCAAAACGCTTTCAAACTATTGCCCCAGACTTGCGCGGATACGGCAAAAGTCGGTTTAATGGCAATTTTAATATGAACGACCATTTGACCGACTTGGAAGCGCTTCTAGACCGTTATCAAATCAAAAAATGTCTGATATTGGGGTGGTCGCTTGGTGGCATTCTAGCAATGGAATTGGCACTACGGTTACCTGAACGAGTCACCGGGCTAATTTTGGTGGCGACTGCTGCCCGACCCAGAGGCAATCATCCGCCTGTGAGTTGGCAAGATAATCTTTATACTGGTGTTGCCGCGCTCTTAAGCTACATAAAACCAGATTGGCAGTGGAATATTGAAACTTTTGGCAAGCGATCGCTCTTCCGCTACCTGATTCAACAACACACTCCTACCGCCTACCGTTACATCGCAAAAGAAGCTGTACCAGCGTATCTCCAAACTTCTGCTTTTGCGACTCGCGCTCTTTATACCGCGATTGGGGCTGGGTACAATCGACTTGCAGACCTAGAACAAATTCAATCTCCTGCTCTTGTACTTGCTGGGGAACGCGATCGCCACATCACACCTGACGCCAGCTTAGAAACATCTCGCTATCTCAAAGATTGCCAGTCGCACTGCTACCCTAATACTGCCCATCTTTTCCCCTGGGAGATCCCTCACCAAGTCTTGAGGGACATTGACCGTTGGCTTGAGAAGAATCGACACGTTCTAGGTTAGTAGTTGCGCTTGCTCGCAACTACTAACTAGTGGTTTATCGCATTAATTATGATGGTTGTATAAGTTGGTAGTAAGGACTTTAGTCCTAAACTCTTTGAGTGCTTAAGCGCTCACTACGAAGCCTTCAAAACTAATGCGATAGACCACTAGCCTTGTGACTAGAAAAGAACTGAGAACTCCTGTTGCAGCGGAGTGGGAGCCTCCAAAACTCCGACCCTAACCCAGAAGGATTCTTTTGCGGCTGGATTTCTACTCAAGATAAAATCTCCAATATTTATTTATGGAGATGAATAATTCTTTGCTTGTAGAATCCCTTGCTGCAATTGATCGAAATATTCACCAATTGGTGAATGGTGTGTTCTGAGTTCTTCTCAGTTTGATTACATTTGACCGCTAAAGACAGGCTTTACTTTGCGGTCAATCCTTTCCCCCAGGTCATCAGCAATTGTCAAAGCATTTGGTTTGCAGCGCTTGACATTAATAATAATTCCCTGGGCTCCTTCTTGTTCCAAATCTTCTACGTAGCCTTTTATCGCCGCTTTTGCATCAATAGAACTGATAAACGGTCCAAAGTAGTAGGTGCAACGAGGATTTTGTGTCACAACTTCTACCCACCAAGCGAAGCCAAAGTTGTGGAATATGTTAATTAAGAATTCCTTAAGGTTATTCCAAGTGGTTTTCATGGTTCTCGCTGATTTCTAAATATGGTACTGGGTTCTAGATGATATGCTGCTAATTTTGTCTGTTTTACATTTCTTTATACTCTGTTTACTGTTCTTTTTTCAAAGAAAATTTTTGTAATTTATCCAGGTGTAGCATGTTTATCCAGCGTTGCCGGTAAACTTCATAAAGCGCCATCCCTGCTGCTACCGAGGCATTCAGGCTAGGAGTCTTACCTTGTAGGGGGATCGACACCAAAAAATCGCAATGGCGTTGTGTCAAAATACTCAAACCTTCGCCTTCAGAACCAACTACCAAAACAATAGGACCTTTGAAATCCACCATATGCAGAGGTTCGCTTGCGTCCGTTGCAGTACCGTAAATCCAAAAGCCAGCAGCCTTGAGTTCTTCCAAAGCGCGTTGCAAGTTCACCACTCTCGCCACTGGAAAGTTTTCTAAAGCACCAACAGCGACTTTCATGACTGTAGAGGTGATACCAGATGCTCTGCGTTGCGGGATCACCATCCCTTGAGCACCCAACGCCTCTGCACTGCGAATAATTGCTCCCAAATTGTGGGGGTCAGTGATCCCTTCAGCGACAACAATCACGGGATCGGTTACAGATTTAGCCTGTGTGATCAACTCATCCAAATCAATGTAATCGTAGGGAGCAACTTGCGCCGCTATACCTTGGTGGTTAGCTTGGTCTGTGATTTGGTCTAAACGCTTGGGTTCAACTTCGTCGATAATTGTGCCATTTTCCTTCGCTCGTGAAACCAACGAGTGAAAGCGGGGGTGATAGCGGAGGCGTGAAGTAATCCAGATACGGTTGAGACCGCGCTCATTTTCCAAAGCACTCAATACTGGATGGCGTCCGTAGATCAAATCCGTATCTTCTGATTCTTGAGTGGATGAATCGGAGAAGTTACGATGTTGGCGTGAGTCTTGTGTTATGACCTTAGGGTCTTTATCTCTGGGAGCGCGACTTGGATGAGCAATGACACGCTTTGCCTTCGTTCTCAAAGGTTGCCCACTATTTGGTTCGCCAGAAGTCTTGATTTTTCTTGGTTTATTGATCATATGTATGAGTCGTTGGTAGAGCTTATAAGTAGGAATCCTTTTTACCTCAATTTACCGAACCTACTCTACAAGTTTTGCCACTGTGAGGCAGGATTTCTCACGGCTTTTCTAGGTGAAGTTTTTGCAACAGTTCGGTTAAGCGATGGTAATCCGTGAGATACAGGTAGCCAATTAAAGTTTCTAAACTAGTTGCCTGTTGATAAGTTGCGGGATCGACCCGCTTCGGGCGTCCTGTGGCGGCGTTGCGACCCCGTCGGACAATTTCTAACTCGTCGTCCTCCAGATGAGGATACAGTGTTTGCAACATTTTAGCCTGCGTCTCAGCTCTCACTTGTGCCACAACTAGATGATGGTATGTTTCTGGTCGCCTAGGTGGTAGTAGATAAAACATTCTGACGTACAGTTCATAAACTGCGTCTCCCAAATATGCTAAAGCAGTAGGAGAAATTTGTTGCAGTTGTGCCTGTGAAATCTGTTGGAATAATTGCTCTGTACTTGCTCTTAGTAGTTGACACCAAACTGAATCCTGACTGAGAGCTTCATTATTTGATCCATCTAGTGGGTCTTCCTCCTTTGATGTCACAAGTTCTTCTTTCCTCGCAGGCTACATTAGAAAGGCTTTCTTCGGGAAGAGTTAACTTTTCTACCCGCAGGCTGCCATGCAGGTCTAACTAAGCATAATCAAAGCAAAAAAAAATTACTGCCCAATTTTTATCTTTTTTCTTAATTTGTAGTTGCCATTTCGTATACTCAAGGCTCTTAACCTGAAGTGTGAAATCCACAAGTATCTAAGATGCTTTTTCTGGGATCTAAAAATAAAGATGCTTATAAAGCCTAAAGTATAAGGTATAAATAATCAAATTTATATTATACTGTCTTATTGTAGCATACAGCCAGGCATTCTTCAAGCTTATACATTATATATCATATCCTTGTTATCCTTCATATTTATACTTGCCTTTCCTCCTTATACAAGATAATTAATTCTGATTCTGTAAAAATTAAGCTATCCAGATTTGATGATCGGATAGCTATATTAACCTCTTAGGTCAAGCAATCAAGACGACTTGACGTTTTCTAGAGCCGCTTCAACTGATGTTTGTAGGGCGAGAAACTTCTCCAAGCGAACAAGCTTGACCGTTTGAGTGACACGGGCATTAGTGACAATTTGCAAAGTGCCTTCGGAGTTAGCCTGTTTGGCTAGCTGCACCAAAGCACCCAAGCCGGAGCTATCAACAAAATCGATTTGTGAGAGATCCAGAATAATGTGCTTTGGTCCCTCTTCAATCTTGCTCCCAAGTACCTTGCGAAATGTCGGTTCGGAAAAGGCGTCTAACAAACCTGTGAGGCGGAATAGCTGACAGTTATCCCGGACTTCTCGAGTGCCTCTGAGGCTTACAGTTAGATTAAGTGGCTCAGCAATAATTCCCTCCTCATAGTTATGGCGAAATAGTTATGGCGAACGCTCAAGTATAGATGGTTTTAGTGTATGTTGTCTACAACCTGCTGGGAGATGGAGAAGGGGCAGACGGGCAGACGGGCAGAGGGGAAAAACTGATTTTTTGCTCCTCTGCTGCCCTGCTTCCTTGCTGCTGTGCTCCCCAATCTCCAACTTTCTCCATTTTTACCCTACTCTGGCAACTCCGGCACGACGAGCTGCTCGCATTGCTTGGACAAACTGCTCAAACAGATAATCAGCATCGTGAGGACCAGGGCTTGCTTCTGGGTGATACTGTACAGAAAACACGGGCAGGGACTTGTGACGTAACCCAGCAACGGTGGAGTCGTTTAAGTTCAGATGGCTAATTTCTACAACACCGTTAGGTAAAGTATCTGGGTCAATGGCAAAGCTATGGTTTTGGCTGGTAATTTCTACTCGTTGTTGCAGACCAGCTGGCTGATTTAAACCACGATGACCAAATTTGAGTTTGAAAGTTTCAGCTCCTAGCGCATGACCCAAAATTTGGTGTCCCATACAAATGCCAAACATGGGTTTGTGAGTTCCTAGTAGCGCTTTGGTCGTTTCAATCCCTTCGGTGACAGATGCTGGATCGCCAGGACCATTAGAAAGAAAGATCCCATCTGGATTGTATTTGAGAATTTCTTCTGGTGGGGTATTAGCGGGAACAACAATGACGCGGCAACCGTAACTCGCCAAACGACGCATTATATTGCGTTTCACGCCAAAGTCAATAGCGACGACGGTGAAAGATTCCCCAGAATTTTCTTGGCAAGCAGGATTAAATTCCCATACCGGGTTGGTGGGATCAGACCATTCATATATATTTGGGGTGGTGACCTCGCGGACGAGATTCAATCCTTTCATGCTAGGAGCTGCCTGCACTTGCTCTAGCAACTCAGCCTCATCTAAAATTTCTGTGGAAATGCCACCGTTCATCGCTCCGAAAATCCGAATTTTGCGGGTAAGGGCGCGGGTATCAATGCCGTATATACCTGGGATCTCGTATTGTTCAAGGTAGTCGGATAATGACTGTGTGGAGCGCCAGTTACTTGGTCGAGTACAAATATTCCGAGCAACAGCACCTTGCACCTGCGGTCTACTTGATTCCTCGTCCTCTGGATTAACGCCAGTATTTCCCAATTCAGGATAAGTAAAAATGACTATCTGACCGCAGTAACTAGGGTCGGTCAGCACTTCTTGATATCCGGTCATGCCAGTGTTAAAGACCACTTCCCCAATCTTGGTTCCAGTGGCACCAAAAGACCAACCACGATACGTGGTTCCATCTGCCAAAACAAAAATAGCAGGTATTGCGTCAGATAGAGGCATAAGCTATGAAATTGAAGGATTAAGGATTTGGGATTGTTAGGGGATCGGGGAGTAGTAAGTGGTGAAGATGAGGAGGATGAGAATGAGGAGAATGAGGAAGTGAATGAATAATAACTACTCTTGCTTATCTCCCTTATCTCTCTTATCTCCCCCATCTCGCTCATCTGCTTTATCCTTACTCCCCCATTTCTCGATTAACTCGATACTGCGAACGAATATTATGCCATGACTCAAGGATTTCGGAACTTATAACTCAATTAACCAAAGCTTAAGACTCGAAGACACAAAATTTTTAAACAGTAATGGGCAGTGGCAGTAGATTTCAAAACCTTAGAACAGATAAAATTTAAAATTAATTATGGTTCAATTTATTTTATCCCGAGCAGGGCTGATTCTTCTGTCAACCACACTAGCGGTTTTGGCTGTTGGCTGTAATAGAGAGCAACAGGTTGCCGTGAGTGGCGATGAGCAGCCTGTTGTCCCTAAAGATCAGAGTGTGGCCCCGCCTACTGCCACAACGACACCTCTAAGCGCTAGCCCACAACTAGAGCCAGCAAGGCAGCACTTGTCTGAGATTGAAGTCGGTTATTTTGAACAGGGACTAGATAAAGCTGTTAGCGCTCTTAGCATCAGCCAATCTGCTCAATCCACAGATGATTGGAATTTGGTGGCAATTGAGCTGCAAGAAGCGATCGCCCTGATGCAAAAAGTCCCAGTTGATAGTCCTTATTTCACAAGCGCTCAAGCAAAAATCATAGATTATAAGCGCCATGTCAAATATGCTACACGCAAAGCCAGTCGTCCAGTAAATCCACCACAACAAGCACAACCCGAGAGGGTAGCAGTTGGCATCCCCCAGCCTTCTGTGACACCAATTGTCACCCAACCAATTGTCACCCAACCACCCTTAGCACCTCGGGAAAAACCGTTACCACCGTTGCCAAAGCCGACGACCGTAGCGCCACTGAAACAACAAGAGGCGTTGGTCGTTCCAACGAAACGGCAAAACGAACAACCGGTGTATACAGCCCCAATAAAACGGCGAATTGGTGGCACACCAATTATCGAAGTCACCTTCAATGGCAATCAGCTCTTTGAGATGATTGTGGATACGGGAGCTAGTGGCACAGTGATTACCCAGAAGATGGCAAATGCTTTGGCAGTGGTGCAAGTTGGAAGAGCCAAGGCAAATACGGCAAGTTCCAAAGCAGTAGAATTTGCCATCGGCTATGTCGATTCGATGGAAGTTGGTGGAGCTAAGGTGAATCGCGTAGCAGTGGCGATCGCAGGCACAGATTTAGAAACTGGGCTTCTCGGACATGACTTTTTTGGTGACTATGATATCACGATCAAACGCGATGTCGTAGAATTTCGTCCGCAATCACACTCGCAAATCAATTCCACGCAAGAAGCTGAATTTGTTGCTCCAACTTTGCCCAAGGAGCGCCAACCTGTAGTCGATCCTTTGCGTTAACAAAATGTTCCGGTAAAATCACTAATATGGTACAGTAATCATTAAATACCGTGGGGCACGCGGAAATTAACGCTTGCGGAGGCATCTGTAATGGTGCGATATGAGAATGTAAGACGTGAGTAGGGAAAACTTGCTCATCGCAGTCTCAGCCCAAGAATCCCATCCCCTTTTAGGCCTGGGAATGTCAATTTATAACTAATTCACTTTTTGCTGCAACATTTGAACCCTCCAAAGCCTGATATTTATAGGGGTTGGGGGGATTATCTATCATAAAGGTAGTTAACAAACCTTTACAACCCTGACGCGTGAAGGATCATCACTCTCTCCTAGATACAGCCAAGTCCTACTTGCTCGAAGAAGTTGCACCATTAGCTAACGAGATAGATTGCAGCCCAACTGCTTTATTTCAAGCACTTCGAGGTTTTGGGGAATTGGGTATGCTAGCGTTTCGAGTTCCGCGCCAATGGGGTGGAAAAGAAGTCAGCGAAGAGACTTTTGGCAGCTTTCAAGAACTGGTAGCACGGTATTCTGGTGCTTTAGCGTTTCTGCAAACTCAACACCAAAGCGCTGCTGGTATGCTCGTTGCTAGTAGCAACTCCTTGCTACAGGAAAAATACCTCCCCCGTATAAGCAACGGTGAAGTTTTACTGGGTGTTGGCTTTTCGCAGCTTCGGCGCGAAGGAGATCCGCTGACTCTAGCTATACCAGTACCTGGAGGATATCAACTCAATGGAGTTGTTCCTTGGGTGACAGGACAGGACTTTTTCAGCGAGTTTATTGTCGCCGCCACATTACCAGATGGTGGTGCTGTTTTCGGTGTTGTGCCTTTGCGAGAAACACATCAAGAGTCAGGAGGTGCGCTTACACTTTCAATTCCCGCACAACTGGCGGCTATGACATCAACTAACACCGTAACCGCCACCTTGAAAAATTGGTTCTTACCTGCAGAACGCGTAGTTTCCATTAAACCTGCTGGCTGGATTCATGAAAATGATAAAAAAAACGTCCTGCGCGCCACTTTTCTAGCTACTGGATGCGCCCTAGCAGGTTTAGATATTTTGGAGTCCGTCGCACGCACAAAATCGCTGCCTTTCATCACGAATGCTTTTGATTCTCTTCAACAGGAACTGAGGAACTGTCGCACCGCCCTTCAGGAAGCGCAAAATAATCCTGGCTTGGAATTGCCTGAACGCGTGCAATTGCGGGCTTGGGCAATTGATTTAGCAGCGCGAATAGCTCATGCAGCGGTGACTGTTTCCAGTGGTGCTGCTAACTACAGCCATCATGATGCACAACGGGTTTATCGTGAGGCGCTGGTATTTACGGTTACTGGTCAAACTCGTGCTGTTATGGAAGCAACGCTGGAGAGATTGACGCGACCAAGTTTTTATAATGAACCGCAGAGGCGCAGAGGAGGACACTTCCGTGCGGGGGTTCCCCCCGTTGAGGAAAGTGTCCGTCAACACAGAGAGGAAAGAGAAGAGAACAGAGAGATTAGTTACTCGCGGGTAATACATTTGAGTCATGTCATTGACCCAAATATTCCTCAATGGCAAGGTGATCCGCCAGTAGAATTTGAGACTGTGGCGGAATTATATAAGGATGGTTATTATCTGCGGCGTTTTTCTATGGGGGAACACAGCGCGACTCATATCAATGCTCCCAACAGCTTTCACCTTGATGGTGTGGGAATTGACAAATATTCTGCTCAGTCGCTGGTTGTCCCTGCGGTAGTGATTGATATTCGGGAACAGGCGCTGGGGAATTCGGATTACGCCCTTTCTATTGAGGATATTCTGGCTTGGGAGGAACACTACGGTAAAATTCCTACTGGTTGCATAGTCCTACTACATACAGGCTGGCAAGAGAAATGGTGGGATAAAAATGCTTTTCTTAACCAGGATACTCAAGGGAGTATGCATTTTCCTGGGTTTAGTAGCCATACTACGCGGTTCTTAGTTGAGGAACGTCAAATTGTTGGAGTAGGAATTGATACTCATGGGGTAGATTCAGGACAAGATACCACTTTTGCGACTAATCGCTTGGTGTTGGAAAGACAGGGTATTGTGCTGGAGAATTTGACGAATTTGGATCAGTTACCGCCAACAGGGACTACCCTGGTGATTGGTGTGCTGCGGTTGCGGGCTGGTTCTGGTTCTCCGGCTGCGGTTATAGCGTTTGTGCCTTGATCTTAATTCCTAAGCGTTAGATTCTACGTTTTCTTTTCATTGCTTAGACTGTAAACTAGTCCCAGCCTAAATTTCAGCTATTTTTTTCAGATTAAAATCAGGTTGGATTAGTGTCTTTTGCGAGATGGTATGTGTATTTGAGGAGGTATCCACTAACTTACTCAATTCCTCGGCGATCGCCTGAGGTACATTTGCTTCCTTACCTAAAGCTTGGTAACAATCTCGCAACGCTAATAAGAAACCTGTAATTGACTCTAGCCCATCTGACACCGTTGTTGCTTCATGCCAAAACTCCCTCCAGAAGTACTCATTTTTCTGGCAAAGCTCTAATAAATGCATAGCAGCGAGATATTCGGCTAAGGGGTCGAGGGCAAAGCGGATTTTGTTTTGTGCTGCACCAATAGTTTGGATCAGGCGTAGGCGTTCTTCAAGATATTTAAGACGATTTTCTGCATTATCACCTCCAAGGGCAGCTAAAGCAGTATCTCTGTTAGCCGTTGTCGGTCGAAAAGTTTGTTTTAGACATTCCCAAGCAATTGCTTTGGCGTCTTGTTGCACAATGCGATCGCTTAATTTATTACCCTCGGTCACACTGCGGTTGAGTTCGTTAAGATACCACAGCATCAATTCAGGGATGTTCCCAAGTGTCAGTAAAGGTACTTGCTGAATTTCCTCAATTTTGGCAGCCATCAACTGGTCAGCATAGAGTTTTGCCAGTAGTGCGGTAACGTTTCTTTCACCTACCATTTGCGATAGACCACTACAGGCTTGGAAAAACTCTGAATCAGTGAACAAGTCGCGTTTGTTTGCCTGAGTTAAGTAGGCTTCCATGAAAGACGACAGCCGATTCCCCTGAATACGGAGAGGCTTGAGAGTAGTTTTGGTGACTTGACCGAGCTTTTCCTCAAAGCGTGAGGTAACAATTAAAGCATTAACAGAGAAATTGGGAGAGTCTGGGCGAATTGCCTTGCGTGTAGCTTCGCTCATCTCTGAAAGATGGTCTACAATTACCAGAATCCGGCGTTCTCTTAAGAGACGTTCTAGTAGTTCTTCAGAAATCGATTCTATTTCATCCGTTAAGTTTTGCAATTGCCCCTGAATTGCGTCCATCAAAGCAGGGATAAAAGGTGACTTTCTCACTAACCCCGTCTCGATTTCAATCTCATCTGGAATTTCCAATTCTTCCTCAATCAACACTGGCAACATCCGGTGTTTGCACAGACGTTCTGTCTCATCATCTGACATTGCCCACTTGGAGATTTGACACGAAAGGCTTGTCTTACCCACTCCCCCTTCACCTTGAATGAGTAGACAAGCACGTTGTTTTTTAAAAGTTGAACGCAAATCTTTGCCCGTAAGTTGGGCAACAGTCTTGCCGTTGTGTACCACAGGGATGGGGATGTAAACGTTTCTGTTACGTACAGTATCCTTTTGCTGGAATGCCTCTTGGGCTGATTTCAGGTGTGCTTCTATCCAAGCATCTAGCACTCTGGGATGATATTTCAACATCAGTAGCAACCAGCTCAAAGATATCTCTTTATTGATAACAGGCAATTTGAAGCTGCCAACAGATTTCAAGGCTCTATCAATTTTCAGTAGCCACAGAGGACGTAACCAAAAAATCCCGAAGAGCGAGAGAAGGTAAATTCCCATTCCCCATACTGAGGGATTTTTGAGAATCTGATTGATGACTTGGCGACGTTGCAACTCTTCAAGGCTAGACTGTATGTTTTGTATCTCTACCTTTAAGGTTCCCTTTGGCTCTAGTTTTTCTATAATTCTCAAAGCCTTCTCGAACTCGGGTATAGCATTCTTTAACTCTTTCGTTTTTAGCTCATTGCTTTTTGCGGCTTGCTCAAATTTAGCAGCAATATCTCTTAGGGCATAAGCAGCACTACTACGCACATTCCAGCTTGGATATTCTAGTGCCTCGTTCAACACAGGTAAAATGCTTAAAGCTTCCCCAGGACGACTTGCTTTACCTATGTTCCCTAAAGCTATGACAGCGTGTTGACGCATGGTATAGTTACGGTCTTTTTTATAGGCTTCGATGATTTGGGGGACAGCGGATTTTGAATAAAAACCCATAGTTCCCAAAGCCTCAGCAGCATAGCGACGTACTCGCCAAGCGGGGTCTTTCAGTGCGCCTGTTAAAGTCGGTACAGCATCTGGATATGAATGCAGCTTATTCATCTTTGACAAAGCATCAGCAGCACTTATACGCAGGTTTGTTTTGTCTACACTCTGGTCTTTTAATAACTTAAGCAGCAAAGGAATTAATTCTTTGGCTTGTTCTGCATCCGCAACAGTCTTTAACGCTTCGGCTGCTGATACACGCACCTGTGAATCCCGCTGCTCATCTTTAAATATGTTAGTCAATTCCGAGATAGCAGGTTTTGCGTTAATGGATTGGATTGCCGCAATAACACTGCTCAAGACATCCTTATCTCGTTCTGTTTTCAGCAGATATTTCAAGTCACTCAAAGCGTCATCAGCGCCTGTACCGATCGCACTCAAAGCATTCACCGCAGCAATACGCACCCGTTTATCCGAATTTTTCAGATTCTGTTGAAAAACAAGAATTGCTTCGCGTTGGTCGTTAAGGGAAGCATTTTGGGAAGTGTATTTCCTTAAAGCAGTATTAATGTTATTTAAACGACTCTCAACATTTACAACACTTTTATTTTGTAACTGCTGACTCTGGCTAAGAACCTTTGCCCGTGTGGCAGTTTGTGCCCAACTGGTGTTATCTACAAGCAAGGGTGATGAAAAACACAGCAAAGTAACTGCAATTTGAGCCGCAAGCTTTTGTGGTCCCCAAAAAGCAAACTTGAAGTAAAATTCAGTAGCCATAGATATCTTCCTTCTGAAAGCTTTATTACTGGTTATTAGTAGTCAGTTAAGTCAACTTATGCACTACTCCTGTCGTGCATAAAGATTACCTATTGAAAAACCGCGCATTGTACTGGAGAATTTGACAAATTTGGATCACTTACCGCCAACAGAGGCTACTCTGGTGATTGCAGTGCTACGGTTGCGTGCTGGTTCAGGTTCTCCGGCTGCGGTGATGGCGTTGATACCATAAATTCACAGGTGTTGCATTATTGATGTAGTGAATTTTGTGACAAAGGAAAAAGGGGACAAAGGGACTATCTCCCCTTATTTCCCCCTCTGTCGCTTTTTAACCTCACTCAACTGTGCGAAGGAAAATTATTCTAGAAATCAGCTTAAAGTTTATCCTATGTAAGGTTATCAAGCTGATTTACTACCGCAGCAATTTTTACCAGTCCTCCTGAAGCTGGGCTTAAAATTGCACCAACAAGGTTCACAAAACCAGTTAAGATTGTTAGGAATTTATTAAAATTATCCAGTTTATTGATGGCAGCATCCAACTTGCCCGTGACCTTTTTTATTCTTTCTGCCGGCTCCCGCAAATCAGTTCGTATTTCGTCAATTTGTCCAATAGCTATCTTATTTAGACTACTATTAAGAGTCGTGAGCATTTTTGATATCTCTAAGGAATCTGCCTGACTTATCTTAGACTTCGTAACTAACTCTAGTCTTTGATCGTTGATTAACTTAACAAGTCGAATTATCCGAGCATGACACTCTTTCAATTCACTCGAATTAAGACTAATTCCTACCATTTTACATCTCCTTTTATGTTCCAACCGTGAGTAATAATGAAAATTTTGATAGCGCAAATTTAAGTTATAAACCTTTCTGCATTTTTTGAATTAAAGGTTCTAAGCTTTTTTCGTACTCAGATACTATTTTTCCAACATTTTTGATTTCCTCCTGATCGTATGTGATTGCTTTTTCTTTAGTCGCTGCTTTATCTGCTTCCCTCGTGTAAAGGTCTTGACAATAATTTTGTAACTGTGCGTCACTAAGCTGCTCTTTACCCTTACCTTGAAACTCTGTTTTGAGCTTGCTATGCATTTTGGCTATTTTCTCAAGTATTTCTACATAATTTTCTGCAGCATCTCTTCTACTTCTGATGGAATCCATACCCTTGTCATAGTTTTCTTCTAGCTTGATGAAATCTAGAGCATGAGTTTGTGAAACTGGTGCAAGTCCACCTATGTAATTAGTAAAGTAGTTTCGGATTTCTTGCTCTTCTGCTGTCAAAATTCTATTAACATAAGCCTGTTGTGTAAGTGCTATTAAGCCTCCTGTTGTAGGTTCGTTAGAGGCTGAATCTTTTACACCAGATGTTGCAGAGCCAATATAAGTCTGTATATCCTTGTCGGTACACAAAATTGCTTGTTTTAACTTTTCTCGGCGAAATTCCCTTGTAAATGCATTGGTAATAAATTTAGCAATACTTGTGCCTGCGTCAACATCAGAGGCATTAAGACTAAAGGGTTTTCCTTGAGATTGCGGAATTTGCAATTTCTTGAGTGATTCACCAAGGGTATTAAAGTTTTTGTCGAATGATACAGTATCACCGCTAGCCATTTTTCCCAAAGCTTTTAAATATTCTACAAGAACAGAGTTTGCATCTTTAACATTTTTGACAGCTAGTTTGTTGGAATCATCACAATTTTTTTCTTGTTCTTGCCTTAGTGAGAAAGAGCCTGAAGAACCTTGAGCTACCAAAAAAGATATGTATTTAGTTCTTGTTATGCAAGAGTTGTAAATATCATCAGCCATATTCGATGAAGATTCTTCAAGCACAGTTGTCATTTTACCTAGTTTTTGGACTGAAGGAAAATCACGACCACAACTGTTAAGTAAAAGGGCAAATGGAACAAGAGCAACAATTGCTCGTATTGGTTTAAAATTTATTTTCATTGGATGCACTCTTTTATTAATGAACCAACCAAAAGGTCGTTGCTTGTTTGCTAACCTTGTTGCTTATTAATAGTTTGAGTTGAAATAAACATATGCACTTTGTGCTGCTCTTCCAGAAAATATCACTTGCTCACTTGACTACCATCGATAAAGCAAGCGAAACTAGTGCTTTCAGTAGATCACGAGCTGGAGGTCTTGGTTATGACCACTCCCCTGACTTGCCGCAATTACATCGACGGTAAATGGTTGAGCGCCTCCGGGGGAGCCACCCTAGAAAGTCGCAACCCTGCTCTTTCCCGCGAACTTGTTGCCACTTTCCCGCGTTCCGTAGCAGTTGATGTTGATACAGCAGTAGCAGCCGCCCGCAAAGCATATCGTACCTGGCGACTCGTCCCCGCCCCAGCAAGAGCAGAATATATTCACAGAGTGGGAGAACTCTTACTAAAACACAAAGAAGAACTTGCCCAACTCATGAGTCGGGAAATGGGTAAACCCCTGACAGAAGCACGGGGAGATGTCCAAGAAGGAATTGACTGCGCTTATTACAGTGCTGGGGAAGGGCGACGGCTATTTGGGCAAACTATTCCCTCGGAAATGCCCAACAAATTCGCGATGACAGTAAGAATGCCCATTGGAGTCTGCGCCCTCATTACTCCGTGGAATTTCCCTGTCGCCATCCCGTGCTGGAAAGCTATGCCAGCTTTGGTGTGCGGTAATACTGTCATCCTCAAACCCGCTGAAGATACGCCCGCCTGTGCAACCAAACTTATTGAGATTTTTGCCGAAGCAGGTTTGCCACCCGGAGTTATCAATTTGGTGCATGGAGTGGGAGAAGAAGCGGGGAAAGCTTTAGTTGAGCATCCTGAAGTTGATTTGGTCTCTTTTACTGGTTCTTCGGAAACGGGTGCTTTTGTTGGCGCAACTTGCGGACGCACTCACAAGCGCGTTTGTTTGGAGATGGGCGGCAAAAATGCCCAAATTGTTATGGAAGATGCAGATTTGGAACTTGCTCTCGATGGTGCGGTTTGGGGTGCATTCGGGACTGCCGGTCAAAGATGTACTGCAACCAGTCGCTTGCTTTTGCACCGCGATATCAAAGAGAAATTTACCGTTATGCTCAAAGAGCGTACCAGTCAGTTACGCTTAGGTGCAGGAACTGATCCCAATATTGATATAGGACCATTGGTGAATGCATCTCAACTCGAACGGGTGAGTAGGTATCTGGAAATTGCCCGTGAAGAAGGCGCAAAGGTGTTGATGGGTGGAGAAATAGTAACCGAGGGAGAACTAAAACACGGTTACTTCTTTCAACCCACGATTCTTGATGAAGTCACTCCCGAAATGCGCGTCGCCCGTGAAGAGATATTCGGACCGGTGGTGGCGCTTATCGAGGTGAACTCGTTTGAAGAGGCGATCGCGATTCTCAATGATACGCCCTACGGTCTTTCTTCTTCAATCTACACCCGCGATATCAACCGCGCTTTCGCCGCCATGCGCGACATCGAAGCAGGGATCACTTACATCAATGGTCCTACCATTGGCGCAGAGGTGCATTTACCTTTTGGCGGTGTTAAGCAAACTGGAAACGGACACCGGGAAGCTGGTACTGCTGTATTGGATGTGTTTACGGAATGGAAGACTGTGTATGTGGACTTCTCTGGAAGTTTACAACGTGCTCAAATAGATAACCGTAGCTAGGGGAATTTTTATGAGTACGGGACAAGCGGCTTTAGAAGTCGTTCAAGCGTATTATGATGCACTACAACGAAGTGACCTTGAGGGGCTGCTTGCAGTTGCTGCTGACGATATCGTGCTAGAGGAAGCATCTTCCCTCGCATATGCTGGTGTTTACCGAGGACATACAGGGTGGCAAGACTTTGGTGCAGCTTTCACCGCCGTATGGCAAGATCCAGTGATTACAGTTGACAGTATCGCTGATGCTGGTGATTATGTAGTCGGTTTGGCTCGTTTAAGTGCAAAGTCCAGACGTACGGGGAAGAGTATTGAAATGCCTTTGGCAGAATTCTTCTGGGTTGCAGACGGCAAGATAAAACGGCTTCTCCCTTTCTACTGGGATACGGCTGGTGTATTGAAGACTATTTCGTAATAAGCATCCTCTAGCATTTGAGTTTATGGTGGGCAATCCCCACGCTACAAAAAAGCCCTTCCAGGATAAGCCGGAAAGGCTTTTGGTGTATTCTGCGCCGCAGTGATTATGTTTTCCAGGCGCTACAGTTAAATGGAAGTCTGCTGTAGACTTAGCGGACTGCCTCCAGACAGCGGTAGTCGCGCATCCAGTCTTCCCCGTCCTGATCGCTTAGCACAGCGAGCCGCCCAGTAGTCAAAAACGCTAGCTTAAAAATTTCCCACTGCTCGTCGGTGATGTCACCTTGCTGTGAACTGACGCCTCCCTCCTCCCAGATAATCGTCACTTCTCTGCCCCCGGCAATCTCGAAGTTCCCCAAACGAGTAACTCGACCGAGATGCCACTTGAACTCGGTTCCGGCTTGCTTAGCCTGAGCCGTCTCGAGCGCCTCTGTGCCGGACTGGTGAATATACTGCCCTTCATTTGCCGATGATTCCTGCTTTGTCATAAGTTGCCCTACTCCTTTTATATGGTTTGCTCTGGTTGATTCTGCCTTCGGGCGTATCGGCGGTTCGTTTCACAAAGAACCACTGATACCGCCTTCTAGGCATCGGTACATTTATCAAACTGATCAAAAGATTTTTCATCGACCTATACGACCAAAACATTCCACCTATTCCTCGAGCAGATGTTTTGGAAAAGGACGATTCATACTCAAAGAAAGCCCTCGACTTTGCTATCGGGGGTTACGAACAAAAAGCAACAGAATGCTCCGACTACTTTTTGCCTCTTTGATGCAGCTAAATCTATTACGGTTAGTAGCGGTTACGGAAGCTGTTGTTGCTTTGGTTACCACCAAACGAACTTCTGTTTTCCTTGGGCTTAGCCTTATTCACTTTGAGGTCACGACCCATCCATTCAGCACCATCAAGACCTTCAATGGCTGCTGATTCTTCAGCTTCTGTACCCATTTCCACAAAAGCAAAACCGCGCGGTTTACCTGTTTCACGGTCAGTTGGAACCTGAACCCGCTTGACAGAACCATATTCTGCAAACACAGAATTCAGATCTTCTTGTGTAACTTCATAAGAGAGGTTACCTACATAAAGTGACATAAATTGTCTCCAAAATCATAAGTGTGTAGAGATTTAGATTTCGGAGAGAAGTCTTTCAATACCAAAAGGAAAAAGCCGATCAATAAAAAAAACAAACACAGTTACCGAATAAATTCTCACATTACTAGGATGACATATCAGCTAACTATCAGGGGGAAAGTTGGTCAAATTGTTACATAAAGTCATCCGAGCAATTGAAAGGTCAGTGTTTTTTAGGGAGGATGCAGTGAAGTGTTTCTTCCGTGATGCCGTTTTGATTAAAATCTAACATCGGCTTTATGGCATAGCATCAAGCAAATCAGTCTCCATCTTGCCATACTGTATTTCTTGACATACTCACCGACAGTCACGGTGCGGTGATTCTTGACGGCTCACAGCAACTTGCTAACCGTTGCTAGTCTTACGGTCGCTCCCCGTCTGTTTAGAGTCGTGGCAATGCCCTATCCCGACTTTTTTAATATTTTTTGCAGCGTTCTCGTCTCGGTCGTGAGTCGCTCCGCAATTTAGGCAAGTTACCGTCCTGACTTTTAGCTCAAGCTTGCCCCATTTGAACCCACACTCAGAGCAAATCTGGCTAGTAGGTTCCCAGCGATTGATTACAACAAACTCACGCCCAAACTTCTCAGACTTCGCCTCAGATAGAACTCTGAATTCCCGCCATCCTTGCAAGCTGATTGCTCTGGATAGTTTACGGTTTTTAACCATGCCTGACACATTCAAATCTTCCAAAACAATCACCTGATTCTCTGTGACCACTTTGGTTGAAAGCTTGTGCAGAAAGTCTTTACGGGTATCAGAAATCTGATTATGCAGTTTGGCGATTTGTAGCCGCGTTACTTCACGCCGCTTAGACCCTTTTACTTGACGAGCAAGCTTGCGCTGTTTGCGTCTTAAGCGTTTATCTACCCGTGAGTAATCTCGGCTGTTAGCTGTTTCACCGTTGCTCATGAATGCGAATGTTTTAAGCCCTAAATCAATGCCAATGCTTTGGTTTTTAGCATCGACTAGATACGGCTTAACATCCACAACAAAGCTCAAAAAATAGCGGTTAGCAACATCTTTAATGACCGTGACAGAGGTTGGCTCAGAGGGGAGTTCTCTCGACCAGATGGGATTTAAGTTTCCGATTTTAGCAAGGTACACTTGCCCATCTTTGATAGAGAAACCCGCTTTGGTAAACGTAGCAGACTGAGCATTAGTCTTTTTCTTAAACTTGGGTTGAGCTACTTTCTTACCCTTTCTTTTCCCGAGTAGAGAATCAAAATAGTTTTTATAGGCGACTTCCAACTGTTTAAGAGACTGCTGCAAGGGTACAGACGAAACATCGTTTAGCCATTGTCTTTTCTCAGTCTTTTTAGTTAGAGTGAGAGTTTTAGCCAAACTGTTATAGCCAGGGAACAAACACGCCTTACTCAGCGCTAAAGCATCATTCCAGACTACCCGAACACACCCAAACAACTGAGCCAAGCTCTGCTGCTGCTGGTCTGTTGGGTAAAACCTGTACTGATACCTGGCTTTCATTGAAATTTCCTCTGAATCTGCTATAACTGTATATCATATCGATATACAAAACAATGAACAAAAGTGTATTTTTTCGGCTAGCGGAAGAAGAGTTGGCGAAGCTTGAAGACTATTGCAAATCGACTGGCAGAACAAAATCTGATGTGCTTAGGGAACTGATTAGAAGTTTGAAGCTCAAGAAAAAGCCGTCCTAGAAGGACGGGGTTTTAAACCCAAGTTTTCGATAAAGAGTGAGAAGGGCTATAGAATCAACCGAAATAGAATCAAAAGCTACTGCAAGCGATCGCCTCTCACCGTTTAATCAGAAATAATCTTAAAAAATCTAATACAACTATGTTAAGTATCCCTATTGATATAGGTTTACCGCGATCGCCTCACATAGTTACATCCTTACCCGGTCCTCGTGCCAAAGCTATTGTAGAACGCGATCGCGCTGTCACTTCTCCTTCCTATACCCGTGACTACCCGTTAGTTGTCGCTCGCGGTGAGGGGTGTATGGTGGAAGATGTGGACGGTAATGTATTTTTAGATATGACCGCAGGAATTGCCGTTACCGCCACTGGACACGCGCACCCCGAAGTTGTGCAAGCTATTCAAGAGCAAGCTGCAATGCTGCTGCATATGTCGGGGACTGATTTTTATTATGAACCAATGGTGGAACTTGCGGAGAAATTAGCTGTCCGCGCTCCCTTTCCCAATGGTGCAAGGGTATTTTTTAGCAATTCGGGAACAGAATCTAACGAAGGAGCAATCAAACTTGCTCGGTATTACACCGGGCGTTCCCTGATAGTTGCCTTTTTGGGAGCATTCCACGGACGCACTTATGGCGCGATGTCCCTTACGGCTTCCAAAACAGTACAGCGAGCAAACTTTGGTCCTCTGCTTCCAGGTGTAACGCACATTCCCTACGGGACTCACGCTAGCCTAGATTACCTGGAAAAACAATTATTTCCCACAATGCTACCGCCTAAAGAGGTCGCAGCGATCATTGTCGAAGCGATACAAGGAGAAGGTGGTTATATTGTGCCAGAGGATGGGTTTTTAGAGCGCATCCGGGAAATATGCGATCGCTTTGGCATCCTGATGATAGTTGATGAAGTGCAATCTGGGATGGGGCGCACGGGACGCCTGTTTGCCATTGAACATTGGGGTGTGATGCCCGATATCATTACCACAGCTAAAGGTATTGCCAGTGGTCTACCTTTGGGAGCTATTCTCGCTCGTCCGGAAATTATGACATGGCAACCAGGTTCTCATGCAACCACTTTTGGTGGTAATCCTGTTGCTTGTGCTGCGGCTATTGCTACTCTGCGGCTTTTGGAAAGCGGTTTGATGGCAAACGCCACCCAGATGGGAGAATTACTGCAAGCAGGTTTGCATCGTCTGTCGCAGCAATTTCCGCAAATTTCGCCGCCACGAGGAAAGGGCTTGATGGTAGCGGTGGATTTGTTGGATTCGCAGGGGAATTTTGATCCCATGTTGCGGAATCGCATTCTCCAAGAAGCCTTCTTACGCGGTTTATTGTTACTTGGTTGTGGAAAAGCAGCAATTCGCTTTTGTCCGCCTCTGGTTATTGATAGTAACCAAATTCAAACATCTCTCCAAATTCTTTTTGAAGTTTTAGCAGAAATTCAGTCTTAGACACTTATATAGCGGTTCTTAGTTAAGTGCAATACATCACGAGATAAGAACCACAGATGGACACAGATAAATTTGTACTTCATTCAAACGAGAAGCGCTATAGACTTCCTTTCCGCTTTAAAATTACCTACATCCTCTCTTATCTCCTCTGTGTTCTCTGTGTCCTCTGCGGTTTATTCATCAAAAATCTTTGGATGGTAAACGAGTCAATGAATCTCGGCTCAAGCCGCTAAGAAACTCTTTGCGTCTTTGCGTGAGGTTATCATAAATCTGATACCCATTGCCAGAAACACCATGAACCCCGAAATTGCCCGTCATCTTTGGGAATTGCTTTGGCACGACTACAGCACCAGGGTAAGTTACGCCCGCACCTACCAGCAAATGATAACTAATGCGGGTGGGACTGTCGCCAATGACCACATTGCCTTTCGGTCTTTACGGATGGTGGTGGACAGTCCACAGGGTCAGGTTAACTTGGGTATCGACTACCTGGGACAACTTGCTGAGGCTTTGGGTTACGAAGCGGCGGGTGAGTATTCTTTTCCAGAAAGTCATCTTTACGCGCGTCATTATCGCCATCCTCAGCAAGAAGAATTCGACTTGCCTAAGTTGTTTATCAGCGAGTTGATTGTAGATGAATTGCCAGAAAAGACTGTCCAACTCATCCATCAAACTGTCTCAGGCGTGAATTTATTTCATTTTTCCGCAATTTTTGAGACATTTGAAGCTGATACTAAACGTCTTGTCAAGGAATTGCATAGAATCTTTACTTGCCCCTGGCAACCTCCCCACCGTTCTGTATTGGAAGAAGTCAACAAGGTCACTCAGTATGGAGCTTGGGTACTGCTGCACGGTTACGCAGTCAACCACTTTACAGGCTATGTTAACCGCCAGAATACTCCAGAATACCCGGATATCGAGACCACTGCCCGTGGTTTAGCTAACTTGGGTGTGCCAATGAAAGCTGAGATTGAAGGGGATGTTGCTTGTGGTTTGCGGCAAACGGCAACTCAAGCAGTTACTGAAATTGTAACAGTATCAGAAGATTCCACTGATGCAGAAATTCAAATCCCCTGGACTTACGCCTACTATGAAATTGCCCAACGCTATATAGTGGAAGTCGAACCAGGTCAGCAAGAGCTGTTTGATGGTTTTTTGGGAAGCAATGCTCAGCAGTTATTTGAAATGACGCGATTGAAAATGAGTTAGAGGATGTTTTAAAAGTCATAGGCGAATATAATTCGCTACTAGACAAACAAAGTCCACCTTCGTGGACTAATGCAGGCATCAAGGGTTTACTAAAGAGCGGAAGCAGGTTTTGTCTGTATAGTCGCGTTCATATAGCGTGCGCTGTTATCGCATATTCTAATCGCCAAAATACAGGAAAATCTACTTTTAAAACATCCTCTTAGTATATAGTTACTAATGAAAACAGTTAGAACTCAAATGCCAACTTATGACCCATTGTTGGTAAAATGAGAAAAATTTGACATACTGACGGTAACGCTACCTGTAAATTTTAGAATTAAATGGCACTTATTTTTTAGAATTATTTGGCACTCTTATTTAAAGACGTTATGCTTGGGCAAGTTTGCGCCTTTAACTTAGCGTTCATATTCCTTTGCGTGATGTTCACACAGCCACAGGTAATGCCCTTCTGGAGTCAAAACCTTCCTTAAACCTCCCCAATACTGCTTTTCGTCTTTTTCAACTAAAAGTTGATGCAAGGTACGAAGAGAAGCCCCTCGGATGCGTTCTAGGTTAGAATCACCAGATGCATCAGTAGTAGCTAGTTTCCAATCATCATGCCCTTTACTTTCCTTCAACTGATTTGCCAGTTCTTTCATAAATTCTGTATGATTTTTGAATTTCTCTTGATAGTCTGGTAGATTTACTATACCCAACCAAGGACCAGCCAAAGGAGCGGCAAACTTTAAGACACTGACTAAGTTATTAATATAAGGTGCCATTGTCTTTAACCACTGTGGAGGGTCATCAATTTCGTATAATCCTCCCTCTTGAGTGGGATGCCAACACCCCGGTGCTTCGCAGTAAAGTTGCAAATCGAATCTTTGCCCAAAAATGTTTTTCTGCCTATTGTTAGAATCGCGGGGAATGATGACAAAAACTTTAGGACAATAAGACTCGATTTTGTTTCTTTCACGTGTTAAATCATTGGTATATTTGAGTTGGGCTAGTTTTAAGAGTTCGCTCGATGTTGACAAAATCTTTTCTTGTCCTTTAAGTTGATGTTTTTCTAACTCATCTAAACGGGCGAGAAGTACATTTAGGCTAATATTGCTTTGGGGGGAAGGAAAGACATTTTGCAGATTCATCATCTCAAAGCCGAACAAAAGTTCGGTGACTGATACATCTTCCATGCCTTTTTGACATTCGATTTTAGCTCTCTTCTTTTCATAACGTTTCTGTAAATTCTCGTAGTTAAATTCAAAAATTTGTTCACAATTAGCGCGGCAAGGACAAGGTATAAAGCGTTCAATTTTTAATCCTGGAAATCTTGCCAACGTCACTTCAATGCCATCTTTAAGTAAAGCAAAGAAATTCTGGGGGCAGGGTCCTCGGACAGTTAATTGTAGATAGCGTTCATGGGGAAAAGCTTGTACTAAAGCTAGGTGCTTTGCTTCCGTAGGGGAATCAGCCAAAAGAGCACCTGTGCGCCAATGGATGCCAGTTGAGAAACGATGCGAGCGT
This sequence comes from Kalymmatonema hyalinum WJT4-NPBG1, assembly GCA_019359075.1. GTDB lineage: Bacteria > Cyanobacteriota > Cyanobacteriia > Cyanobacteriales > Nostocaceae > Kalymmatonema > Kalymmatonema hyalinum. Next base: position 71,014 of record JAHHIB010000009.1, read on the forward strand.
GCAAAAAACCAAGTCGGAATACCTGCAGGTATAGTATTGAGTTTGAACTTAATTGACATTTCATGGCAGTTGCCCCTTTGTTTAACTTCCTTCCATTTCTCTTGGTAATTGGGCGCATCAAAAGGCAAAAGCTCAACAATCAAACTATCCTGTTTTCCTTCAATGGGGTAGCATAGGTCAAACTTCTCCATTAGACGCAAGAAGTGTTTGTGCATTAATTGCGTAACATCTTGCCAAAGTTCCTCCATATGAGCGTGACTGAAAACCCCTGAATTATTTCTCACCCGATCACTTTCTAAAACTTGGCTGATATACTTCGTCACCCATTGAGGCTTAAGAATAATGAAATCGTTAAGTTCTGAATCATCTTGAAAATAAAGGATATCACCTAACTCGTGCAACCATTGGCCTAGTACCAACACATCCTTGGCAGCAACTCCTTTTTCGCCCATGATGCGTCCAAATTCGTGTGGGCTTATGTATTTTTCTAGATGAGAGCGGATAGCTTTGGCAGCATTGAGCCATTTTGTTGGCCATTTTTCACCCATTAAAGGCAATTGGGCAGCATTTTTAGCAATCAATTGCCGCAGGGTATCGATGCCTTGACCATCCTTGCTGCTAATTTCGCATTTTCCCTTAATTTGGGGATACTTGATCTGTAAGTCTGTGAAAGGAAGGTCAGCACAGCGTTCGTCTATGTGAGTAGCGGTAAGTAAAATAGGAGATTCAGGGGCAAGTGCCTGGATAGTATCTAACCAGTAGTACAGTTTCCCCTGCTCGAAGCCCTGTCGAGCATTCCAAACTACTAGGAACAGGGAGCGGTTTGTGAGAAAAAACTGATGGGTAGCGTGATAAATTTCTTGTCCGCCAAAATCCCAAGTGTTTAGTTGCATCATGACATCTGGTTCGGTAGGATGAACTAGATTCAGGAATTTGATGTCAATACCGTGGGTAGTTAATTCTTCAGAGTTGAAGGCTTCACCCCGAAGTGCCCTTAACATAGATGTCTTTCCAACACCTCCTTCACCAACCACTAGCAATTTGGAAATCCACTGCCGTTGACTATCTCGCAACATCTCCTGTAGGTACCCTAGAATAGCTTTTGTTCCTTGTGCGACAATCTCAGGGGGTGGAGAGGTTAGTTGATTGCTATCAAGATATATTAATGTCAAATTGATTAGGTTGCCGATTTCTATCGGCAGTGACATCAACTGATTGTGGCTAAGGGATAGCGATGTTAGATTAGTAAGGTTACCGATTTCTATCGGCAGTGCTGTCAGTTGATTATAGCCGAGGTATAGCAATGTCAAATTGATGAGGTTACTGATTTCTATCGGCAGTGCTGTCAGTTGATTGTTGCTAAGGTATAACAATGTCAGATTGGTGAGGTTGCCGATTTCTGCTGGCAGTGACGTCAACTGATTGCGCCAAAGGTTTAGCGATGTCAGATTGGTGAGGTTGCCGATTTCTACTGGCAGTGACGTCAACTGATTGTTGCTAACGGATAGCGATGTTAGATTAGTGAGATTGCCGATTTCTACTGGCAGTGACGTCAATTGATTGTTGCTTAAGTCTAAGGATGTGAGATTGGTAAGGTTGCCAATTTCTGCTGGTAGTGACGTCAATTGATTGTTGCTTAAGTCTAAGGATGTGAGATTGGTAAGGTTGCCAATTTCTGCTGGTAGTGACACCAGTTGGCTCCTAAACCCGAAGAAGTAGCTGATTTGCCCGAGGAAAGACAAATTCTTTCCTCCTTCAGAAAGATTAAGGAATGTTACTTGCTTCTTCAAAGCAAGTTCAATGATTTGGAGCACTTGTTTTTTGTCCATCCTATCTGACAAACCAATCTTTACTGTACTCTCTTGAATAGTTTTACTGTGAGTTGCTTCGCTATCAAAGTCATATACTCTTTAATAGTAGTAAAAATGGCAACAAAAACACAAGAAATCATCCAAAATGTAGCAACAGCGCCAAGCATTATCATCATGATGATTTCCTAGTAATGATAGCTTCTATTTTTAACAATTCTTTTTAATGAAATACCAACTTTTAATCGAATGTTGGTAAAACTATAAAAATCTGGCATACTGGCGCTAATGCTAACCTTTGTTGCGCCGAGTTTCGTCATATATCTGCACTGGATACCTTATTCGATCCCCAATCATCGAAAGTTGGTAAAACGGAAAAAAAGTGAGCCTGCTGTCTCCGGGCGCAAGTCGCCGAATCAGCGCCGATTTGAGGATGTGCGATCGCGCGGAGCGCAGAAGGGAGGCGATCGCGCGAATATCTCCTCCCCTATGTGGTTAAAACAGAGAAGTAAAAAGCTGAAATCCATATAGGATAAGCTTTAAGAGCCTGTATTTCCGTTGTATGCAAAATTCTCGGCTGAATACCCTTGAGACACATGAGAAACAGAAGCTAGGAGCATTTCCCCTAGCTTTCAACCACACTCAGCTTTTTGATGACAACTATTTTTTACGACGACACTAATCTGTCACCAATGACAAATAATCTGGTACATCTTAGGAGATAGGGAACTCATAACTCTTATGAAATTATTCTTTTGATGCTGTCTGTAATTGCCTCTTAGGCTTATTATCTGGAGCATTGGGGATTAATCTTTCTAATCCACGAGCAATTATTGGCAGGAATAAGATAACTGCTGTCACACCAATCAAATTAAAGATAATTTGAGCATTAGCAATCTGGCGACCGACATTGTCACCAGAGATTCCTAGGACAAGTTGCGCCAAGAGTGGGGCAAAGATGATTCCCAGAATGGCAGTAATTAAGTTAAACACAAAATGAAACACACCTGTCCGCAAAGCTGGACGACCACGCCCAATTGTAGCAACTAGAGTATCAGCGCAGGTGCCAACTTCTGCACCCAGCATGATAGCTATACCAGCAGGAAGTGAAACCAAGCCAGAACCCGCCAAGGTAATTACAATGGCGACTGTTGCAGAGGAAGATTGAATGACAACTGTAAAAATTGCTCCAACAATGGCACCTAAAAGTGGATTGTTACCCAGGGTTCGCATCAAATCAATAAAGGGCTGGTAGTTTCTAAACGGCTTCATTGCTTCATCAATGGCTTCCAAACCATAGAACATTAAGCCGAATCCCAGCAGAATCAGACCGATATTTTTCTGAGTGCCTGTTTTGCCCAAAAATAGTACCAACAGCCCTACGAACATCAAAATAGGAACGTATTGTTCTATATCAAGAGAGATGATTTGAGCGCCTACTGCTGTCCCAATGTTGGAACCTAAAACCACGCCCAAGGACTGGACAAATGTCAAAACGCCTGCACTCACCATTGCAATCACCAAAATGATAGTGACTGATGATGATTCCAGAAGAGTAGTGGCAACAATTCCAGTCCCTACGCCTGCAAAGCGGTTGGTGGTGAACTTGCTGAGAAGACTTTTCATCCGGTCGGTTCCAATGTCTTCTAGTCCTTCAGCCAGTCGGGTTACGCCATAGATAAACAAGACTAGACCGGCTATTGCACCCATAGCCATTTGGAAAAAGTTTATGACTTCCTTTTTCTCTTTTGATGCTTGTTCCGAACCGCTGGGTGCAGGGGGAGCTTGAGCAATTTCAAGTTTGATGTCCCCTTGTGTACGTTCAGCCTGAACCGTTTGGGCATTGACGCTAAACTCTACAGATGATGAACCCAAAAATGGAAGTTCAGAGTTCAATATAGAGGGATAAAAAATCAAAGTTATGACGAAAAAGGCGATACTCAACAATTTAAGTATCTTTTGACTGAATATTTTTGTAATGAACACAATAACTCCTCAGAATAAACGTATTTTGCTATCATTCAAACTTGTGAGATACACGTTGCTGCAAACAAATTTTGCATAACCACACACACATATATATCTGCTTTAAGTAGGAAAACGCTATCAATCTGATTGTTAATATTTTTTTTGTTAAGAACAGGTAAACTAATTACTCTGTTTAGTTAAAAGATGACTAATTTAAAGTTAAATCTTATTTCAGAAAAATTAAAAAACAAGAATGGTAGGCTTTAAGCCTACCATTCTTGTAACTGAGGCATTAAATTTTAACTCTTACTTTCAAGAAACACATTTTCAAACCCTTATAGAGCAAAGTTTTTGAGACATTGTGTTTCTGAGCCTGCGCATACGCACGATCGCTGCGCCCGTAAGAGGCTCAGATTTTGCACCAAGAAAAATTGATGGTATTTGGTCACCCAGTACTCAACCAAAAATCCTTTATGAGCGCGATAAAAGCCAATATAAATCATGTAGCTTATGAGCGCATATTTTTCGCTTCTACGGATATATACGGTTAGGTGCAAGATATAAGCTTACAGATTTATGAGCCTATCAGATGAGGCAAGTGCATCAGTTCATTTCACTTCTACCTATTTAATAAGCAGAAGGAAGGCTTTGAAGCGACATACAGATTTAGCCTACCCAGGTAAGACAATGATTTGTTGATCTGAAAGCTTCTGGCAGGCTGCTTTTTAGCTACCTCCTTCCTTTGCGATCATAAATTAGGAGGATAAACCATGACTAGGCACGGTGAATTATATCTGAGAGACCAAATTCCACCCCGCTCCATTTATTTTGAGCAAGGAAGATTCGGTCGGCTCTTCCCATCGTTACCTCCCTTTGCTAGTGATACCCCTTCAGTGCGAGATAGGTTGTCCAAGCTTGGAGCATCAGGTGGACTGATGGATGCAAAAGATGCGGGAAATCCCAACAACCCAAATAACCCAGTGAACCCGAAAATAACTGCAGGGTTTACCTTCTTAGGTCAGTTTCTTGACCACGATATGACGTTTGACACAACGTCGAGCCTTGAGCGCCAGAATGACCCTGAGTCGATCCAAAATTTCCGCACTCCACTGCTGGAATTGGATAATGTTTATGGCTCTGGTCCTGCGGCTAGTCCACACTTATATGACAGAACAACAAGAGGAAAATTTCTCATAGAGAAGCTAGACCCACAAGATCCATCGTCGAAGGACGACCTCCCCAGGAATAGCCAAAATCTTGCGCTGATCGCCGACCCTCGAAATGACGAAAATGTAATCGTCTCTCAACTGCAACTGGCATTTCTTAAATTCCACAATAAAGTTTTGGATTTAGTTCTAGAAAATGGTACAGACCCAAGCGAAGCTTTTCTGGAGGCTCAACGGTTAGTTCGCTGGCATTACCAGTGGATTATTTTGCATGAGTTCTTGCCCACAACTGTGGGAGAAACTGTTGTACAAGACATTCTCTTCGGAAAGCGTCGCCAGTTCTACAGCTGGCGCAGAGAGCCATTTATCCCGGTCGAATTCTCAGTAGCTGCTTATCGTTTTGGTCATAGTCAAGTTAGACCAGGCTATCGTGTGAACAAATCAGGGTTTGGAGCAGGTCTTTTTACTCCTCCTGAGAACGAAGTAGATCCAAACGACCCAAATGACCTTCGTGGTGGTGTACGTGCGAAACGCCGATTTGTTGACTGGGATCTTTTCTTTGATTTTGGAGATCCAAATCAAAGACCCCAAGAAGGCAAAAAGATTGATAGCAAGCTTTCAACTCCATTACTTAACCTGCCTTTTGGACCAGGTTTACCAGGAGTGGGACAGCAAACACGATCGCTCGCCCAAAGAAACCTGCTGCGTCACCTCACTTTCAGTTTACCGTCAGGACAGGCTGTGGCTCGAGCGATGAAATCAGTGACAGGTGCTGAAATACTCAGTCCGTCGGAGGATTTATCTGATCTAAAGGATTTGGGATTTGAGAAAGAAACACCCCTGTGGTTCTACCTTTTGAAAGAGTCAGAGGTATTAGCCAACGGCGAAACACTTGGTCCGACGGGTGGACGCATTGTTGCTGAGGTCTTCATTGGTTTATTGGAAGGTGACTACAAGTCTTTCCTTGCACAAGACCCAACATGGAAGCCAACTCTTGGGAAGGACGGAACATTTACAATTGTTGACCTACTTAAGTTAGCGGGAGTTGCGCCTCAAGGGACTGTCTAGCCCACAAGTAAACAACTGACAGTAACATAGTCTAGCAGGCAAGTGCACAAGCCTTGCCTGCAAAATTTTGCTAAGTGCGGTTTTCCCATCTCTAGTTGCGAAAAATCCGCAATAGAGAAAGATATCGCTACATTGGATGATATATAAAGAAAAACCACTTTTAGGTGCTTATTAACCCGCTACTCACACAAAACTATGAGTACAAATGCCATTATTTCAGAGAGTCCCTTACTAAAAGGCTCTGGCTTACCTCCCTTTGGGGAGATTAAACCAGAGGATGTCGTGCCAGCATTCAACCAACTCCTGGCAGAACTAGACAAGGAACTTGGTACTATAGAAGCTCATGTAGAAACTACTTGGAGCGGTTTAGTAGAACCTCTAGAAAAGCTGACCCAACGCTTAAATTGGAGTTGGGGCGTAGTCAGCCATCTGATGGGTGTGAAAAATAGCCCGGAACTTCGCGAAGCCTACGAAAACGTACAGCCGCTGGTCGTACAATTCTCTAATAAGCTTAGCCAAAGCCAACCAATTTACAATGCTTTTAAGGCAGTCCGTGCAAGTGATACTTGGGCAACATTAGACTCGGCTCAACAACGCATCGTAGAATCTGCTATCCGAGATGCAGAACTTTCTGGTGTTGGCTTGCAGGGTGAAGCACGGGAACGCTTTAACGCCATTCAGATGGAGTTGGCAGAACTGTCTACCAAGTTTTCCAACCACGTGCTAGATGCGACTAAAGCCTTTAGCATGACTCTGACAACCAAAGAAGAAATCGACGGTTTACCCCCCAGCTTGCTCAGTTTAGCAGCACAAGCGGCACGGGCGGCGGGAGAAGAAAACGCCACACCAGAAAATGGTCCTTGGCGCATCACGTTGGACTTTCCCAGTTACGCTCCTTTCATGCAGCATAGCACCCGACGTGACTTGCGAGAAAAATTATACAAAGCCTTTCTCACCCGTGCTTCATCGGGCGAGTTGGATAACAACCCCTTAATTGAACGCATTTTAGAGTTGCGTCAAGAACTAGCTCAATTACTCGGCTTTAAAACATATGCTGAATTGAGCCTAGCTAGTAAAATGGCTAAGAGTGTGGAGGCAGTAGAGTCCCTGTTGGAGGAACTGCGCTCTAGCAGTTATGATGCTGCTGTCAAGGAATTGGAAGAACTCAAAGCTTTTGCTGCATCGAAAGGAGCACCAGAAGCAAACGATTTGCAGCACTGGGATATCACTTTTTGGGCAGAACGTCAACGAGAAGAAAAATTTGCTTTCACTGCTGAAGAATTACGCCCTTATTTTCCACTTCCTCAAGTGTTGGATGGTTTGTTTGGACTAGTGCAGCGGCTGTTTGGCGTAAATATCACTCCTGCTGATAGTCAAGCCCCAGTTTGGCATGAGGATGTACGTTACTTCCAAATTGCGGACGAAACGGGAAACCCAATTGCCTACTTCTACCTAGATCCCTACAGCCGTCCAGCGGAAAAGCGGGGCGGTGCTTGGATGGATACCTGCATCAGCCGTGGCAAAGTCACAGAAAATGGGGTAACGACTACCCGCTTACCTGTGGCGTATTTGGTGTGCAACCAAACTCCCCCAATAGATGGTAAGCCTAGCCTCATGACTTTCTCTGAAGTAGAAACTTTGTTCCACGAGTTTGGTCATGGCTTGCATCATATGCTGACCAAGGTAGACTACAGCAGTGCAGCAGGTATCAACAATGTTGAGTGGGATGCTGTGGAATTGCCCAGCCAGTTTATGGAAAACTGGTGCTACGACAAACCAACTTTGTTTGGTATGGCGAAGCATTACGAAACTGGCGAACCTTTGCCAGAACATTACTACCAAAAGCTACTGGCAGCAAAGAATTACATGAGTGGTAGTGGGATGCTGCGGCAAATTCACTTTAGCATTGTTGACATAGAACTGCACCACCGCTATCGTCCTGGTAGTGGGGAAACTCCAAAGGATGTGCGATCGCGCATTGCCAAGACCACAACTGTTTTACCACCACTCCCAGAAGATTCGTTTTTATGTGCCTTTGGACACATATTTTCTGGTGGATATTCGGCTGGTTACTACAGTTATAAATGGGCTGAGGTATTGAGTGCAGATGCGTTTGCAGCTTTTGAAGAGGCTGGCTTAGACAACGAGCAGGCTATAAAAGCTACAGGTAAGCGTTATCGCGATACCGTGCTAGCTCTTGGTGGTAGCAAGCATCCAATGGAAGTATTTAAGTCATTCCGGGGTCGTGAACCCAGCACTGAACCCTTGCTCAGGCATAATGGTTTAGCTGTTGCAGCCTAAGTGAGGAGATGAGGGAGATGAGGAAAATGGGGAAAATGGGGAAAATGGGGAAGATGAAGGAGTATTTTCTCCCCCCACTCCTCCTACTTCCCCTACTCACTCTGCCCTTAGCGACTTACGCACATTCTTACCCAGTTACAAAGCAATTAAAACAATCTGTAAACATCCCCAAAAAGGGTTTACCAGGACGCCGGGAAAATGGCGGTACACGCAGAGAAAGTTGTATGTCCGGTGAATTACCACAGTTGGCGTTACTGCTACCGCCAACTAATATCGGGTTAACAAGCGCCGCTTATCCCCGGTTTTTTTGGTACACGCCCAAAAACACAGCGCAAAAAGTAAAATTTACTCTCCATAAGGTAGACGAGACTGGTCAGCGAACTTTAGTTTACAACACGACTTTTCAACCCAGTCGCGCATCAGGTGTAACTAGTCTCGCCTTACCCAGTCAAAGAATTCCACCTTTGGCAATTAATCAACCATATCAATGGTCTGTATCCTTGATCTGCGATCCTCAGGATACTTCGCCCAATTCTGTCATCAGTGTATACGGTTGGGTGGAGCGGGTTGCCGTCAGTAACAATGTTGAGTCCACTCTTAAGCAGTTGAGCCCTAGGGAGCGAATTTCAGTCTATGCTGAACAAGGTCTATGGTTTGACGTGGTTTCAACTCTGGCTGATTTACGAGCTTGCAACTCCTCTGATACCACCCTATTGGCTACCTGGGTTAGCGTGGTGAAACAGACAGCTTTATTTAAAGCAGAGGCGATTGCGCGGAGCGCACTGCCCAAAGGGCGATCGCCCAACAGCCCCTTTTGCAAAAGTGTTGTTCACCCTAAGCCCCAGCCTCCACCTCGAAATAACACAAAAATAGCGAACAGCAAATTTTAAATTTTTATAAAAAATATCTTATCACTTCTTTGCAATACTTAACAAAGCCATTAATTAAAAATAGTAAACATAGATTAAAACTAATAAATTTAATAATCATTCGTTAAGTTCATCAGTCAGAATTGAGGGTAAGCTGAAATCAAGGAAGCCTAGTTGAAAATTTAGGTAACTAGGCGCAAATAAACTTAAATGTCGGTTGTCATTTGTCATTTTTTTTCATCAGTATATTAATGACTCATGACTCATGACCAATGGCTAGTTCCCAAAGCAACCTGAACAACAAGACGTAAGATGATAGAAAAAATTTTGCTAGCTGTATCTGGATTGGGGCATGCAGAAGAAATGCTCAAAACTTTGACAGAAGTGCCATCAATCCAACGGTCAAAAGTTACAGTTTTGCACGTTGTTCCCGACCAAGTTTCTGCTGAAGCCATGACAACTAAATGGGAAGAAGGCGGCAAAATTCTCGCGAATGCGATCCAGTATTTGAACTTAGATCCCAGCAAAGTTTCTTCGATTTTAAGGCAAGGGGACCCTAAACGTGTTGTTTGCGAGGTAGCTGACGAAATCGATGCTGACTTGATTATTATGGGTTCACGCGGACTCAAGCGGTTGCAATCGATTTTATCGAATTCAGTGAGTCAGTACGTTTTCCAATTATCTTCTCGCCCAATGTTGCTGGTAAAAGATGACATTTATGTCAAAAAAGTTAACCGCATTATGGTGGCGATGGATAACTCTGATGCCGCAAAAAATTGCTTGAATTTGGCTTTATTCCTCCTGCAAGATATTAAGGGAGGGGAGTTGATTCTGGCTAATATTAATACAGATTTACGCGGCAAAGAATCTGAAACAACACAAATTAGTCCAGAACAAAACCCTGTTTTAGCTGCAGCTTTTGCACAAGCTAAGAAATACGGTGTCCAAGCTCGTGCTGTCACGAGTAGTGGTAAACCAGGTGAAGAAATTTGTCGCTTGGCAGATGAGCGGAACGTAGATTTATTATTGCTTGGTTCTCCAGATCGGCGTCCTTCAATTGCCAAGAATTTGGTAGATATAGACCGACTTTTGGGAGCTTCTTTATCTGACTATGTTCGAGTTAATGCCACCTGTCCAGTATTGTTGGCAAGGACGGTAAGTTAGGTACTGCGGTTGATAAACAAAACCCCTACACAACAAGTGTAGGGGTTTTTATTTAATGGACAAAACAGGTATTAACTAATCTTTTTTCCCTTCGCGGCTAGCAGTTTGAATGTAAAGAATGATTAAAAAAACAGCGGGAACCAAAACGAACAAAATGCTCGCCACGAACCCCAGTTCATTAACTTGCATGGAAAAAAAGCCTCTCTATAATATCCAGTCAACAACTTTAGGATACCACTATCACGCCTTGAACGAGTTATTTATTACGGGTTCAAAATCTAAGTTAAATATCTTTTTTGACCCTTGACTTTAAACTCTTGATTATTTACCATTAAGCCTTTGTTACCACGCTTACTGGACCATTCACTAAGGTTTGACAAGCAAGACGGCAATTTTCTGGCTTTTTCTTCAATAATCGATTTTCTACATCTGTGCGGGGCGAGAGATTTTCCATTCCTTCGACGACTTCGACAACGCAGCAGCCACACTGACCGTAGCCTCCACAATTCATCATCTTGCCAAACAGTTTATATATATCGATGTTGTTTTGCAGGGCTTTCTCCCGCAGATTCGCACCATTTGCCGCCACGACTTCTTGATTTTCTTTAACGAATGTGATGTTACCCATACCTGATACCTCGTTCACTGTAAGCCTGACTGTAAACGCTAAGTTTTGACTTGCCTTAACAAAATCTATTACTTCTTATCTTAATTTATTACGTAATTTTAAGAAACATTAATTTTTAGCAAAGACTCTTTTGCAAAAAATAACACGGGCAAACAGCACACACCGGACGTAGAGAGTCCCTGAGAAAAACTCTCTACCTTAATTAGCGGTGTGGGCTAGGGGCAAAGGAGATTCACTTACAGCCTACACCCCTGGACTGAGGAAAGCTCAAAATTGACCTGCGACTTCCATATCTACTCATAGAAAACCCGCTGGGAGCGTGGTTGCGGTGGGCGCGGTCTTTTATACAAAAAGCCCTTATGACTCGTCTAATAGAACCGCCAAGCCGCAAAGGCGCTCGCATTTTGAGTAATTTTCGTGAAACCCCCATGCTACCTGCCCCTACAGGAAATTGATGAGTTTTGCTGGAATTTCTACTTTTTAGCTATTAAGTGTTTTCACTGAAGTCAAGATTTCTACTTTTTAAGTATTAAGTATTATCACCGGAGCCAAAGTAAAAAAATATGTTTACAAAGGACAAACAATGACTTCATCAATTTACTGGATTTAACGGTCTCGCATTGAACTTGCATCTTTTCAGCTTTAGGCAAAACCCTTAAATTCACCTCTGTTCGTCATTAGAGATGATTAGGAGAATGAAATGTCTAACAGCTTTTTCGCAAGTTTTTAGTTTGATTGGTCAATCCTAAGTATCTTATATTTCTAATGAGTAGAGAAAAAATACTTAATGCTACTGCTAGTCTGAAAGTTAAATATGCGCGGTGTATCTATTTGGGTTTAGGAATAAGCTTGGCAACCGCCATTATGCAGACTACAACAGTAATCTTTATAAATCCAGCATTTGCTGCAGATAGTGTTCTAGACGTTTCTCCTCGTCAAAAAATGAATTCTACATCTGCTACAGATAATATTCTAGACATTTCTCCACTGCAGAAGTTAAGTAATAAAGCAGATGCGAGTGATAGCCCTTTTGGGGTTGCCTTATCTTCCAAAATGATAGCAAAGGAAGATAAAGAATTTATCAAACCTAAAATCTCACCAGCCAAGCAACTCACCCCAACTAAGCGAATTGCTCAAACAGATTCTTCCGGTGTTGTTGGCGACACTTTAGGAGAGGCTAATAAGTTACGTCAACAGCTTCTGATTGATCCCATCCTCATAGAAGGCAGACCTCTAGGTCAAGCAGCGCCTGCTTCCAGTGCTGGAACTCCCACAGCTTATGGTGCAAGTTGGGGTCAAGCATATGTGGGTGTTGGAGGATATTTACCTTTTGATGGGGATAATATCGATGGTTCCGCATCTGTTGGTTTTGGTTTGGGAGACGCGGTTGAATCCATAGGTGCTGAAATCAATGTGAACGTTACTAGCTTAGGCGGTCAAAATTTTGACTTTGGTGAAAGTGGAGGTATTGGTGTAAAACTACATAAGTACTTTGCTGATGGCACGGCAGTAGCTGTTGGCTGGTCAAATCCCGTAAAATGGGGAGAAGTCAACAATGCAAAAGACACCTTTTATGGTGTGGTTACTAAGTCATTTTATTTACAACCCAATAATCAATTGCCTTTGACTGTTTCTCTGGGTGTTGGTACTGGGAGTTTTCGTTCTAAAGGGGCTATCGAAGCAGGTGAAAATTCTGTGAATTTTTTCGGTAGTGTAGGTTTACGAGTTGCTCCTCAAGTCTCTGTAGTCAGTAGCTGGACTGGAAATAGCCTTAACGTAGGTGCTTCCTTTACTCCTTTGCGAGAAACCCCCATAGTCTTCAATGCTATTTTCACGGACGTAACTGACAATCTTGATAAAGGTACTGGCTTAAGCTTGAGTGCAGGCTATGTTTTCCAGTTCTAACTTATCGCTTTTATAGAAAAATTAGGAAATTTCATCCAGCAGCAATGAAGAAGCAAAAATCTCGCCTCAGTTTAGGTTTTTTACTCTTGTTTGCAGGTTATCTTATTAGCGCTACACCCTTAAAGGTCTATGCTGGTCCGAATGTTGTTAACGGAGTTAGCGTAGATTCATCCACTTCCTCTGGCGATGTTTTTAATCGTACAAATCAGTCTGCACCTACTCAACCCGTACCTGGTACCAATGTATCAGTTGAGGTAAACGGTACAATTGGGATTCCACAGAAAGTTCAACAAAGTTTGAATAATGTGGCTACCACGATAGTAGACCAAAGTGGCTGTGGTGACCGGATTACCACTGGTTTTTGTGTTGAAAATCCAAGAAGTGCGATAGTCGTCATCCTAGTGCGAGGAGTTGCTGCTAGTACAGCAATTAGTAAAGTACAAACTTCTTTATCTAGTTCAGGAGTTCCCCAACCTCTAATTACAGGGCTTGTGAACAACGTAGCAGGTTTATTAAAAGGCTTTGATTATGCAGCAACGCCTGGTGTAAATGTAGCTGGATTACAACCAGTACAGCTAGTCGCTAATAATCAGCTTGCTCTAAGTGGAGAAAAATACAATCTAGATGTTAGCCAATTGGATGCCACTATTGAGACTTACAATAACATTGCTCTTACAAGCAACACAGTGCTTGTGGACAACGTAGCAGGTTTATTAGAAGGTTTTGATTCAGAAGCAACGCTAGGAACTGGATTACAACTAGTACGGCTTATTGTAGATGTTAGTCAATTGAATGCTGCTATCAAGGCTTACAATGGTATTGTTATTAAAAGCGACGCTGAAACTCTCAAAAAGCTCTCCAAGAACTTGGAATTTATAGAAATCGGTCGTGTTCTCAAAGAATTAAGAGCAGCGCTTAAAGCTAGCTAGTGAGAACTTATGACTGAGTTATAGATTTATGCAGGGTGGGCAATGCCCACCCTACTTAATGGTGTCATATTTCCATGATCGTGGGGGACGCGACTAATCACGTCCCCCGATTTTGTTTATCTGAAACCAACGGCTGCTTGCCAAACAAAAGCCAGCAACAAGAAGAACACAGGAATGAGTGGTAGAACATCTACCAGCGGGTCGAAGATTTGGTAAGCTTCAGGTAGTTTTGCTAATAACAATGCTGCTTCCATATTTGTTAAATCCACTTATCCAACACAGCTTTTACCTTCTCTACGTCCAATAGGAACGTAGTTTCCTGGCATCGCTACCAGGAGTTCCTGCTTCTTCGGATGTTCCAGCCACTCGAACGAATCGAGACACTGAGTAACAATTACCTCCACAGGCAGCACCACCATAGTTGCTACGGTTGTACAAAAACATCTATCAAAAAGACTGATAAATATAATATCAGAATCTTAACATCCCTCTCATCTTTGCCCAAACAATTATAAAGAATTCCTGCTCATTGTTTAACCTGATTGCGGTGTGGGAGTCAACCATTGGGCAAATTTTGTGGCAAATTGGTCTTCTAATATTGCCTCTCGTATCCTTTGAGTAAAGCGAATGAGTTCGGTGATGTTGTGAATGCTTAACAAAGTGTAAGCTAAGATTTCTTGCGATCGCACTAAATGAGACAAATATGCACGGCTAAAGTTTTGACAAGTGTAGCAAGGACAAGTTTCATCTAAAGGCGTGAAATCTTCACGAAACTGTGCATTCTTTAAGTTCCACCGTTCGCCTTGCACCATCGCCGTCCCATGTCTCGCCCAACGAGTAGGAATCACGCAGTCAAATAAATCGACACCTGAGGCGATCGCGATCGCCATCTCTCGATAAGTCCCTACACCCATCAAGTAACGCGGCTTTTCTGCTGGTAGCAGCGGTGCTGTCGCTTCCACAATTTTTGCAATCAGTTCTGGCGGTTCACCCACACTCACACCACCAATAGCATATCCGGGCAGATCCAACTGTGCTAAAGCAACAGCCGCAGAGGCACGCAAATCGAGATGCACACCTCCCTGTACAATGCCAAACAAAGCCTGGTCACTGCGGTTATGCGCTGCAATACAACGTTCTAGCCAACGGTAAGTCCTCAGCGTTGCTGCTTCCACATCTTCTCGACTCGCTGGGTACGGCGGACACTCATCAAATGCCATGATGACATCCGCCCCTAGAATATTCTGAATCTCAATCGAGCGTTCTGGTGTTAAATTAATAATTTGACCATCATGGGGTGAGCGAAACGTGACACCCTCTTCACTGATTTTTCGCATTTCGCTTAAGCTGAAGACCTGAAACCCACCAGAGTCAGTCAGGATCGGACCATTCCAGCCCATAAATTTGTGCAGTCCTCCACCTCCAGCCACAATTCTTTCACCCGGTTGGAGGTGCAAATGATAAGTATTGCACAATATCATCTGTGCTTCCGTATCGCGCAGTTGCGCAGGAGTCAGAGTTTTGACATTTGCTAGGGTCCCCACAGGCATAAATCGTGGGGTTTCCACCGGACCATGAGGGGTAAAAAAAATCCCGGCTCTAGCTTTCGTTTGGCTACAGCTGGTCAGACGTTGAAAAGAAAATTTTGCTTTCAAGAGACAATTAACCTTTATCAAACATTCAGCAACGCTCCTCGCCTCAAAGGCGAACCCGCCTAGGCGAAAAGCTCCTCAACGTCAGCTTTTTAGCTAACTGGTTATCCTAATTTAGCTGTATAAAGACGTTTTTTACTAAAGAATGCTCAAAAAGCTGATAAATGAAATGCTGATAGCTGATGGAGCTTTAGAGTAAATCTGAATTATCGTCGTCAAATTCTGCATCCCATTTTGCTGATAGTACCTGCTCCATCATCACTTCTATATCGTTGACATTCAAGCAACGTTGTTGTCGCTCTTGCAAGGGAGTTGACAGAGGAATCAGTCGCAGACACACCCCTTCTTGCACTAGGTCAAAGTAAGTTTGTTTTTCTGAAGACTGTTTCAGTTCCAAGTAATCAAAACTGTGAACATTCAGGTAAAGAGCATGATTTGCGACTAGGGTAGAACGTTGTGAATTGGCAAATACTTCCATAACATCCCCTTCACCCTCGCTCTGCAACTTACCTGCGTAAGTGTAGATGTAGCGGACACGACCTAAATCCGTCAGCAATCGCCGCATATCAAGCTTATTTACAACTACGCCTGTACTGATAATGCACGGGGCTGGTATCTTTGCGTTAGGTAGATGATGGTTCATAATTAAATAACTTCAAGAGGGCAGGTGAGATATAACACAGCAAAGCAGTCAAAGCTACAGCTTTTTTTATCCCCTACATTTTAATCAAATATCAACTCTGTAGAGCGAATAACTCAAAAGCTGTGATAACTGGTTTTTAAGAAACAGCACTGCTAAACTGCCAGTGAACTAAATTTTGACTGCCTAACCCCAGCATAAAAGTGTTAATCCTATACAAATGATTTAACTTTTTATACTGAGATAAGAATAACAAAATTTTTCAGATAAGTTTCTCATAAATGGAAATCTTATTTAAAGCTTTAAAAATTAATGCCTCTGTATGTCGCTCAATTGTCAGTGTTATTCCTTAATTGGCAAAGACAGGGAATTGTTAATTTATTTAAAGAAGAACTCAGAACGCAGAACTCAGAATGCAATCAGTGGGGAATTGGAACCGGCTACTCATTATTAACCACCAAATTCAAGATTTGGTGGGGCTTGTACCGTCCTACTTCGCACTTCATATCTACAGAACTGATGTTGAATCCTGATATCTAAACTTCTTTTATCCTTCTGAGTTCTGACAACTGAGTTGTGCGTCCTCTCTTGGTCAAAAATATGACAAATTGCTTTCAGTGGTGGAAACAACTGGTGTTAGATATAGCAGCATCTCTTATATTCTATACTAGCATTCCCCTACCTTACATAAACGGGTTAGACTTCAGGAAAGTGGCGCGGTTTGCCCCGCAAATCGGGTTAATCATTGGAGCAATTTTAGGGTTCTTTGATGTCAGTATGAATTATTTCGGTGTGCCAACGCTAACCCGCAGCGTTTTGGTGGTGTGTCTTTGGATTGCCATTACTGGTGGACTACATTTAGATGGAGCAATGGATACTGCGGATGGATTGGCAGTGGGTGATCCAAAGCGGCGACTAGAGGTGATGGCAGATAGTGCGACAGGTGCGTTTGGAGCAATGGCAGCAATTGCCTTAGTCTTAATGAAAACGGCGGCTTTGACAGATTTAGAGAAATACCGTTGGTTGGTTTTGATGGTTGCTTGTGGGTGGGGACGTTGGGGTCAACAAGTGGCGATCGCCCAATACCGATACCTAAAACCAACAGGGAAAGGCGCATTTCACAAACAAGCGATTCGTTCCTACAAAGATTTGCTACCAGGGCTGTTATTGATGATAAGTTTGAGTGGTTTACAAATACTGCTAGACAAAAGTTTGTTTTTCGCCTTAGGAATGATACTCGCTGGAAGTGCGATCGCCACTCTAACTGGTGCTTGGTTTAACCATAAATTAGGTGGACATACGGGAGATACCTACGGCGCAGTCGTTGAGTGGACTGAAGCTTTATTTCTTTGTGTACTAACTGCTTTGGAAAATCTATAAATCATAAAAAAGTTTCTTAAGAAGAACGCAGAACACAGAACACAGTTGGGTATGCCCATAAATAAATGCGCTCTTTACTATTCTGACGACTGAGTTCTGAATCCTGAGTTCTTTCTTAGAATTCATAATTTTATTTAACTGCCTGTAGCCGTGTCACCTTAAGTTTAAAAGCTCCAACGCCAGTTTCTCCAAAAGACCGGACGCGAATGACGTAATTACCTGTTTCCGTGATTCGGGTAAAAAGTAGGGAATTGCTGGTACCATCAGGACCATCGTCATTTTCCGCCAATGTTGTTCCATTGGGTCCCAGCAGTGTGATGATACAGTCAAAACTGTCAGATACCAGATCAACCGCCAGATTATCGCCCTTATTCAACTTCACCATGTAATCACGGGCAAATCCGCCTTGACCTGTGGGAATGTCTTTGTCAGAGAGTGTATCAGTAATTTCATTACCGACAGGTATAGAAAGTGGATTATAAAATTTATTGGCTTGAGCGAATGCTGCTGTTGTACCTATACCAATTGCTAGTAACGTGGCAGGAATGATTATGACTTGTTTCAATCCCACCGCCAAACCCTTATTTATCATAAAACCTTGCGGTAAGTGTGGAAACCCATAGCATTTAGGCATGGGAGGAAACACAACTCGGCACAGTTGCGTGCCGTCACCATTACCGCCTTGGGGTTACTCAATACCGTGTAGTATTGCAATCTACTTTCGTTCGGGCAGTTACGAACTGATATCTTTCACCCCAACGGGAGAGCCAGTTCCCGCTTGTTGGGAAACCCGCCTTCAGGACTGGACTCACCTGTACGCATAATGGTTTTGCTCGAATGAGCCTCCCTTGCGGGGTTAAGTTAGCTTCGACAATGTTATTGGTCGGCACTTCCAAAAGACACTGGCTTAACCCAATAAACCTGTTTAATCCTTCGGTTCTAGAGCTTGGAACTAGCTACGCATTCCAAGGTAGGAACTTGAACACTTACCAATAACGTAGTACCCGAAGGTACTGAGTCTGGTCAACTAATCCGCTTAGGTTTGAGGCGATGATCGCCCCCTCACCGTAGGGCAGGGGTGTTGACTCCAAAGACTATTCCCACAAAAACAGAGCCATCTGGTTAATTATAGTTTTCTTAAGCAGAATTTGCCTATGCACGGACACGGTAGGGGCTAAGAATTCACGCCGCATTCAAAAAAACAATACCTACATAGTAACTTACTTATCACGATAGGGCTTTGCGCTCCTACACCTTTAAGGTAATAGCAGATGCTGCTAACCCTACAACTTTCATTCCAGCTTGATTGAGTGTTTGCATAGCAGACATAGCAGTTGCACCCGTTGTGTAAATGTCATCGACCAAAAGCACCGCAACTTCTGGACGGCGACGAAAATCTTTGCCTATTCCAAAAGCTTCAGTTAAATTTTTGGCTCGTTCTGAGGCTGATAAAGAATATTGCGCTTCAGTCGCTCGCACTCTTGTCAAACCATTTTGTTTCAATTTTAATCCAGTTGTTTCGCAAAAACTTTGCGCTATCAATGCAGCTTGGTTATATCCCCGGTCTTTTTGCTTATTAGGGTGGAGTGGGATAGGAACAACCACAATCTTCTGCTCGTAAAGGGGCGCATGCAATAGCCATGCTTCTCCTAAGGATTGACCCAAAAAACGAGCAATTTGGGGTTGGTTTTCGTATTTCATTGCAGCGATCGCCCGTTTGAGGATACCGCCATATCTCCCCCAAGCAAATACTGGTAGGGGGTCTTTCCACAGAGATCTTGGGTCTTTTAGGTAACATTTTTGCAACTGTCTGGCACAGTTTTGACATAAGTCCTGGGACGTCGGACGCTGGCAAAGGGGGCAGTTGGATTGTAGAAAAAGGTTGAGTAAACCTTTAAAATTTTGAGTCCACTTTTTCATCTAAAATCACGAGATTCCGGCGAGCGAAAAACAGCACGAGCGTATTTACCACGCGTAAACAAGGGGGCTTGACGATCAACACCTCAGCTTTGCTGTTTTTCTCTTCGCAAGACGGCGTCAACAACTCCCTTCTACTGTAAGTGATACTTGAATCAAAATGTATAAGTGTAAACTTTTGTAAGAAGTAATTTATACTTTGCGTAAATTTTCTACCTGAAACTGAAAAATTAGTAGAGCCATAGTTTGTTTCTTATGGCTTCGATTAGGTTCTAGAAACCCTGTTTAAAGCAGCACATAACTGTTGCAACAGAATCTAGCATAAAGTGACTCAAATTTTGGCAAAAAACCAGAAAAACAGAAAAACAAATGAGCAATGCTAGAAAAAGTAGCCATAGCAGCTTGCCTGAGTTAGAGGAGTCGAAAGACACCCAAAAGGCAAGTAGGAGAAGGGATCGTCCTGCTTTCCCCTTGATCCATCTGCTATCAAGGCTTTTACAAAGAATACAAATTATTGCCATTTGGGCAGTGGGGATGCTAAGAGGACGCAATCACCTAGCATCCAAATTGCCTAAAAGCACACAAATCAAAAAGGGCACGGCAATTGCTGCACTAGTGATGGCTGCAATCTTAGCCGGACATAGTGTATCAGCGCAGGTTAATGGACCACGTCCGCTTTCGGAGATAGAGGTTCCAAAACCAAAGAATTTAGGAGATTTTGTAAAGGACGAAAAGGCTGCGATCGCCCTAGGAAAATCTCTTTTCTGGGATATGCAGCTTGGCAGCGATGGCATCCAGTCCTGTGCCAGTTGTCACTTTCATGCCGGAGTTGACAACAGATCCAAGAACCAGATCAGCCCAGGTCTTTTGGAAACAACTTTCACTACGGGAGGCGGTCCAAACTACCAGCTAACGGCAGCAGATTACCCATTCCATAAGCTGGCAGATCCAAATAACATATCATCGACCGTTGTGTCCGACAGTAATGACGTCACCGGCTCTCAAGGGGTCTTTAGGTCAGAATTTGTTGACGTTGTTCCTGGCAGTGACAAGGACAAAGTGACGCCTTTGAAGGATGAAGTCTTCAATGTCAATGGCACAAACGTACGTCGCGTGACGCCCCGAAATTCCCCGTCGGTGATCAACGCGGTGTTCAACTTTCGTAACTTCTGGGACGGACTGGCTCAGAACACCTTCAACGGGGTGAATCCCTTAGGGTTGAGAGACCCCAATGCTTTTGTTTTGAAAGCAACCAACCCGAGGCGGCTGGAAGATGTGCAAGTTAGTCTCAATAATTCCTCTCTAGCTTCACAAGCGGTAGGACCGCCGCTTAATGCCTTCGAGACGGCATTTGAAAACACCACTATCATCTCACCGTTTCGGGTTGAGGAGTCCGAAGCAAACGATACGGTTAGCGTGACCAACGCCCAAGGTCAGACGGTTGAGAATAACCCTGATTCGCAGGCGTCCCAAAACAGTCAAACCACTACCGACAGCACTGACTCCTCAAGCCAACAACCTTCGCCATCAAGTCCCACGCCTTTGAAAAGGTTTGGTAGAAAACTCGGTAAGAAGCTACTTGCCTTGCAGCCCCTTGCCAAGCAGATTGTGGCTTATGATGACAGCGTTTTAGGTCCTTTAAGCAGATCGTCGCGTAATTCGCCCAGACAAGGTCTGAAAAAGTCCTACGAGGCGTTGATCCAAGACGCCTTCCAACCGGAGTGGTGGCGATCAAATGTGGTCATCCGAGTTGATCCAAAAACCGGCGAGCGAACCTTCTTGCGTAAGCCGAAGCGCCGTTTGAGCACTATTGAATACACCCAGATGGAGTACAACTTCTCGTTGTTCTTTGGGTTGGCAGTTCAGGCGTACGAGTCAACTTTGGTGTCTGATGATACACAGTTCGACAAGTTTTTAGGCGGAACCACTAGCGCCCTGACAGCACAGCAACAGAAGGGATGGGACATTTTCCAGAACCGGGGTCAGTGCATTACCTGCCACGGTGGATCGGAATTGACTACCGCGTCAGTGAGCAGCGTCACTACAAATGGACGAATCAGACGTTTACCTTTTGGCGTCCTAGACAATGGCTTCTTCAACATCGGTGTTAGACCGTCCAGCGAAGACCCCGGTTTGGGTGGTAATGACGGTTTGAATGGAAATGGTCAAGGCAATGCGCTCTCCGAGGTAAGGCTGGCGCAGCAGGGGAAATTTCAGCCGCTCCTCGGCGCAGACCCCCCCATACCCGTTAGTGATAATGATACTGTGATTGCAGACGGAGCGTTCAAGACACCCGGACTCCGCAACATAGAACTTACTGCCCCCTACTTCCATAACGGTGGTCAGGCGACGCTGGAGCAAGTGGTTGATTTTTACAATCGGGGCGGCGACTTTGCTGGCGGTCTCAGGTCGCTGAACCTGTCACCACAGGATAAACAGGATCTGGTTGCCTTTTTGAAAGCGCTGACTGATGAACGAGTCCGCAATCAAAAAGCGCCCTTCGACCACCCGGAACTGTTCGTTCCTAACGGACATCCAGGAGACCAAAACTCCGTGAGGAACGACCCTAACGTCCAAACACAGGACGGCACCACGCAAGCGACGGATGCTCTGTTGGAAATTCCCGCTGTTGGTCGTAACGGTGGCAATCCTTTGCCGAACTTTCTCCCAACCTCTTAAATAACAGGGATCAATCCCACCTCTGAGATTGATCTTGTATTGTGCTAACTGATGAAAAGCCTGGGAAACCAGGCTTTTTTAATAGATTTCTTGCAAAAGCTTGCAAAAGTTATGATTAATCGATATTTAGAACCACAGATGGACACAGATAAACACTAGTTAATTATCTGTGTCCATCTGTGTTAATCTGTGGTTTCATTTTCTCCTTTCTTTGACTAGTGCAAGAAGTCTAATGCAGAACTTTGACATACACTCTATCGCAACGAGCGGTTTCTACACCTGTTGCCCTTTGATACCCGTTGCTTTCATACAGCTTGACTGCTTCGGTCAAAATACTGGCGGTTTCAATCCAAATTTGCTGAAAACCACGGGATGCGATCGCCTTCGGCAGTGCGCTCCGCGCAATCGCCGCTTCTAACTCTTGTAGCAAATATTTCCCCAAACCTAAACCCCTCACGCTGGGCAAAAGATACATTTTGCGTATTTCTACTGCTTTTTCCCCTCGTGTGATAGGGTAATATGCCCCAGTACCCACAAGTTGGTTTTGGTATTCAATCACCCAAAACTCTCCCCCAGTTGCTAAGTAGTATTCTTCCACTTGCAGCACATCTCGGTCTGCACCTTCTGGTTCCCAACCCAGATCGTATTCTGATAGTACAGACCGGATAATTTCAGCTGCTGGAGTGCGATCGCGCTCTTCCCAGTTACGAATCAAAAAATCTCGATAATAATTTTTCATTCCCAATAACAGTATCGGAACCTCTAGACAAAGAACTTCATCCCTTCATAAGGATTTTCCTTTGCTGTCTTAATTCGTGTTGCCAAATCTGAAGCGTGAATTTCTAGCTTATGATGGTTAGGGTCGGTAAAGTAGACAAATGCTCCTTGACTGGTATTTTCCTGCCAAATTTTGGCTTGTGAGTTTTTCATCCGGTCACTGATTTTTTCAAAATCTTGTTCACAAACTGTGAAGGCAATATGGGTATACTCCTTGAGGGGAGAATGTCTGGTGTTTTCATCCTCAAAGATGCAAAACCACAAATCCCCCGCAAGAAAGTAAGCTCCTTTTTTCCATTTTGCTATCGGTTTAAAGCCTAAAACTTCTTGGTAAAACTTGAAAGATTCTTCCAAGTCTTTGACAGATATATTGATATGATTGATGCCAGTAATCATCAAGGTCTCCCCTTATACTTTTAGCTGTGGATACGGGGTTGTGGGTGCAAATTTGCCAGCAATTCACTTTCGACTACCGCCAACTCATCCAGCCGTTGCCTGACAATTTCACGGTCAAAGTACGTATCAGCAAGAACCCAATATGTACCATAGTGCCGCGCCTCAGATGCCATCAAGCTGTGATAAAATTTCGCTAATTCTGGCTCAGGGCAGTGAGTTGCTAACAATCCCAAGCGTTCGTGGCTACGAGCTTCAATTAAACCCGTGACGAGCAAAGAATCTAAAAACCGCTCTGGTTCTTTGGGGCGAACTTGTGCTTTCAAACCAGCACCGTAAGGAGGCGGCTGTAGGTTAGCAAGGGGGATATTCCGGCGTTCCAGCCATTGATTGACGAGTTCAAAGTGTTCTAGTTCTTCGCGGGCGATTTTGGTGAGTTCCCGTACCATTTTGGTATTAGAAGGGTAGCGAAACATAAAGTTTAACGCCGCACTAGCTGCTTTGCGTTCGCAGTGGGAGTGGTCGAGCAGAATAATATCTAAGTTAGATATTGCTTGTTCCACCCAAGCGGAACTCGTGGGTTGTTTTAGGGCGTTAATCGTCGGTAACTGAGATGAAAGCACGGGTTTTGGGTTATAAAACTCTACATTTTAAATGTAATCTGGAAATGTCTGATTGAAGTTGTATCTAAAACGTAGACGCCCAGCAGCAGCGCTTTTGGTAGGGTTTTCCCACCCAGGCGGCTGCGATCTTTGAATTTTTCATGCAAGCACTGCTTAATCCTCCAGAACCAGGCGATAAACAGTGGACTGCTGCTCAACGTTATAAGCAAAATAGACAGTTAGGTGTTGCCACGCTCTCATTGACAAACTCAATATGTTGCAATATTTCAAAGCCGCAATTTTTGACATGGATGGTCTGCTTTTTGACACAGAAAGGATTGCTCGCTGGGCTTGGAAGAAAGCTCTAGAAAATCATGGCTATGAGATGAGCGACGATTTATTCAACGACTTATACAAAGAGTTTGTTGGTCGGGACTTGTCATGGCGGGAAAAAGTTTTAAAAAGAAGATATGGCGAAAGCTTTCCTTTTGAGTCCATTACAGCCCAACGCATTGAACTGGGTGATTCTCGAGAAATGCAACAAGGTCTTCCTGTAAAACCAGGTGCATTAGAATTGTTAAATCAGTTAAGTACGCTTGGAGTCATTCTTGGATTGGCAACTGGGACATCTTTAGTCAGAACAATCCGACGTTTGACCAGCGCTGGCATTTATCAATACTTTGCAACAATTGTCACAAGCGAAGATGTCGCCCAAGGCAAACCTGCTCCTGATATTTTTCTAGAAGTCAGCCGCAGAATTCATGTTGCTCCTCAAGAATGTGTGGTTTTTGAGGACTCATATGTCGGCGTCCAAGGAGCCTCATCGGCTGGAATGTGTACTATTATGGTTCCTGATCTAGAACAGCCATCTGCTCAAATAAAAAGTTTGACTTACAGAGTATTGAACTCTCTAGAACAAGCAAGTGAGTTATTGGAAGAGCTATTTGGGATTGGAAGCAGTTAACTCACTAGTCTAAGTCGTCGCATATGGCTTGTAATTATAAAGCCAATCTTGAAACTCCTCACGAGTCGCTGTTTGTTATTGCTCCAGCGCCTGCACGACAAAATTCTTGTGCTTTTTCATAAACGTGAACGTCGAACCCTTGCTTTCGCAATGCTATAGCAGTAGCTAGACCACCTAGTCCAGCACCGACAATGGCAACTTTTTCGACGATAGGTTTGGATAAATTCTCAATTTGTGTTTTCTTGACACTCCCCGGACTATCTAAACTATGCGAAGACAGCGCACGCTGCGCGAACGCTGTCGCTCGTTTAGATGTAAAGTCCGGGGATTCTACTTTCACCCTAGTTACTTGCTCTAGCAGGCTTTCAGCGTTCGGCTGAGCGCTCACGGCGAAGCCAACTAAAGTAGAGGTCACTAGTCCAGTAGAGTTACTTCGGTTGTGCCCCAACCTAGCTTTTGCAAGATTTAGAATATTTATTGCAGCATTGGTGTCTCTTTGGAACTCACAGCCACATTCACATCTATGGGTACGAGTTGAAAGAGATTTTTTAACAATTATGCCGCAATCACTACATTTTTGAGATGTCAATCTAGGATTGACAGCAACAACTGTTGTTCCAAATTTTTTAGCAAAATATTCTAACCAACGACGGAAAGTTGACCAAGAGGCATCATTAATTGCCTTGGCTAAACAGTGATTCCTTAGCATGCCTTTGACATTCAAATCTTCATAGGCTACTAAGCTGTTAAGCTTGCATACGCAGCGTCCCAGTCTCTTGGAATGCTCATTACGTTGCCTATTTACTCTCAAATGTTTCTTTGCATATCTCTGTCTAGCTTTCCTACGTTGATTTTTACCTTTTTCTTTTTTGTAAATTTGTTTTTGAGCGTGTTTGATAAGTAGGTAGGCACGAAAAAACCAAACTATGTGAAGATAAGTAAATACGGAGAAAAAATTTACCAAGGTAACTAAAATATGGGGGCACGTTTAAGGGTATTCCTGACTCGTGAGCAAGACACAACCCTGTTAAACCTGAGAACAGCAGATGTACCACAGAAAGTTAAAGACCGAGCAGAAGTAATTAGGTTAAACGCACACGGTTGGTACGTGGAAAAAATAGCAGCTCATGTAAATTGGACTTCACAGACAGTAAGAGAAGTTTTGCATAAATGGAAAAAGCATGGTCTAGAAGGGCTTTGGGAACTACCTGGTAGAGGAGGGAAAGCAAAATGGAAAGAAGAGGACATAGTGTTTTTGGAAGAATGCCTCAAAAAAGAACCACGTACATACAATAGTCCTCAATTAGCAAGAAAATTAGAAACTGAACGCTCGATTAAACTGAGTCCCGACAGATTAAGACGGGTACTCAAAAAAAGGGGGTTAATTGGAAGCGGGCAAGAAAGAGTCACAAAGGAAAACAAGACCCCATACTCCGAGCGCAGAAACAAGCAGACCTAGAGATGCTGGAATTATCTGCGGCTGCCGGACAAATAGACCTCAAGTATCTAGATGAATCAGGGTTTTGTCTGTGGAGTGAACCAGGCTACACCTATTACTTTAGAGGTGAGCAAAAACGTTTGGAGCACTCCATTGCGTCGTGGGCGAAGACTAAGTATTATCGGGTTTCTTCAACCTTTGATCAGTTTTGTTTACGGTTTGGTGATCGGGGGCGTTAACCGCAAGTCTTATATCCAAATAATGGAGCAAGAAGCTCAAGATGCCAAAAAAACGGGACGTACTAACCCAAGTTGCTAGTTATTGAATTGTGAGTGAAAAATACCTGTGTATTCATGCGATCGCCCACAAGAATAACTAGCAACTTGGGTTAATAGTAATATGAAAACGATGGGGGACAATATGAAAGTTAAAAGATTAAATTGCAGAATAACTGACCGCAGATATTATAAGTTAGTCTTATTATCTGCCCAACTAGACCGGACTATTAGCAGTCTTGTTGATGAATGGATAGATTCTTTACCAGAACCACAAAAAGAAAACACCACGGTAGGCTAAAGCCTACGTCGTGGCTTTCATCCCTGGGCTGTTCGCGTAGCGTGTCCGAAGGACTTAGCCGCAGGGTTTTCAGCCTACCTTTTTATAAAATCAGATTCAAATCTCCAAATTCGTGCCACAAGTAACCTCGCTGCACAGCATCCTCGTAAGCTTGCTTAATTTTCTGTGCTGGAAGAAACGCAGTCAGCAAGTCGAGGTGGCTGGCTTCTGGTTCGTGCAAGCCAGTTAGCAAACCATCTACTGTTTTAAGTTTATGCTCAGCAGTAATACGCAATCGCGTGTAGCCATGTTGGAGTTGTACTTTCCCATTCGTATCTGCAACAGATTCCAAAGCGCGAACTACGGTAGTTCCAACGGCAATGACTCGTCCTCCTTTTTCATGGGTACGGTTAATCTTTTGAGCAGCAGCTTCACTAATGAAGTATTCTTCTTCTGAAGCGAGATGCTGTGCGTCGAGTTCATCATCCATATAAGAAGATAAACCCGTATGTAGTACAATGTGTGCGGTTTCCACCCCACGGCGCTTTAAATCAAAAAGTAGCTTCCACGTAAAAGCTCGTCCTGCTGATGGCATCTCTGCGGAACCCGGTTCTTTGGCGTAGACAGTTTGATAGTAGTCTAAATCCCAAGGTTCTGAAACATATTCATAACGAATCGGACGCCCTAAACGATAGAGTGTGTCCATCAACTCAGTTCCTGATTTTGAGAAGCGTATTTTCCACAGTTGCGGAATATGGGTGTCGCGATTCTCTATATTGGCAGTTAACCCTTGACCAAAGTGAATCTGCGTCCCTGTTTGCAAGCTACAGGTGGGTTGTTGCTGGCACAAAGGTAAAGCAAGCCAAGAATCATCTGGAAGATGCTGCGCTAAGCGGATTTCCATACATTGTCCTTTCGGTCTCTCACAGCCATCAAGAGAAGCCGGAAGGGTACGACTGGTATTAAAGACTAATAAATCACCAGGGCGCAGGAACTCACCAATGCTATTGAAATAGGTATGTTCGACTTGATAGTTATTGTGGTTAATAACCATCAATCGCACTTGGTCACGGGCAATTCCCCTGCGCTCTGGTGGTTCTTTTGCGGAAAGCTCCGCCGGAAGTGTAAAAGTAAAGGGTTTTGTTACCATATAACATTCACCAAAAGTTTCATTGTATAAACAAATACATTTTTACAAATGTGCTTTTTGTCGGAGTTAGGCACTGTACAAATTGACCATAATGTGAGTTATGAAATTTGGTCGTTTCAGGCGCTTTTGTACAACCTTGATTTGCTTGCATATTTGCCTTATTGGGTGCTAGACAAGTGCAAACAATGTCTGAAATACCCAAGTTCTATGTAGTACATATGTAAAATGCGTAAGTCCTACTATGAATACAGAGCGGTACCATCTTGCCCAAGTCAATATAGCTACCTTGCGTGCGCCACTAGACGCTCCAGAGATGGCAGACTTTGTTGCTCAAATCCGAAGCATTAATGCAATTGCTGACGCTGATCCTGGTTTTGTATGGCGGTTACGCAGTGAAGGTGCAGACGATGCCACCAGTATCCGTGCTTTTGAGGATGAGCGAATTCTGCTCACCCTAACGGTATGGGAGCCGCTAGAAGCGCTGTCAAATTATGTTTATCGTAGTGCTCACGCTGGTGTGATGCGCGATGCTCCGGAGGAGCCGCCCAAAGGGCGATCGCCGCCGTTGGTTTGAAAAAGCCGATCAACCTATCTTGGCGTTGTGGTGGATTCTAGCACGACACACTCCCACAGTTGCAGAAGCAAAAGAGCGGTTAGAACATTTGCGGCGTTAGGGTTCGACCTTATATGCCTTCTCTTTTAGCAAGCCATTTCCTAGCCCGGAAGCGGTTATTCCTAGTTCAAACGCCTTGATTTCACTGCATGGTGGGATCAGGTACTAAGTATTGGTCAAACCTTTGCATCAATTCTATGAGTTCTTCCTTGCTTGGTTGCCGACCATCCTTTGTCAGTTCCGCTAATCCCTCAAAGTATTTCTCCCGTGAGTCCGCCGGACAAAACATAATTAGCAATGTAGCTTGCTTCTGCCCAGGATTTGAGAAACCATGAGGAGTGTTTTCAGGGACTAGCATGAAAGTCCCAGGCTGTGCGATCACCTTGCGCTGATCGAGTAGAAGTTCCACCTCACCATCGACAACATAAAACATCTCTGTAAGTTGCTTGTGCAAGTGAGGGCTTGCACCTTCAGTACCTGGCTCCATCACAAACTCGAACAGACCAAAGTGACCATTGGTATCTTTGCCAGTTACTTTGAATGTGCACGTGCTGGTTTTGATTGTGACCGATTTACCCTCTCCTGGTTGCAAGATTAACGGTAAAGACATAAATGCCTCCTATGAAGTTATATTGAGGGACAGGGGTTGAATGCCTCCCACTAGTAGAGTGCGGCAAAAATACACGCTCCAGTTAGGAATAGCTACAAAAGTGATTGCCTATGTAGAGACGTTGCAGTGCAACGTCTTTACACGCATGCAATTGTGACAAATAACCTTTAACTCAACAGTATTGGGCTATAAGGATAATTAATTCTCTGGAATTACCGCAACTGCATCAATTTCAAACAACATACCATCAAGCGCAAGCTTCGGCACAGGAATTAACGTACTTGCTGGCTTTCGATCACCCCACATTGCATTTCTTTCCATAGATATTAGACGTTGTTTCTCTTCGTTGTGATCGACCGAAAGCACGGTAATCTTGACAACATCTTCCGGACGTGCCCCAGCTGCTGCCAAGGCAATGCGAAGATTTGTAAAAGACTGCTTCAACTGGGTAGTAAAGTCGTCGGATATAAGATTGCCATTCTCATCCGCACCATATTGACCGGAAATATATACCGTGGTTGAGCCTGGTGACGCAGCAACCACATGGGTGTAGCCATATGAGGATGGATTATTTAACCCTGCTGGATTAATGAATTTAAGTCCTTCATTCACCATTGAAATTACCTCCTTGAGCTATCCAGCATTGACGTAGGAGTTTTCTAATGTCTGACCCCAATTTTCTTCCTGAGCTTGGAATCTTTGTCCATTGACGTGGCGTGATTCATCCGAAGCTAGGTAAATAAACACTTCAGTAACATCTGCTGGATTGGCCCATTGCGTAGGGTCTTCCTCTGGTTCTGCTGCACGATGCATAGCAGTGTTCATATCTCCCGGATCTACCCAATTGACACGCACACCACTGTCTTCAAGTTCCGCCGCCCATGTCTGGGACATCCCTTCAATACCGAATTTCGAGATGCCATAAGCGCCCCAACTAGGGTAACCATTTACCCCTGCATCACTCGTGACGTTGATGATGGAACCGCCATTTTCAATCATCGCTGGTAATGCCTTTTTAATGAGTAAAAATGGGGCGATTAAATTGGTGTTGATAACATTACGAAAATCCTCAAGCGGGTAGTCGAGTAAGTAAGGCATGGGAGAGGGACCAATGCTCGATGCATTATTAACTAAAACATCAATACGACCATTGAATTCGCATAAAGTTGCCGCAACAACACGCTCGATATCTTCGTGCTTAGTTAAATCAGCGCCAATGATGAGAACTTGTGTTTTGGGCGCAATTTCGTGGATATCTTTACGCACTTGATTCAGCCACTCAACATTACGCGCCACAATAGATATTCCTGCTGCTCCTTCTTGAGCAAAATTAATTGCGAGTTGCCTTCCTAATCCTTGCGATGCCCCCGTGATTAAGGCATACTTTCCTTGTAATCTATTCATGTTCTGCTCCTTTATATTACCAGTCAATTGATTGGCGATCGCGGAAGAATCCACCCGTTGCACCTCCATCAGGAAGAGTTGCCAGCCACACAATGGTATCGACTCCTTGTTCTGGTGTGCGGGGTGCATTTGGACCACCCATATCGGTTTTCACCCAACCAGGGCAAACTGAATTTACTAATATGTTTGTGCCTTGTAATTCGTTAGAGAAAATCCGCGTTAAGGCATTCAAAGCGGCTTTGGAAATGCGATACGCAGGGTAGCCACTTCCCATATCAGTCAGTTGTCCCGCGCCCGAAGAAACATTCACTATCCGTCCATAATTTTGTTTCTGCATCAACCCAATGAGCGCCTGAGTCACTTGCAAAACACCGTATACATTCGTTTCCATCGTTTGCCGCAGAGTGTCAATTTTGGCATCAAACACACTGTTTCCACTTGTTTGAGAATCGATGTAGATGGCTGCGTTATTCACTAAGACATCGAGTTTGCCAAACTGCTGACGAATAAAGTTAGCTAATTGTTGACTGCTTTCATCATTAGTGACATCAAGGGGATGAAAAATGACATTCAAACCTTCAGCTTGTAACTTTTGGGCAGCAGCTTTGCCTTTTGCTTCATCTCGGCTGGTGAGAATTACCTGATATCCTTTCTTAGCTAACTGACGAGAAGCTTCAAATCCCAAACCGCGATTTCCACCCGTTACTACTGCAACTTTCTGTGTTGTAGTCATTGTTTATTCTCCTGTTGGGTAATAGTAGTAGGCGCTGAAGCACCCACCATAAGCCATTATTTCAGTGCGTACTCTGGGTTATATTCAACCAACTCAATCTCATTTCCATCTGGGTCATTGACATAAATTCTCTGCTTAGTTTCAGGCGCTGTCATTGTGTAATATTCAATGTGCTCAGCATCAAGCAATTTTTTCATTGCTTCGCCATCTTTAATCACAAAGCCAACATGGTTTATACCTATACTTTCATAAGGCGTATGCACACGCTCTTGGTCACTTTCATCGTTGAGGGCAAGATAAAATTGGTTATTTCCCAAATGCATCCAGCGTCTACCCTCGAATACGCCTTCGGCGCGTACATACCAATCAGGAAATAGGGTTTGGTAAAATTTCTTGGTTGCATTAATATCTTTGCAAGAAACGTTGATGTGTTCAAAGCGAATCAAGTTCATATTTTGCTCCTTTTGGTTTCAAAATATAGAGTGATTTCTCGTTCCCTGGCTCTGCCAGAAAATGCTTATTGTTTGACGCTTCGCCTTTCTTCAAAAGATAGTCAAAAAACTTATGGACAAAAAACTTATGGAGAATGTGAGGCGGAGCCTCAGGGAATGCGTTACCAGGCTGAGCCTGGTAACGAGAAGTACCAGGAATTATCCTAAAGCAATATCCAAAAACATCATGACGACAAAGCCAAACATGACACCAATGGTTCCTTCTTTTTCTAAACCTTTACGATGAGATTCTGGGATAATTTCATCACTAATAACAAACAACATTGCTCCCGCTGCAAACGCCATTGCCCAAGGCAATATAAAATTAGCAATACTCACCACACCAGCACCAATCACACCGCCAATTGGTTCGACTAAACCTGTCAGCAGCGAAATCCACAAAGCATAACCTCGTGAATATTTTTCACCTACCAAAGCTAATGCTACGACTAAACCTTCAGGAATATTCTGCAAACCAATACCCAAAGCAACGGGAATCCCATCGGTAATATTGTTATTGCCAAAATTTACTCCCACAGCTAATCCTTCGGGGAAGTTGTGAATGGTAATTGCGGCAATAAATAGCCAAATTCGTTTTAGATTACTGCCACGAACGCTTTCTTCCTCCTTGAAAAAGTGTTCGTGCGGCAATAACTTATGTGCCAGTTGCAGAAATACTCCGCCTAGCAAAATACCGATGACGATAATTAAGGCTGCATTTGCTTTGGAGTAACCTTGGGCGATCGCTGCTTCCGTACCAGGCACAATTAATGAAAACGATGTCGCCGCTAACATCACTCCCCCACCAAACCCCAGCATAATTCCCTGCACTCGCTGCGTAAGATTTATTGGCAGTAAAATCGGCAAGGCACCGAGAACTGTAGCAAGTCCTGCACCTAAACTAGCAACTGCACCGATAACAAGGCTTTGCATACTTGGGGTTCTTTATTTAATCTTCCTGATTTAAATCATAGTCGGTATGATTATGAGTTGCAACTATTTCGCAAAAAAATCGCTGACATTTTGTCTGCCTGCGATTATCCGATAAGTGTTAGGGTAGTGCAAAATTCTCTGAAAGTATTGGCAAATCTAGCTTTGTGCGTTTTACAAGGGATACGAAGAACTCACTTCCTCGTTCAAGCCGCAGACCATGTTGTTGTTGTCAGTTGGGTTGTAAGCCATCAAGTCAGCGACTTGCGCTTTGTTAAGTCTACTAACGTAGACGCGCCTTGTCGTTTGGTCAACCTGAGCTTCACTATATGGCAGTAGTACCTGTTTGCCAGTCATTGAGTCATTGAGATCGACAACTAGGTACTGAGAATGTCCGGCTTCATCGACTAAGATTTCCACCACTTGTCCCGCCTTTTCCTCTTGAGCGGTGTAAACCTCAAACTGCATGAGCTTATGCTCTCTAAAAGAGCGACGGGAACTCGCTTCAAAGTCTTCGATTCTTGAAAGCGCCATAGTTTTCTCCTGTTTTGTGTCTAGTTTTTTGTTGTGTGATGTCTTGTCACCGACTAGTAAAACCTTGCCCACCTTAATTGAGTCGCTGACTACGGCTCTACTTTTGGGGGTGGTTAGCTAGGTAATTAAACTCTCCTCACATTTGAAAACTCTCTGCCAATTCATCCTTTGGGCAAATAGTTAGTTCCTTTGGCTTGCACCATTGAATCTGAACAGTAATTCCTTGTGCTCCTTCGTTTAGGAGATCCTCAATGTAACCATCTTGGTCAACAATAGCTTGCTGAGCACTCAAGGGAAGGTCCAAAGTAGTAGGTACAGCAGGGCTTAGAGGAGACTATTTCTATCCACCAGCCCTTTTCCATTGGCTCCTTTTCAATGATTTCTGCTAAATTCATGCCAGTTTCCTGCAATTATCTTGATTGGACTACCTACATTCACCTAAGGGATGAAATCAAGGCTCAAACCTGAGAATTGAGATGTCAACCAAACAGTAAGAAGAGGCATTGCTAAGCTAAACCTCTTCAAGAATGTGGTGCTTAAACTCTGGGGAGTTTTTTTAGAGAATATGCACAATATTCTGGCGAATCAAAGCTTTTTATTCGGCAAAGATTAAAAACTTATTCTTTAGACTATAGAAAGTAGCAGTCAAATTCAGTAGGTGATTTACCCAATATAAGTAGGTAGATACCCGCTTTTAGAGAAATGTAAACTTATGGCAAATCAAAAGGCACCTCCTCACTATATGGATACTAGGTTAGAAGATACTTTACAAGCGCAGCTCAACCAATCCCTTCACTTTACAGGCTGCATGGGTGTGAATGTCGCTATCAATGATGAGAAACATGGACTCTGGTTAGGGAGCAGTGGTTTCTCTGATCTTGAGGCAAAGGAACCTCTTGGTATAAATCGCACATTTTACATTTACAGTATTACCAAAACTTTTGTTTCCGTTTGCTTATTGCGTTTAGCTCAGAATGGGTTGTTAAATTTAGATGATCCACTGACGAAATGGTTACCTGAAATGCCATTTCAGGATGGTGTCACCTTGCGTCGGTTACTAAATCATACAAGTGGAATACCGAGTTACACGAACCTTGAAGATTATTTGCCTGCTGTTTGTGAGAATCCTTCTGTTCCTTGGACACATGAGAAAGTTGCTGAATTAACCTGCACAGGAAAACTCGACTTTGAACCAGGAGAACGATGGAGTTATTCAAATACAGGTTATATGTTGCTGTATGAGGTGATTGAAGCTGTGAGTGGTAAGAAATTTGCTCAAGCATTAGAAGACAACGTATTTTCAGTACTGGATTTACAAAATACTTATGTCGCCCATCATGTTGACACAAAAGGCGTTCTGACGCCTGGTTATTGCCGATACCTGAATTCAGAACGAATTATGGAGAATGTGATTCCTCGTTATCATCCAGACTGGTGTGCGACAGGACTCATTGCTTCTACGCCTGAAGAAGTGGTGAAATTTTTTGACGCTATCTTTTCAGGTAAATTGCTAGATTCTAAGCAGCTACAGCAAATGCTAACTCTTGTACCCACTGGTACTCACGAACCTTGGTATAAAAAACCTTGTTATGGTTTAGGAATTATGGCAGATCCTGAATCCAAGTATGGTGAGAAGTATGGACATGGAGGAGGTGGTCCCGGCTATAATCTGTGGGCTATGCATTTACCCGATTTTCACGGAGGCAAACTGACGTTAGCTGTTTTTTGTAATACCTCTCTCGCAGATCATCCTTATGGAATGGTCAATGATTTATTGCGTGTTCTTGAATCCGCATAAGCTAATGTGCATTTAATTTGTAGTAACTGGACGGGCAAGATGCCCATCCCACAAAGGCTTTCTCAAAAGTGATAATGCCACAACAGCTGTGGTCATTAATTTTGCAAAAAAAATCGCTGCCGGAAAATGTCAGCGATTCAATTACATATATATATTTGGATAGATGAAAAACTCCTCTCGTGCTATTTTGCTAGAGGATTGTTTAACAATTCCCCTCGGCACCATACAATGTGGCACCATGATTATTCTTGGCGTGCAATGTTAATTTGGTAATCATCCTTGATCCTCTTGATCGGGAACTGAACAAACTTTGCTTTGCCCGTTGACTTCCAGTCAAACATACGTAGCATATGAGATGCGAACACCTTAGTGACCACCATCGTCATCTGTGCTCCTAGGCATGCGTGTACACCGCCCCCTAACGGGATGAACTGATACATCTTCCCCTCCCCGCGCTCGGGCAGAAAGCGCTCTGGAGCAAATATTTCTGGTTCGTGAAAGTATTCTGCCATGATGTGCGCGATTCGTGGCTCTGCAGTCAGGACACAGCCCTTCTCATACAGCACACCATCCAGCACAACAGACTTGGTGAGTCGGCGATTAGCGGTGGAGCTGGGAGGTAGCGTGCGCAGTGTCTCTTTGATAGTCGCGTCTAGGAATACCATCTGTTTCAAATGCTCGGGTGAGAATATGCTGACATTGCTCTGTCCACCCATCACCTCTGCCTGTTCCTCCTTTAGCCGCTGCATCACCTGCGGATGCTGTCCTAGCAGGTATATGAGCGAAGATATCAGTCCAGAGATTTGGTAGTGTGACGCCCATAACTCCAGCAGGCACTGGTTTTCAATCAAGGTATCACTAAATATTCCATCTGGATTTTCCTGCTGACTGGCTAGCATCATAGATAGAAAGTCCGTTGTGGCGTTCATGGCTCCGCCTTCTGCCCGTCGCCTTTTGACCACTGCACGCATGAAATCGAGCAGCGCACCGCGTGCCTTGAGTCCTCGACCGTATGCTGTGAAGCGGGACTTCCACTTGGACAAGCCATAAAAGCCATCAAAGAATGTCTTGTACAAAGCTTTTAGCTCTGCTTTGGAGGACACAGGTAGTCCTGCAAAAGTGTCTGGAGCAGAATCATCCAAGTTGACTCCCAGCAGCACAGTGGTGAGTACATCAAAGCAGATCTTCTCTACTGCAGGGTAAAGCGCCATTTGGCTGGGGGTAGTCCAACCTTGGACGCCATGCACGATTGTGTTATTTATGTGGGGGGTGTATCCATCAAGTGCACGTCCAGTAAGCCCAGGACCCAGTGCATTTTTGCGTTGGCGATGCAAGTCAGG
The DNA here is from genome assembly GCA_019359075.1 of Kalymmatonema hyalinum WJT4-NPBG1. Lineage (GTDB taxonomy): Bacteria > Cyanobacteriota > Cyanobacteriia > Cyanobacteriales > Nostocaceae > Kalymmatonema > Kalymmatonema hyalinum. Next base: position 107,420 of record JAHHIB010000009.1, read on the forward strand.
GCGCTGGAACAGACTGTACTCGCCAAACATATCCATTGTGGTTTCTGGCAATGCAATCTCTGTATATTTCAAGTCCCCATTAAATGCCATTTGAATCGCTCTAGCAGAGCCGACAAAGATGGTAGTCCCACCAAAAACACCTGTGTTGAAGATAGGACCATACTCTTCGAGATTTTTGCGGCAAAACTGATCGGGATTCGCTATGTAATTAAACGTGTCGTACCACCTTGGCTTTCGTGGTGGAGTCGTAGTACCTGGAGGAGGCGCTTGTCCATCCTCTAGTACAAGTACCTCTTCAGTATTAGCAGTGTTTTGCATAGCCTTACCAAGTTCAACTCAACAAGCGTGACTGATAACTTAAGCTTCACCAAATAAACGGAACCAAGCGGGCGCTAGATTGCTTATACTCGGCATACTCCGGGTATTTTTGGGACATTGACTGTTCTTTGCGGGACATAAGCTGGAGGTAGAAAACTAAGATATATCCAGGCACCAAATAAGCCCAAGGTGAACCAGCAACGACGCTAAAACTCAGATACCGTAGTAGATCCCCAAAGTAATTGATATTTCGGGAGAAGCGCCATATGTTGTCACGAACTAACCCTGCCCCGTACTGTTTGGCGCTAAGCTTTTGGATATCGGCGGTAGCATTGATCAGACTCCCGAAAATGTAAAGCGATAGTGCTACAGCAGCTGTGGTCATTGATAAAGGGATGGGGTTGATAAATGCCAGGTATCCCGGTAACACGTAAAAAACCCCGGCTGACAATAGTATGAAAACGAACATACCAACCCCTACAGAATCATTAAACATCTGTCGCCGCTGGGGGTAAAACCATTGCTCGATTAGCCACCAAATACAATAGCTGATGTGCAAGCACATATAAATGAGTTGTCGCCAGTCTTGAATGCCGAAGACGACAGCAAAAGCAATTAACCAGAAGATTGGGAGTACTTTTGCTATGTTAATCGCCGTCAGTACTGTCACCCCGGTTTTTTCAGCGTTGGCAGTATTTTGCATATACAGTTGTACCAAATTTAGATTTTTAACTTTCCTTCATTTTAATTTCGCCGATTCACCAGGGTTGCGCTAGCTTGGTCAACTGGCATGAGGACAACTTCGTTAATATTTACATGGCTTGGTCGAGTCACGCAAAAAAATACCACATCGGCGACATCATCGGGTGTGAGGGGAGTGACTCCCTGGTAAACTTTGCTGGCGCGATCGCTATCTCCGCGAAAACGCACTTCGCTAAATTCGGTTTCTACCATACCAGGATCAACCGAGGTGACGCGGATAGGGGTTCCTAACAAGTCTTGTTTCAAACCTTCAGAAATGGCTCTGACAGCCGCTTTCGTGCCACAATAGACATTACCATTAGGATAGGTTTGATGCCCAGCTATTGAACCAATGTTTACCACATGACCGCGATCGCGTTTCACCATTCCAGGAACAACGTAGCGGGTGAGGTAGAGCAAACCCTTGATGTTGGTATCAATCATTTCTTCCCAATCTTGGATGTCGCCTTCGTGGAGTTTGTCTAAACCGCGACTGAGACCAGCGTTATTGATTAAGATGTCGATATCAGACCAGCCAGGGGGTAGGCTTGAGATAGCAGATTCTACGGCAGAGCGATCGCTCACATCTAGCTGTAACAAATGGAACTGTACAGATGTTGTATCCGAGAGTTCTACAAGTTCCTGCAAACGCTCCAAGCGCCGCGCCGCTAAAATCAGTTTTGCACCTGCATTTGCGAAGACTTTGGCACAAGCAGCACCGATACCACTACTTGCACCAGTAATCAAAACAATTTGATTTTGTACAGAAAGCATTTTTAGTCAAAAGTCAACAATCAGTGAACAGTTATTAGTAAACAGTAAACAGTAAACAGTGAACCTCACAACTGATAACTGTTTTAAGAGTCAAGAGTCAACAATCAGTAAACAGTAAACAGTGAATCTGATAACTGATAACTGGTAACTGATAACTGTTTTAAGACTAATGACTAATGACTAGTTTTTCACGACCTGCATACGCTGAGTGATCATAACCATACCTTCTCCTCGCATGATCACCGTAGAAATCCATTGGCTACCAGGGGTAGCTGGTGCGCGTCCAACTTTAAAAATCCCGCCAGATGAAAGTAATTCCAAGTCCACAGGTGTGGGACTCAGCAATTTATCTGGTTTAATCGGTTCTTCTAACGCTGCTCCCAATAGATAATCATCACCAAGCGGCTCTTGGACAATTGCGTCCAAACTATACTGCTGACCAACTTTTACCTGCTGGGGTAACTTAATATCTACTTGAGGTGGCTTGGTACCAGAGGTGATTTGAGTACGTTCAGACAAAATGTCTTGGCGGACAATTTTGCCTCCAGCAATGCGCTGACGCGAGCTAATTGTGGCATTGAGAACCGAGTTAGCACTGTTCGTCGAGGGCACGCCAGTTATATTGGTCACTGTTTCGGCGATAATGGCATTACCTTCTGATTTCCAAGATTGTACCTGGGTGCTGTATTTCAATTGGGGGTATCGCTGCCAAAGTGCAGTTAAAGCTTTTTCCATACTCTGGCGGGTTAAGCCATCCCCATGAATGAAATTGGGGCTGTAGAACTGGATCACTCCTTTGACATCGCCCCGGCTTGCTGCGGTATCAATTTGCGTCAATAAATTTTTCAATTGGGCGGGTGCATTCTGGGAAGCACTGGGGACGGGTTCTGCAGCTTGGGCTAACTGCGGTGGTGCTTTTGCTTGAGCGCTCCAATTTGTCAATAAACCGAGTGTCAGCAAGGAAAAAACTAGTAAGCGACTAGATGGCAACAGTGTTGGACTTTTGTGTAGAAACGAAAGAAAATTAGGCATGAGCAATAACAAGGCAATTTGACTACAGAGGTATGGAAATTGTTTTATCTTAGGTTAAACTAAGCGCTAACAGGGTGGAGAGTTCATGGTACACGCTCCTATACGGTTACTGATAGCTGCTAGTGGGACTGGCGGACACGTGTTTCCGGCGATCGCACTGGCGGAACACTTGAGCGATTATCAAATCGAATGGCTTGGTGTGCCTAATCGATTAGAAACTCAGCTTGTTCCTAAGCAGTATCGATTGAATACTATTGCAGTTGAAGGTTTTCAGCAAGGTTTTGGAATTTCCTCTGTTCGTATTTTGGTAAAACTTATTGGTTCAATTCTAGAAGTCAGGAAAGTTTTACAACAAGGAAAATTTCAAGGAGTGTTCACCACAGGGGGTTACATCGCCGCACCTGCTGTGATTGCAGCGCGTTCCTTGGGTTTACCTGTGATTCTGCACGAAGCCAACGCCTTACCTGGTAAAGTCACTCGCTTTCTGGGACCTTGGTGTAATGCGGTGGCGGTGGGTTTTGAAGTGGCTTCTGGGTATTTGCCCCGCGTTAAAACAATTTACACCAGTACTCCAGTGCGTTCTCAATTCTTACAAGCAGGAATTGAAGCATCGTTGGATCTCCCCATTCCTGATGGTGTTCCGGTCATCGTTGTCTTTGGTGGTAGCCAGGGAGCGGTTGCGATCAATAAGCTGGTGCGCCAGTGTGCTGATGCTTGGTTTGATGCTGGTGCTTGGGTTGTGCATTTAACAGGCGATAAAGATCCTGAGGCTGACACTCTGAAACATTCACAGTATATTAATTTACAATTTTATGATAATATGGCTGCGTTGTTGCAACGAGCAAATTTAGCAATTACTCGTTCTGGAGCCGGTAGTTTAACGGAAATGGCAGTGTGCGGAACACCAGCAATTTTGATTCCGTACCCGTTTGCCGCAGAAGACCATCAGACTTATAATGCAGAAGTTTTTACTTCAGTCGGTGCAGCGATCGCCTTTAAACAGGCGGAGTTGACAGCAGAGGTATTGCAAAAGAAGGTTTTGGACTTGTTGCAGCATCCAGAAGAATTGCGAAAGATGGGAGAAAAGGCGAAGGCGATCGCTGTTCCTGATAGTGCGGAGAAATTGGCACAGTTGGTGCGTGAGGTGGTGGAAAGATGATGGGGTGTTAGCGAAGCCTCTCCGAAGGAGTTTGGGGTGATGGGGTGATAGGGTGAAAAAAGAATGACTCTTCCCAGCTCCCTACCTACTCCCGCAATCGAATGCTTTGGTAGCAATTTCGTCCCTTGTCCTTTGCTTGATATAATGCTTTATCTGCTGCGTTAATCAAAGCTTGTACAGAACCATTGTGAGAAGGGAAAATTGTAGCAATGCCAAAGCTGAGGGTGACATATTTATCTACTAGAGAAGCAATATGTGCAAGATGGAGTTGTCTGACCTTTTTTTGGATAATTTCAACAACCTGTACTGCTCCGTCACTGTCTGTATTCGGCAAAAGTACCGCAAATTCTTCGCCACCATAACGAGCCACTAAATCGGCAGGACGCTTAACAGCACCACTAATTGCTTGAGCAATCTGCATTAAACAAGTATCACCAGCTGGATGACCGTAGGTATCGTTATAAAGCTTGAAATAATCGACATCGCACAAAATGACGGATAAAGCATTTTGCTCCCTTGCTAACCGCAGCCACTCTTGTTTGAGGTATTGATCAAAATGTCGCCGATTGGCAAGCTGAGTCAGCCCATCAAGCTTCGCTAGGCGTTGCAGTTCCTGATTTGCTATTTGCAACTGCTGGTAAAGTTCCGATTGCTGAATGGCTATCATCAATTGATCCGCGACTGTCATAGTCAGTTCTACTTCTGAGTCTTGCCAGGTAGATTGTTTGCTTTTTCCTAAAGTCAGGCTACCCCAAAGTGTTGAATCGATTTGGATTGGCACCATCAGCAATGCTCCCGGAAAGAGTTGAGCAAACTTAGAGTTAATTTGATCATCCATAGTTGTAGTAGTATCGTTAATACGCACAACTTCTAATTTTTTGATTTGCTCAGCAATTTTATTGCCCTTATCTGGAATATCCATTTCCAAAAAACTTGTTAAGTCAGGAGTTTGAAGATATTCTGCTACGTGCTTCCAAAGTTTTTGGCTTGGTATGTATTGAACAATTTCTACGCGGTCAACTTGTAAAAGTTTAGCAATCTCAGCAGCAGCGGTGTTGAAGATAGTTTGCAAGTCGAGTGAGTTACGAATCGTTTTAATGACTCGATTGAGTGCCTTTTCTTTTTCTGCCTGCAATCGTAATGCTTCTTCTGCTTGTTTTATATCAGTGATATCTACAACAAGCCCATCCCAAACAATTCCTCCATCATCAAAACTACGGGGTGATGCACGAAGATGCAGCCATTTGAGTTTGCCGCTAGGCGTTCGTGTTCTCAGTTCAATGTTGAAAACTGATAAATTTTTGATCGTTTCATAAGTTGTTTGTAGCAACTTTGGGTAGTCTTGCTCTAAAAACTGGTTATGAAGAAGACTAAAATCTCTTAAGGCATCTTCGGGTTTGATTTCAGTAATGTTTTCTATGCCTGCACTGATATGGTGTAAGCGGTAGCTGCCATCTAGTTCGCGTGCAGCTTGGTAGATTGCACCATGAGGCAGGTTATCACCGATAGAACGCAGCAGTGCCTCCCGCTCTGCTAAAGCTACTTCTGCTCGCCTACGTTCTGTAATTTCTGCAACGATAATCCCAATGGATCGACTGATTGAGTGATGAATTGGAAAGAAGGACATTAACCAAGTTCGGTTGATTCTAGGAAGTTTTTGAGTTTCCCGAGTGATTTCGACATTAACGACAGGTTGACCAGTTGTGAGAACTTGTTGACAAAACTCTATCAGCTTGGGCGCTAAATCCGGTACGATTTCTAAAGGAGTCTTACCGATATGTTCTTTTGTAGAAATTCCATTGATTTCTGCTAAGGTTTCATTGACTAGCGTATAGCGCAGTTGACTATCGAGAACACTCATACCGATAGGTGCACTGGTGATGAAACTATCCAATAACTGTTGCTTGTGAGCGACTTCCATCTCCAGTGCTTTGCGCTCATTAATGTCTATTAAATAGCCCACAAACTCCACAGGATTGCCCTTTTGATCTCGGACTAGTTTCACATCCTCTTCGAGCCAGCAATACGTGCCATCAGCACGCAAGAACCGATATTGGTGGGAGTGAGAATTTGTTTCAAAATTTTGCGCTATATCTCTCAAGACGCGTTCAATATCTTCTGGATGGACGTGACTTACCCAAAAATCAGAGTTATCTAAAAAGTCTTGTGGCTGGTATCCTAAAATTGCAGTAACGTTTTCACTGATAAAGGTAGCTCCATAATCCCCATTAGGTTTGGAACTGAAAATAACTGCTGGGCTAGCTGTTAGTAAATACTTTTGGCGATCGCGAACTTCGCGCAGTTCTGATTGTGTCCGTTTGAGGTTGGTAATATCTCGTCCTTCTGGAATCAGCAGCACCACCTCACCTGATTCATCTCGCACTGGCTTGAGCGAAAAGTCAAAATCTGTCATGATGCCATCAGCATCTGGTAAGGTGACTTCCATACGGATGAATTGTCCTGTTGCTGCTTGGGCGATCGCCGCCTTTAAGTTCTCTTGAGTTTCTAAGTTGCAGATCCAGCAAGAAAGCTCCCAGAAAGGTCGGTTCATCACATCCTCTCGTCGCGCCCTAATAAAATCCAGCGCTCTTTGGTTAAGTTCCAACACTGTACCGTCAGGAGTGAGAAGCCCGATCAATTGGAATGTCTGCTCAAAGATGGCTCGGAATTTGCGCTCACTTTCTTGGAGTGCTTGTGCGACTCGTTGGCGTTCATGCAGTTCGTGCTGCAATTGCTGGTTTATGTTTGCAAGTTCTGCCGTCCGCTCTCTCACCCGCATTTCCAAAGTAGCATTCATCTGCACTAAAGCTTCTTCAGCCTGCTTGTGTTTGGTGATCTCAATTGCAGTGCTAAGCACCAATCGCCTACCATCTGAATCTCTGCCTAAAGGAGCAGAATAAAACTCCCAAATGCGCTGATTTCCGCTACGCGTGTGAACAACGAATTCTCCGTCTGCAACACGACAATCCAAAATGTATAAGCGGTCAATGAGTTCTCTGACACATTCTTGACGCTCTCCATAGGCTCGTTCTGTCCACTGGGCAATAGTTGGGATATCTTCAGGCTTGTATCCAGTGATATCTGTCCAAGCATGATTAATTTCCAAAACCTCTCCGTCCTCAGCATGAATCATAATGGGCAGTGGAGAGTACATCACAGCACGTCGGAATTGCTGTTCTGATTCCCGTAGTTTTTGTTCTGCTCTTTGACGATGGGCTTCTATCCGGTTTATTGACGAAGCGTTTGACAAGATGAGAATCGAGAATATGAGGATTATGATTACGGTTTGTAAAGCGTGAATTAATCTCTGGTCATACTTGTTGACCTCAATCGCCCAAATAGTTAACCAATTGATTGCAAGCGGCACAATGATTGCCCAGGGTAATAACCGACGTGCGATCGCGAAGCGGGCGCTCTGCGCCATCGCCCTTTGGGCGGCTCCCTCCGCGAGCATCGCCGCTTGGGGCACTGGGTTTTGCCCAATCGCCCCACCGATTGAGGTGAGGGTAACAAAAGCTACTGCAAATTGACCAATACGTTGATTCATTTGTGGAAAAATACCTAAGTACAAGTTTTTTTTGGCTAGCTTATCTCACTCAGTATTGTTTAACTGCCTCAAAGCCAAGGAAAATAGACATATCCGTCCTTGCTGCCAAAAATAAACTATCTTCTCGGTTGCTTCCAACACAGCCAGAAATTGCTCTTGGGTCAATCTAGTTAGCAAATTCTTTCTTCTATTTGTTTCATAATAGGGTGCTGTGGCATGAAAATCAAATTTCGATAACATTTCTCACAAAAATCTATATTCCCATTTTGGAATAGAGCGAAAATGGTGTTCTATATTTTGTAACAAATAACAATAAAATCTGGTGTAAAAAGCTATACTTTGAAAATTTACAATTGCCAAATTTCAACTTCTCTAAAAAATACAGCAGTTTGCATCTTTGTGGAACAATGGGAGGATGTCACTAATGTGTCATATTCTGGCAAATTACCAAAACAAGAAATGTCTCAGAAACAAGCTCTAAGCCCTTGGAAATACAAACCGTGGTGGTGTCAGCCTTGGTCTATTCTTCTCACAGGCGTAACGTTGATTGGTGGTAGCTGGGTAATATTTAAGACAGTGTGGCTGACGACTCTTGTGTGTGTGCCTGTATTGACATGGATGGGTTTCTTTTTGATAATCTGGCCCAAACTCGTTATCAGCAGTGGCGTTTTGGAATCTGAGCAGGATACGGTATAAAAACGTTTCGTAATTCCTCCTCCATTCCTCTCACCGCTGAATCGAAACGATTACACCGGGAGTCTCCTGGAGGTTTGAGATGAATCTTTAGATGCATCAAATCATTAGTTTGTGTCTAAAGATGGATTGCCAAAACCCATCGACTGCAACATTTTTTCTCGCTTCTTACGTGCAATTTCTTGCAGGTCAACTGTTCTATCAGTTTCATCTACAATTTCACCAGTTATTACCTCAAGCACATCTTCCAAGGTCACAACACCAGAGACGTTACCATATTCATCCACTACTACTGCAAGATGCTGACGGGCTTCTAGGAAGCTTTTAAGCAGTTTATCTGCCCGAATTGTCTCAGGAACAAAGCGAACTTTCCGAGCCAGAGTAGCGATTTTTTGATTGTCCTTTCCTTCAACCAACGCTGTCAGCAAGTTCTGTTTTAAAGCAAACCCAATGACTTGATCAATAGAGTCATCAATCACAATAATTCGGGTATGTTGGGAGGCGATAATATTTGTTTTTCCCTCGGCAAGAGTCAGATCGCCACGTATGTATGTCAGCATGGTTTGGGGTGTCATCACGTCAGCCGCTATCAAATCATTCAATCGAAACACCCGTTGAATCATTTCTGCTTCGCCGCTTTCGATAATCCCCTCCTGGTGACCGATATTCGCCAATAGCTTTATTTCAGCCTCATTGGTTGTCGGTCTTTTTTTGCCTTTGGCAAAGGGTGCCGTCACATTTTCTAGAATCCAAACTAAAGGTGTGAAGGCAATGGAAAGTCCAGTAACAGGTAGAGCTGCAAGTGTGGCTATTTGTTCGGCATAACGCTCTCCAATTGTCTTCGGAATGATTTCACCAAAGATGATAATCAGGAAGGTCAATACTCCTGAAAATACACCTAGCCACGTGTCTCCTAATACTTTAGTAGCAATACTACCTGTGAGAATACTGCCAATGATGTTGAAAGTATTGTTGAGAATGACAATGGTCGCAATAGGTCGATTCATTTTTTCACGAATCGCCAAAAGTGCCACTGCTGATGGGTTTTTTGACTGAGCTAATTGTCGGACTCTCAGCACAGAAACAGAAAACAGCGCTGTCTCTATACTAGAACAAACCGCTGAACCTAAAATAACAACAAGCACTAGGATAATAAGCTGTAGCATATTGTTTCCCAAATATGGGAATGCAAAGTTGTGGTTTACTAGTATGGTTCAAAATCAATTCACCACTTGACTACCATGAGTACGGGGATCATCCTGACTACTTGTTGGTGCTAGTGGTGCATTAAATTGCGAGACTTTCCCGCTTGCTTGAGCATAAGGCAAAGGCGAACCAGCAACTAAAGCCTCCACGTTACTTGATAGAATGGTGCGAGGTTGGTCACCAATTGCCTGCGCGACAGGTTCCCCATTCTTATTTAAATACACGAAATGGGGAATGCCATCTACCCGATATCTCAACATCTCTGGCAGCCACTTCGTATTATCCACATTCAGCATGACAAAATTCACCTTGTCAGCATACTGCTGTTCCAGTTGCGCGATATCTGGTGCCATTTTTTGGCAGACAGTACACCAATCAGCATAAAACTCCATCAGAGATGGCTTACTATTGGTTAAAGCCACATCTATTGGTGTAGACTGCTCACCTAACTGAGCAAGAGTTGCAGAGGTTGTCTGAGTTCGTAGTCCCAAAACTAGAGCAACGCTTAGGGCGATCGCCACTATTGCGATTAAAAAATTTCTCAAGCGCGCCCCAACCTTAGCTTCTGATTTTTCTGGAGAATGAACAGGTGAATCGCTACTCATAACAGATTTATTAAAACTTATTAAGTATTACCTTCTTCAGTTTAACGTGCTGTGTTTCTCTATTAGCGTCCTATCCAACGGGTGCACCGGAGGCGTCCTTGGCGGTTGGCAATAAAATAAGGATGTATCCCCAGATGCTTGGGGAATTTACCAAATACAACTGTGAAAAAACGAGTCACCCTCACTTTCCCCAAACGCGTCGTTCAAATGCCAGTCACCTACCGATTGGCAAGAGATTTTAACGTTGCTGCAAATATTATTCGCGCTCAGGTTGCGCCAAATCAAATAGGTAAACTGGTGGTGGAACTATCGGGAGATATTGATGAATTGGATGCAGCGATTGAGTGGATGCGATCGCAAAACATCACTGTCTCCCTAGCTTTAGGGGAAATCATCATTGATGAAGATGTGTGCGTCCACTGTGGCTTGTGTACAGGAGTTTGCCCAACAGAAGCCTTAAAAATCGACCCCCAAACGGATAAGCTGACATTTACGCGATCGCGCTGCATTGTGTGCGAACAGTGTATTCCCACTTGTCCTGTGGAGGCAATCTCCACTAATCTGTGAAGTACTCACGCTGGCAAATCTTGTGCTTGATGCCAGTCTATGCAATACTACTCCCAGTAAAAATACGGTAAACCGATTGATTTTTTTACCTTTAGAGGAAAAACTATGTTGAGCCGTTCCAAAGGAATATTTCTAGGTTTATCGGCATTGACAGTGATGCTTGGTAGTCTACCCGATAAAGCAGCTGCTGCCACGTTTGTCACCACACCGACTCCAACAGATGTGGTTACGACTTGGTCACGCGAGGCACGAACAGCAGTAACGGTTGCAAATTCAGGTGCAGCACAAGCGGGGCGGCAGTTGGCAATAGTCAATCTCTCTGTATACGATGCGGTGAATTCAGTAGACCGTCTATACCAGCCTTATTTTGTGAATCTTGTTGCACAACCTGGAACTTCTTCAGAAGCAGCCGCAGCCGTTGCTGCCCATACAGCACTCAGCAGCCTGTTTCCAACGCAGAAAACACGGTTTGACCAAGTGTTGGCAGGACAATTGGAGGCGATACCTGACGGTTTTGGGAAAGAGCAGGGTATAACCTTGGGGCAGAACGTTGCATCGTCACTGCTAGTGTCGCGGGCAAACGACCCCACAGACTTATCGCTCAATACACCTTTTGGTTTAACCAGTCCATCGCAGTTCCGTTCACCATCACCACCTGATGTTACTAGCCCAGAGTTTGCCGAATCATATAACCAAATTAAAGAGAAAGGGCGGCTGACCAACTCAACACGAACTCCTGAGGAAACTGAGATTGGGCTTTTTTGGGCTAATCAAACAAACACTCACAGTTCATCTGGGCAGGCGTTTCGTATAGCGGAAATTGTGGCAGACCAACAGGGCTTGGATTTGCATGAGAAGGCTAGGCTGTTTGGGCTATTGGGAATTGCAGTGGGTGATTCGGCGATCGCCGCAACGGAGTCGAAAAACACCTACAAAACCTCGCGACCACGAGACGTAATCCGCAACGGTGACAATCTTGGCAATCCATTGATTACAGGTGATCCAACTTGGGAACCATTGGTAGCTTCCACTGGCTTTGATTATCCAAGTGTGCTATCCACTTCATCAGGGGCGACATCAGCAGTATTAGAAGCGTTCTTCGGGACAGACGAAATTGCGCTCACCGTTGATTCGCCTGCGTTGCCAGGGGTAACACGTTCATTCAGTAGCTTTTCTGACGTTGCAACGGAGGCTTCCCAGAGTCGAGTTTTTTCAGGATATCACTTCTCATTTTCAAATAATGAGGGGCGGTTCGGTTTGGGTGACCGGATTGGAGACTACGTGGCAGCCGCATATCTGCGTCCAGTGGCAGCGACAAACCCACGTCCAGCAGCAGCGACAAATTCACGTCCGACGACGGTACCAGAGTCAAATAGCTTAATTGGGCTATTGGCAATAGGAGTGCTGGCGCTGCGGAGGCGAAAGACTTGCTGTGTGTAAGCTTTAACTCAAGACAACAGATTGCGCTCGCCCCAAAGGAGCGGGCGCTTTGTGCGATCGCCATATGCTTACGCGCGCGCTTGGCGCAGCCTGGCCGCAGGGCTTATGCGCAGGCACTTTCACACAAATCAAATAGGATTCCTATATATCAATTCAGCTTAAACACATCTGCTAGTACACCAGCATCTCCTACCAGCTTATGCTCTGCCGGAGAATCATAAACTACCAGTAGTGAAGGTACCCTAGCTATATCTTGAAATAGAGTCATTCCCTCAGCGTGGTCATCCCTGTTTCCATATGGGATATCAAGCACAACCTCTGGGTAATTGAGAACATTTTCAAGGCAATTAACACCATTCTTCAAACGATAAACTTGCACAGGACCATCTAAATCCATTGTTGGTCCTGCTAAAATCAACAAGTCTTCACCATCTAAAAATAAATCCCGAATTCCTAAGCCATTCAAGAAGATAAAATGCTTCTTGTATCTCTTATTTTCCTCTCCAATTGTCTTCAGTCTCAGCACTTCGGGACTAGAATTTTCTAACTCTATTTCCAGCATCACAGACCAACCTCGCAACACCGGACCGCGCAAACCCAGAAAAACTCGGTTTTGATAAACGGCTATTCCCTCAATGTCAAAGCCATTATCTTTACCTGGAATTGCAGCTTTCACAAAAAAGCCCAAATGTGGGTCATCTGCCAAAGCTTCCATAAGCAAGTTACCCTGTTGCGTAACCTCAAGTTTGGCAGCACTCAATTGTACATCAGGATTTTCTGGATGTGGGCATGATGGAAATAGTTCTCCATCCACCAGCGGGATACGTCCGATGATATAACGATTTGGTTCTGATGTAATTGTTGCCAGTCTTTTAATATTTTTCTCATCAGAATGTTTGGGTTTAGGTTTTTTACGTTTATAGCTATGAGAACCTATTAACCACAGGTAATAATCAGTATATGCTAACCCTTCAATATCAATTTCCTCTTCTTCAGGTGCAGGTAAACTGATAAATCCGGCTACGTGAAATTGTTTATGTTCTGCAAAATTATTGGCATCTACAAAAGATAGACGTTCAATAGTTGAGGTTTCATCTGACCCCAACCACAAATGCTTCTCCGGGGTTAGCAGCACTGCTGAAATATTTTTACGATGTTCTTTAAAGCTATCAGTAAAAGTTAGAAAAATCTGACTTATGAGAGATGAATTGTGCATTGCAAGTAACCCACAATAAAATCATAGTATATATATATAATTATTATAGTGATTAATATAACTTAAATAACAGTGTTTCCCGCAAAAATAAATGAAACGCTATCTAATCATACTCTGTCATTATAGATAGTAGAAATATCTAACTTTCAGCAGCAATATATTTCTTAATAATTAGATAAGATAAAAAATAACAAGACATAGATGAAATTGTTTAACTAATGCTACCATTCAATAACCTCATTTAGTTAGGTGTTACTATCTCAAGGTGTATCAATCAGCATGACATTAGCTACAAAACCGAAGGTCGAAACTCTAGGACATTACGCTTGTGACGCGATTCAAAAACACTTTAAGAAAACCTTAAAGTGGGAAACAGCAGTCAAGAAAGATAAAGATCCAGAAGCACTGCATCAAATGCGAGTGGGGATGCGTCGCCTACGCACGGCTGTAACTGGGTTTTCCCCAGCTGTAGATCTGCCAAAGGGTGCGAGTGATAAAAATATTGGTAAAATTGCGCGTCGTCTTGGTAATCTCCGGGATTTAGACGTGCTCAAAGAGACTTTGGAAAACTTTGAGCAATCCCATTTACCTCGTAAAGAACAGGAGTCTCTGGAAACAGCTTTGGATGCGTTGGGTAAACAACGTGAAGAAGTACTGGCAGATGTGAAGTCAACATTAAAGGATGAGCGTTATAAGTCTCTCAAACAGACATTAAAGGAGTGGTTCGAGGAACCATCTTATCAACCACTAGCATCTTTGCCAATTCAGCAAGTGCTACCAGATTTACTTTTACCTGAGGTGAGTGAATTCTTTCTGCATCCAGGTTGGCTGATTGGTAGCCAAGTAGAGGGAGCAGAGATTGTTATTTCTAGAAACTGGGATTCCCAGAAGGTAGAGCAAGAATTAGCAACGAATGGGGACACTCTTCACAGTTTACGCAAACAAGCCAAACGCCTGCGCTACCAAATGGAGTTATTTAGTGACTTATACGGCGAGTCTTATACGGCTTGTCTTGCAGAAGTAAAAAGTATCCAAGAAATTTTGGGAGGAATGCAAGATAGTGTAGTTTTAGCCGAGTGGCTTGCAGATGTCTTCAAGTCAGAAATACACTCTCAGCTTCCTACCCTTGCTTCTTTGTTAGCTCAAAATCGTTACAAGTTATGGCAGCAGTGGCAACCATTACAGCAGCGATATCTGAAAGCTGAGACAAGACACGGATTTCATTTAACAATAATGCATCCAATGTAAGGCTTTAACTGGCGAGTAAGCTGTTCCATAAATAAGCTTGCATTATCTGGGCGGGCAAGATGCTCCGAAGTTTGCTCAACGGGGGAAACCCCCGCACGCAACTTCTCTCCAACCCACAAGAATTTGAAAAAAATTAAATGTGCAAGCTTATTTGTGCTCGAGTTTACACAAGCGGATGGGAACATAGGCGAGACAAGACATAAACGCTACTTTGGGATGACGAACAGTTAGAGGGAAAGCTTGCTTTAGCCCTTATCCCCTCATTCATGTTATTTGTGTCTTATAAATGAGATAAGGCTAACGTGTGAAGTTTCAAAAAACTTCAGCTTTTAGTTGGCAATTAAGTCGTTAAGCCTTTGACGATCGCATTTGCCATTGCCTCTGCATTATATAAATTCATATCTTTTTGCGAATCAATAAAACAACTTTCTATAAGAATCGCAGGCATTTTTGTATTTTTGAGGACAAATAAGTGGTTACCACTCTTAACGCCGCGGTTGGAAAATCCTAGCTTGACGATTTGATTTAAGACAGAATGAGCAATTTTACTCGCTTTTTCGCTCATAGCAAAAACTTCTGTTCCATATGCCTGACCATTGAAAAAATTGAAATGTATGGAGACAAAAACATCAACATTAGCAGCATTAGCTGTATCGCATCTTTTTGCTAGAGATTCTTTGACTGTATCAGCCTTTGATGGTTTACATGATATTGCTTCATGCCCTAAAGCTTTTAACTTTGCTATCACTCGATTACCGAGATCTAAAGTTAAGTTATCCTCAAGCTGTATTCCTTTAGCTCCAGTATCAGGAGGACAATTATGACCACTATCAATTCCAAATTTCATTGGATACACCTCAGATAATTGTGATATTTTTTTTGACAAAAGTCTAGTTGAAAGTGCCAAATTTTGTTTCTGACTTTTTCAGATGCTGCCAGTTAAGAGTTTTTGGATATTGTCAGTACTTAGTTTTAATAGACTTGAGTGCGTCAGTCCTAATTTAGTATTTGGAAAAGTCTCCTATCTTAGGATAATCACTCATTTTTCCAGAAAAAACCAGGATACATCCACCTAATTAAATGCGTCGCTGGAAAACACAGTCGGAAGTGAAGTTACGGTTCGATGCGCGAAAATCGGTTACATGAATTAGCAAATTCAAAAGATACGGGACTTTCATCTCAACCCCCTTAAAAGGAGTTAAGAGTGTAACAATAAGAGATGTAAAACGTTAAGCAGGCTTTCAATTTCAAGGCATGAAACGCATTGTCCTGATTGCAGGGTTTGAATCGTTCAACGCTGACTTATACCGAAAAGCAGCTTTTTTGGCGACTTCTCGTGTCAGTGAGTTGGATATTCGCGTGTTTAGCGATCGCGACATCACCACCAAACGCGCTGAGGTAGAAGCAGCACTGAAAGATGCTGATGTGTTTTTTGGCAGCTTGCTGTTTGATTATGATCAAGTGTTGTGGTTGCGCGATTACGTCTCCCACATCCCCATCCGCCTCGTGTTCGAGTCAGCTTTGGAATTGCTGAGTTTAACCAAACTGGGCGCTTTTGCCATTGGCGATAAACCCAAAGGAATGCCCAAACCAGTTAAATTCATCTTGGACAAATTCAGCAACGGACGAGAGGAAGATAAACTCGCAGGTTATATTAGCTTTTTAAAGATAGGACCAAAGTTATTGAAATATGTGCCAGTGCAAAAGGTGCAAGACTTACGCAACTGGCTGATTATATATGGTTACTGGAATGCCGGCGGACCAGAAAACGTTGCCGCTTTATTCTGGACACTGGCAGAAAAATACTTAGGTTTAAAAGTTGGCGACATTCCCCCGCCAGTCGAAACCCCCAATATGGGGTTACTGCATCCCGATTACCCAGGTTATTTTGAATCGCCACGGGCATACCTGGAATGGTATCAAAAATCATGTAGAGACGCGCCATGGCGCGTCTCTACAAAGCCAGTTGTGGGAATTCTCCTCTATCGCAAGCACGTTATCACCAAACAACCTTACATACCCCAACTCATCCGCCATTTTGAAGAAGCGGGTTTGATACCATTACCCATCTTCATCAACGGTGTAGAAGGTCATGTGGCGGTGCGTGATTGGATGACAACCGACTACGAAACTCAGCAACGACAACTAGGAAATGTAGAAATTGCTTCGCTTTCTCCGGAAGCAGTCAAGATTGATGCCATTGTCTCAACCATCGGCTTTCCCCTAGTGGGTGGTCCTGCTGGTTCAATGGAAGCAGGGCGTCAGGTGGAAGTCGCAAAACGCATCCTCAATGCTAAAAATGTACCATACATTGTCGCCGCGCCACTGCTCATTCAAGATATTTCCTCTTGGACGCGCCAGGGTATCGGAGGATTGCAAAGTGTTGTGTTATACGCTTTACCAGAACTGGATGGGGCAATTGACACGGTTCCCCTTGGTGGTTTGGTGGGAGAAAAGATTTATTTAGTTCCCGAACGGGTACAGCGATTAATTGGTAGGGTAAAAAGCTGGATTAACATCAAACAAAAACCAGCATCTGAACGGAAGATTGCAATTATTCTGTATGGGTTCCCGCCTGGTTACGGTGCTGTGGGAACAGCTGCTTTGTTAAATGTACCGCGAAGTCTACTCAAATTTCTCCACGCACTCAAAGAGCAAGGTTACACCGTTGGGGATTTGCCGGAAGATGGGGAAGAGTTGATTCGCATGGTGAAACAGGCGGATGAGAACCCCACCCCTACCCTGCCCGCTGGTGGGGAGGAAGTTGAATTTTCGCCTGTGAACGGGGGAGTTAGGGGGGGTTCTACTGTCAATGTCCGAACCCTAGAAAAATGGCTGGGATATCTCCGCACATCCCGCATTGAGAAACAATGGAAATCTTTGACGGGTACTGGGATTAAAACTTATGGCGATGAATTTCAGATTGGCGGTGTTCAGCTAGGGAATGTTTGGATAGGCGTGCAACCACCTTTGGGCATACAAGGCGATCCGATGCGGTTGATGTTTGAACGCGATTTAACGCCGCATCCGCAGTACGCTGCTTTCTACAAATGGCTGCAAAATGAGTTTGAAGCTGATGGTGTTGTTCATTTTGGGATGCACGGCACTGTAGAATGGTTGCCTGGTTCTCCTTTGGGGAATACGGGTTATTCTTGGTCTGATATTTTGTTGGGAGATTTGCCTAATCTATATATATATGCGGCGAATAATCCTTCGGAATCAATTTTGGCGAAGCGTCGCGGTTATGGGGTGTTAATTTCTCACAATGTACCGCCTTATGGTCGTGCGGGTTTGTATAAGGAGTTGGTGGCGCTGCGGGATTTAATCTCGGAGTATCGAGAAGACCCAGAGAAGAATTATGCCCTTAAGGAAGCGATTTGTAAAAAGATTGTGGACACGGGTTTAGATGCTGATTGTCCGTTTGAAGATGCTAAACGTTTAGGGATTGGGTTTACGCCGGAGAATGTCCGGATGTTTAGTGGTCATGCTTTTAATGATTATCTCGTGAAGTTGTACGAGTATTTGCAGGTGTTGGAAAATCGTCTGTTCTCTTCTGGGTTGCATATTTTGGGGAATGCGCCGAATGAGGAGGAGATGGGGGCGTATTTGGAGGCTTATTTTGGGAATGAACCGCCAAGTCGCCTTCGCGCAGCGTCTCCGTCAGGAGAAGAACGCCAAGAGGAGGAGGAGAAGAGAATTAGAGAGTTATTGGAACAAACGACTGATGAGTTGAGGAATTTGTTGCGAGGTTTGAATGGGGAGTATATTCCGCCTGCGCCTGGTGGTGATTTGTTGCGGGATGGTGCGGGTGTTTTGCCTACGGGGAGAAATATTCATGCTTTAGATCCTTATCGTATGCCTTCGCCTGCGGCGTATGAACGGGGACGGGAAATTGGTCAAAAAATTATCGCGCAGCATTTGGAAGAACATGGGAGTTATCCGGAGACGGTGGCGGTGATGTTGTGGGGTTTGGATGCGATTAAGACTAAGGGGGAATCTCTTGGTATTCTGTTGGAGTTGGTGGGTGCGGAACCTGTGAAGGAGGGGACGGGGCGAATTGTCCGATATGAACTTAAGCCGTTGGCTGAGGTGGGACATCCCCGGATTGATGTTTTGGGGAATTTGTCGGGGATTTTCCGCGATAGTTTTGTGAATATTATTGAGTTGTTGGATGATTTGTTTCAACGGGCAGTTGAGGCCGATGAACCCGAAGACCAAAATTTTATTAGAAAACATGCTTTGGCTTTGAAGGCGCAAGGGGTGGAAAATGTGGCGGCGAGGTTATTTTCTAATCCTGCGGGTGATTTTGGTTCGCTGGTTAATGATCGCGTGGTTGATGGTAACTGGGAATCTGGGGATGAGTTGGGGGATACTTGGCAAGGTCGCAATGTGTTTAGTTATGGTAGGCAAGATAAGGGTCAAGCGAGACCAGAAGTGCTGACTCAACTTTTGCAAAGTACCAGTCGCATTGTCCAAGAAATTGACTCGGTGGAATACGGTTTAACTGACATTCAAGAATATTATGCCAATACTGGGGGGTTGAAGAAAGCAGCAGAAAAACAACGCGGTAAAAAAGTGACAACTAGCTTTGTGGAAAGTTTCTCGAAAGATACAACGCCTCGCAATTTAGATGATTTGCTGCGGATGGAATATCGCACGAAGTTGCTGAATCCTAAATGGGCAGATGCAATGGCAAATCAAGGTTCTGGCGGTGCTTTTGAAATTTCCCAACGGATGACGGCGTTGATTGGCTGGGGTGGTACTGCGGATTTTACTGATGATTGGGTATACGACCAAGCGGCTGATACTTATGCTTTAGATGCAGAGATGGCAGAGAAATTGCGGAAGGCGAATCCGGAAGCTTTCCGTAATATTGTGGCGAGGATGTTAGAGGCGCATGGGCGTGGTTTTTGGCAAGCTGGTGATGAGAAGTTGCAAAAGTTACGCGAGTTGTATGAGTTGACGGATGAGGAGATTGAAGGTGTGACAGTTTAACTGTTCGGCGGAATTCCCCATCCGCCATGCGGTGGGGATGGATAGCCGCTCAATCTATAGTTGCAATTAATCCTGGCTGAAACGGATGATTGCAGGTTGGTTGCATTTAATCCTGGTTTGAAAATGTCATGATTGCAAGTCTGAGCGATTAGCATTGCAGGTCGCTACAATTATGTTCCCGGACGAGAGCGAATACGGTCGGGTATATGATGGCGATCGCCTAATATTTCTAACAAAGGACCATGAACGTCAAATTTAACCATACTTACTGACGCGACCAAAATATTCACCCGATAGCGATAGCGTCCCAAATCAATTCCCAGTAAACTGCAAAGCATAATCCGAATCGTGGCTTTATGCGATACTACTAAAACATTACCTTGGGGATGTTTTTCTTGAATTTCAGCAATGACAGGCATAGAACGGTTAGCAATATCTACCGCAGTTTCTCCACCTAGTGGTGCATTCCAAGCGGGTTCTGTCAACCAGTTTACATAGTTTTCTGCGTAATTTTCTTGGGCAAAGGATTTACTCTTAGTTTCCCATTCGCCGTAACTACCTTCTCTAAGTCCGTCACGCAACTGCATATCCATACCGATAGCATCACAAAATGGCTTGGCAGTTGCAATTGTGCGCTTCATCGGGCTAACGTAAACTGCTTCCCACTTCAATTTTTGATAAACATCGGCAAAACTAGAAGCCATCTGCATCCCTTCAGATGTCAACTCCGCATCAGTTTCACCGCAGAAATTACCACTTTGACTAAAAGTAGTTTCTCCATGTCGCAGTAAATATAAATTGAGTGTCATAGCTTGTATCGCGATTGGGATAAAGGAGTTTGTGCAAAAATAAAATAGCATCAATCTGGCAATCGAGTATGTGACACCAGGACAAACTAATCAACCAAAAAAGTCAATCAGCCACAAACTTTTGAAATCGAAGGTTTTGAGCAGGCAATTGCGTGCATATGAGCGCCTATACAGATAAAAGCTTGATTTCTGCCGTTGAATAATATAATCTGCTTGACTCAAGCGACTGGAATCAAACTGCTGGAGGGTGCAATGTTTGGGACGAGTACTCGTTGGAGCTTGCTGCAAGGGTTTGGGACGTTCTTGAGTTCAGCACTGGTCTCACCGCAACGCACTGCCTCGTCCATCTGTGATTCATTAGAAGGAGGGATATTCCTGAAATTGAATGTAGTGAATATTACATTTTATGCTGATGAACGTATTGAGGCAGACTTGTACTATAGATATCACACGTGTAGAGACGTTGCATGCAACGTAAGATTGCATTGGTTATGGCTTTTGCAAATTGTCTTCTCCTGAACCGTATTGTACTCTGAACCACTCTAGTTGTCTGAAAAACTTACCTACTCAACTCAATACTTTCCGGCAGGAACCATTAAAATCGTTTTGGCTGGTATGCGAAAGTTAATATAGTGAAAGAATCCAGGGTAAAGTGTGTTTGCGTTTCGTAACTCCTCCAGTCCCCTTTGAAATTATGGGTGCGCCTTGCTATCACGCCGCCCCAGCACTGGCGGAGCTAATCACCACTGATGGTTACGTAACTCCTGATGTCTGCTATTATTACAAAGGTGAATTGTATGCATATTCGTGAGCAACAGAGTGACCCAAATAACTTCGCTCCTAAGTTTGAAGGGTTTTTTCTCCAGATGGTTATGCCAGGACTACAGCAGAGAGTCCAGAAAATTGTTACCCAAGGACTAGGTTCAGATTGGAAGATTAAACCGATTGGTGACAATTTTACTGAGTTTGAGCTAACCAAAAAGCAAGATGCTTTGTCAGTTAAACAAGCTTGGGATAAAAGTTATTATCTGCGTTCCCAGCCAGGAGTTGTAGATGCACAGCCACTGTTTGCTGTTCCTATACCCAACTACCCCGCCTGGAATGACGAGTCAACACAGCCTAGGGCTACCTTTGCGCCCAAAAATCTCGACGAAAGCAGTGATGTAGAATGGAGTCTCAAGCAGCTGCGAGTCTTTGAGGCATGGTCACGCTTTTTCCCAGACCCCAAAAAACGACCAGGGGATGGGATTATCGTTGGGCTTCCTGATACGGGCTATTCGGAACATCCGGAAATTGTTGCCAATCTGCTCCTTGAACAAGGTTACGATTTTCTTAAGGGTGACAAGGACGCAAAAGACGAACTCGAAACATCTGGGGGCGAAATTATTAACAATCCAGGTCATGGCACATCTACAGCCAGTGTCATCATCAGCCCAAGAGGGGGACAAGGCAAGTACCCAAGCGGAAAAACTGTGGCGGGGGTGGCACCTGGTGCCAAGTTAGTACCCCTTCGAGTTTCATACTCAGTTGTACTATTGAGCGTACGTAATTTAGCTGAAGCGATTGAGTACGCCGCAGATCATGGTGTTCATGTCCTTTCAATTAGTCTGGGAAGTGGTTTGTTCAACCCGCGTCTGCGGAGTGCGATAACTTATGCCCAAAAACGAGGCGTAATCATCGTTGCAGCATCTGGTACCATGGTTCCCTACGTGGTTTGGCCTGCTGCCTATGAGGAAGTGATTGCTGTGACTGGCAGTAATGTGCGACGTGAGATTTGGTGGGGTGCATCGCGGGGAAGCCAAGTTGATGTCACTGCTCCTGGTGAGTCAGTTTGGTATGCAAAAGTCGAGAAGAACAATGGTCAGATTAACTATAACGTTCTGCAAGGCTCTGGTACTTCATTTTCTGCACCATTCGTCGCGGGTGTAGCAGCTTTATGGCTGTCATATCATGGGCGATCGCAACTCATCGAACGGTATGGAGCCGAAAAGATTCCTTTCATCTTTAATCAAATTCTACGCGACAGTTGTGAGAAATTTCCCACATGGAAGCCCAATCAATTCGGTGAAGGTATCGTGAATGCAGAGAAAGTACTTGCTGCACCACTACCTGATAATGTGACTCGTTCAGTTATTGCACCAGGGTTTGCCTTAGAACAACACCCGTCTATAGACAATGGCAGACTCGACACCTTCGCCCATCTCTTTGAGCAACAATTATCACAAAATCAACCCCAAAATAATTTTCTCGGAGTAGTTCGATCTGATACCAAGCTCCAATCAAGTCTTGCTGAACTGTTGCAGACAACAGAAACAGAATTACCAAAGCGCTTGAAAGAGGTGGGACAAGAGCTAGCTTTTTACCTTACCATAAACCCAGAGCTGTACAAGCAATTTGCAGCAACTCTATCTAATAAAAAGCCTCATTCGACTCAGTTTAAAACAGAGTCTTTTACGGAGTCATCAAAGCCAAAGAATCTGGAGCAGGTGCGCGAGAAGTTGTTATTGCAGGGTGTATCTGAAGCCTTAAAGACAAAGCTAGGATGAAATCCTAAATTTGTGAATGGAAACATTACCTTTCCAAACAAGAATAAATTTCGTGTACTTCTTTTATTAGTTGGGGTAATGTAGCATTTTATGTGGCACAGAAAAGTTGGTTCAGGGTAAGGCATCACTACAAAGTGACATCCTTGTGCGTTTTAGCTGAAGGGGCGACAAAATAGCCAAAGAAAGCTGATGATGTGATAAAGAGCGCAGCGATTCATGGTAAGAAAAGATAGGTCTCTCAATCTCAATAAGACCTATCTAATGATCCGTTTTTGTCGCCCCGTCAGAGGTGTCCACGATAATTTCTTTGAATTGGGCGGTCATTCTCTACTAGCGACTGTGCTGACTTCTCGAATACGCGACGCCTTTCAAATAGATTTGCCTGTACGCAATTTGTTTGAAGCACCGACTGTGGCACAACTTGCTAGGTACATTGAAACAATGTCTTGGGTGGCGTCTTGTGTGGATAAGACTGGAAGTACCGGACAAGAGCCAGAAGAAGTGGAATTTTAAGGAAATCTACGAAGAATATTTGAGGTGCAATCCTTGGCGTCCTTTATTTCTTTCTCTACAGTCTTGCTTGTTCGTCGAGTAGAAAGCCCCATTGACTTAAGTAGACGGGTAATGTGGTAATTGCTAACCTTAATTCCCAATTCTTGCGCGAGATGTTTCCCTAACCATTGCGCTGTCCAGCGTTCAAATGCATAGCCATAGTCACGCGGGCTATGGCTCGCCAGTTCTTTCAAGCGCTCAAGATATTGCTGATTAATTGCCTTGGGGCGTCCCATCGGGCGTTCATCCCACTTGTGAGCCTGACCTGTCTGCGCCATAGTAATCCAGTATCGTGCAGTCTCTTGAGCGCACAAGAGCGCTTCACAGATTTGTGCTTGAGATTGACCCGCATCTGCAAGCAACATGATTTGAATACGACGGCGATATTCCGGACGTAAATCGGCTTTTAGACTCTTCAGCAGAAGTTTGCTTTCTCTAGGTGTTAAGTACTGACCTTGATTTTCCACTGCAATTCCCTCTTGCATAACTTAAGTAGAACAGCCTCATTAGTTGGGTGCATCTCAATGCGTGCAGGAACACATCAAACTACAAACTAAAGTCGCAGCATTTCGGATTATCCACCAGATATATTTGCTAAACAGTAGATGCTTCCAATTAGTTTTCATATCTCACTGATAGCCCTTATTACCTCAGCTAAAGCATCCTTAAGCTTGAGGTTCTCAAGTATGCTCCTTGGGTAAAAATTGAAAATTTGGGTTTTATTGCCAAGATGAAAACTTCTATTTACTTCTCAGAATCTAAGCCTAGAATTATGCCGCTTGTTACAAAAATTAAAATTTGGGTAATGGTCATAAAGGGCGACTCTAGTTGGTCATGCTGCGACGATTGCATTCCTCCTTAAGGAGGATTTTATATTTTTTTATATTTAGACAATAAAGTCTTCTATTTTACTCTTTTTTGTTTTTTTTTGTAGCGAATGAAGCTTTAAAAAGCTTTCCTATAATAGAAAACTGTTTGTATCGGTCATATTTCAAACCCCAAAAAATTTGAACATTACTACTTTAGTTTTGTTTGATTAACTTTACTGAAACTATTGACGTGCTTATTTTGCCCTCATAATATATAAATCAAGTAGATTGAACAACTCGGTTTAATCTCTATCTAAATTTTTGGATGAAACTAGAAATAGCGAGATGACGATTTTTTAGGGGTGCGTGCATATTCTGAGCTATTTCTTCAGCATTTGAAATGCTTCATAACTAATTTAGTTGCTTAATGAAGATTCTCAAATTGAAGTCAAAATTCATGAGAATCAACAGTGGTATAAATCAACCTTGACGACATCTACCATGCGATATAGATAATTCGCAAAGGAGAAATCCAGGAAGTTAACAAATGAGATTTTGAGGACCAAGTCAAATGCATTGCCTAACTCTTTAAAATGGCTGCATACATAAATACATTGCACCTTCCAACTCTTTTGTTCTCAAAAAGTTTTTGCAATGCCACCCTCTCAATTCTCTCAACTTACTGCTGGAAGCTGAACTACCAGTAGTCAGTTGAGTTTGTTCGTATTAGTTATTGAAGGAATGAGGTAAAAACATAGGACTTACGCATTGACAAAAAACATCATCCATGTGTACTAGGCAGCACAAGTCTTGGTGAGATTGTCCACAATGTACTCACGCACAACGAAAGTGAATAAATTTCTTTGCAATTCATACCAATT
>JAHHIB010000173.1 GCA_019359075.1 Kalymmatonema hyalinum WJT4-NPBG1
GCTCCCTGAAGTTGCTACTTCTTGCGCTCAAAAAGACTTATTGAAAGCTGCTTAATTTTATTGCTTTATTGTTTGATTCAACATCCGGGTGTTTTGCATTTTCTATGCACCCCCTGAACGTTTACCACATCGCTTTTCCTAAAACATACCAGTAATTTTCATTATTGATTGATCAGGAGTAAGATATTACCCGCAGAAGCTCAACGTTGAACCTCAAAGCCTCGCATTTCACCTTCAGAAGCTCAATGTTGAGCCTAAAAGGGTCAATGTTGACTCTCAAAAGGTCAAACTTCACCTTCAGAAGCTTAACGTTGACTCTCAAAAGGTCAAACTTCACCTTCAGAAGCTCAACGTTGACTCTCAAAAGGTCAAACTTCACCTTCAAAAGCTCAAAGTTGACTCTCAGAAGCTCAACGTTCTTAACGGCGGTGCGTTAGGCGCTTTGCTTATGTTCTTCGTTATAAATCATATCCAAAGGGTGCGCCTAACACACCCTACTGGGTAATTTACTAAACTTGATGGGTTGGTAGTTAGCGCTTCAGCGCTAAAGCGCTAACTACGAACTAAACTGAGAATAGGATATTTCAAACCTTAACTAGCTGGAATATCCGATGCTTTTTTCTTAGTACGACGGGTAAACCTGCGCCCCATCTCATTAATAACCGCATCTAAACCCATCACGTTTCCACTTGCTTTGGCATAACTATAAACTGCTAGCGCTGATGTATACGCTTCACTTGCAGCTGTCATACACGTATCATCTACTAAGTCTTGCAGTTGCGTCAGAGATAGCAGCACAGGATATAACGCTTCATATAACATCATATCCCGGCGCATCTCTTCCAAATTAAAAGAACGAGGAAGAAAATCTGGGTTTTGCGTCGCCACTTCTAAGGCTTTGCTGACAAAAGCCCGACTTTTATCTCCCATCTTTAGCATTGTGCGCCGCTCTTCAGTTGTCAAACCTATCAAAAACGGTAATTTTTCCCGAATGGTAGCAATAGCCTGCATCACTGCTTGGCGATCGCTTTGGGAAAAGCTAGCACTAATCCGATTGTCTGCCATTTTTCATACTCCTTTGGGATACCTAAATACAGTGTTCCCAAATCAAGAAAAGCGATCGCCACTTTTATTTACTTGAATTATCAAGCACCAATTGGTCATGCAATTTCATCATTTCACTCTATTCTTGAATTTCTACCGACACCACATTTAATTCTGCTTCCAACTGTTCAACTGTAGGCAAACTTCCTTGTAAATTCTCCGGCAAAGCCTGTCTTAATTGATAAGTAGAAACACCAATCGGCTTATTCATATCGCGCAGAGC
Organism: Kalymmatonema hyalinum WJT4-NPBG1; assembly: GCA_019359075.1. Classification (GTDB taxonomy): domain Bacteria; phylum Cyanobacteriota; class Cyanobacteriia; order Cyanobacteriales; family Nostocaceae; genus Kalymmatonema; species Kalymmatonema hyalinum. The sequence continues at coordinate 1,328 of JAHHIB010000173.1, forward strand.
ATATTCTACAATCGTCTTATTTCTGCTCTTGCACAAAATCATGCCAATACTAGCTTGGTCGCTTGGGTGTCGCAGTAAATCATCCACAGCCGAAACGTAGAAATTCATCTTGCCAGAAAACTCCGGCTTGAATTCTTCAATCTTCAGGTCAATAACAACAAAGCAGCGCAAACGCAAGTGATAAAACAACAAATCAATATAAAAATCTTGGCCTCCAATTTCCAGATGATATTGACTCCCCACAAAGGCAAAACCTACTCCCAGTTCTAAGAAATCACGAATGTGGTTAATTAACGCCTTCTCTAAATCGCGCTCTTGCGCTGCTTCTCGTAAACTGAGAAAATCGAAATTATAGGGGTCTTTAATAATTTGTTGTGCCAGTTCTGATTGAGGTTTGGGCAGAGTGCGCTCGAAGTTAGTTACACTCTTACCTTGCCTGTGGTAAAGTCCACTCTCGATTTGATGGACTAAGACATTGCGACTCCAACCTTGCTGTATTGTTTGATGAATGTACCACTTGCGCTCAGCGTTATCTTTGACTTTATCTAAAAGAACGCAATTATGAAACCAGGGAATTTGTGCAGCAGGCTGCTGCACAAATTCTTGATCGGGGTAAGCTTCAGCAAAAGCTCGCATATACTTAAGATTGCGAAACGAGAACCCCTTAATCTCTGGAAAAGCTTTGCGTAAGTCAGCAGCCAAACGGTCAATCACCTTTGCTCCTTAGCCTTGCTGCTGCTGTCGCAAAAGGATATCTCGCCCAATTTGCCAATACAGAAGTATCAATTCGCGGTTGACAGCAAGCACCGCCCTGACTTGAGCTTGTTTTATACGTTCTTTGAGTTCGCCCAAAAATTCTTCATAACCTTCAGCAACTGGCAATTTCGCCATAACCCAGCCCTTATAAATCTTATCAAAAGACGCAAAAAGTCTTAACGCCTTTGCAACGGGCAGTCGCCTGGATCGGGAAACCCTACCAAGAGCACTGCCCTCGTCTTTGCGTAAGATACTACCACGCCTTAAACCACCGCGATACACTCAATCTCCACCAACACATCCTTAGGCAAACGCGACACCTGCACACATGCACGCGCTGGCGCTGTCGCTTCATCAAAAGACTTTGCATACACCGCATTCATCGCTGCAAAATCATTCATATCTGCCAAAAACACACTCGTTTTCACCACATCCTCAAACGTCACCCCAGCAGCCGTAAGAATTGCCTCTAAATTTGCCATCACCTGTTGTGTCTGCACAGTGACATCCCCCTCACCAACAATCTTTCCCGTCTTGGGATCAAGAGGAATTTGCCCAGCCACAAAAACCATTTCACCAGAAGCTGCGATCGCTTGATTATAGGGTCCCACTGGTGCAGGTGCATTCTCAGTACGAATAACCCTTTTACTCATTTCTCCTCCTCTGCGCCCTCTGCGCCTGTGTGGTTCCTGATCTACTCCAACCTTGGACGTATCCCATAGTGCTGATACCGCCAATAATCATGCAGAATCTTATCATGGTCAAAACATAAATTCTTAGGCACGCGCCAAGACTCAAAAATCCCTATACCCTTAGCATCATCCCCCGCCTTGGGTTCACCCGTTGCAGTTGCCAAAAACACAATGCTGAGTGTGTGCTGACGGGGATCGCGACTGGGATCGGAGTATACATGAAATTGTTCAATTAACTCCACCTGCAAGCCAGTCTCCTCCAAAGCTTCGCGCCGCGCCGCAATCTCCACAGATTCGCCGTAATCTACAAAACCACCAGGAAGAGCCCAACCTAAAGGTGGATTATGTCGCTCAATTAACACTATAGGTCGATGAGGACGATCACCTAATTCGATGATGATATCAACTGTCGGAGCAGGATTTCGGTAACTCATAGTTATTAGTCATTAGTCATTAGTCATTAGTCATTAGTGAGTCAGCGCTGCAGGAGGTGAGACCAGTGCTGCAGGAGGGTTTCCCTCCGCAGGCAACTGGCTCTCCCGTTGGGGTTTCCCGACCTAGGCGACTGGCGTTGGCGCAGCCTCTCCGGAGGAGATACCCGAAGGGTCAAGAGTCAACAGTGAAATATTTTTTACTGTGCACTAATGGTATCGGCTGGACAAAGGATAAACAACGCGAGTTTAGTGGATTCATAGCGACTTACTGTTCCGTGATAAACTTCGGTGCGATAGCGCCATCGCGTCCTCAATTAATAGCAGGTTAAGTATGCCCTTTCCTAGATCCAGTGGTATTTTGCTACATCCCACCTCCTTTCCCGGTCGATTTGGCATTGGGGATTTAGGCTTAGAAGCATATCGCTTCATTGATTTTCTCAGAGAGAGCGGTCAGCAATATTGGCAAGTTCTACCTTTAGGACCAACTGGGTACGGTAATTCTCCTTATGCTTCTTTTTCAGCATTAGCTGGAAATCCCCTGCTGATTAGCCCAGACCAACTAGTAGAGCAGGGTTGGCTAGCACAGGAGGACTTTGCTAATTTACCAACATTTGAGTCGTCCAAGGTAGATTACGACAAAGTTAGACCAATTAAAATTGAGCTGCTTAAAAAAGCCTGTGAGAACTTTAAAAACCAGGCATCGCCCATACAGCAAACGGAATTTGCTGGTTTTTGTGACAGCAAAGCTTATTGGTTGGATGATTATGCCGCCTTTATGGCGCTTAAAGATGTCCACGACGGGAGAAGCTGGCATACTTGGAAGCCAGAACTTGCCAAACGCGAACCAGAAGCATTGGAACGGATAGGGCGGGAACTGACTGCGGAAATATTCTTTCACAAATTCACCCAATATGAATTCTTCCGCGAGTGGTCGCAACTCAAAAGCTATGCCAACATGAGTGGTATTCAAATTGTCGGCGATATCCCCATCTACGTAGCCCATGATAGTGCCGATGTGTGGTCCCATCGCGACATCTTTTCCCTAGATGAAGAGACGGGAGAAGCGGCGCTGATGGCGGGAGTTCCACCAGATTACTTTAGCGCTACTGGTCAATTGTGGGGCAACCCAGTTTATGACTGGGAGGAACTGAAAAAACAAGACTATAAGTGGTGGATAGGGCGTTTTGAAGCGTTGCTAGATTATGTTGATGTGATTCGCATCGACCACTTCCGAGGGTTTGAAACTTACTGGGCTGTGAAAAGAGGGGAACAAACAGCGATAAATGGTGAGTGGATTAAAGCCCCTGGGGAAGAGTTGTTCGAGGCGATTAAACTCAAGTTGGGCAAACTACCGATCATGGCGGAGGATTTGGGTGATATTACGCCAGATGTAGAAGCGCTGCGAGACAAGTTTGAATTTCCCGGGATGAAAATTTTGCAGTTTGCTTTTAGTGATGACGCGGGTAATCCGTTTTTACCGTTCAACTACCAACGCAATAGCATAGTTTACACCGGGACTCACGACAACGACACAACCGTAAGCTGGTTCAATAAAGCGACAGAACACGAAAAGCAATCCTTGTTGCTTTATCTGGGTTGTCAAAGCCCTGAAGGTATTGCCTGGGATTTTATTCGACTGGCTATGACTTCTGTGGCGAATCAGGCAATTCTCCCACTACAGGATGTCTTGGGATTGGGAGGTGAAGCGCGGATGAATTTCCCAAGTAAAGCTGAAGGAAACTGGGAGTGGCGATATGAGGGGGATGCTTTAACTCGGGAGTTAGGCGATCGCCTACAAACTCTCACCAGATTCTCTGGACGTGCGCCTCAACCTAAGTGAGGATAAGGGGGATGAGGGGGATATTACTCCCCCATCTCTCCTATCTCCCCCATTTCAATACGCAGTATTAGCTGCGATTGTGACTTGTTTCACTTTCCCAGGTTCTCCTAGTTGCTTGGCTTGTTGCTTGTTGACACTCACGAGCACGCCACCCGCATTACCTGCTTTGACAGTCAGTTCTCCCTGTGCAATCCAAGTCCGTTGGCTTCCCTGTGGAAGTTCACCCTCGTACTGAACTTTGCCATCGGCTACCACTCGAATCCAAGACTTCTCTTTCAAAGTCAGACCAATTTGCACCTGCTGATTGGCGTTAGTGCTGCTAAAGGATTCGCTCAAAGCTTGGCGTTGCTGTGTCTGATTCTTTTGGATCACTTGTGGTTGTGCTAGACGCTGTCTTTGTGCTTTTGGGTTGCCTTGGCTATAACTTACTTGTGAAGTCGCACTGTTGAGTAATCCAGACAAGCCACTGACAGAGCAGAAAATCACAAATATGTACAGCACATAAAGATGCACGGGGCGTAATTGATCTACCCCGTTGGTTTTCCAGCCTGGCTTTAAGCTCACCCGGTTCATACCTATGGGAAAAGTGCTGGAAAATTCTGCTCCATTCAACCCGAGTGCATCAGCAAATTGCCGTATCAAACCCTGAGTGTAAACTGGCTCTGGGAGCTCAGCTAAATTAGCTTCTTCTATCGCCTGCAATAGCCGTTTCGGAATTCTGGTCAACCCGACCATTTCCTCTAAGGATAAACCTTGTTCCAAGCGCACAGTCCAAAGTTTAGCACCCATGTCCGCTAGAATTTCGGCTCTTTGTTGCTCTATTGAAGGTGTTGACTCTAACTTGTCTTTCCTTCTTACCCATTTCATACTCTGTTACACTCCTTAAACCCAGCTGAATCATTAATAGGAATCTGCAGCAATTGCTTTTTTTAAAAAGCGAATTTCAAACTCTTCTAGGTGACGATACTCACCCTCAGCTAAATAGCCTTTTCCTGGCGTTTGTAATTGAATTGAACCGATAGCAGTGCGATGTAGTGTTATCACCGGATATCCCAGCTGTTCGGCGATACGGCGAATTTGACGATTTCTCCCCTCCTTCAAAATAATTTCTAAACAGCTAGAATTGGCAAACTTTTCTACGACTCGCACTTGTGCTGGTCGTGTTTTTCTCTCCTCCAAGACCACACCCTGACGCCACATCTGTAGCACTTCTTGTGGAGGATGTCCTTTGACCAAAACACGATATGTTTTGGGAATACTGTGACTGGGATGGGTTAGCCCAAATGTTAGGTCGCCATCGTTTGTAAGTATTAAAGCTCCTGTAGAGTCTACATCTAAGCGACCTACTGGGTGAATACCTTTACCGGAACTTATTTGTTTAGGTAGTAAGTCTAAGACTGTAGGTCTTCCTTGCTGATCCTCGCAAGTGGTTACGACTCCGGTTGGTTTGTGCAGTAACAGGTACATTAAAGCTGGACGTTGCACAAAAGACACGGGCTTTCCATCGACCGTGATCGTATCTCTTTGGGGATCAGCTTTTTGACCCATATGTGCTAATTCACCATTAACACGCACACGTGAGGCTTTGATCATTTCTTCAGCTTCACGACGTGAGGCTATACCCCACTGAGAAAGAATCTTTTGTAACCGAGCCTCCATGTGGAAATTACTTATAATAGATGGAAATCGTTGATAAACAAAGAATATATTTAAATTTTGTCCTGAATCACTGTAAATGGTAAAGTAATAGCCTATTACAGTACTTGGCGCTTGTTAATTGGATATTCATAAGCAGAACGGTTAGATGCAATTAAATTCACAGTCAAAGAAATCAAACAAAGTACGGATTGTTACAAATATACTAACAACAGCACTGAAGCTGTGGTTAAAAACGCAAGTGAGCCAAATCTCCGAACTGGAAGTAGAGATTAAAGCGAGCGATCGCCAAATTCTCTCTGGTTGCATTCCGAGTGTATCTATTTTTGCCAGTCATGCAGTTTATCGAGGTCTCCATCTTACACAGATTGAACTAGTTGCAGAAAACATTCGGATCAACATTGGCTCCGTACTTAAGGGGCAACCACTGCGACTGTTAGAAACAGTACCAGTAGTTGGCGAGTTAATCCAGTCAGAGGATGATCTCAATGCCTCCCTTTCATCTGCCTTATTACCAAGTGCTCTCAATGATGTTCTGGTTAAACTTTTACCAGAACACTGCCCCGAATCCAAGTCTATCAGTTGGCAAAAAATTAAGCTTCACAAGAGTAAAGCAATACTCTGCGCTATTTTGGCAGACGAAAGCGAACCTACTGACTTAGATATTAGTATGAGTTTGGAGTTACTGAGCACACAGGAATTGCAACTCTCATCAATTCAAGTCAAAAGCAATAAGGGAACGATGTTTGAGGGGAATCACCAAGACCTTTATTTCAATCTAGGTTCAGATGTTGATATTCAAGAGTTAACTCTCGTTCCGGGGCAGTTAGTGTGTCGCGGACGGATTAACGTCAACCCCTAATCATTAAAAATAAGAAACTAAAACAGTACATTCTTTACTTTTAATGATATATTTAGCTACAAAATATGATAATTAAACTAAGTACAGTCTTTCTAATTTCGTAGCACCCTGGCTCGTAGTTGCGCTTATCGTACCTGAGCCAGGAATCATTACGAAACAGACACAGTTCTGTACTCAGTAGAACACAAGAGATTTTTTAGAGTTGTTTGTCAGTTACAAGAAGCCACCTGATGATGCTCATCAAAGCATGAGGTCATCAGCTGTTCGTCCAAGAACCACAGACGCTTGTCGATTACCATCGAGATTTCAGCGTACAAGTACGCTGTATCTGCATCCCCCAGAATGGCAGTACGGTCAATGTTCTCCCACAGCAAAGAGCCATAGATGGATAGGCGCTCTGCGAGGGATGCTACGTGTTCTTGACGTTCTGTAATATGAAAGGGGTATTCAGGTAATACTGAGTGTTTGACAGCTGCCCGAGCAGTTCCTCTGGCTAAACCACCAAGGGTTGTCACTCTCTCCGCAAGCAAATCAATATACACCTCCAGTTCCATTGCAATTTCATGAAACAGTTCGTGTAAAGAACAAAAGCTCATGTTTTTGACATTCCAACGCGCCTGCTTGACCTGAGTCTTCAGATCAACGGTAGTTGCAAGCGTTTGGTTGAGGATGTCAACAAGTTGCGCTTGGACTTCTAAGGGTGTACTATTGCGAGTGGCATCAGGGCGAGTACAGCGAGGCTTGCGATTATCGTTCATACGCTCTCCTCAAGAAGAAATAGGAAAAGGACGTAGTGGTAGAACGCCCAGCAAGCACTTTTTTGCAAACGTCTCTTTGGAGATGCACCGCAATACTCATCACTTTCATTCGATTTCTCCCAACACCCGTGAATTTGGCAGGGCTATTTTCATGCTCCAAAACAAGAAAGAAATGCGGGGGATAAGGGAGGACATTATCCCCAGCCTTTATTGCTGCTGCAATTGTTGGGTGAACAACCTTGCTTTGATTAATGGGGCAAGAATTTCGCCTTGTGTTTTCACGGGGCTTGTATTAGGAGATTCAACTGGCTCGAATACCACTAGCCGAGATTAATAGAGAATAGAGACTTTCATTTTTATCTAAGGTATATGAAACCGTGATTGCTGCTGTCTAGAGGATTCTTGCTGTTTTAGAAGATTCTTGCTATTTTCTGGAAGAGCGAATTTCTTTGGGTGTCACTCCTAGCAAGCGCTTGAAGTGACGTGTAAATTGGCTTTGGTCAGCAAAACCAACCTGTGAGGCAATTTCAGAAATTTTTAGTTGACTTTGTAGGAGCAATATCTTGGCACGCTCAATCCGGCAGTGAATCACATATTGGTAGGGAGAAAGCCCTGTAGACTGCTTGAACAAGCGGGCGAAGTGGTACTGACTTATGCTGACTTGCTGTGCCATACTCCCAAGCAGTAAATTATCTGCTAAATTGTCAATAATAAACTCAATGACTCGCTGTAGCTTATACTTCGGCAATCCTCCTTGATATTCTCGAAGTTTGTGCTTCGGTGCAGAGTAATGCTGCAACAAGTGGGCTGATAGCGCAGTCGCCATTGATTCAGCGTAAAGGCGACTAGCCGATCCATCTGATTCCAGTGCTGTCTTAAGAGCAAGCCCAATTTGAAAAATTAACGGATCGGGTTTGGAAAAGTGTGGTATTATTTCCAAAATATCTGGGTCAACTGACTCGCCTGCAATATTTGAGACAAACTCAGAGTCCAAGCACAAAGCGATAAATTCGGATTCCTGAGGAGAATATATCTTGTGGGTGACTTCAGGAGGAATGACCGCTACGTCGCCTCGTATACAGTTCTCGGTTTTGTGGCAATCGCCTAGCCATCGCTCCAGCCCTGACTGACTTTTGAGACGAATCGCAAGTGTATAATGTGATGCGTAATGTTCCGGGCTTTCATACTCTGGTTGAACGTGGTGTTCCAGAGACATATTCTCCCATCCAGCTTCGTGGCTAGATAGCAAAGGTGGTTTGGGAAGTACGCTCTTGCGAGCTTCGACTCTAGTCACATCAAGCGCTAAAGCTTTTTGTTGTGGCATTGATTTCACCTCGTCTGCTAGGCTTTTGCCGTTAATTGGGTCAAAAACGTGTTGGCTATAGCTTGTAGTGGCTTGGTGTCGGTAAACCTAACTTTTTGGGGGACTATTGAGGAGAGCGTTTCTTTTGCGAGTAACGCTTGCACAGGAAGACAATTTCTTAGGTTATAACCGAAGAAAGAACTCAGTACTCAGTAGTTGGGATTGTTAATTAAGGTACAAGCCCCTCAAACAAGTAAAAAGTTAAAAGAAATATATTTTTACTTTTTACTTGGTTCCTTTTACTTGTTCTGGCATCCTTTTTAAACCCCCTAACGTTTCGGCTTCGCTCAACGTTAGCCCCGAGCGTAGCCGAGGGGCTAAATTTATTTATGGGGATGCCCAAGCTGTGTTCTGTGTTCTTCTTAAAACATATATCGGTCATCGGCACTTAAGTGCCCAGTCGAATTGGCACGCAGCGCGTGAAATTCAGCCTTAGAAATTGACATACCTTTTGAGTGTTGCTTTTTTGATACAAACAAAGTTGCAACTGTTTTTTCCTTTGAAGGCGAGACAACGGAAATTGTTACCCTTGCTAAGGAATTTAGCCCAAGGTTAGATACCGAAACACCGTGTTGCTTTCAGTAATAGTTATCATCACTATTAGCACATAATATTTATAAGAAGTTAAAGTCATCTTTACAATTACCAATAGAATCTATAAAACTTTTCACAAACAAACGCAAACAAAGTAGATGTTAGGACTTACGCATTGACAAAAAACATCATCCATGTGTACTAGGCAGCACAAGTCTTGGTGAGATTGTCCACAATGTACTCACGCACAACGAAAGTGAATAAATTTCTTTGCAATTCATACCAATT
>JAHHIB010000174.1 GCA_019359075.1 Kalymmatonema hyalinum WJT4-NPBG1
TACTGTAATCCTTCTCTTATACAAAAACTGTCCGTCAGGTCAAGTTCACCCTTTTTGTCTATTCATAAAACCAAATCCCTATAACAGTTCTGGGATTGTTAAGAAAGATCCGGGTAATGCATAGCCTAGTAGGGAAGGGGGCTAGGGGGTTAGGTCACGCGATGATTTTTCCACATAAGGTGAAAAGTCAGATAAACTCACCGAGCTTAGGCTATAAACTCATGACTAATGACTAATTCAAGCTAAATTCCTCAAACTCAGGTTGCCCAAACAGCATATTTCGGTCTACCGCTGAGAAAACTTTATTGTTGGCGCGATCAGAATTCAAACATCGACAAACTAACTGAGCAACATCTGCACGATGGATGCTACCAGAAATGCGTGGCTCTTCGGTTAAAACTCCATTTCCAGTTGCGGGTTCCGACACAAGTCCACCAGGACGGATGATGGTGTAAGTCAGCCCACTTTCAATCAAGTGATTTTCAGCTTTTTCCTTTTCTACTAAAACGGGTCCTAATGTTTGCAAAACTTGGGGAGGTAAAGCAACAACACTGTTTCCACTACCAATAGAAGAAACAAGAATAAATTTTTGCACTCCTGCTTTGACTGCTGCATCAATAAGATTTTTATTACCTATATAATCTACCTTTTCACTGTCTTTGGGTAAACTACCAATTGTACTTATAACTGCATAAACGGGTTCATTTGTCAGTATGGCACGTTCTACATCGCCTATATTTAAGGCGTCTCCCAGAACTACCTTAATGCCTATTGCTTCTAGTTCCGCACGAGATGCTTCTGTTCTAACAAGTGCTTTTACGTTTACCTGTTGTTCGATCAAACACTTGGCAATTTCTAAACCAACGCCGCGACTAGCGCCAGCAATAAAAATGTTGGATGTCGTTGTCATGGATATTTTCTTAAGTAACAATTGTGTAACAACTCATCAATATACAGCAATCTTATTTAATTATTTATTAATAAAGTAAATATACTTAGCCCGATAGTAGGAAGCACTTTTGTAGAAGTTCATGCCAAGGTATTAGATAATGGCGCTAAAATAAAGTTATGGGTAAAAGATTCAAAAAAGACCTGGAAGAACATCAAGATGTACGAGTTGCTGCTACCTCAAGAATTTGGGGTATTGCTGTGGGAATGCTAGCAATTTGTATTCCGCTTTCAGCGGTGACGAAAAGTGGTCCAATTCTACCTTTAGCGACTCTGACAGGCGCAGCAGTGGGTACAGCTGCTGTGTGGCGTTCTGATGACAAAAAATCAAAAAGTAACTCTTTGCCTCAGCAGAAAGTAGAACTGTTAGAGCAAAGAATCGCTAACTTAGAAACAATTGTTAGTAGTGAGGATTTTGATTTGCGGATGAAAATTAAACAGCTAGAAGTGAGCGATCGCGCGGAGCGCAACTCCCAAGGGCATCGCCAACCTGACAATTAGATAATTTTCATCCAAACCGTGTCTGTGTAAGGTGCCACTCTATTTATGGCAGCCTATGGCAATTTTTAAATAATTGCCATCATTCATAATTAAGATAATATTATTCATTTGATAACCCTTCGTTCTATTATACCTGTTTGAGAGTTGATGAATTATAGGTAAAATTGCCATGTTGATAGAGAAAAAATCGGAAACAATTGTAAAGTGATATTACAATTGTTTCAAAAATATTTAAAAATCGTCGGAAATCCAAACATGGTTCTAAGGTAGAACCTAAGGAGATGCTAGAGGCAAATTATGACGAATAAAATTCAAAAGTATCGGTTTGTCTGTACCCTTACCTTCGGGGATATCTACGGTCAAATCATTATTTGGTTGATTACCATTACGATAAGCTTGGCGTCAGCTTTGGCGCTGATGGGTGCTAGACGACCAGTTTATGCTTTAGTTACAGTTGGACTCGTAGTTCTACTATCTTTGCCTTTCTTGCTTTTTGCCTTCGTAACCACCTTGCTAAATCACATTGAGGTGTCTCCCATAGAAGCAGGCACAAAAATGGAACCAATGCCTGGTAATATTTCTCAGCAACAACCTGTACAAGCGACTAGCTGAAGGGATTTTAGATAGAGGACTGGTTATTGGTTAGTGGTTAATAGTTAGTGGTAAAGAATAACTAATAACTAACAACCCTCACTCCCTACTCCAAAATCCACAATTAAAACAATATCCCTGTCTGTTGGCGGGGAATTTTTTTTAGAGATGCGACATTTCACGTTTCTACAATAGAAAAGCTATAGCTTTTTTTTACACTGGGTGGCTGATTATGCTTGAACATGATGTGATTATTGTCGGAGGTGGGTTGGCTGGGTGTCGCGCCGCATTGGAAATTGTCCGCACTGACCCCAGTTTGAATGTGGCTGTGGTTGCCAAAACCCACCCGATTCGTTCTCACTCGGTCGCAGCACAAGGTGGGATGGCTGCATCTCTGAAAAATGTTGATTCTAGCGACACTTGGGAAGCTCATGCTTTCGACACTGTCAAGGGTTCCGATTATTTGGCGGATCAAGATGCAGTGGAAATTCTTACGCGTGAAGCGCCAGATGTGGTGATTGACCTAGAACACATGGGGGTTTTGTTCTCCCGTTTAAGCGATGGTCGTATTGCTCAACGTGCTTTTGGCGGACATTCTCACAACCGCACTTGCTACGCCGCTGATAAGACTGGTCACGCCATTTTGCACGAATTGGTGAATAATTTGCGGCGATATGGTGTGCAAATTTATCAAGAGTGGTATGTGATGCGCCTGATTCTGGAAGAAGGTCAGGCGAAAGGTTTGGTGATGTACCACATTTTGGATGGGCATATTGAAGTGGTGCGGGCTAAGGCGGTGATGTTTGCGACTGGTGGCTATGGTCGTGTTTACAACACCACGTCTAATGATTATGCTTCCACTGGTGATGGTCTCGCAATGACTGCCCTGGCTGGGTTGCCCTTAGAAGACATGGAATTTGTGCAATTTCATCCCACAGGGTTGTATCCGGTAGGGGTGCTGATTTCAGAAGCAGTGCGCGGAGAAGGGGCGTATCTGATCAACTCTGAGGGAGAACGCTTCATGGCAAGGTATGCTCCCAGCCGCATGGAACTTGCCCCGCGTGATATTACTTCACGGGCGATCGCCTACGAAATTCGTGCAGGTCGCGGTGTTCATCCCGATGGCACTGCTGGTGGTCCGTTTGTTTATCTCGACCTGCGGCATATGGGTAAAGAAAAAATTATGAGTCGCGTCCCCTTCTGTTGGGAGGAAGCACATCGCTTAGTGGGTGTTGATGCAGTCACTCAACCCATGCCAGTACGCCCCACCATTCACTATTGCATGGGCGGTATCCCAGTCAATACCGACGGTCAAGTCCGCAGTAGTGGTGATGGTCTGGTTGATGGCTTCTTTGCCGCCGGGGAAACTGCTTGTGTTTCCGTACATGGCGCAAATCGCCTCGGCAGTAATTCCTTATTGGAATGTGTGGTTTATGGACGCAGAACAGGAGCTTTTATATCACAATATGTGCAAAAACGCAAGTTACCAAATCTGGATGAGCAACGCTACATCACCGAGGCTCAGCAACAAATTCAGGTTCTGCTAGAACAGCCTGGAAAGCTCCGCATTAACCAAATCCGCCAAACCTTCCAAGATGAAATGACGCAGTATTGTGGCGTGTTCCGTACACAAGAACTGATGCGTGAAGGTCTGCATAAAATAGAGGAGTTACAACAAAAGTACTCGCAAATATACTTAGATGACAAAGGGAATTGCTGGAATACAGAAATTGTGGAAGCTTTGGAATTGCGGAGCCTGATAGTGGTAGGGCGGATGATTCTAGAATCCGCCTTAAATCGTCAGGAAAGTCGCGGCGCTCACTTCCGCGAAGATTACCCCGAACGGGATGATACCAACTTCTTGAAGCACACAATGGCTTATTATTCGCCAGCAGGAATTGATCTTCAATATCGTCCAGTGGCGATTACCATGTTTAAGCCACAAGAACGGAAGTATTGAATTGGGGACTGGGGACTGGGGACTGGGGATTGCAGACTGGGCAATACTGTTCCTTATCCCTAATCCCTACTGCTTTACTCAAACTGTGGATAGATGTATAATTACTTATGAAAAGAAGGGGAGTAGCTGCTGGCAATCATATTAGCCAGTACACCTGAGTCAACATACTGGCAATAAGCCTGGTTCAGGTGACGAGAAATGTAAAGCTCTTATTTTTGAGAATACGAAAAGTACTCAAAGACTGACCGTTGAGAGCAGATAAATTCTTGGAAGTGAGACCTTCACTAAGTTCACATGAAAAAGTGTGAGCTTGGTGGAGTCTCATCGCTCACATCAAGCTCACCAAGGTAAAAAATTCCTGAAGGAGCTTGAGAGAGTGTTAACAGCTTTTACTGCGGGTTTGTTATTAATTACGGTTTCCGAGCTAGGTGATAAAACATTTTTCATTGCCGTGATTTTAGCGATGCATCACTCCCGGCGGTTAGTCTTTGTAGGTGTGACAGCGGCTTTAGCTGCAATGACAATTCTTTCTGTTGCCCTGGGACAAGCAGTTTCTGTACTTCCAAAAGTTTATATTCATCATGCTGAGATAGCTTTATTTCTTGGCTTTGGAATAAAGCTGCTTTATGATGCAAGCCGAATGCCTGCTTTTAGTTGTGATAACGAAGTTGTAGAAGAGGCAGAAGCTGCAGTGAAACAGGCAGATATGCAACTGCCGAAAAAGAAAAATGCTTTAGCAATTTTAACAGAAGCCTTTGTCTTGACATTTATGGCGGAGTGGGGCGATCGCACACAAATTGCCACGATTGCTTTAGCCGCAGGAAATAACGCCATTGGAGTAACAACGGGCGCAATTTTAGGACACGCCATTTGTGCTGCCATTGCTGTCATTGGTGGCAGAATGCTAGCAGGGCGAATTTCTGAACGGAAACTCACCTTCATAGGTGGATTTTTGTTTCTTTTGTTTGGTGTCGTAGCCGCTCTTGAGGGAGCGTGAGGCAAGATGGGGAAGATGAGGAAGGAAACGAAGAATGACAACTCCCGCTCATCTTCGTCATCTCCCTTCACTCTTTAGGGGTGCTATTCGGCGTTGGCGTTGGAGTGGGAGTAGCAGAGGGGGATTCACTTGCTTGCTTATTAATTTCGTCTCTGTACTGGGTTGGTGCTAAAGCCGCAGCTTTGGTAAACAAAATTTTTGCTTCATCAGTTTTGCCCTGTTCTTTGAAGAGCATCGCCTTGGCTAAAGCGGGACGAAAATCCTGTGGATCGTTCTTGATTGCCTCGTCATAAGTAGTAAGAGCTTGAGCATAGCGTTTTTGGGAGGCGTGTACGTTGCCCAAGAGCACTTGTACAGCGACTGTATCCACACTTCCAGGCTGAGTTTTATTTGCTTGGCTTGCATTATTGAGAGTATCTTGCAGCAAACCAACAGCTGCTTCGGGGCGTTTTTGATCCAGCAGGAGAGCTACCATTCCTTGTAAAGCATCAAGGTTGCCAGGTTTATTTTGCAGAACAGAACGGTAAGCTTGAGCAGCTCCTTCCTTGTCGCCAATTTGCTGCTTAGCTTGAGCCAGCAGCACTGCGTATCTTGTTTGTTCTGGATTCAGCTTTGCTAACTTTTCTAAAGGTTCAATAACGCTCTTGATCTCACCGACACCTAAGCTGAGTAACTGTAAACGAGTCTCAAGCAAGCCTCGCAGCGCCGTTTGGTTGTCGCTTTCCCGCTGCAAAACCTGTTCATAACCCCGTGCTGCATCTTCGAGCTTTGATTTTTGATCAGAGGAAGGCGAACCACTTCTTGCGTTTGCGGACTGTTCGGTTGAGCTTTGCGTTTCATTAAACGCTCCAATGAGGGGCACTATTGAAACTCCAACAAAAGCAATAAGTGCCAGCACCAAAATCACATTGACTATCCAGCGATTGCGAGGTTTAGACACAAAACCGTCCTTAAACTCTAATGACATTATCGTTTACAGAAAACATGAAAGTTAAAAATTTTAAAAACTTTGCGGAATGCCGTGAATTGTTTGTGAATTTTATAACAAAAAGCAATGTACGCAATCCATGTAAGTGTTCACTTTAGGAGGAATAGTCTGAATTTTAGCTATGTTATGCTTCCGAAACTAGTGTAAAGGCGCTAAATTACACATTTAGTGCGTGTATGCGAAATTTCGCGTCTTTAGTATCGCACAGAGCGTTGAGGTAGGTTGTCTTGAAAGGAAATATACTTACAAGCGCCGCACAAACGCTCTTTCCAGCTGCCTTCGTAAAATCCCACAATGGGATGTGTCTCCGCCGCAAGGAGTTTTTATGACTTCCGACCTGATGCCGTCGCCCGAATCGTCCAACTCAGCTGCCTCTAAAGAAGCTTTAAACAGCAATGACGCAGCTACGAATTTAAATGCAGCGAACCCAGCTTCTCAAGCAGAAGATTCGCCTGTGATCTCAAATGAAACTGCCAATGATGAAAACTTAGTAAATCGGCTGCAACCGATTCCACCTCCTAGCGAACCAATGCAGTACCGAGCCATTGGCTTAGTACGAGGTCGTTACGTTGCCAGCAGCGAACAATTCACTCAAGGTGCAATGTTCACCTCAGATGGTGCAGAACTCGATGCCGTCCTTCTGGGTCGGATTATGAGTTTAGTTAAAAATCATTTGGACTTGGAAAAAGAACATCTGTGGGTCGTTTATCCGCGTACTCGGCAGGAAAACGACAAATTGCACGTACAAATTGTAGGAGTTTGGGAGCCAGAAAACTTAGCTAAACAAACAGCTGATGATGAAGATTCAGCTACAGAAGATTTGCAAACAGCCGCTAATGATTCATCAAGTGCCCTCGTACCCTCATCAGAACTTCCAGATGGTGGTTTTTCTGTTCGTGGCGAGGTCGTTTACCAATCTTTTGAAGGTGAACACTTGGTGGTCAAAATTAAGCAAGCTGCCCGCAAACAAGATGACAAACCAAAGTATTTCAAGTTGAAAATTAAAGGTAAGCTTGAAACCAAAGCAGTCAGTAAGTTTTGGGACTTGAAAGTCAAGCGGGAAGCTGACGAATTGGTTGTAGAAAGCGCTGAGGCGATCGCTGATTTACCCAAAAAGCGCAGACCACCACAACGCAGACCAGGGGGCGGTGGGGGTCGTCGTCCTAGCGGAAGAAAACCATTTCCTCCAAGACAACGCAATGGCGAAACTCCACGCCCACTGCGGAAAACAGACGACTCTTCTGCGGCGTCAAAACCTGTATCTACAAAACCCGTTCCTAAGCCTGTCAAGCGCCCCAAGCCACCGGAACAGTAAAGAATGAATACAGAAGAATGAAGAATGAAAAAATTCTTTATTTTTCTCTCTTCTGTGTTCTTTGTTTATTAAAACTCCGTCCATCGGTCTTGCGGAAGAAAAGACCGCTCCATCTCAATTGGGGCTACGGGTTCTGTTAGGGTAAAATCACCTGATGAAATCCATTGTTTCAACTCCACAGCAACTTGCTTAGAGAGAAATACACTTGCAAGAGGTGCAACGCGCACAGTTCTGCCTTCTATGGTGATACGCCCTGATTTAAGTT
Source organism: Kalymmatonema hyalinum WJT4-NPBG1 (assembly GCA_019359075.1). Taxonomy (GTDB): domain Bacteria; phylum Cyanobacteriota; class Cyanobacteriia; order Cyanobacteriales; family Nostocaceae; genus Kalymmatonema; species Kalymmatonema hyalinum. Next base: position 7,566 of record JAHHIB010000174.1, read on the forward strand.
GGGTGTAACTGACTAAACCAAAAGTAGGACGGACGCGCCGGGGAATAGAAAAGTCTACTATCGGGGCTACCAAGTCTTTATCTTGAACTGCACATCTTGCAACGACTTCTTCGTTCAATACCGGGAGTGGTACACCCACTCCCAACATCAAAGAAGGACCGTAACTCTTGAAGTAACATCCACGCACCCAACGAGCATCCATTTGCTTGGCATCACCAATTAAAGACAAAGTCGCAGCCGGACCAATAGGTGTACGATTGGGTAAGCGTTTTTGTAAGGGAAAGTGCTGCGTACCTTCCCAAGCAACATAACCAATACCCCCTCCTAGGAAAATTCGCGTGCCAATTCCAATAAGTTGCAGATCTGGGTCGTTGAATAGGGGGGAGATGGCACCAGGGTTAGAGTAAACAGCATTGCTCAAACGCGGTTGTAAAGGACCGAGGTATGTGTAAAGTGGGCGATCGCCCCCATTCACACCAACTATAAAATTTTGATAAAGATTGCGGGGATTGAATAAATAAAACTGGTTTATAGTCTCACGAGTAATCGTCGTTTCAAAATTTGCTCTGGGATAACAATCTGTAACTTGTCCTAGCGATCGTACGTGTACGGGTTTACCAGCTATCAAATCTTCAATGACATGACCCCCACCACGTTCCCGGACTTCTTCCCCGTCCATCACTTCTACTGCACAACTTGCACCCAAGTACAAATCTACTGCTCCAAAACCAGAGTATGCGGGTACCCCATCTAACCAGCAACGGCGAATTTTTATCGGCGGGTCAGTATGTCCTAAATTAATAATTGCACCGCTAGATTCCATCGGCTCAAAAGTGCCAGTGGTGATGACATCAACTTCCTTAGCAACTTTAGTAACACCAACTTCTGCAACTCTTGCTTTTAATTCAAGAGCGGTCAATACTACCGCTTGCTTGCGGCTGATTTTGTCATTTATTTCCGCAATTGTTCGCATAAAAAAATGTATGGAATCAAGGAACGTGAGTTATTGATAGAGGCTGGGTTATTTAATGTACCTACTTAGTAGAGCGTGTTGGAACGCACGGATATAATTTGGATGAATAGTGCATTACACGTTCCAATCACACATCCTACGTTACTATTGCTTTATCACTCTAAATGTTAGATTTATTCTTTCTTTTAATTGTTTAGATGTCTTTGGTATTTGGTGATGCCAAAAATGTTGTGTTGAGCCTTTCATGAGCAGAAGGCTACCATCAGTTAGGGTTATTTCAACTTTCTCTAAATCTTTGTTCAATTTATGCTTAAGTTGAAAACGCCTAGTTTGTCCAAAACTTACTGAAGCGATAATTGGGTTTATTCCTAGTTCTGGCTCATCATCGCTGTGCCATGACACGTAATCCTTTCCATTCCGATAAAGATTGATAAGGACACTATTAAACTTTTCTTGTACAACCTCTTCAATTCTTTCTTTTATTAAAAGTAGTATGGGTGTCCAAGCATCGGGATTCATGGTAATTCCTGAATACGTATAAGATTTACCCCCGTCTCCATACCAAGCTGTCAATCTTGGCAAGTCAACTTCTTTACCAAAAATCTTCATCTTATCTTGTCGCCAATTTATGCTGTCAAATAATTCTTTGAACAGTTGGTTACTTTCTAACCCATTAAAGAAACTTCGATATATAATTACCTCTCCATCTGGTAGAGGTTTACCATCAGCCATCGTTATAACGTCAAGTATTGGTTTAGTAGTCAACTCTTGGTTACTAAATAAGTTAAGGCTCAATTGATTTGCCATATAATCTTGCATTCTAAACTCCAAATTTTGGATATTAAATTAACTTACATATGTCATAAAAATTCTTTGATACCTACCTATCCCTTGATTATCAACAAAACATCTTGCTGTCATTAACCAAAATCTACCCCTAACGGCTTCATCAAGCATGGATATGTCCCATATCTGAAATAAAGTAGACATTATACTACGAAAATTATCAATCCGTTTTATAGAACTATAAAAATTAGGGCTTACGCATATAAAATAATTAGAACCCTTTTGATAAATGTTTAGGATATTAGCCAAATGCTTTAGGTTTATATGTTCAATATCAAGAATGTTGGAAAAGACATGAAGCTTTATAGTTTGAGATTGAGAGCTAACATCGGTAATATCCAAATTGTCAAGTTTTTTGTTGACTGTCCTAATCTTTAAACCTGCTTGCTTATGTATTAGGGCGGACTGCACATATTGTTCTCCTCGATCAAGTGAAGCAGCAGAGGGTTCAATCAGAGTAAGACTGTTTATGCTTAAATTTATTTTTTTCGAGGCTAGATAACTGATTAAAACACACGTATCAGTTGCGGGACCACAACCATAACTAAAAATCTCAAGTGGCTTTCCTATAAATTTAAATAAATCTAACGTATCAAAAGCACTGGTTAATTTGTAGTAATGATGTGCGCCATAGAGAGCTATGTAAATGTCTACTTCTTCGTCATGTTCTAATATTTTTCTACCATTACTAATATCATTTAGGGCGCGACGGAAATCTTTGTACTTTGGATTTATGTGATACCTGTTTAGACAACTGCCGTATACTTCTTCAAGGTAATTGAAGTCAGTTCTAAATACACCTATTTCGGAAAACTTATTCGGCATTTTTATCCTTCTTTGTGAAATTTACTGGTTTAAGTCCAGAATGCCCCAAAGAAAGTTAAAAAAGGCAAATAATTTGTTAGATCAACATAAATTTAAATATAAAATTATATGAATAATAAATAAATAGTTTCAGTAAAATTACCATAATAACCCAAGTTGCTAGTTATTTGAGAAGGCGATCGCAAAGATAATAAAATCCCCTCCAGTAAGAAAAACGGAGGGGAATTATGTTAAATGAAACAATTGCTGTCTATGCTATCATTGACGACT
>JAHHIB010000010.1 GCA_019359075.1 Kalymmatonema hyalinum WJT4-NPBG1
GTTTTTTCCCAATCAACAAGGGGTATTTGCTCGACGCAGGCTGGGCGCTTTTTTTCCATAAATCTCACATTACCAGATTTTGGCCGTCCTAATTGACGATCGCCTGACAACCCCCTGAACGGTTACACAAATAGTCAATTCAAACTCATTTTTTTGTTCGCGTAGCGTGTCCGTAGGACATATCTTGAATTTTTCTCCCTCCTACACTCTATATGAACAAAAATCATGCCTAGATTTCCTGCCATAAGAAAGATGAAACTTAATCTTGGTTAACGTGAAATAAATCCAGATCAAATAGTCAAAGGAGAAATTTCCCATAGAACCGTTGAATATATCGGCGGTCTTGTTGGGAATTTCTACTCACGTTAATACGAGGGATATGGCATGACATTAATTTCTAGAGAGGAAATAAAAACACTACTAGAACAGCCAAGACAAAATTCTGTTTCAATTTATATGCCAATGCACCCAGCCGGACCAGAAGTTCGACAAGACCCTGTTCGCTTTAAGAATTTGATTAAAGACGCTGAGGCTCGCTTAATGGATGCAGGTGTTGAGCATAACGATGCGGTTGCATTGCTAGCAAAAGCTCATGGACTGGATCGTTCGGATTTCTGGGAACAAGTCGGAGAGCAAGGACTGGCAGTCTTTATTTCTAAAGATATTTTTCGCTACTATACCCTGCCTCACGAATTTGACGAATTGGTTGTGGTAACAGACCGATTTCACATTAAGCCACTACTGCCGATTTTAAATGGCGATGGGCGTTTCTACTTACTGGTTCTGAGCCAAAAGGATGTGCGGTTTTTTGAAGGAACACGCTACAGCATCCAAGAGGTAGAGGTGGAAAATATGCCTAAAAGTCTGGATGAAGCTCTCAACTATGATGAGACTGCCCAAGACGGTCAGTTCCGAATTGCTACATCCAAAGGCGGAACCGCCAATTCTTTCTCAGGCGCACAGCCAGGTGCGTTTCACGGGCAGGGTAGTCCCGACAGGGACGAACGCCAGAAACGCATCGTGCAATTCTTTCATGCCGTTAATGACGCATTGGAAGAGAAATTGCGAAATCAAACAGCGCCTTTGATGCTGGCTGGGGTAGAGTACTTGTTGCCTCTTTACAGAGAGGCAAATACTTACCAGCATTTAATCGAAGAAGCTATCAGTGGGAATCAAGAGATCCTCAAGGCACAAGAACTACACGAACGAGCTTGGCCGATTGTTGAACCGTACTACCATAAATCGCAACAACAGGTTGTAGAGCGATTTAACGAATTGTTTGGCAGTAATACTGGCAAAGCATCCAACGAACTCAAGGAAATTCTGCCGGCAGCTTATTACCAAAGAATTGATTCCTTGTTGGTTGCAGTTGGTCAGCAGCAATGGGGATTGTTTGACCCGACCTCAGAAACCGTTTATTTGCACCAAGAAGAAGAAGCTGGCGATGAAGATTTGTTGGATCTTGTTGCTGCTCATACCTTGTTAAACGGTGGTACGGTCTACGCCGTTCCCCCAGAACAAGTGCCATATAGCACACCTGTTGCAGCAATTTTCCGATATTAATGTTGTTTCTGGTGTATAAACTTCAACAAGGTATACTCTGAATTCAGTTTATGCCCAACACTTAAGATGTAAGCCCGGAAACTAATTTCCGGGCTGTCTAGAAGTTAAGGATGGGGAGGATATTAAGAGCTTTGTGATACACTAGCACCCTTGATCTTGGCAGGTATAATAATGCCATAATAAGCAACAGCTATTGCTGTTAGGGCGTTGAACCAAACATTGTTACCAAATATTGGCATTAAATTGAACATCGTGTTAGCCACGGGCACCACTCCCAGGATGGCGATCGCAATATAGGCAACTACAAAAAAACGATTGAATACGCGGGCACTGTTCAAATCGCTATAGGAGGCAATTCCGAACACCCCAACAGCGCAATGTACAAGGTTATGCAAAAAATTGATGGGAAACAACCCAAATACATAGCCAAATCCCTTAGCATAGGCGCTAGGAGATGCATCGAACGGCACGTAAGACGCATCTGTTCCAGGCAATGTAACCAAAGCTGGTATAAATCCAGCCAAACCTAAAATCAGAAAGAGCATTCCGACAATCAGGGCACAGTAACGCTCTGTCATGTTCCCCGCATTTATGTTTTCCATATTGTTACTCCAAATTTCATGTAAATCTTCACTTAATTACGAGTTGCCCGCTGGAATATCGTTTCTACCAATTTGCGAAACAGATAGAAATAAATCTTATTCAGTCGGTTCACTACGAAACGTAACACTTCCCATTCAACTCACATTTCATCTAGTTAAATCTGTCAAAAGAAAGGATTAAATTTTGCAAAACACTGTGTTGTCCTATACTGTTGTCTTGAACGTTTTCAAACAGCTAAGTTTTCAGCGTTAGACCATGAAAAAACACTTGCCTCGGTTAGCAAGGAGAAAACTGTTAGACTTTGAAATCTTGAAAAAATAGGTCAGTACACGAACGGTTTAGATACTCTTTTGAAGAGAGGTTGCCACTGGGTGTGAGACTATCTTAAAAATAAGCTTGTCATCAGTGAAAACGGCAAACATTTATATAGCTTCCCTTAAGAAAAACCAATAGACAAACTTAGTACAACATATTAATTTCACCTTTCGGTAAAGGTTTATCTATCTTGAGTCAGATTTATATTTCAAACCATTTCGCAATCATCAAATATATTACTTGAAAGTTAAGCTAATTTGTTTATAGCGTTAGAAAAAGATGGGCGCGTAGCACTTTCTGTTCTTGGTGCGCGTTGAAAAATCATAATCATCTGACACTTTACCTTAGTGTTTTTCGTATCTTTGCGGCTAAAACATATTTTGAGGCACGTAGACACGAAGAAAACGAAGCAATGCTTAGTATGGTGGTAAAGGAGTTAAATATATGCCTTATAAAGAAATTGATGATTTACCGGAATCGATAAGAAAACATCTTCCCAAACACGCCCAAGAAATTTTTCAAGCAGCCTTTAATAATGCAAAAGAAGAGTACGGCGAAGAAGAACGTGCCTTCCGTGTTGCATGGAGTGCGGTCAAGCGTGATTACGAAAAAGGTGAAGATGGAAATTGGCACAAAAAGCCAGAATAGATATCATCCCCTTTGGGAAATTACAAATTAAGAATTAAAAATTCTAGCTCTTTTTGAATTTTGAATTGGAGCAATGCGACGGTGATGAGCTTTGATTACGACCTTTTTATTATTGGTGCTGGTTCTGGTGGTCTTGCTGCTGCTAAACGCGCTGCTTCTTATGGTGCTCGTGTAGGAATTGCAGAAGCAGTCGCTGTCGGTGGTGCATGTATTAACTATGGCTGTATTCCTGAGAAATTAATGGCTTATGCTGCTAACTTCTCGAGTCTTTTTCCTGTTGCAGTATCTTATGGATGGAGTGAGTGTAATAGCAGCTTTGACTGGTCGAGATTCAAGGTAGCTAAAGACCAGAAAGTGGAACAACTCCATGAGGTACATACTAAATACCTTACAGAATTAGGAATAGAGATTATTTGGGGTCATGGCACCTTCCGAGATGCTCACACTTTAGATATTAATGGGCACAAGATAACGGCAGATAAAATTTTGATTGCGGTGGGAGCAAAACCTGTCAAACCAGATATACCAGGGGTAGAGTATGCCATCTCAATAAAAGAACTGCTTAGCTTCAAAAAATTACCCAGGCAGATAGGAATTATTGGAGGAGATTACGTCGCTATAAAAACTGCTGGGAGTTTAAGTGGGCTTGGGGTTAAAGTAACTGTAATTACTGAATCAGACATGATTTTGGCAAATTGTGATGAAGATATTGCCCTAAGCGTTCAAGGGAGCATGACTAAGCATGGTGTCAAAATTTTCACTAATACTAAAGTCGAAAAATTTGAACAATTAGCAGATGGTCTAAATCTGACATTGATGGGTGATAATAACGTCAATTTGACAGTAGATACTGGTTTATGCCTAAAATATATGGCACCGAATTTAAGTAACCTAAGTTTGGAAAATGCAGGCGTTGAGGTGACTCAAAACGGTGCCATTTTGGTGGATAAGTATAGTAGCACTACACAACCGAACATTTTTGCCATTGGCGATTGTACCAATAGAATGAAATTGACACCTGTTGCCATTGCTGAAGCTCGTGCTTTTGTTGATACTGAATTTGGAAAAAATCCCCAAAGTTTGAACTATGAATTAATCCCAATTTCAGTTTCTTCCATACCTGAAGCTGCTACAGTTGGTTTGACAGAGGCTCAAGCACGGGAAAAATTTGGTGAATCAGTGCGATGTTACCGTCAGGAGTTCAAACCACTTTTTTACGGTCTGACTAACAAAGATGAAAAAACTCTCTTGAAGTTAGTGGTTGACGGTAAATCAGAGCGAGTCATAGGCGCTCATATGGTAGGTCAATATGCATCTGAAATTATTCAAAGTATTGCCCTTGCCATGAAATTGGGAGCAACTAAAAAGGATTTAGATACAAGTATCGGCATTCATCCATCAATTGCAGAAGAAATTTTTTCTCTATAGATGATTGTGCTTGGAGTTACACCAAAAATTAAAACGGTTTTCACTCTTTCGAGATGCTAACAATTTTAGTAACACCACTAGAGTAAGAGGAGAAACGACTTCTATGTATCTAAAATGAGTCTATAAGATAAGCAGTTTTGAAACACTGTATATATTACCTTCTATTACACTAAAGTCCCCACCCTTTTTATGGTCTAAAACTCTTAATGAAGAGATTTGGAAGCTGCTCCAACGGGCTGTGAATAAGGGTAAGTAGTCATTAGGTTTAGAATCATGTCAAATGCAACCATAACGAAACTAAGTGATGCAGTGCGTCAAACAGCGCATCCACTTACGGGTGCAGTCGAAGATTATGACCCACTGATGGAACTCATTGGCGATGCTCGCTTTGTGCTTATTGGTGAAGCTTCTCACGGCACCCATGAGTTTTACGAACAACGAGCAGAGATTACCAAACGCTTGATTCAAGAGAAAGGTTTTACAGCTGTAGCAGTAGAAGCAGATTGGCCCGATGCCTACCGTATCAATCGCTATGTGCGCGGAGTCAATGATGACCCTACGCCTGCTGAAGCATTAGGCGGCTTGCAACGCTTCCCCGCTTGGATGTGGCGTAACACCGATGTGGTGAATTTTATCGGCTGGCTGCGCCAATATAATGATGCCTTAGCGCAGAATGCAACGAAGGTTGGTTTTTATGGGCTTGACCTTTACAGTATGCATACCTCAATAGAAGAGGTTGTTAGTTATTTGGACAAGGTTGACCCAAAAGCCGCACAACGGGCACGCTACCGCTATTCATGCTTAGGACACTTTGGCGAGGACTCCCAGGCTTACGGGTATGCTGCTAGTTTTGGTATGAGTGAGTCTTGTGAGAAACAAGCCGTCAATCAATTGATCGAGTTACAACGTAAAACTGCGGAGTATGCAGGGCGCGATGGGCGGGTTGCAGAAGACGAGTTTTTCTACGCAGAACAGAACGCCCGACTGGTGAAGAATGCTGAGGAATACTACCGCTCGATGTTTCAGGGGCGGGTATCGTCCTGGAATGTCCGGGATAGCCACATGGCAGAAACCTTAGATCATCTCGTTGCCCATTTAGATCCACAGGGGAACCGGACAAAGGTTGTGGTTTGGGAGCATAACTCTCACTTAGGTGATGCGCGAGCAACCGACATGGCAGATGCGGGTGAACTCAACGTGGGGCAACTTGTGCGCGAAAAATATGGTCGTGATGCTGTACTTGTAGGCTTTAGCACCTACACGGGTACGGTGACGGCTGCTTCTAAGTGGGGTGGTGTGGCCCAACTTAAACAAGTTCGTCCAGCATTGTCAGGCAGTTATGAAGCCTTGTTTCACAATACAGGGTTGCCTCGGTTTTTACTGAATTTGCGACAAGATCATCAAGCAGTCACAGGACTGCAAGAAGCTCGTTTAGAGCGGGCAATTGGTGTGATTTACCTGCCCAAAAGCGAGCGTATTAGCCACTACTTCTATGCACGATTGCCCGAACAGTTTGATGCGGTGATTCACATTGATGACACAAGAGGCGTACAACCTCTGGATCGCAGTCCGCATTGGCAGATGACAGAACCACCGGAGACATTTCCCTCAGGTGTCTAATATCAAGTCCGCTTAATTACTTATGGCAGGTTCAAGAACTTACGTGCACTCAGTCGGAACAGGCTATCTGGTAGGATAGCTCTCAAGGCAGGCACCCATGCCTGATTGCCAACACGATACCGCAATCGCGGTGACTGGCTTTGTGCCACCCTAAGAATCATCCGTGCAACTTTTTCGGGATTATCACCCCGTGCAATTGCCTGACTGATTGATGAGGGCAGCACGTCACGTACAGTGTCGTAATCGGCATAAGTGGACGTCGCTTGCGACATGGCGTGATTAAAGTTCGTCTTGAAATAACCAGGCTCAATTAAAGACACTTTGATATTGAAAGGGTCTAATTCCACACTGAGTGCTTCACTATAACCTTCGAGTGCAAACTTACTTGCTGAGTAATAACCTTGACCGAGTGCCCCTACCAATCCCGCGAGCGAACTCATATTGATAATATGCCCGCTACGCTGCTGTCTCATCGTTGGCAAAACGGCATTGGTGAGGCGGACAACACCCCAGAAGTTTGTTTCAAAAATATCCTTGGCTTGTTCTAAGCTTGTTTCCTCAATCACGCTAGCGTGTATTTGTCCGGCATTATTGATCAGCAAATCAATGCGGTTAGTTTGTGCGAGCAACTGTTTTATACACGATTGTACTGACTCGTCAGATTTCACATCCAGCGTCAGCATTTCTACACCCTGCGAGGCGGAATGTTGCTTGCGACTGGTGCCGAAGACACAGTAACCCTCTTGAGCGAGTAGATGAGCGGTTAACTGTCCAAACCCGGATGATGCTCCTGTGACCAGCGCGACCTTTTTGTTAATCATAGGTTCTCATTTTAGATACTCCTATTTCCAAACATAAATGCGCCTCTGCATTGCTTGTTATAGCTCAAGAGAGAAAGTCCTCGGGAAAATCAACATTGTGGACTGATGATTTGGGCTTTTAAAATTGGGACACCACGAAAATCCTTCTCAAAGCGGGTGCGTTATCTCTACTCAAGGAATTTAGTTCTTAGAAAGGGATAATTATGAGAGCTATGTATCGTAGCGCCAAATTATATAAATGTAGCTGTACAGCAGGAGTAGCGTTTGATGGCTAAATCAATCGTTCCAACAAAAAGGATCGGCACAAAGTTCATCAACTGGTTGCTCGAAGAAGACCGAAACGAGAAGGAAGGACCCTACCGCAAAGAAGAACAACACCGCAGCCATCCTTGGTGGCAGGTTATGTGCTTGACAGGTGTAGATTATTTCTCGACGCTTGGCTATCAACCTGGTATTGCAGCATTGGCAGCAGGCTCTCTCTCTCCTGTGGCGACCCTGATTCTGGTTTTGCTGACGCTGTTTGGGGCATTGCCGATTTATCGCCGCGTTGCTGCCAAAAGTCCTCATGGCGAAGGGTCAATTGCTATGCTCGAACACTTGCTCCCCTGGTGGCAAGGCAAGCTATTCGTACTCTGCCTACTCGGCTTTGTAGCAACCGACTTCATCATCACCATTACCCTTTCGGCTGCTGATGCTACTGCCCATATCATCGAAAATCCGCTCGTGCCAAGTTGGCTTCACAATCAGCAGGTCGGTATTACGCTGGTACTCGTGGCATTGCTAGCCGCAGTTTTCCTTAGAGGTTTCCGAGAAGCGATCAGTATTGCAGTCTTTTTGGTTACAGTCTATCTCCTGTTGAACTTCGTTGTCATTGGCGTTGGTCTGTATCAGATCCTCAATCAACCATCTGCGATCGCTAACTGGCAGACTGCTCTTTTCGCAAGCCATGGCAACCCTTTGATTATGCTCGGCGTAGCCATCCTGGTATTCCCAAAGCTTGCTTTGGGATTGTCAGGCTTTGAGACTGGCGTGACGGTTATGCCCCTTGTGCGGGGCAGCAGTAGCGACACCCCTGAACAACCCAGGGGACGTATTCGTAATACGCGCAAGCTGCTCACCGCTGCTGCCGGGATCATGAGCTTCTTTTTGATCACCAGTAGCTTTGTAACGACTCTACTGATTCCAGCAGCAGAATTTAAAACCGGGGGCAAGGCAAGTGGGCGCGCCCTCGCCTATTTGGCACATCAGTATTTAGGCAATGGCTTTGGCACAATTTACGATGTCAGCACCATTTCTATTCTCTGGTTTGCAGGTGCATCCGCAATGGCAGGGCTTCTCAATATCGTGCCCCGGTACCTGCCACGCTATGGTATGGCACCGAATTGGGCACGGGCAGCGCGACCTCTAGTGTTAGTCTATACAACTATTGCGTTTGTTGTCACAATTCTTTTCAAAGCTAATGTGGAAGCTCAAGGCGGGGCTTACGCAACTGGCGTGCTTGTGTTGATAACCTCAGCTGCATTTGCTGTGACCCTATCTGTCCATCGGCAGAGAGGGAAGCGAGGAACACTCGCTTTTGGAATAATTACGCTACTGTTTCTATACACCACTATTGTTAATATCATTGAGAGACCCGAGGGGATTAGGATTGCTGGGTTCTTCATCGGTGCCATCATTCTCAGCTCGCTGGTTTCCCGCGTCTGGCGATCGCTCGAACTTCGAGTAGAGCGGATCGAAATTGACGAAAATGCTGGTCGCTTCATTGCTGAAGAGAGCCGAGGTACGATACGACTGATTGCTAATCGATTGAGTGAGGGCGATGTACGAGAGTATGCTTTAAAGGAGCAAGAGGTGCGCGATGATAACCATATTCCGCCCACCGATCCCATCCTCTTTCTAGAGATTCAGGTATCTGATGCTTCAGAATTTGCAAACATCATCAGAGTAAAAGGGGTAGAGGTCGGTAGCTACCGGATTCTCCGTGCCGAGAGTGCAGCCGTCCCTAACGCGATCGCCGCTATACTTCTATATCTTCGGGACCAGACGGGTAAGATCCCACATGCTTATTTCGGCTGGGCAGAGGGGAACCCGATAAAGTACTTGCTCCGCTTTATTTTGTTTGGTGAGGGCGATATTGCTGTGGTCACTCGTGAAGTGCTGCGTCGGGCTGAGAAAGACCCAGACCGCCGTCCTGCTATCCATGTGGGAGGATGAACGACTGCTAAAGGTAAAGAAATGTCAAGCACTGTGTCAGTTATGGGATGAGTGCATATAGACACTCATGGCATAAGTGATTATAGCACGTTTTGATCCAAGTGGCAATTGAACCAGGTGTGATTAGTGGGTAATGCTTCAAAGGAGCCGCCCCAAGGCGATCAAGGCTACCGTGTTTGGGCTGATACATCCAAACTTAAAACTGGTTTATCCCTTTCGGTAGCTCGATCGCTTAGGTAGCACAACTTTAGCAAGAGGGAAGCTCCTTAAGAGCGGATTTAGGATCAGCCATAGCACTTTTCAATTTAAAACCCTCAAGGCATTCGCGCTCATTTAAACATTAACCGCAAGCATTGTCATCAGGATCTGGCTATTTATGAATGTAAACTATCAGAATTTACTTATTCTTACAGCAGGCATCATCGGTACATTGCTGAGTTCACTTTTGTTGGATGGCTGGTGGCGGGAACGTACATACGACCTGAACAGCAAGACCATACTGATGACAGGGGGTTCACGGGGGTTAGGTCTAGTCATGGCGCGCCAGTTGATTGAGGCAGGAGCACGTTTGGCAATCTGTGCGCGTGACACCTCCGAACTGGAAGGGGCGCGTACTGAGCTAGAGCAACGAGGTGGAGAAGTTCTGGCTCTACCTTGTGATGTGACGGATCAAACCCAGGTTGAGCAAATGGTGCAGCAGGTGCGCAATCGCTTTGGAGCGATCGACATCCTGATTAACAACGCGGGTACTGACATTGTTGGTCCAATGGAAACCATGACAATGGAGGACTATGACGATGCAATGAAGCTGCATTTCTGGGCACCACTCTACACCAGCTATGCGGTTCTACCCCAAATGCGGCAACGGCAGCATGGACGGATTGTTAATATTTCTTCGATTGGTGGTAAGGTGGTTTCGCCACACATGGTGGCGTATTGCGCCAGTAAGTTTGCCTTAACCGGGCTGTCTGAAGCGATGCGGACAGAACTGGCAAAAGACGGGATTACTGTCACAACTGTATGTCCCGGTTTTATCCGTACGGGCGTTGTGGATCATGTGATTGTGAAAGGTCAGCACCGCAAGGAGTTTGCCTGGTTCAGCATTAGCGATTCCTTGCCCTTGATCTCCACCAGCGCTGAAAATGTTGCTCGTCAAACCATAGCGGCGGCTCGACGGGGTGATGCAGAATTGATTGTGCCGCTTCCTTTTTGGATCTCTGCCAAGTTATATGCTCTGTTTCCGGGGCTATTTTCCAATCTGCTCAGTTTGGTGAATCGGTTGTTACCCGGAGCAGGCGGCGCTGGCAAGGAGCGCGCTTTTGGAAAAGACAGCCACTCGTTTTTGTCGCCCTCTTGGTTAACTTACTTAAGCAACAGAGCTGCACGGCGGAACAACGAGATCGCAACTCTGGACGCAGATGGCTCCGGAGCAGATCAGTTGGTTGAAACTGAGCGACCGAATGGACAGGTAGAACCACAACAATTCTCCGCAACAGAGGCTGAGCCCTTTGGACTTGCTGCACAAACGCCATCCCCTGAACCAGCGATTGTAGAAGACGAGCAATCAGCATTCCCGTTGATCGAACCGTCCCAGGCACCACCTGAAATTCAAACCTGTTTAAGCGACATTCAATCCACGTTAGGAATTCCCTGGACACCTGCAAACTGGCGAGCTTATGCGATGTATCCATCGGTGATGCAGTTGTTTTGGGAACGTCTCAAAGGGGCAATGCAAACCGAATCTTTTTTGGAAGATGCGATCGCCATTACCGAACGTGTTTACCGGGATACTAACGACTGGTATCAACCGGGCTATCAAATTGATGTGGATGAAGCACAGCGGCATCAGATTCAGAGAGTACTGAATGCGTTCACCTTTGGCAATCCCCAATTGCTGATTCAGCAAATTGCCTTGAGCCGAACTTTGGCAGGCGAAGTGGTCGGTCAGGAGGGCAATGCTGATGTTCGTCGCGGACCAAATGCATATCGTCACACAGAGATCCAACTGATTGGCGAGCAGTCTGTTCGGGAAATCTCGGCAGAAATGCAACAAGTATATCGAGACATCAAACAAACTCTCGGTGTACCGATTGTCAACTCTGATTACCAAGCATTAGCCCGATGGTCTGCGTTTTTCTTGGCAGCATGGGAAGACATTAAGCTTTGGCGGGAGCGACCCGAATATCAACTTCTCAAGCAGGATATTGTGCAAAAAGCAGAACATGCTGCTAGTCGTCTGTGTCCTCCTGTTGCGATCGGTGAGCGGGAAGTGCGCGATCTCTTGGACAATCCCGAAGATTTTGAGCGGATTCAGCAGACGGTGCAAATGTTCAAGGATGTTTTGCCGGAATTAATTGTACAGGATGCGCTATTTCATATGGGTTTGGCAAATCTTCAACCTGTCACTATACTTTGAGCTTCATTAAGCACCAGATGGCGGGATTTGACGTACCCAAAGCGCGAGAAATCTACAACATTCCCAAAGGCTACGAGCCAGTGGCAGCGAATGCCTACGGCACGCTTCGCTAACGCGCTGGGTTATTTAGGAGATCCACAAACCCTGTCTGAAAGGTTGCAGCAACGAGAGCTAGCCCCGCGAAAGCGCAAGCCCTTAGAGGAATTCGTTTTTTCCAACCAATGGAACCAGTCCTCACCAATGGTCAATAGCCATTAAGCCCTCAACAATGTGAAAGGAAATCACTATGGTCGCTACACAGTCTCAAAATAGTCAAATTTTAGACAATTACAAGTTAATGCACCATCGCGTCGTCCTCATTACAGGTGCAAGTCGCGGCATTGGTGCGGCTACCGCTAAACTTTTAGGACAACACGGTGCCGCCGTTGGAGTTAACTACTATGGCAGTGAAGAGGCTGCTCAACAAGTCGTTGAGGAGATTTCATCAGATGGTGGTCGAGCACTCGCCGTCAAAGCAGATGTGCGCGATCCTCAACAAGTCGATGCAATGGTGCAACAGGTTTCAGAGGCGTTTGGTGCAATTGATACGCTAGTGATCAATGCCAATGCTGGGTTTCCTATGGCTCCCTTTGTAGATTATCGCTGGGAAGACTTTGAAGCAAAACTGGTTGGAGAACTCAAAGGTGCCTTTTTTCCTTCCAAAGCAGTTGTTCCATCTATGATTGAACAGAAGCGGGGTTGCATCATTGCAGTGAGCAGTGGTTTGTCTCGCTATCCTGGCGAAGGATTCTCTGCCCACAGTACAGCGAAGTCTGGACTGGATGCCTTTATAAAAAGCCTCGCATTAGAACTGGGTCCCCACGGAATTCGTGCCAATGTTGTAGCACCCGGATTGACACTGACCGATGCGACAGCACGTTTGCCGCAGGAGCATAAAGAAGCATCCGCTCAAATGGTTCCATTGAAACGAAATGGACTGCCGGAAGATGTTGCAGGTGCAATTCTGCTGTTAGCGTCCCAGGAAGCGAGATTTATCTCAGGGGCGTATTTGCCTGTTAGTGGTGGTGTTCAAATGCTTTGAGACTGAATCGTCGTCTTGTACTCCGCTAAATCAATTTGCTTTTCACTCAAGCGTTCGCCCCTGTGGGGCGGGCGCTCTGCGCCATCGCTCGTATCCAATCCGAAAAACTACTAAATTGGGCTTTCAGCCACGGTGCTTCGTGCCCTTGGCTGAAAGCCCGGTTGAACAGAGGTACGGAGTCCTTCACTCTGGAAGGTTGGTTTCAGGATCGATTGGCATCCCAATGGGATCAGTGTTAGGCAGAGTTCCTTGCATCTGAGCATTGGGAACGTCTGGATTGTTCTGGAGGTTGACGGAACCCTTTTCTGACGACGGCTCATCTGTAGAGAACGATCCCATGACACCGGACGCTCCAGCAGTTTTGGAATCACCCGTTGCGGTTGCTCCTGAGAAGTTGGTGGCGATCGGATCGGCGATTGGGTCTCCCTCCGGTTGGTTTCCTCCTGCTGCTACTTGTGCATCCAGCATCGCGCTCCCTTGAACATTGGTGGATGTAAGAGGTTGAGCTTGCTCGGATGCAACAACAGATTGATCTGGGGTAGTGGCTTGATCTGATAAAGATGGGTCGCTCATGTTTTTCATCCTTGATGATGGTTGTAACAAAATAGGGGCAAAGTATTTGTGTCAAATTTGAGGCTGGCAACTTTCAATAAAAATGTTTTGCTCTATAGGTTAAAAATCTCTTTAAAGGTTTCTGAGCTGATGTTCTACACTCTGGCGGTTGTGCCAAAATTCCTGATATCCCTTGTCTTTACAAATCCGAAGTAAAATCCTATCGCTGCATTGAGAGCACTGAACCAAACGTTGTTGCCATAGAGTGGCATGATGCCGAACAGGGTATTTGTCAAGGGCAGCAGACCCAATAGGGCGTGTGCTGTGTAGACAAGGGCAATGACCTGATTGAAAACAATTGATCCAGTCAGGCTGGTAAAGGCAGTTATTCCCAAAATACCGAAGACAATGCCAAGCGCATTATGCAAGTAATTTGTGGGAAACAACCCGAACAGTTTACCGTACCCCTGTATAGGAGATGCATCTGCAGGTGTGGAAACAAAACCAGGTACAAAGCCAGCCAAGCCTATCAGGAGAAAGAGAATTCCCAAGCCTAAGCCACAGTAGCGGATTTGCATATGGTTAGAGTTTTTTTCCATGGCAATGCCTCGCTTTTGAAAATGCTATTTTAAATATATTTACAAACATTCAGCAATCAGCAAAACAAATTTTATATTTGTCAAGTCCAGCTTAAATTTATGGAGTTGTTACAAAAGCTACTGTGCAGTGTTTTGTACCAGGTAGCTGAGTGTTGATCGCTGACGCTTCTACCTATCTATTCAGCAACAGTTTTCATATCAAAACTTCATCCCCAATAGGTACTTTTGATTGCGCTTAAAGAAGAATCAGTATTAATTTGGAGTGTGATTATCAATACAAAAGCCTATTTTTTATTTAAGTCAACCGTATAGCACTCAATTGATGGCTGCCTTCATCTTTCGGATGATTTGCAAGTGCTAAAACGTGAGAATCATCACCGTTTGTTAAGAACAATTGCCACAGTCTTTGTGTTTTAACTGACGCATCAATTTAATTTAATGCCTCACTCAATCTGGAGGACGAGCGATCGCCCTAACAGTGCCTTCCGTTAGCCAGAAGAAAGGGAATGCTTAGCGGCTTACGATATCGAAAATAAAATGCGGAATTCGACAAAGAAACGATGAGCCTATTACTGGTAGACTTGGACGGGACGATCCGAGAACCACTCAGCGGACAGCAATACTTTCAACATCCTAAAGACCAAAGAATTATTGCGGGTGCTGACGTTGCCATTCGCGCTTACAAAGACGATTGGATCATTGTCGGCATTACCAATCAAGGCGGAGTTGCCGCAGGGTACAAGTCTATCCAAGAGTGCATCAAGGAACAGCAGTACACGCTTGAGCTATTCCCAGAATTAAGGGAAATCTACTTCTGTCCTGACTTTGAAGGCAAAAAGTGTTTCCGCGTCACTCACCACAATGTCCATAACCACAGTAAAACCAAATGGTCTGGACACTATCGCAAACCCGGAGCCGGAATGTTGAACCTAGCAATAGCTCGGCACAAGCACACCCCGGAAAATACACGCTATGTAGGCGATAGATCCGAAGACGAAGCTGCCGCCCGTCGTGCTGGGGTGCAGTTCCAATGGGCAGCCCATTGGATTGAGCAACATCAGGCGCTCATCTCTCAACTTGCAGATTCACAGTAATCAGGTGTCAAATATGCAGCGAGAAGTCACAGATACAGATGGAACTACCTGGACATGTGTTCAGGCATTTTCGGGTCTTTCCGATAGCCCAGAAACCAAAGATGCGGCTCAAGTCAAAGGAGAACCAGGTACCTACTGGGTCGTCTGCACGCCAAGTGGCGGCGCTCAGTCTGTCCGGCTAAAGCTACAAGACGAATGGGAAACTGCTTACTCTGATGAGGCGTTACTCAATGAGATTAAAGCACAGCAAGCAGAAGGTGTAAACTAAGCATCCAGAAGTGGAACGTCGCTTGCATGCTGAGTTGAGCGAGGTGCTTGGCGGACGTGTCCCCACTTTATTTGATTTAAAAAATTTAAAATACACTCTTCAGGTGCTAAACGAATCCATGCGGTTGTATCCACCTGCTTGGGAAATCGGACGCGAAAGTATTGGCTCAGACAAACTTGACGGCTACGATATTCCCGCCAATTCCACGGTTATTCTGAGTTCCTACGTTACCCATCGACATCCAGATTTTTGGGATAATCCCGAAGGCTTTGACCCAGAACGTTTTTCGCCCCTAGGTTCTGCTGGTCGTCCGCAATATGCTTACTTTCCGTTTGGTGGTGGACCACGTACTTGTATTGGTAATAATTTTGCCTTAATGGAAGCCCAGTTAGTGATTGCTGACGTTGCCCAAAGGTATCGTTTAGAGTTAGTACCTGGTCATCTTGTGGAACCACAACCAATGATAACTTTGCGACCACGCAACGGTATTTTCATGACTTTACGTTCACGAAGTTAGGCATTTGCAATACAAGTGTTTTAGGTTCCTTTGCCACTTGTTACCGAGATTAAAGCGCAGCAGTAGACAGACCTATTTTTTTCCCCAGAACGCAGAAAATACTCTACTGCCAACACTTCACCGCTCCTCGAGCCCCTTCAAGCTACATTCTTTGCTTTGGCGTTGCGGTGACCGAATAATTACTAATTCGTAATTCGTAATTCGTAACGAAAGTCATAGCTCCTTTATTTATTAATGGAAAAAAACAAATTTTTTCCTTGTTTCAAGCCCACGGCTTCAGCCGTGGGGTAAATAATTACGAATTATAAATTACGAATTATTTTGACTTAGAATCCTGAAAAGTTGTAGCCTACGCCGATTAGCAGCCCCACAGCGGTCTCATCAAAAGCCGTTACATTTACGGCAGCAGTCGCCGTAAATCGGGGTGACAAAGGAACATCTACACCACCAGTGATGAGGAAATCAGCTGAAGTGTCGTCGTTAAATGATATGGCTGCTCCGACTCCAAGGTAAGGAGCCACACTAAATCCACCACCTCCTGGCACTCCTATAGGTAAAAAATCGTATGTTACTGGAATCAGCAAGGTTGGATTATCGCTAACAAAGATACTAGGTCGCACAGAAAAAGATCTTGCAAGTCCAAGTTTGCTAAACACAGCAAAGCTACCTTCGCCCAAAGCAGTGCCACCTGTACCCAAACCAATGTTGCCACCGATCCCGAAATAACTTGGTCCAGAACGGGTAGCTCCTCCTGGGAAAACACCATTAGTACCGGGTGTAGTCGTACCGGGTGTAGTCGTACCTGGTGTAGTCGTGTCTGGTGTAGTTGTACCGGGTGTGATCTGATTTGGTGTCGTCGTGTCTGGTGTAGTTGTACCGGGTATGGTCTGATTTGGTGTAGTCGTGTCTGGTGTAGTTGTACCGGGTATGGTCTGATTTGGTGTCGTCGTGTCTGGTGTAGTTGTACCGGGTATGGTCTGATTTGGTGTCGTCGTGTCTGGTGTAGTTGTACCGGGTATGGTGTGACCAGGTGTAATCGTACCGGGTGTAGTCGTGCCTGGTGTCGTCGTATCAACTTGAGCCACTGTAGGAGCTACAGTTTTAGAAGGTCGAGCCAAGAGACCAGAGGCAGAAGTCAGAGCTTTTCCTGGGATAGTCTTGGCAGCAGAATTAACAGCGATTGGACTGACTAGTTGAGCCAAAGTTGTAGCGGAATGAGGTTGAGAGGCGGTTTTTGGAAAACTCAGCCTTTGACTCTCAACAGGAGCGATCGCCTCTTCCAGGTGCGCTTTGCGCAATCGCCCCAGAATTAGCGGATTTTATAGTCTCAGCTTGAGCTGATAAACCACTAAAAATAATTGGTAGTGTAGCGACTAGCAAGAAAGAAGCACGCATAATAGAGTAGCTCTTTTAATCTATGTTTTACAAAAGCAAGAGTTAAGATGGCGTGACAAATTTTCTAACAAATTTCATGGCTGTTAGAGCTTTAGAATGAACGCCATATAGTAAAAGCATAAATCTTGCTGCTTCACTTAACTTCCATCTAAGGAATGTCTCCAACTTTAAGCTAATTTGTATTCACAAATACAATAAATTTGTCGTCAAAATATTGTCTTGAAAATCACATTTTTAATTAATATTAATATCTGCTTTAAGGCAGATGAATTATTAAAGTAATACTCGCTAATCAGGTGTATAGAATCCTCCTAGGTTCCTACCAGAGGAATTCTGAGTTCTTTCTTGATTAATGGCAACTTTAGCCTACCATAGGAGGTTTAACGATACCAATATGGTGCATCATGAATATAGCAATCCTATTTGATTTGTGAAAATTAAAATACTCAGATGCCCGACAACTTCGGCGAAGTCGAGCATCTTGCTGTTCACGTAGCCGAAGGCAGCCCGTAGGGCTTATGATTTAGGATTGCTATATTGGTACAAGCTATTTTCAATTTCAAAGGTGAATAAGTATAAAAATCTATAATTATTCCAATTATAAGAAATAATTTATAGTTGGGCATTAAAGAAGATTGAGTTTTCAAAAAACAAGGAATAGTTCGGTGTAATATTATGAAATATCTGGGCTATGTCGATTGATTGAGTTGACGCCGCGCTGCTTCTAAAAGTATGCGTTGTTCGGCACGAGCGATCGCCAAATATGTCCGTTCAACAGCTTCTGGTTCAACAGAAATGGAAGTGATGCCCCACTGCACCAGTTGCTCAATGATTTCAGGATATAGCACTGGTGCTTGACCGCAGATAGAACAAGGAATCCCCGCACTTTTTGCCATTTGAATGAGTTGAGCAACAGCACCCATCACGACTGGATGACGTTCATTAAACGCTTTTGCGAGTTGTCCTTGCTCTCTATCCACTCCTAGCAAGAGTTGAGTTAGGTCATTGGTACCAATTGAAATTCCCGCTACACCTGCTTTTACATATTCTGGCAGTAAAAATAACACGCTTGGCACTTCTGCCATAATCCACAATTGAAATTGCGGTACTTGAGTTAACTTTGCTTGCTCAACTTTTTGACGGCAAAAGGAAAACTCTTCCACTGTGCGCACAAAAGGTAACAGTAGATGAACATTGCTGTATCCTGCTTTCTGTACAGCCGCCAAAGCAGCCAATTCTAACTCGAAAACTGCGGGATTTTGCAAATAGCTGAAGGTGCCACGTTCCCCCAGCATAGACTGTGTAGAAGATTGTAGACTATCGTTAAAAGATGACAGTTCATGGGAACGCCAATCCAAAGACCGATAAAAAACAGGTCTTGGTGCAAAGGCGCGAGCAAACTGCATAATTTGCTCACGCAAACGCTCAAGCAATAGTGTCTGCTGTCCTTTCTGCACCCAAGTATTAGGGTGTTGCCCTTCCAGTATATTCAGAGCCATCAGCTCACTTCGTAATAATCCCACACCATCTACAGGTAAGCTTTGCACTTGCTCTATCAAGCTGGGCTGGCTCAAGTTAACCAGCAGTTGAGTTCCAATCATCGCCAGATGCGGGGATGATGCAGGGATGGAATTGGAGAGTGTGGACACGTCCCCCTGTTTCCCTGTCCCCTTGTCCTCTTTTCCCATCTCCCCAGCTTCCCCAACTTCTCTTGTGAGACGATAAACTTCTCCCTTGTCGCCATCAATCACTAATCTTTCGCCAGTCTGAATAATTTTTGTAGCATGCTCTACTCGTACAACTGCTGGTATTCCTAATTCTCTGGCAAGAATAGCAGCGTGGCTAGTTAATCCTCCTTGTTCAGTAATAATACCTCCAGCATTTTGTAGTAGCGGTAACCAGTCAGGTGCTATTGTCGGTGCTACTAAAATCGCTCGCTTGGGTGGTTGTTCTGGTTTTTGCTGTGAATTAATAATCACATGAGCAGTTGCTGTCACACGTCCCGGCGCTGCTGCTAATCCCTTGAGCAAGTGGAAATTAGAAATCGTGGCTTGAGGGGTGCTAACTTGCGTCAGGTATAACGTCTTTGTTGGGTCACAACAGATAGTCCAGTCAAAGGTAAAATGTCTACCTATTTCTTTGACAAGTTGATTTGCCAGTTGAATGAGTGGTTGCAGATATTCTTCTGGTAAAGCATACTGTTTTTGCTGGTCTTCGTCCAATAGGTAAGTAACAAGACTTGAGTCATCTGAGGTAAGCGGCGAAGCTGGCACGGTTTGTAAAGTAGCTACAGCTGCTGTATCATTAAGACAGTAAGCTAGCATTTTATTGCCTAGTTGCTGCTCTCTGACGGTACCAGTAACTGGATGGATGTAGTAAACATCTGGTAAGACATCACCTTGAGTTATTGCTAGTCCTAATCCGGATGTAGCTAGAATTTCCCATTCAGAAGAGTTGGCATACAGTGAGCCACTCGCGATCGCATTCTTTAAAGGTTGTACCAAAACGCCCAAATTAATTTGTTGCACTTTTATGCCTGCCCATTGCCAGTACAATAAACTCTTGGCACGAAACATCTGGCTCCAAGTGCGCTTCAATGCTAAGGCGATCGCTTGTTCATCACATCGACATACTTCGGATTCGAGTAATCCAGATGTATTCCCTATCCCATGTCTGGCAGGTGGCACGACAAAACTTGGTCGAAAAATCAGGTATGCAGATTCCAATTCTTTAGCTGCATTAACGATTGTACTTAACAGGTGCGGTGGCAAAACAGCAGTACTAATTTCTTGACGTAAGCGCCCAGCAACCTGCTGAAGTTGACGCCAATTATTGACATCTAGGTGTAAGGAAGAATGCGGCAAGTCAGCGACTAACGCCTCCGAACTGTTGAGAGTTTCTAAAAATTCTCGCAAAACTTCCGCTGAAACCACAAAACCAGGCACCACCGGATAACCACGTTGCATGATTCTGCTTAAATAAAATGCTTTGTCGCCAACTTTGGCGCGGTCTTGCAGTTTAATTTGATCAAGCCAGTAGAGTTTGTCCACTCAATTAATTTGTTGTCTGTTGTCAGTTGCTCCGGTCACGGAATTGCCGTAATCATATAAGTAGTCACGGATTCATCAATGGCAGATAGTCAGTTGCCATCTACTGAAAAACTACCACAACGAGTTTCCACCATTTTTCCACCATTTATGTTTAATTATGCTGATTTAGCCTGTGGTTATGGCGGTTAGAGTTTAGATAAAATACAACGATGATAATAAACGAGTTTTCAACGCAAAAGGTGCTTATCAGGATATTACCATTAGGTACATGAGTGATTGTATATTAATCTCCATGAGGAATTAACAAGGATTAAGCATTGCCTAGCATTTACTACATTGCACCCAATGATTGGTTGAACATCACCTTTAGGCTGTGCCTTGCTTTACTCGTTGGCGCAATTATCGGCATAGAACGCGAAATTAGACACAAACCAGCTGGTTTGAGAACTCATATGCTCGTGAGTTTTGGTGCAGCCTTGTTCACTCTCATATCGCTGGCAACAGGTACAGATCAACCGAATGCGGATGCTCTCTCACGAGTGATTCAGGGCATTGCAGCTGGTGTGGGATTTCTTGGTGCAGGGGAAATTCTACGTGAATCTTCCCAAGAATCAGCGCGAACTAAAATTCACGGACTTACGTCAGCAGCAGCCATTTGGGTTTGTGCTGCTTTAGGAATTACCGCTGGATGTGGTTGGTGGCAGCTAGGATTAATAGGTGCGTTGTTGTCTTTTTTAGTTCTAAATGTTTTTAAAAGATTTGAAAGCTAAAAAAGTACTCAGCAGCTAGAAACTTAGTAATCAGCAATGTTGAAGCAAGATTTAAGTATAAATTGTAGAGTTCCGGTTCCTAGTCACGGAGTACTCACCCCTTCTAACAAAATCTGATGAATTGGTGAGACAGCCCCTTCTTCAATGACTAATAACTCATGAGCGACATTTCTCCAGCTTTCACAAAAAGAATTTGAGAGGAATTCAGCCATTGGGAATCAAAAGAACCCAAATGTGTGGTAGTAATTAAGGTTTGAAAGCGGTCTTGAATCGTATCAAGCAACTGATTTTGCCGGGATGGGTCTAGTTCAGCTAAGACATCATCAAGCAGTAGCAGGGGTGGTTCTCCAACAACTTCTTCTATGAGTTGCAATTCTGCTAATTTTAACGCTAGTACTAAAGTTCGCTGCTGACCTTGAGAACCGTATTGACGAGCAGGTGTTTGATTAATCGTCAATTCTATTTCGTCGCGATGGGGACCGACAAGCGTCGTTCCTTGGTGCAACTCGGCAACAGCACGCAGCTGTATTTTGTCTAAAAAAGCCTGCTGTACTTGTTCTGGATGGTTATGCTCTAAAGAGATATTGGGTGAGTACTTGAGTTGTAGAATTTCTGTACTGCCACTGATACTAGCGTGCCAAGCACTGGCAATAGGGGCTAGTCGTTGTATAGCGCGATCGCGTCGTCTAATCACTCGTGTACCCGTGCTAGCCAATTGTGCATCCCACACAGCCAGTTCAGATTGTAGAGACGAGAGGTGGCGCGTCTCTACATTGTGTTTCAAAAAAGCATTGCGCTGTCGTAAAACCTGGTGATACTGCTGTAATATGTGAGCATATACGGGTTCGAGTTGAATTAACAGAGTATCTAACCAGCTGCGGCGACCTTCAGGACCAGCGCGCACCAAATCCAAATCCAAGCTGGAAAACTGCACGGCATTGAGGACACCGAGAAAGTCCATCTGACGCCGCAAAGTTTCACTATTTAAAGCAACGGTGCGGCGACCATTTCGACGGAGAGTTAAGGTGAGATCGCTGATGCCAGTTTGCCGTTCTAGAGTGGCATGAATTTGAGATGTCGCTTCCCCTTCCCGGACTAAATCGCGATCGCGTGCCATTCTGTGCGATCGCAATGTCGCTAGCAATTCCACCGCCTCCAACAAATTGGACTTTCCTTGAGCATTATTGCCCACCAATATTGTTTTAGGAGCAGTAAACTCAACTTGCTGCTCTTTGTAGTTGCGAAATTGTCGGAGGTGAAGGGTTTTCAGGTACATAAGGGGATGAGTAGGCTGCTACCCTTAATTTTCTTGTAATAAGGGCGGGCTGGACAGCCCACGCCACAAGAAATGTCTTTAATACAAGTGAAAATTCCCGCTTTATACAGGTTTTTTACCCATCAACCGTAAGAATAACTTCTCCATTTCAATCCACACAAACATCAAAGCACTAAAGCCAAAGCAAATACCCAACTCTGTTGGACTCAGCAAGTGGGTACCAAAGAAATCACGCAAAGGCGGCACGTAAACGAGCATCAACTGTAAGATTGTCGTAACGACAACAGCCCCCAGTACATAAGGATTTGAGAAGGGATTCATTTCTATAGTCAATCGGGTATTTGAGCGAATTGCTATAGCATGACCCATTTGCGCGAGACATAGGGTAGTAAATACCATTGTCTTCCAAGTATCGCGATCGCCCTGATACCCAGGTGCATTGGTATAGTTGTAAGCCCACCACATCAAGGCAATTGAGATAATGGCAAAGACAATACCAATGCGAATCATATAAGAACCCAATCCCCTCGCAAAAATACTTTCACGGGGACTGAAGGGCGGACGTTTCATCACATCTGGTTCAGCAGGTTCTACAGCCAATGCCAGCGCTGGTAAACCGTCTGTCACCAAGTTCATCCAAAGAATTTGCAAGGGGCTAAGGGGAACCCCTCCCAGCCCGAGAATTGGTGCAGCGGCAATTGTGATAACTTCGCCAATATTACTACCAAGAATGTATTTGATAAAGCGGCGGATGTTGGTGAAAACAACTCTACCTTCCTTGGTGGCAGAGACAATAGTAGCAAAGTTGTCATCAAGTAACACCATGTCACTGGCTTCCTTGCTCACATCGGTGCCTGTGATACCCATTGCGATGCCGATGTCAGCTTGTTTGAGGGCGGGGGCATCGTTGACGCCGTCACCTGTCATGGCGACAAATCTACCTCGGCGTTGCAGTGCTTGAACAATTCGCAGTTTATGTTCCGGGGCAACCCTAGCGTAGATGCTCACCAAGTCAACCTGTTGCTCTAGGTCTTGATCGCTCATCCGCTGCAATTCTTGACCTATAAGGACACGGTCATCTTCTTTAGCAATTCCTAAATCGGTAGCAATGGCTCGTGCTGTCAGTTGGTGGTCACCAGTGATCATCACTGGTCGAATTCCCGCGTCCCGACATTCTTGCACTGCTGCCCTCACCTCTGGGCGGGGCGCATCTAGCATTCCTACCAATCCCAGCCATACCAATCCTTGCTCAGATGCCTCATCTGACCCTTCCGGCGGGATTTCGCTGAGGGGTTTGTAGGCAAAACCGAGTACCCGCAAACCTTTACTCGCCATTCGTTCATTTTCTGCCAAAATCTGACGGCGTTGTTCATCGTTCAACGGGACTGAGCTAGTCCCGACATAAACGTGGGTGCTACGTTCCAAAGTTAGCTCTGGTGAACCTTTGGTGAACATTAAGTAACTTTCAGATTGCACTAAGTTGCTGAGGACAGGATCAACCGATGTCAACGGCGATACACCTGTCTGGACTTGCTCAACCTTAGAAATTACGCTCATCCGCTTGCGTTCTGAGGAGAAAGGAAACTCAGCTACACGGGGCAGCTTGCTGTCCCACTGGTCTTTTTCTATTCCTCCTTTCGCTGCCAGCGTCACCAAAGCGCCCTCTGTCGGGTCGCCCAAAATCGTCCATTGCCCTTGTTGCTGTTGCAAAAAGGAGTCATTACACAAAGCACAGCCGACTAATAAAGCTTGGATTTCTGGATACTGGTCTATGGAAATTGTTTTACTATCCAACTGAAACTCCCCTTTGGGGGCGTAACCTTCTCCAGTCACACGAAAAGCACTGTTGTTCGTGTAAACTGATTGCACCACCATCTTGTTCTGAGTTAAGGTGCCGGTTTTATCGGAACAAATGGTGGTCACAGAACCTAGGGTTTCCACAGCTGGTAGTTTGCGAATCAAGGCATTCTGACGGACCATCCGCTGGGTTCCCAATGCCAGGGTGACGGTAATTACGGCGGGTAAACCTTCTGGCACCACAGCAACCGCCATACTTAAGGAAACTTCCAACAGTTCTTGTAAGTTACCGCCACGCAAAAGACCGCCCGCGACGACGATCGCCACCAAAATCAAAGAACCCGTTACTAGGACGTTGCCTAGTTGGGTCATTCGTTGTTGCAAGGGAGTGGGTTCACTTTCCACCGCCTGCAACATCGCGGCAATTTTGCCAAGTTCTGTCTGCATACCAGTGTTGGTGACCAGAATCTTGGCTCGTCCTTGGACGACTTCAGTGCCTTGAAATACCAAATTGATGCGATCGCCTAATGATGTTTCTTCAGGCAAGATAAGTTTTGCCCGTTTGTTAACCGCTTCGGCTTCACCAGTCAGTGCTGATTCTCGCACTTGCAGGTTAGACTCTTCTATTAGGCGTCCGTCTGCGGCGAACTGCACCCCGGCTTCCACCAGCATCACATCTCCTGGCACCAGATCCTTGGCTACGACCTCCAGTGGTTTGCCGTCGCGAATGACGCGCACGTTGGGAGAGGAGAGTTTTTTCAGGGCTGCCAAGGCTTTTTCGGCACGGCTTTCTTGGACATAACCAAGTATGCCGTTGAGGACAACAATCGCTAAAATGGCGATTGTGTCTTTAAATGGCAACTCACCAGGTTTCAACGAGCCTTGTTGCCAAGCTAACAGGTCTAAAACCCCAGAAATTATGGCTACGGCAATCAGCATCAACAACATAATGTTCTTGAACTGATCCACCAGAATTTCCCAAGCGCTCCGTCCAGCGGTTTCTTCTAGTTCATTGGGTCCATATTTTTGCAACCGCTGTTCTACTTCTTGGGGCGTTAAGCCAGTCTCTGCATTTGTCTTGAGCAGTTCCAGTGATTTATCAACTTCCAAACTATGCCAAACGGCGGCGGCTTTTTCAGGCAGAGAATGAGCAGACATCGTGTAAGTCACAGGGAATGGTTACAAAATTCGATCATAATTTAGCAATGGCTGGAAAACCATCAATATAAAGTTACATTAGGTTGAGCGCTAAGCTGTACAGTACAGGTGTTATTCTTAACGGTTCCCAATTTCCTGCTTCGGATAACATCGGTGTCCTTACGACTGAAGAGGAATTTCATCACACAAAATATTGATAATTATGAGTAATAGAAGTAAGGAAGTTTGTCACACAAGACATTCCACAATTGATTCTAGGCGTGCTATACCGTTGACCAAATAAGTTTAATATGACTTTTGCACTCCCCAGTTTTCCATCTACCAGCCAAATGTTTGGCAAAAGGACAATTCGACCCCTTAGTGCTGCCGCCCTCTGTGGCATCACATTTATCAAGGATACACTCATCGCTATTGATACTGTTAAAGGGCATCTGCTGCAAATTGACCCGGACTCTGACAACGCCAAAATTCTCAATCCTCATCAAGTCAAAGAATTTATGGATGTCACGGGTCTTGCGGTTTGGGAAGATACTCTTTGGGTGACTCGGGGTAATAATGTTTATTTGTCCAAGCTGAGTTCGTTGGGTCTAGAACATTTTGTCAGCTTGCCTTATCCGGCTGATGGCATTGCTGTTTGGGAATCAACTGTCTACATCAGTAGCGAAAAGCTGGGGGACATTCTGATTTTTGACCGCGATACACGAAAACAAATTACTAAATTTTATGCCCCTGGGGTCGGGGTGGAAAGTTTGGCAGTGGACGAGGATACGCTTTGGGTTTGCGATCGCACCGAGCAAACTGTCTACAGCATTGACAGGGCGACTGGGGAAGTTCAATTCAGCGTGTTGACGCCGTTTGATTCTCCCTCGGGGATAGCAATACATAAAAATACCGAGACAGGCGAGAAAAATCTTTACATCGCCTATGCCTCAGAAGAGCCGTATGTCCGGGATAACCCAAATGCTGACCCGAGTCATCAGCTATCTTACCGCGATCGCACCTTTATTCACCCGCTACATTACCATTACAACCCAGATCAACGCTACGCCCTCTCTAATGGCTATCTGATTGAAATGTCCTATTTAGAGGAAATTTCGCCATTAGAAGAAGTGTATTTACCAGAGGTAGAATGGCGCATCGCCCTGCCATCGGAAACTGACCGCCAAAAGGTGAAACACGTTGAACCCATTGGTCTACCTTTCACAGAAGAAGTGATAGAAGGGCAACGTGTTGCTGTGTTTAAATTTGATGCCCTCACCCCAGGCGAACGGCATCTTTTTGGTTGGAAAGCAGTTTTGGAAGTCCGGGGAATTAAGTATCGCCTCACCCCAGCAGATGTAGAAGATCTGGAGGAACTATCACCAGAATTTCAAGACCGCTATTTGGTAGATGATGACGATTTAGCAATGGATACGAACATTGTCCGTCGCGCCGCACGTGAAGCAGTTGGTACTGAAACCAATTTGCTGCGGAAAATGTACAGCATCCGTAATTATGTCTACGACGAGTTGTCCTATGGCATTAAACCTCACATAGACACCCCAGACATCGTTTTAGAACGGGGTGTTGGTTCCTGTGGCGAGTATGTAGGCGTTTTACTTGCTTTATGCCGTTTGAATGGCATTCCCTGCCGTACGGTAGGTCGCTATAAATGTCCCCCGTATGCCGAATACCAGCACGTTCCCCTGCAACCGGACTTTAATCATGTTTGGTTGGAGTTCTACGTACCTGGTTTTGGCTGGTTGCCAATGGAATCAAATCCTGATGATATAGGCAACGATGGAGCTTATCCTACACGGTTTTTTATGGGCTTATGCTGGTATCACATTGAAATCGGTAAAGGTATTACCTTTGAAACTTTGACGAGTAAAGCTATGCGACTCACAAAAGAAGATGTCTCAATTGGTGAGTTAGCAATTAATCACATCCGGTTTACGATTTTGGAAGAATTACCAGCTTTGTAAAGACGGGGTGTAGAAAACATTTTTCTACACCCTTACACCTGTACAGGCGCAGTGCTTTGCACCCCTACTTTATCATTTAGACCCCGTGAACAGTGCTACCTGCTGCGGTATTTGGTCGGTCAATATCCGGCGCGTCTCTCCGTTGCGCGTCTCCTCGACTTGGATGTCGTAGTTCAAGGCTGGATTGTGGGAGAGATCCCGATACACCAGCGACATGGTTGAGTTGTTGTTAATGAACGCTGGTTTCAGCTTATCTTCAGCGGAAAACTCCTGCGCTGCCAAGATAGTTCCTCCTAGCAACTCTGTCTTGCCGCCGTTGAGCGTTTCGATCACGGTACCAACGTGTTCGGTCTTAAGTCCCTCAATCCAGACATTCCCGCCGTTGTTCTGGATTTGTTCCTGGTATCAGATATTACGCTGATAATGAACAAAGGTCAAGATTTTGTAAAAAAAATGTTTTTGTTTACATTTTTTTATGTATTGTTATAACTTTTCTCTCATTTGGCTGTGGTGATAAAGCTTTTAAAGTAGAAAATTCACAGATTGAGTTAAATGGGCAAAAGCGGCAGTGAGAACCAGGGTTTGGGGGAAAAACTTTGTTAAAATCACTGTTATTTTCTTGATATTTTTGCAAATCTTGCTGATGCTTTCTGGCAATCTCAGCCAATTCAAATTCTATTGAGTCTAATTCACTCTGAGTAACGCTAATTATCTCGGATTTTTTACAAACTTCTAAATTATAAAATGAGGCGATCGCTTGATGTTTAGGATAAAGATAACGCGCGGCAAGCAAATAAACTAATGCCTGTCGTCGGTCAAAAGCAGATTTACCAGTTTTAAAATCTATAATATGTAAAGTGCTATCGGACTCAATCAATACACAGTCCATAACGGCATACAAGCGAAAGCAATAATGTCGCTGTGAAATCAAAATCGGTTTGGGAAAACCTTCATCGCCGCGAGTTAACAGGATGATACGTTTGCCTAAAAGTAAGGGTTCATCGTGATATTTTTTCAAAATTTGCAGGACGCGCTGCTTAACTTCATCAGTTGAGTTGCTTAATTTCAAAAGCTGTGCAACTTTTTCTACACCATCGGATTGGTTCAATAGATCGATGTGGTGATGAAATTCATAAACGCCTTTTTGTGCGAGTAAACCAATGCGCTGTGATGCTGTAGCTTTTGCCAAAAGCGCTTTGACTTGTGGTTCGTGTTGTCGTGCTTTAATGAAACCTCTTCTCATCTGGCAATGGCAGCGTTGTTGCCATGCGGTTGGGGCAACTAAAGACCAAAGGTGATAACTGGCGAAGGGCTGCTGAGGGGTTGACATTGCTCAGAATCGGTGAGAGAAAGTACGATGGGGATAATTATCTGTATACTCAGTTTGCGCAAAGCTACTTGAAAAGCAGTGTTCAGGATAGAGCAGAGAAATTGGCAAAAATGGGCGTCAGTAGCGATTCCGGTAAAATGAAATTCAGTACCGATGAATCGCTAGGGATGATTGCTGATGAGTTCACTTTCCCCAAGGAGCGAAAAGTGACAGGAGCGATTGTAAATTACCTTGAAACAGTTTACACAAAACAGCAAGCAGTTCTTGTTGTCTACGATACTCGCTTTCTCGAAGAATACAGTTTGCCCGCACAGTAGCCCAAGTCCTAGCTGACTTGGGTTGGATGGTAAAAATCACTAACCGAGATCACCCTACACCAGTTATTGTTGACAACGCCCATCACCTAAAGAAGGCTACTGCGCTGATGTTCACCCCAAACCATAATCCAGCACCATATTGTGGGATTAAATATATCCCCGACTATGCTGGTTTAGCCAGTCGATAAATGACTGATACTATTGCTGACAATTAATGAAGGTCCATCAGATGCGCTTTTCTGGTTGCTTAATTTCTACCTTTGTTTGACCCGAAACCAGAAAACGTGAATTTATTTATACCCAAGGGAGAACAGCTCGTTTATGAAAACTCTTGCTAATCTACTGATATCGATAGTTGTAGCTTTATGGGTGGTGGGAACAGCCATTCTCGCAGTCCAAAACGCTGAACCAGTATCTTTAAAATTTCTTACCTTCCAGTCGATTCAAATTCCAGTAGGTTTAGTGCTAGCTTTCAGTGCTGGCGTAGGGATAATTGGGGTGGCGCTGCTGCAACCCCTTTGGGGTCTTGCTGGTTCCAAGGAAAGGAATTATGAATCAGACGACACCGAATTTTTTGTCGATGAAGAGTTTTGAGGGTACGGTTTCACTAAAGGCGCTGAAATAATTGGTGCGGTCTTGATTAATAGGCTTCTTGAAAAAAACGATTTTTTGTAAGGGGGGAGAACACAGAACACAAAACTCACAAATCAGGAGAAATACTACGTTGATCTGTTGTTCTCTATTGATTCATGAATCAGTGTAAGGGGTTTAATAATCATTTTCACCAGCACGTACATCCGCTACTAAAAACATACTTGCACAATCATGTTTTTACTGATATTTAAATTTTTATTAACTTAAATTTTAAGTCTGTCCTGTTTAATATACCTATTGGTGAAATTATAGGTATAAAAAATTACAGATGCTCAGTAACCCGAAAATGGTTTTGCGAGGCTTAAAAGTCCTTACCTACACAGTTCTAGGTAGGGAGATGCCAATTATAAATCACGATCGCTACATATTGGAACAAAAAATTATTCCCTATTTTGTTGAGCGAAAAGAATTTACTAAAGTGCTATTTGTAGGATGTGGTTCTTATACAAAGCACTATGAAAAATGGTTTGAAAAAAAAGAATACTGGACGATTGATATTAACCCAATGAAAAAAATTTATGGAGCCAAAAAGCATATTACTGGCTCTATGAGTGATTTAAAGCTTCACTTCAAAGATAACGATTTAGATTTAATTATCTGTAATGGAGTTTTTGGTTGGGGATTGAATGATAGAAAAGACGTAGAAGAAGCATTCTTGGGATGCTACGAGTCTTTACGTGAAGGTGGTGCCCTCGTTGTAGGATGGGATGATGTTCCTGAGAAAAAACCTTTTCCCTTAGAAACTTGTGAAAGCTTAAGTCGATTCCAATCCTACTTTTTCCCTCCTCTCTCAACTTCGGAATACAGAAATTTGGGAGACACATCAGATAAACACGTGTTCAATTTTTATCTCAAGTAAAAAGAAGTAGAAAGGGGAAATCTTTAATATTTCCTGTCACTTTCCTACTTCGTCTCCATCCAATTGTCGCCTGCACGCACATCTACAACTAACGGTACACTCAACGATACCGCACTTTCCATCAGGGACTTAATTTGCGGTTGTAATTCTTCCCATTCTTTTGGTGGAACTTCAAACACCAACTCGTCGTGTACCTGCAACAAAAGACGCGCTTGGTAATTCTGCAAAATTTCATGCAGCCTCACCATTGCAATTTTGATAATATCAGCGCTGGAACCTTGAATCGGTGCATTGGCAGCAGCACGCAACAAACCCGCATCGTAAGCACCTAAATTACCAAGTTTTTTCAGATCAACATCTTCTGGTTTGTTGCCTTTGTACTTGCGTATGCTGTTACTAGTAAACTCGAAATAACGACGACGCCCTAATATTGTTTCTACATAACCTTGGGCGATCGCCTGCTTTTTCACTTTCTCCAAATATTCAAATACTTTCGGATAACGGTTGTTAAAGCGCTTGATAAACTCGTTAGCGTCGGCTTTATCTACACCAGTTGAGCGTGAAAACCTAAGAGAACCCATTCCATAAATCACGCCAAAGTTGATGGTTTTTGCTAACCGTCGCTCGTCTGATGTTACATTTTCTTTTTCAAAGATTAACCGCGCTGTTACGGTATGAATGTCCTCATTTTCTTGATAAGCTTCAACTAAAACAGGCTCTTGACTCAAATGAGCCAAAATCCGCAATTCAACTTGTGAATAATCAGCAGTGATTAACAGCCAACCTGGTTCTGGCACAAATGCTTTGCGAATTTGGCGGCTAAAAGCAGTGCGAATGGGGATATTTTGTAAATTTGGATTCGAAGAAGACAACCTACCAGTAGATGTTACTGTTTGGTTAAAATCGGTATGCACCCTTTGAGTATCGGGACGCACCAATGTTGGTAAAGAATCTACATAGGTGGACTTCAATTTCGATAAGGTACGATACTCAATAATGGCATCAATAATGCCAGTTGTATCGACTTCTTGCAGCTTTTCCAATGTCGCAGCGTCTGTAGAATAACCCGTTTGAATTTTACGGGAAGACTTAGTGCTTAACTTTAATTTTTCAAACAATATCTGGCTCAATTGTTTGGGGGAACCCAAGTTGAATTTCTCCCCAGCAATGCCGTAAACTTGCTGTTCAAACTTGGCTAAATCTACTTCTAACTGCTGCGACAATTCTTGCAAATAAGCTGTATTTATGCGGACACCTGTGTATTCCATTTGCGCTAAAACTGGTTCTAGCGGCTGTTCCACTTCCAATACGAGCTTATACAAAACTGGATTTTTCTCCAGTTCCTCCCGCAATTTTGGCACCAGTTGGAATGTGCTATGAGCATCCATGCCGCAGTAATCTGCTACGGTGGGAATGTCCAAATCGCCAATCGTTTTGCCTTTTGGAACTAATTCGGCATAACTTTTCGCTGTCAAACCCAAGTAACGCAGAGCCAAGTCACTCAGATTATGGTTACTATCTGGATTAAGGACATAACTTGCTAGCATCGGATCAAATACGACTCCCGCCAGCTTGATTCCTTGACACCGTAGAACTAAGCGGTCAAATTTGGCATTTTGCAAAGCTTTGGGATAATCAGCACTTTCTAAAATTGGGCGTAGTGCTTCTAGTGCAAGCTCTTTGTTTAAATTATCCCCAACTTTGTGACCAATGGGTATATAAGCGACTTCATCTGGTTCTGTTCCCCAGCAGCAGCCAATTCCTACTAAGGAAGCGTCCCGTGGTTCTAAATCGCTGGTTTCAGTATCCCAAGCAACGGGTGTCTGTGGGTTTGTAAATTTTTGCAGCAGGTTCACCAACTCGCTGAGTTGCTCTGGGGTATTAATGATGCGTGGTTTAATAGCAGAAGCGGCGGGTTGCTGTTGAGCTGCTGTATCATCAGCAGTGAAAAACCATAAATCATTATCCTCATTACTGGGGAGTGGGAAGTGGGGAGTGGGGAGTGGTTCTGATGTTTGAGTTTGTGGTGTTTCCTCAATTCCACCAAACTGTTGCTGAAGTTCGTTAATTTTGCCTAAAAAATATTTGAATTCTAGCTTTTCTAAAATGGGTGTCAGGTTGTTTGTGTCAAAGCCTTGGAGAATGCAATTTTTTAAATCAACTTCTAGGGGAACATCAACGACGATCGCCGCTAAGTAACGAGATTTTTGTGCATCTTCTTTTCCAGCTTCTAATTTTTTCTGAGTTGCGCCTTTGATTTCACTCAACGCAGCATAAATTTTCTCAAGCGAACCATAAGTATTGAGCAACTGTACAGCTGTTTTGTCGCCGATTCCCTTGACACCAGGGATATTATCTGATTTATCGCCGCAAAGAGCCTTGAAATCAACAACTTGGGATGGTGCAACACCAAGCTTTTCTTTAACTTCTTCTGGTCCAAATTCTGTAATGCTCGCTCTTGAACCCTTCAGCGCTTCCGGACTAAAATATAAAACGCTGATTTCTTTTGCAGGGTCAACAAGTTGAAATAAGTCGCGATCGCCCGTGAGAATTTTGACTTTATATCCAGCAGCACTTGCTGTTTGTGCTAAAGTTCCCAACACGTCATCTGCTTCGTAACCAGCTGCTGTGACAATTTTCAGATTCAAAGCATCGAGTAACTCTTGCAGATTTTTCAAATCTGGAACAAAGTCTTCTGGTGTCCCTGGACGATCTGCTTTATATGTATCGTCTGCTTCGTGGCGGAAGGTTGGCAAACCCAAATCAAAGGCGATCGCCATTGCTTGTGGCTGTTGAGTCGCCATAACCTCCAACAAGGATTTGAGAAAACCAAAACATACATTTGTAGGAATCCCCGTCTTTGTTCGTAGTCCGCCGTCTCTTCCTTTTGCAAAAGCGAAGTACGAACGAAATGCCAGGGAGTGACCATCTACTAGGATGAATGTGGGGCGTGTTGTCGTCAAGGAATCGGAAGCCAACTGGTTTGTAGGTATTGTTTGGGACATAAACCTATTTTAGCCAGTGACTTCCACTGTAGAATCTAACCTGTAGAAAGAATTAAGCTGTTTCTTTACCTTTGTTTTGGCGACGGCGACGCAGTTTCAGTATACCAACTGCTCCTACACCCACGAGAGCGATCGCACTTGCTGGTTCTGGAACTGTAGTTATATTGTCTCTACCAAAATCAACCAGGAAAACTACGTCGTTAAAGTCGCGATCGGCGACTTGAATACCATTTACGCCTCCTGTCGTACCTTCTGGTCCATATAAATCTTCAAAACCCAACAACAGGTAATCATCTACTTCATAAGCCACTATATGATCCAATTGGTCTGGATTTTGAGTTGGATCTCCGCCATACACATTGCCATTGGGATTATTAAATCCATCTGCTTTTAGGAAGAAATTGAGTTGTGATCCGCCTGATATCGTACCTAAATCAACGTAATCTCCAATATCTAAAGCACCAGAATTTTCCCCAAGCTGACAAGCTGAATTTGCGCTATCAGAACTATTGCAGGAAATGTTATCAAAAACCAATCCTTTTTGGTATTCAGAGCCTTTGATTGCTTCAAAAGCCAACTGGTCTTTGTAGCCTGCACCCTCATTCAGGAACCAAACGCGAATATTATTGTCGTTTTTCAGGCTCAGCTTCGAGGGATCAAGTCTATTTAATTTATCTTCAGGAATTGCAATTCGTTCTTGTTGTACATATTGCTGGAACTGGGGAATCCGAGATTGGAATCCTGAATCATCAGTTGATTTGTCTTTGACGTCATAGGTTTGTAAATTATCCCAGCTAAATGTGGCGGCGCTTGCAGGAGCAACAGCGGAAAATACACTTGTGATAGCTGCTGCTGCAGCAAAGAGTCCTGTTAATTTTTTCTTGATCATAAAAACCCTTTATTTTTTAGTCTTAAATTGTAAAATACTCTGCTTGCTAAGCTCGATCACCTGTTTTCCATACCGTGATTTTGCTGATTAACTAAGTTATATCTTGAGATTCTATTAAGTAACTATATCCAAAAGCATAATTTGTTGAATTTTTATATTTTCCGATTCTATATTTCATAATTATGAAATTTGAGCTTTTTCTAATGCTGTTTTCCGAAAAAAGCTATTTCCCCATTGTCATTAAGTGAATTACACAATCGTTGCAACATCAATGATCTAAATCACACTCCAAATTTTATATTTATAGAAAAAATATAAATATAAAAATTATTTATCTTAAAGTTTTAAAGAATTTGTAAGTCGATAGTAAGTAATACTTCGTAAGTAAGATTTTTCTTTCTATCTAAGATCTACGAGCTATTACCCACACTTTCACTACTCTAAGCTGTATATCTATATAACTATGCTTTAATACGTTTGGTAGGATTAACTCGTTAACCGTCTTCGCCCTTACCATTTTCAATAGATTACTCTCTTCGGTGGTACAAAATTACCTATCTTTTCCTTTGGGTTCTAAGCTCAGGAGCGGTTCCTTAATAAGTAATCTACGCTGCGGGAACGCAAGAGCGGCGAACGAGCGTGACAGGAGTAATAGGCTGTTAATCTCTTAGTTATTAGTTATGGATAAAGTGTTTACCACAGAATTGGCATCACCTGAAATTCGGGATCTATCTACTCTTGATATTCAACTGCTGGTTGTAGATATCGATGGGACGATCGCCGGAAAATCTAACACTATCAGTACAGCCGTGAAGCAGGCAATTGCTGCGGCACGTTCCCGGGGTGTTCAGGTGGCTATAGCTACTGGTCGTATGTATCGCTCAGCTTTGCGCTTTCATCAAGAAATTGGCTCTAGTCTACCATTGTTAGCCTACCAGGGAGCTTGGATTCAAGACCCTGCCACCCAAAAAATTCATCGCCATTTGCCGATTTCTCGAGAATTAGCACACAAGCTTCTAGACTATTTTGAACAACCAGAATTACGCGCGCTCTTATCTGTTCATTTTTACATTAATGACCAGCTCTACGTACGTGAGATAACCGAGGAAACTGGACTTTACGCAGAACGTAGTGGTATTACCCCGATTGCTGTGGGAGACTTACGCCAAGTCACCAGCGACGAACCCACAAAAGTTTTGGCTTTGTGCGACGACACAAATGTCATTGAACAGTTGCTGGGAAATTTACGCCGCCAATATACTCCAGCCGAACTCTATCTCACCACATCTGTTGCCACGTTTTTTGAAGCGACTAACCCGAGTGTCAACAAAGGTGCTGGAGTACGTTATTTAGCTGAAGAATTACTGGGACTGCAAAGAGCTAACGTCATGACCATTGGCGATAACTTTAACGATGTGGAAATGTTAGAGTATGCTGGCATTGGTGTCGCTATGGGTAATGCACCAGCAGCAGTGCAAGCGATCGCCGAGTGGGTGGCTCCTGACGTTGAGCAAGACGGAGCCGCAGCAGCTATTGAAAAATTCTTACTGTCTTAGCAGTCAGTAGTTAGTGCTAAAAAACAACAATCAACTACTAACAATTAACAAATAACAAATAAAATCAGAAAGAGCACCGACGACTGGCCGTGTTTCGTCTCGGTGCTCTTGCTGGTTCGCTCCTCACACACCAGATAATATACATTGCTGGATTAGACGAGTCAATAGTTGTTAAAAAAAGTTTATTGTTTGTAGGTTTTATTGTTTATACTTCACAAGGCGCAATAATACCTAATTTTTCTTCCAGCAGAAATTTTAAGACTGACTGTGTGGCCAAGACTAATCCGATTCTGGCTTGAGCGAGTTCTGAGGAGGCAGTTTTCACCTCGCCAAAAATCCGGCATTTACACCAGAAAGTTTCAAAAGCTCGACTTAAACCCGTCGCAGCTTTTTCCCAGTTGAGTGACCCACCCAAATTAGGAAACGCCAAAGAGTCTACCACTCGTACTAACTCGTTAATGAGGCGATAGGAAGCAGGGTGATGGAAGCGGAGTTTTTCATCACAGTTCAGCCAAGGAATAGGATTAGGGGTAAGAATGCTTGACAAAAGCCTTTGCTTAGAACTTTCACTATCGTCTTGATTTGGTTCCCCCTGTTGGATCAATCCCTCAAGAATCGCCAACCGCACTAGTGAGCAGCAGCGTGCATGAGCGTATTGAGCAGTGAATAAGGAGGATGAGGGAGTAATTTCTCCCCCTGCTTCCCGTGCTTCAAGACCTTCCTTAATGGCGAGGCTTTGCAGCCAAGCAGCCAAGAGCGGGTGAGTCACTTCCAAATGAATCCAGCCAGGGGAAACGACTTGAATTTTGAAATCTTGGTCATAGTTTGCTGAAATATGAGAAACAATGCCATTGGCAATCTCCATCGCGGGAAATTTCTCAGATTTTGACACCTGCAAAGCTATGCCTGAAATATAAATAATTTTATTTTCATTTCTACCCTGAGATAGAGGAATATTTCTATATGTTGTACATACGAGCGGTCTGCTTTTAGTATAAATACTTAATGTGGTATCTAATATGCTGTATATTAACTGCTTAATACCTGTGTTTTTACTAACCAGTAAATTTTGATGCAGAGGCTTTTCAGGTAAACTCACTGTTGTCTGAAGGTGCTGATTTTATGTCATCTGTCTTAGGATATAAGTTTAATTTACAAAAAGAAAAATTAGAATTGTGCAAAATTTAATGAATAAGGGGTAAAGTTTACTACCATCATTGTACAGTAAGAAGTATAACAAAAGAGTAGAACATAGCTTTCTACCTTTTGGATGACTGGCACGGCTAGGTTTTATGCCTGAAGTGCCAACAAAAAGGCACTCCTTGCACCTTTTTATGACGTCTTTGTCTTCAGCCGAACGCTCTTAGTTACCTATGCAATCTCCATCCTCCTTTTCTGAGGCATCACGTCCTTTTTTGACTTGGCAACGAATTCTTGATTGGGCTCAGGAACACTACCGCTGCCGCACCTTTAGCAAAGATGAGCGCATTCCAGCCCGACCTGGATTGCTGTATTTGGTGCAAAGGGGCGCGATCCGCATGGTGGGAACCGCCCAGGTTAGTGCGACTGCCAGTCAGCTAACATCTCGACGTATCAACAGAACCCCAGAAGAAGCTTTCTTAGGGTTTGTTGGTGCGGGGCAACCGTTTGAAATTGTTGCTCAGTCACCGTTCACACTCCAGGCTTACGCCCACGTTGATCAAACTGCGGTGCTGTGGATGTACTGGCACGATTTAGACAACTGGCCTCACTTCCGCCGCGAAGTTATGGATGCCTTTAGGTATCAGCACCAGCGCAAGCTGCTGTGGCTGAGCGCCTTAGGACAACGGCGCACAATTGACCGACTCTTAGGATTCCTCACCTTATTGATTGAGGAATATGGAGAGCCGGCAATGAGCGATACCGATCCAGATGTGATTCGCGGTTATTGCCTGCCCTTCCCCCTCACCCATGCCCAAATTGGCAGTGCGATCGGTTCGACCCGTGTCACCGTCACCCGCTTAATGGGCAAACTGCGTCAACGCGGATTAATCCTCACTCAAGGCGACAATCTCATTTGCTTGCCAGCAGAGTCCATTAACAGAGTCAGCTAAAGCAAGACCAGATGCAGTGGAGAGCGAATTTTGACAAACCCTACTTGGGTGAGGAGTTCGGTATCCCTGCTAAGTTAGCAGTAAGTTGACGACACCGACACGTACTTGCTGCTTGATTTGACCAATCTGTTTGACCACCACAAACAGATTGCACATAATTGGCTACTTTCCGAATTGGAAAGCCTTAATGTTCAATTTGTTTCGTTTACCAGGAAGTTCATAAGGGAGGACAAGAGGTTCTTGGTAGGGAGCAACGAATTGCCCTTGTTTATGTCCCAACGGCAAGGGCTGGATTGAACATTGAGGAATAATCTCTGGGGCAAAAGTGTAGTAGATGCTACTAGGACGACCAGCCACTTTTTGCGACGCTTGGGTGGTAGTGGAACTTGCTTCCACCTTAGGCAAGGAAAGCTTGACCACCCAAGATGTCTTGCACAAATTCTTTGACCAAGAAACAACTCAGCAATCTACG
This sequence comes from Kalymmatonema hyalinum WJT4-NPBG1, assembly GCA_019359075.1. GTDB lineage: Bacteria > Cyanobacteriota > Cyanobacteriia > Cyanobacteriales > Nostocaceae > Kalymmatonema > Kalymmatonema hyalinum. The sequence continues at coordinate 38,325 of JAHHIB010000010.1, forward strand.
TCAGAATTCCCAGGTGAATTCTGTCTGACTCGGTGGCGAGGAATAATACTAAGCCCACGCCATTTGCTTTATGCCGCAGAACCGATCCACTACAGTGGCTCTTTGAATTTGAAGGCAAGAGAAAAAAAAGAATTCTTCCATGGGGAATCTCCCTTTGAACATCCTAGTCTTGAGCTGTGTTTTGCGTTTAGCCCAAGCTGAGTTCTTCTCAATCAGCGAATTCTAACAAATCCAGCTTTAGAAATTAATTCCTGACCTTGATTTGTCAGCAGTAACCTAGCGTAAGCTTCTCCTGCTTGCTGATCTGTTTGACCATTTTGTTTCACAATCACAAATAACCGTCGAGTGATGGGGTACTGATCACTTTGGAAAGCAGCTGCATTCAGTTGGTTACGCTTTTGCGAACACTCAGAAAGAGGAACGAATGGTTCCTGATAGGGTGGAACCAGTTTCTCGGCTGTTTTTCCCAGTGGCAGGGATTTAATACTACATTGTCCGACAACTTCAGGAGCAGAGGCGTAGTACATACCACCAGTATTTTTCGCTACTTCTCTCAAGGCTTCGGTTGTCGTAGGAATATATTGCACATTTTCCCCAAACTTTTCACCCCCCAAGATGTTATCCTCGAAAAATTCGACGGTGCCACCTTCTTCTATACGGCGAGAGTAAGGTGTTATGGGTAGATTGGGACCGCCTACTTGCTGCCAGTTAGTAATTTTACCTGTGTATATTTCTTTGACTTGAGCAACTGTTAAACCAGGGATGTTGAGACTGGGGTTAACTGCGATCGCAATACCATCAATTGCTACAGGAATTTCTTTGAGTGTAAAGCCCCGTTGTTGCGCCTGTTGGTATTCTTCATTTTTAATTGAGCGCGACGACTGAGAAAAAGCTAATTGGTTATTTAACAGCATTTTGATGCCACTACCAGAACCAGGTGCGCCTGAAGTGGGATCAGTGTAGCGTAGTTGAAACTGAGGAAACACAGTTTGAATAGCTGAATCAACTTCTCTGCGGATTGGTGCCCAAGTGGTGCTACCACCATAGCTAAATAAGCCAGAGGGGATATTTGGTACTTGGGCAAAGTTTTCAAGATTCGATCCAACTTGTTGTGATTGATTGTTGCTAAAAGAACCTATGTTAATACTAGAACGATTCAGCCACCAATAAACAGCACCTACTAATCCCAGTGTAATCACCAGAGTTAGAACCAAAACCGCAGTTTCGTTTTTTTGTGACATCATAGCTATTTTTTTATTCTTTCAATTCAATATTTTTTTGCGTCTTTAATAATTGGTTTATATGAAAAAATTAAAAATATAATTATTTGTATTGGTATTGCCACAAAGTAAAACTAGTGCGTCATTCCTAATTATTCATTTGTCATTATTATCCCACAAAAAAATCGCTTCTTTGAACGAAATAATTTCTAAGTAATTACGAATTATTAATTATAGTAAAGTGTGGTTTCAGCATAAGTAGATTACTTTTAATCGTCAAAATTGAATCATGGGAGCATTGCTTCTGGAGGAAAAATCTTCTGTTGTCAACATACTGCCAAATTTCCATAAGCCTTGCTTAGACTTACGAGCCTTTTTTTGAATCCATTTCCCTTTAGTAGAAATACAACAAACTTAAACTACAAACTCAAGTTGCAGCATTTCGGAATTATCCACTAGATTTATTTGCAAAACAGTTGATGCTTGCTTTGTCATCACTGTCTCTATATATATAACGCTGTAACCCAACAAGCACTTTGCTAGAAACGGGAATAAGTAGGTGTGCATGAAAAAATATAAGATAAACCTAAGCCCCCAGCCCCCAACGCTTGCAAGGGTTAGGGGAGTAAAAGCCTCTCCCCTGGCTGCTGTAGAGGAATGGAAGCGAGATTTTATATTTAATTGTGCCTACCTACTTAGTTATATGGGCGCATATTTATCGATATTGCTGCTTTTTGTCTAAAATATTAGCAACATGAGCAAGGCGAGGGCTGACAGTTTCTTGCCTTCGCCATTTACACTAGTAGCGCTTTGCGGAATTCAAAATTCAAAATTCAAAATGTTTACACTATAAGCTTTTCGTCGATTTTGTATGGTAGCTTGATTCCCGCCACGCTGTACTAGTTGCTAAGGAATTTTCACAAGTTGAGCCAGACGTGCCTGACGGTAAAAGATGCTTATTATTTGATTCTGCCAAATCCAGCCTCTTCAATAAGTTGTTGATCCTGAGTAGTCAGCAGCAAATTGGCATAGGCTTCCCCAGCTTCCCGCTTCTTTTCATCGTTTTGCTTGATAATTACATACAACTTGCGGGTGAGTTCTTCAGGGTAGCGGCTACTCTTAAATCCCTCATGGAAAGGAGGGATTAATAAGGTATGTTTAACTGCCTGTAGATTATGATGAATATACTTTTTACCAATATTTAACCTTATATTAAAGTATTAACCTTGCCTTAAAGTAGCAGCAACCAATTTATATAAGGTTGCCTGTGCTTAGTAGCCTGGTTAAGCATTTTTTTGACGAGTATTATTTAAATACGTTGGCAAAAATAAATATCAAGTTGCACAGCGCTTGGCAATTAGGGATTTGAGATTAGAATATTCCCAGTCGCTCGCCGTGAGTTCGTGTGTTTAAAGTATCAACGATAACAATTTGTAAATCAGACGAAAGAGTGCTGTGACTGCGATCGCCACTAAAGCAGCTGCAATAGACAAAATAACGACTGCCTCAATGGTAAGACTGCCACGTAAAAACAATAGGACAATCGGTAATGTGATTGCAGGAAAAATCAACAAATCAGATCCTCCAATCCAGTGCTTCCATTGGGCAAGAATCAACCCTAATAAAATCACAGAAGAAGCAGCCAGGGTAATGATTGGCGATTTCAGCAAAGTCAAAAGACCAATCGCAATCAATGCTCCTTCAAACCCACTAAATGCTGCTCTCGTTAATACTTTTAGAAGAGAAAATTGATGTGCAGGCGGACGCAAAGAAGGAGATGGCTTTTGTTGCGGTTGAGTCTGTATTTGCTGTGGCTGTGGAGTAACAGCCGGTTGACGGCGATTAATTTTTGTAGAAGGTACAGGTTTTTGAGGTGCGTCAAGGGTATCTAAAACTTCCTGCGCTGACTGATAACGTTGATTTGCTGCGCTTAGGAGCATTTTGTCTAGAATACCAGCAAGGTGCGTACTGACAGTCACATGACTTTGCCACTTCCACTGGTTACTATACCCATCGAACAGCTGAGTTATCTGTGTTTCGCCCGTTAGTAACATCAGGGTTGTGACAGCCAAAGCGTACAAGTCTGTAGATGGGAAGACTTGACCTCCAGACATTTGTTCGGGCGGAGCAAATCCCATAGAATATATACCAGTGGAAGCACCAGATGCACCAATGGGAGCGTTTGTAACTTGTTTGACTGCGCCAAAATCTAGCAAGTAAAGTTTGCCGTTACGATGGCGCATGATGTTAGAAGGTTTGATGTCTCTGTGAATAATACCTTTTTCGTGAACAAACTTGAGGAGCTTGAGAACTTCTCGCAAGATTTCCAAAACTTCTTGTTCTGAATACTTGCCCTTTTGGGCTAACTCTTGCTCTAGATCTTGTCCGTCAATATATTCCTGTACTAAATAAAAAAACTGGTCTTGCTGTACCGCTTGGAAGCTAGGAACTATCACCGGAAAGTAAGCAAACAAGTCAGGGATTTGCTCGTGTTGATGTCCTATCTCCTCTAGAACAACTGCTTCTCGCTCAAATAAATCTTGTGCCAGTTGCAGTTGAGTAGGGCTTAAATTGCCTGCTGGTTGAAATTGCTTAACCACGCATTGGCGCATTCCTGGGGTATAGCGATCGCGTGCCAAAAACGCTGCTCCAAATCCGCCTCGTCCCAGTAGCCTTGTTGGTAGATAGCGTCCCACCAAAATTAGCGGCATACCACAAGTTGTGCAGTATTTTTGCTGCACCGTTCTGAGGGTCGCATGATCATCTAAATCTGGAAAATTGTTTTGCGGGCGAGGGCAGTGTGGACGAGTGCAATAAACTTCCATGATTCGTCAAGAGTCCATAGTCCATAGTCTATAGTCAAAGGTCAATAGTCAATAGCCCTTGACCAATGACTAATGACTAATGACTACATCTTAATCATCGTGAGAATTATGCGCTCCTACATCGAATGCACTAACTGTTATGGCTTTGTGTGACGTTTTTAACACTTCTATACTCCATCCAGGTGTAGCAAACTGGGGTAGAATTTCCCGACTAAATGCTTCTGCTGCCTTGGATCTGTAGCGATTAGGATTAAAAATCAGCCTCAGCATCCGCTTGACTATGACACCTTCAATCGGAGAGCAGTGCAGCACCCCCATTTGTAACTCTTTAGCAATTGCCGAGGTCGAGACAAAGGCTGCCCCCAAACCGGATTGTACGGCATTTTTAATGGCTTCTATGGAATTTAGTTCCATTTCGATTTTAAAACGCCGCGTATCAATGTCACAGCGTGATAGCACTTGGTCAATGACCTTGCGGATAGTAGATTGAGAATCGAGAGCTATGAATTGTAATTTATATAGGTCTTCTCTGTGAATCGTTTCAAGTTTGGCAAAGGGATGGGCTACAGGTATAATCAACGCCAGCTCATCCTCGGCGTATGGAACAATTTCCAAAGATTCCACCAGTTCACCGGGAATTTCGCCGCCAATTATTGCCAAATCCACCTGTCCGTTAGCGACGCTCCAAGCGGTTCTGCGAGTAGAGTGGACGTGCAATTGCACCGCCACATCTGGATATTTTTGTCGGAACATCCCAATCATCCGGGGTAAAAGATAAGTGCCGGTAGTTTGAGAAGCGCCAACAATCAAAGTCCCGCCTTGGAGATTTTGTAAATCCTCAATAGCGCGACAGGTTTCCTGACACAGACTGAGGATTTTTTCACCGTAGCTCAGAAGTAGATGTCCGGCTTCGGTTAATTGGGCGCGACGTCCTCCTCGGTCAAATAACGGGACATCTAGTTGCCGTTCTAGGTTTTGCACTTGCAAGCTAACGGCAGGTTGCGAAACGTACAGGCTATCAGCGGCGCGCTTGAAGCTCCCTTCTGCGGCGATCGCTTTGAGAATACGTAACTGATCTAAAGTGAAAGGAAGGTCAGACATAAGGCTAAACCCACAAAGAGAGAGAGGAGCGGCAATCTTCAACAAACCAGCGTAATAAGACGAATGGCAGAGCGTGATTTATTACTTGTTAAACTTCGAGGCTTTACTCGAAAAAGACAGTAGCATATCATCTTGACTAAAGTCTTCTTTTCTACTTTCCAGCCATAATGAGTGGATTTTGAGGGGAATTGTGTTTAAACTCCACCCTGGTTTTAAAAAGCTTTCAAACTTTTTAGTTCTAATTTCAAAATCCGACGCACCCCGCTACGGTCTCCCCTAAAAGGAGAGACAATGATGTTGTTTCCCTGGAGTAGGGATTTAGGGGGGTAGGCTGTTACAAGAAGCCCCGTATTACGACCGTCTTGCCGGAGTAACAACGTTCTCATTGCGACATTTCGCCCTCCAACCAAATCTGCATATAACTCAAACCCATGACTTCTACTACAGCCAATCGTCAATCCTTGGTTTGGACAGTTGTGTTTATTTGTATGTCCGCAACACGGATACAACTGAGTGCAATAGTCAGCATCCACTCTTATGGCTGAAGAATTATTCATGACAACAGAGTGGATGAAGCCATCTAATTCAGCATACGACCATTTGGACTGAGAGACATTTGCTTTTCGCCACTTCAGGTGATAGAGAACAGGGAACAGATGATAGCGCTGTCCCCTGTTCTCTATCACCTGCACCCTGTTATTATATATTTCTTGACTGATATAATAAGGGAAAATACGCAAATAAAAAGTCAATTTTTCCAGTTTGTTCAGGTTGTTGAAAGTTACAATTTGTTTCGTAATATGGTCATTGATATCAGCAGTAAATTGTTTACCTCTTGGAGAAAGTGCCATTAATCTGAGTTGAACACAGGGAGTCCCTTTTTGCTGCGGCGTTTTTTTGGCAGCACGGCTTGCCTTGTGTGATAAGTAGGTAGGTCTAAATAAACGAAAGTTTGTAGTAAGGGCTTTAGCGCTGACTACGAACCAATAGTGCATTTTATGTTTAATTTCACCCATTGACTTACCTCCTTTTCAGATTTGATAAGTTCTAGGGACTTTTGTAACCTAATATCCCAGGACAGTTTACTGTTCTAAAATGCCAGCGACGAAGTGTCATTGAGACAAATTTGGTTAGCAAGAGTGACTTCCTGTAACCAATTTTCCTTTTTTGAAGTCGCAATCAACTTCTCTTTAGCACTGAGAAGCTTCACATCAGACGGTAGCTTTTTCATCAGGTGATATTATTCTATGGTGCTGATGAAGATGAGCAACTGGTGTTCATCTAACGCACAGACTACTTGGGAACAGGATATCCTGCCAGAGATTTTTTTACATAGTTTGTGGTATTCGTTGTACTAAATTAAGTTTCCTTTAAATTACTTCATTTGCGTATATGATGCAGCCGGCTTGGTTAACCCTTAGTCATTTTGTCATGGTGGGACTACTATTTGGTTTTGCAATTGTCCATAGTGGAGGTGCTGCCCTGCGCCCTTGGGCAGAAAAACATATTGGTTCTAGGCTTTACCGCATTTTCTTTGCACTAACCAGCCTGCCCGTGGCTGTTTACTTAATTATTTACTTTTTTAACCACCGCTACGATGGTTTGCAACTTTGGTATGTCCAAAATGTACCGGGAGTGCAGCAATTCGTTTGGGTGCTGTCGGCTATTTCGTTTTTGTTTTTGTATCCTGCAACTTTCAATTTACTAGAAATTGCTGCTATCCAAAAGCCCGAAGTCCATCTCTACGAAACAGCAATTATTCGCATCACCCGCCATCCACAAATGGTGGGACAGATTATTTGGTGTGTTGCTCATACCCTTTGGCTGGGTACGAGTTTTACCCTTGTCACTTCAATCGGGTTAGTGTTACACCATTTATTTGGCGTTTGGCATGGCGATCGCCGTTTGAGCCTTCGCTATGGGGAAGCCTTTGTTCAAGTCAAACAGCGCACTTCTATCATGCCTTTCGCAGCTGTTCTTGACGGTCGTCAATCTATCGTATGGCAGGAATTTTTACGTCCTGCTTATTTGGGGGTTGCCGTTTTTGTGCTACTACTTTGGTGGTCACACCCCCTATTGCTAGAATTCACAAGTAAGATAGAATTGTGATTTTAACATAATCACGGCGGATAAACAGGGATTGATAGGATGAAATATTCGTTTCATCTTATCAACTGCTACCAAATCAATGTACGATGAATTGAAGTAGCTGTCAGTGGGGGTGCGCTTAGTCGTTTTGAGATTTGACATTTGGTAGTTGCTAGTCAACCACCAGACTAGGGAGAGACTTGATCATTCGCCATTCCCTTTTCTATAATCAACTGTAGTTGATTAAAATTGGCGAAAAGCAAGCTCACCAACTGCGACCAATACTTGAGAAAGTACTCAATAGTGTAAGAGCGTGTAGCTCCCCAGTTAAACCTGTGGGACGGCAAGAGCGCACACTCGGAGCAACCTCCAAGGGCGCACTGCCTTACAAAAAACAGCCTTCTCCCTTGACAGAAGCAGGAGAAGCATAGCTGTAGATGTTATGGGCATCTGTGGGTAAGCTCTATGCAAAGGTCGGTACCAAATTGGTGAAAAATATCTCTTTAGTAACGGCTATGAAGAGCTAAAAGTTTGAGAGAGTTACCGTCTTGAATGTCGTACTGGCTTGTCTGTCAGCGTAGCAAGCAACACTGAAATGTTTGCATTCATTCTGACAACGCACTTTCTTCTGCTGACAGTTAGTTTTGATATCAAAACCATATAATTTCAGAGGCGTCATGGTGTTGTCGGTTAGTGAGCGGACTTTTTCTCAAGAAGTTTTAGAATCTCCAACTCCTGTTTTAGTAAATTTTGGAGCACCTTGGTGTGGGTTGTGCCGAATTATTCACCCCTTGTTGTTGCAATTTAAAGCTCAATGCGGCGACCAAATTAAATTAGTGGGAGTGAACGCCGATGACAATTTTAAACTAGCGACAAAATACAAGCTTAAGTCACTGCCAACTTTACTGTTGATTGAAAATGGCATAGTACGGGTGCGTTTGGAAAGTTTTCGTGGAAGAGAAGATTTACTCTTAGCTTTGGAAGAAATTAAAGTCTGCTACACCGACCGCACCATAACTTACCATAGCCCAAAAACAGCGGATTTAGGTTGTCGTTCTGCATGAAGACTCATGAGTCATTAGTTATCAGTCATTAACTCACAAGAGTTTCGTTCAAAAATTATCACCGAAAAAGTACTCAGTACTTAGGAGTCACAATATGTCCGCAGGACACGCAAAGAGCGTTCAGCGCGTGTGTATTTTGTACGGCTGGGGGATGACTTTTGGCGGCACACGCCCCCATTTATGACATTCTGAATTCTGAATTCTTCTTCGGTGACTTTTAACCAAAACGAAAGATTTTCAGTCTGGATGGGTCTGATCGAAACAGCTAACTCTATAATCTTGGCTAATGGCTAACGACTAATGACTGAATGATTAAATCTAAAACCAAACTTAACAACCCCACCCAACTACCGTCGGGTGGGGTATTTTATCCTAAAGAGTGTGTGTCACAATTATTAACAGTTCCGACAAATTAGTCAAGAATTCTAAAAGTAGGCGTCAGTGATGGAAGTAATCTATCAGTATGCCTGGCTGATTCCGGTATTACCTCTTCTTGGGGCAATGCTGGTCGGTCTAGGGTTAATCTCGTTGAATCAGGTGACAAACCGCCTGCGGCAGCTAAACGCGGCATTGATTATCTCCTTAATGGGAGCTGCGTTGGCGCTGTCGGGGGCACTGCTGTGGAGTCAAATTCAAGGACACGCCACTTACACCCGCACCTTGGAATGGGCAGCGGCAGGGAATTTTCACCTGAGCATGGGCTACACTATTGACCACCTGACAGCCCTAATGTTGGTGATTGTAACAAGTGTAGCCTTATTGGTCATGGTTTATACGGACGGCTACATGGCACATGACCCAGGTTATGTCCGGTTTTACGCCTATCTCAGCTTGTTCGGCTCCTCGATGTTGGGTTTGGTGGTTAGCGCCAACCTAGTACAGGTTTATATCTTTTGGGAGCTGGTCGGGATGTGTTCGTACTTGCTGGTCGGCTTCTGGTACGACCGCAAGGCAGCAGCAGATGCTTGTCAAAAAGCATTTGTGGTAAACCGTGTGGGCGACTTTGGATTGCTGTTGGGCATTCTCGGGCTATTCTGGGCAACCGGAAGCTTTGACTTTGATGTGATGGGCGATCGCCTAACACAACTCGTGCAAACAGGTTCTATAAGCAATTTGCTTGCCATACTGTTTGCGATTCTAGTATTCCTCGGTCCAGTTGCCAAATCTGCCCAATTCCCCCTGCACGTCTGGCTACCAGATGCAATGGAAGGTCCCACCCCCATCTCTGCCCTAATCCACGCGGCAACAATGGTGGCAGCGGGAGTTTTCCTGATTGCTCGGATGTACCCAGTTTTTGAACACGTCCCCGCAGCAATGAACGTGATTGCCTTCACTGGGGCATTTACAGCATTTTTGGGTGCGACAATTGCGATTACGCAAAACGACATCAAGAAAGGTTTGGCTTACTCCACCATTTCCCAACTCGGTTACATGGTGATGGCTATGGGAGTAGGCGCATACAGCGCAGGACTTTTCCACCTCATGACCCACGCCTACTTTAAGGCGATGCTGTTCCTTGGTTCTGGTTCTGTGATTCACGGCATGGAAGGAGTTGTCGGTCACGATCCTAATTTGGCGCAGGATATGCGGTTGATGGGTGGACTGCGAAAGTATATGCCAGTTACGGCAACGACCTTCTTCATTGGTTGTGTAGCAATTTCTGGTATCCCGCCCTTTGCTGGTTTCTGGTCAAAAGATGAAATCCTAGGGCAGGCATTTAATGCCAACCCAGTTCTTTGGGCAGTTGGCTGGCTCACGGCTGGAATTACCGCTTTCTACATGTTCCGGATGTATTTCGTCACCTTTGAAGGAAAATTCCGGGGTAATCAAAGCCAATTGTGGCAAAAACTCAAGTCTCCAGCAGGGATGGCAATTGTCGCAGGTTTTGATACTGCCCCTGCTTTTGGTCCTGGTGCCATGACCAAAGGAGAACTGGAGGCAACAGAGGAACACCATGATGACCACAGTCACGGTCACGGTCACAGTGAATATCCTCACGAGTCGCCTTGGACAATGACCCTGCCGTTAGCGCTTTTGGCAATTCCTTCGATGCTGATTGGTTTGGTAGGGACACCTTTTGCCAACTACTTTGAGGAGTTTATCTTCTCGCCCAACGAAACCTTAGCGGAAGTTGTGGAAAAAGCAGCCGAATTCGACCCGACAGAATTCTACATTATGGCGGGCGCTTCAGTTGGCATTTCCTTGATTGGGATTACCATAGCTTCCTTAATGTATGTCTGGGGTAAAATCAACCCGGTGGCGATCGCAGAAAAAATTAAGCCGCTTTACGAGCTATCCCTTAACAAGTGGTACTTTGATGACATTTACCATCGTGTTTTTGTCATCGGCTTGCGTCGTCTAGCAAGACAAGTGATGGAAGTTGACTTCCGCGTTGTCGATGGTGTTGTAAACCTCACAGGCTTTTTCACTCTTGTCAGCGGCGAAGGTCTGAAATACCTGGAAAACGGTCGCGCTCAATTCTATGCCTTGATTATCTTTGGGGCTGTGTTGGGCTTAGTGATTGTTTTCGGTGTAACTTGATCGCCCTAAGTGGTGAATAGGTGAACTTTTAGTCTAGGTCGTCCTTTGTCAATAGTAGGGGCGGGTTTGGAAACCTGCCCCTACTCATTCGTAGATACAAATGACAAATGCATTTACCTCCCTTCATCTTTCTTTACTTTTATTAAATAAACCTAAGATTGAAGACCAAGCCCTGCAAAAACTGCTAGTAAATAGCTAGTAGTTGATAGCCGAACATTATTATTGCTGACTAACGAATCCCGATGAATACAGCAAATTTCCCGTGGCTGACGACGATTATTCTGTTTCCGATAGCGGCGTCACTGCTGATTCCCTTCATTCCAGATAAAGAAGGCAAAACAGTGCGCTGGTATGCCCTGATCATAGGGCTGTTAGATTTTGCACTGATTGTCACTGCTTTTTATACTGGGTACGATTTCTCCAATCCGGATTTGCAACTGTTTGAGAGTTATAGCTGGCTTCCACAGATCGGTTTGAATTGGTCGGTAGGGGCAGATGGCTTGTCGATGCCCCTGATTATTTTGACTGGATTCATTACCACCCTGGCGAGTTTAGCAGCTTGGCCCGTGACCCTCAAGCCGAGGCTATTTTACTTTTTGATACTGGCGATGTATGGCGGCCAAATCGCTGTTTTCGCCGTCCAGGATATGCTGTTGTTTTTCTTGGTGTGGGAACTGGAACTGGTACCGATATACATTCTGCTTTCGATTTGGGGAGGCAAAAAGCGGCAATACGCAGCAACCAAGTTTATTTTGTATACTGCTGGCGGTTCGCTGTTTATTTTGCTAGCTGGCTTAACGATGGCGTTTCATGGTGATACCGTCACTTTTGATATGCAAACGCTTGCAGCCAAAGACTTCAGCCTCAATCTCCAACTTTGGCTGTACGCTGCCTTCTTTATTGCCTACGCCGTCAAACTTCCCATCTTCCCGTTGCATACTTGGCTACCAGATGCTCACGGAGAAGCGACAGCCCCGGTGCATATGTTGCTGGCAGGTGTTCTGCTGAAAATGGGCGGTTACGCGCTTATTCGCATGAATGCCCAGATGCTTCCCGATGCCCACGCTTATTTCGCCCCAGTGCTGGTGATTTTGGGGGTTGTGAATATCATCTACGCTGCCCTCACATCCTTTGCCCAGCGAAACCTGAAGCGGAAAATTGCCTATTCCTCAATTTCTCACATGGGCTTTGTGGCAATAGGTATTGCTTCCTTCACCGACTTGGGTTTGAATGGGGCAATGCTGCAAATGGTTTCCCACGGCTTGATTGGGGCAAGTTTGTTCTTCTTGGTAGGGGCAACTTATGACCGCACCCACACCCTCATGCTGGATGAAATGGGCGGTGTTGGTAAGAAAATGGGCAAGATGTTTGCTATGTGGACAACTTGTTCCTTGGCGTCTTTAGCTTTGCCAGGAATGAGCGGTTTTGTTGCTGAGTTGATGGTGTTCGTTGGCTTTTCTAGCAGCGATGCCTATAGCCCCACCTTCAAAATTATTGTGGTGTTCTTGATGGCAATTGGGGTAATTCTAACTCCGATTTATTTGCTATCAATGCTGCGGGAGATTTTCTACGGTGAAGAGAACAAAGAATTAGTTTCTCACCAGAAACTGATAGACGCCGAACCCCGCGAAATTTTTATCATCGCCTGCTTGTTGATACCAATCATTGGTATTGGTTTGTATCCCAAGATGCTGACTCAGGTGTACGATGCGACAACTGTACACTTAACAGCACGGTTAAGAGATTCTCTGCCTGCTTTGGCAGACCAAAAAGCGCCTGCGGTTTCGTTGAGTGCGCCAGAGATTGGCAATTAGGTAGTTGATTTCTAATCGATATTGCTTGAAGGGCGGGTTTTATACCTGCCCTTTTTTTATCGCGGCGTTTCTTGATGAAATTTCTTGTGAACTACCTACACTGACCTTGCGGTGAGCGTGTAGGCTTCCCAATTCATTGGGGATTGCCTCAATCTTCATAGATTTTTTACGTCCTGATGACTTTGGTCTTACATCCCCTCCAAGGGCAGAAGCGCTAGTTCCTAACGCCAAAACTCGCAATCCTTCATTTTTAATATTTATTGCAGCATTGATGTCTCTATCATGCTGTTTCTGGCAGTGCGGACAATCTACAAACCTTACACCCAATGAACCATATCCATGTTGCAACATTGGGATTGGTAGTAGAGTCTCGCTACAAAGTTGAGACGACGGGAAGAATCTACCTATTTCTTGATAGGTATGACCAAACCTCTCAGCTTTGTATTTGAGCATGGTTAGAAACATTCCCCATCCTTGATCACTGATTGATTTTACCAAGTTTGGATTTTTAACCATATTCTTAACTGCTAAATCTTCTACACAAATAACTTGGTTTTCGTATGCTATTTTGCGAGATAGCTTGTGTAGGAAGTCTTCTCTGACTCTAGCGATTTTGCTAGATATTTTTGCGACTAAACGTTTAGCCTTACGACGTTTATTAGATGTTTTGTCCGTCTTTTTAGCTAATTTTTTTTGCTTGCGCTTTCTATTCAATTCTTGCTTTGCTAATTGTTTCTTAGGAAGGTCATACTTTGAACCTTCAGAAGTTATAGCAAACTTTTTCAATCCCAAATGAACGCCAATAGCATCTCTAATCGCAACTATTGGATTATCTGCTTGGTTAAAAAGGATAGATGCATAATACTTCCCGTCAGCATTTCTTGATATTGTTACAGTCGTGAATTTTGCATCAGGCAATTCTTTGTGAAACACGGTTTTCATTAGCCCCAAATTACCAGGAAACTTAATCACACAATCCTGTGGCATTAGCTTGACATTTTGGGGATATTGAATTGATTGCTTACCATGCTTAGATTTGAAATTAGGAAAATTAGCACGTCCTTCAAAAAAATTGACAAACGCACTTGATAGGTTGAATGTTACTCGCTGCAACACCTGACTATAGGCGAGTCCCAACCACTCATATTCTTTTTTCAAACTAGGAAGCAATTTGTCCATTGCAGCTTTAGAAAGCCCTTTCCCTGTTTCTTTATAAGCCGTAGTTGTGGCATTAAGCATATAATTCCACAGCCATCGAGTATTACCAAAACATTGAGCTAGATAGGATTCTTGCTCGTCAGTCGGGTAGATTCTAACTTTAACTGTTCTGTACATGGTATCGACCTTACCGTGTTTATATATTCATGGTAACAGGAAGAATGAAAAGTGTGTCACCAAAATACAAAATATTTTGCTCGTCTCGTCGTTGTAGTCTTCCGGGTTTTCGCTGCGCTCAAATTTGGTCAGACTACACTCCTCGCCTCACTCGCAATTCATCTCAACACGCTCCCTGGGTACAGGTACAGTGTGAGCCTTCTTGCTGTTCAAGGTAAAAATCGGGTAATGGGCTATTTGGAACCGCAGATACACAAAGCATTGGACACAGATAAATTATCTGTGTCCATCTGTGGTTTTCATTCAAAAAAATTGAACTTTTCAACTGTAAAACTCTCAGTCGCGATCGCCTGGAAATAGATTTTCCAGAATACTGTCACGCTTCCAAGCGATAGCAGTATGTAGAGTTTAAGTAAATTTAAACACACTGCACTGTTCTAAAAACCCTTGTGGAATTTCTGGACTCTCTCCCCAGTGTTGATGAATATAAGAAGCGTGTAGAGACGGAAGCAAATTCCATCCCTCATATCCTGTGGATTCCTCGCAATCGAAACGATAAGTTTGAAATAAGGGTGTACTAGGAGTTGAGATTAAACGGGAACGATGAAACTCATGCCCGTAGACGGTTGTACCTGCGCGTACTACCAAACTATCTTGTAAAGCAACTCCTCGACGATACCCTAAGGTAAGACGCCCACCCATCTCGGCTGTTGTAGGTAACACTCCCACCATTGACCAAGATTTCCCCTCAAAATCGACTATTTGCTCGCATAGATACATTAATCCCCCACATTCAGCTATGGTGGGCATTCCAGAGAGGATTGCTGTTTTCACTGCACTGCGGGCGCTACTGTTTTGGGCTAGTTGTTGGGCAAAGACTTCTGGAAAACCACCCCCAAAATACATTCCTTGCACGTTCTCTGGTAATCCAACATCTTCCAAAGGACTCCAGAAAACGAGTTCTGCACCCAATTGTTGTAGCAAATCAAGATTGTCTTGGTAGTAAAAATTGAAAGCGTGATCGCGGGCAATAGCGATTCTTACCTCTCCCCAACCCCTCACGCCAGTCACCTCAACGGAGGGAACCCCCGCCCTACGCTGCTGGCTCCCCTTAGTAAGGGGTGGGGTTTTCCCAGAAACCTGCAACAGTGGTAACAAACGTTCCCAGTCAAAGCAAGTGTCCCCCAAATGCGCAAGCCGATCAATTAAAGCACGTAGTTGAGGAAGTTCTGCAGTAGGTACTAAACCCAAGTGTCGGTCTGGAATTGTGATATTCTCTTCACGTCGCAGCACTCCAACAATCGGTAATTGTAGAGGTTCCAGGGCATCCTTGAGAAGAGTTAGATGGCGATCGCTTCCTACCCGATTGAGTACCACCCCAGCTATTTTCACTCTCTTGTCAAACGAGCAATAACCGTGTGCGATCGCAGCCACAGAACCAGACAACCTGCTGCAATCAAGCACCAGCACCACAGGCAAATCCAAAAGCCGTGCAATATGAGCCGTACTAGCAAAGTCATTTGCCCCTCCCCGAACTTCAGAGAGGGGTTGGGGTGGGCTGACTCCATCAAATAGCCCCATCACCCCTTCTACTAGGGAATATTCACTAATAGAAGCGTGATAACTAAAACATCCCTGTACGTAAGCTTCTGACGTGAGCACGCAGTCTAAATTACGACAAGCAAGACCCGTTACGTGCTGATGAAACATCGGGTCAATGTAGTCCGGACCAACCTTGAAAGATTGTACTTGTACACCTCGTTGACACAAAGACGCTAAAAGGGTGAGCGTGACAGTCGTCTTACCCACCCCACTGCGTTCTCCCGCAATAACTAGAGCCATAAATTTCTACTAAGGAGTTAAGAGCCAAAACTCCTAACTCCTTAATTTTACTTCTTAAGTTACTTCTTAAGTCCTAATTTGAGAATTTGGGTTGTGACACCTAGGCTTTCTTCAAAAAGTGCCTCGTGACCCCAGCGTTGCACCTGCTGACTCAGCAAAGCTTCTGCCTTTTGCTCAGAAAGTGAAGTAACCTGTTGAAACACACCACTAGACTGGGCACCACCTTGTGTTTCCATCCGCATACAACCACCAGTTTCCGAACAGATAAGAGTACCGCCGTTTGCCTGTGGATTTGTGGAACTTAGGCGCAGAGCAATCAAATCGCCAGGAACTTCACCCACATCACCGACTGGGACTCCTGCTAACTCAGCTTCTATTTGCCGTTGGTCTTGTGCAGCAAAGTGAATTCGCGTGATGTCATAATCTCCGCTTTCTTTTTCATAAGAAACCGGATGCCATTGCAAGCGACTTGCCAACCAACCCAAAAACAACAGCGCTTGTACAGGGCTGCCTTTTTCGTAATCAATGTTGATTCTATCTACCTCTGTAAGGGCAGCACGACGTTGGGGTGCGTCGTAAGCCTCAGCTGTTAACTCCTGCCATCCTGAAAGACGACGCCAGTTCAGGTCAGCTAGAGGTACACCAGATTCTACCAACTCTTGCAAGCTGAGCAAATCAGTTTCTGGCTTGTTAAAGTTGCAGGAATCTACAATAACGTTGTTGCATACTGCCGCTAATCGCTTGAATAAAGGGTTGTTGGGGTCTGGCGTTGCCTTCCACCACAGAAACTTGGGCAAGCCACCAATCAACAATGCCGGAATCATGCCACCTATCCGTTCCAAAGCAGCAGCGGTTCCTGTCAGAGTAATGTACTCGCAGCAGACGAGTGTACTTGCGGACTGCTTTTGGATGGGGCAGTAGGCAGAGACTTGAGCCTTCACCCCTACGTCTTCGCCAGCTATGGGAGTCAGGGCAATAATGCGGCAGGGATTACGGCTGGCAATTTCATCAGCAATTCGGGGGCTGCTGGCATCTGGAACATAGGACGCACCACCAGAACCGTTATCCGCCGTAGCCCCATTGCCATGACGTTTGGTGAGTTCTTCGCGCAAGATGCCTAGGGTTTCATCTGTTGCTGTTCCAGTTTCTGTCAAACCATAGGTTTTCTGCACTTCTCGCAGTGCTGTTTTCATCTGCGGACCGAGAATGCCATCAATCGGACCTTTGTAAAATCCCAAAGTAGCCAATAGATACTGGGTTTCTTCGGGTTCGTAAACCACCAAACTAAATGTTGTGGCGCGAGTCGCTGCAGGAAGCGCACCGTCTTCACCGGCAATGCCGTAACTTTGCCAAATGCGGCTCAGTTCCGCTTCAATATCTGAGAGCGAAATATCTTTGGGAGCCTGAAGTGAAAAAATCGTAGGAGCTTGGGAAGTCATAGCTAATTTTGGATTTGGGATTGTTAGTTGTTAGTTATGAGTTATTATTTGTTAGTAGTTAGTAGTTAGTTGTTATACTAGCCACTAACTACTAACTACTAACTACAAATCTATAATCTGCGCCAGCGGCGACCATCCTGGTTAATCAACAATTCCGCTTCGGCTGGTTCCCAAGTACCAGCTTCATACCGGGGAACCGATGCCGGATCTGCGGGTGCATCCCAAACGGAAAGGGTTGGTGTGACAACCTGCCAAGCGGCTTCGACTTCGTCTCCCCGTGTGAATAATGTCTGATCGCCCATCATACAATCTAAAAACAGGCGATCATAGGCATCGGAAGTTGCTTGAATACCAAAAGAACCATAAGTAAAGTCCATGTCAACGGAACGGGTACGGAATTCCGCTCCTGGCATCTTGACTTCAAAACGTAGAGAAATTCCTTCATTAGGCTGAATCCGCATTGCCAAAATGTTACCAGCCATTTGTTGGGCAGCAGATGGAAACATCCGAGAAGGAACTTCGCGGAAGTGGATCGAAATCTCACTCACTTTTTTTGGCATCCGCTTACCAGTACGCAAGTAGAACGGAACTCCTTGCCAGCGCCAGTTGTCAACCAGAAACTTCACCGCCACATAAGTGGGTGTCGTGGAATTTGGATTAACTCCTGGTTCCTCATGATACCCTGGCACGGGTTTACCCTTCATCCACCCAGCACTATACTGACCCCGGACTGCAGAACGGTGCAAATTTTGGACATCAGCTAATCGAGTCGCCCGGAGTACCTTGACTTTTTCCGTACGGATGCTGTCGGCATCTAGGGCATTGGGAGGCTCGATCGCGGTGAATAAGAAAAGTTGCATGAGGTGGTTTTGCAACATATCTCGCAGTGCGCCGGAACTTTCATAATATCCAGCGCGGTCTTCAACTCCTACGGTTTCTGCTACAGTAATCTGAACATGATCAACAAATTGGCGATTCCACAGGGGTTCAAAAATCGCATTGGCAAAGCGAAACACCAGTAGATTCTGAACTGTTTCTTTTCCGAGATAGTGGTCTATCCGGTAGACTTGCTGTTCTTTGCAATATTTCTGTACCACTCGGTTAAGACTTTGGGCAGAAGCCAAGTCCCGACCAAAGGGTTTTTCAATCATTAAACGATGCTTGTACGCGTCTTCCAGCATCCCCTCTGAGCCAAGCTGCTTGATTGCTTCTGGAAAGAAATTCGGCGCAACAGACAGGTAGAACATTCGGTTTCCGCGTGTTCCCCTTTTCTCGTCTAACTCACTTAAGAAATTCTTTAGTTTCTGGTAACTTTCAGGCTTGTCGATATCACCAGAGCAGTAGAACAGACCTTGGGAGAAGTCTTGCCACAGTTCCTCCTGACCGACACCGCCATGAGCTTCTTCCATGCCCTTGCGCATCTGTTCGCGGAAGTATTCATGGCTCCAGTCCCGACGTGCTACACCAACAATGGTGGTTTCTGGTGGAATGCGTCGTTCTTGTCGCAGTTTGTAAAGTGCTGGTACCAGTTTACGCCAAGTAAGGTCGCCGGAAGCACCAAAGATAACTATGATCTGGGGTTCGGGCATCCGTTGCTGTTGCAGACCAACCCGCAGCGGATTTTCTAGCAGACTGACCATAACAATTTTGGATTAGGGATGTGAGATTTGCGATTAGAGATTGGGGATTGGGAATTGTTAGTTGTCCAAATGCGTCAAACAGGGCAACTGTATATGAGTTAGTGGTTAGTCGAAGTTTCTACTAACCACTAACCAGTACCTATCTACACTGGCGACAACTGTCTAACTTTGGTTTCTAGAGAACCCATCAGCGATTCAAAGGGCTTGACAAACTTATCGATACCATCAACGAGTAGTTCGTCCATCGCTTTGTTGATATCGATGTTGATATCTGGGTCTTTGAGGCTTTCTATCAGGTTATAAGCTTCTTCCACACCTGTATCAACGCGGCTGGCGACGTTGCAGTGGTCAGCACAAGCTTCAATCGTCGCAGGTGGCAGAGTGTTCACTGTGTCGGGACCAATCAACTCATCGACATACATGACGTCGCTGTAGCTGGGGTCTTTGGTGCTGGTGCTTGCCCACAGGAGGCGTTGCACGTTAGCACCTTTGGCGGACAATGCTTTCCATTGCTCAGTCTGAATAATCTTTTTGTATTCCTGGTAAGCAATTTTAGCGTTGGCGATCGCCACTTTTCCTTTCACAGTTTTGAGCTTTGCTTCTTGGGTAATGTCATCAACGCCTTTTTTCAATTTAGCGTCAATCTTACCGTCAATATTACTGTCAATCCGGCTGAGGAAGAAGCTCGCTACAGACGAAATTTTGCTAATGTCTTGACCTTCTGCAACCCGTTTTTCTAAGCCGCGAATGTAAGCCCAAGCTGTGTTGACGTAGCTTTGAACAGAGAACAGCAAGGTAACGTTGACGCTGATTCCTTCCGATATTACCTGCTCAACTGCTGGCAAACCCGCTTCTGTACCGGGAATTTTAATCATCAAGTTTTCCCGACCAACTTCTTGGTAATAGCGGCGGGCTTCTTTGATTGTTGCCTCAGTGTCATGAGCAATGGTTGGTGGGACTTCGATGCTCACATAACCATCCAATCCCTCAGTGGCATCATAAACAGGGCGCAATATATCACAAGCGTTGCGGATGTCTGCAAAAGCTAGCGATTCATAAATTTTGTATGTCGGTAATCCAGCCTTGATCCCCGCTTCAATATCGGCATCATAAATTGCGTTACCGGCGATCGCTTTTTCAAAGATAGCTGGGTTAGAGGTGATCCCGCAGATTCCTTTATTTTCAACTAGGTCTTTGAGCTCCCCAGATTGAACAATATCACGGCTCAAATTATCCATCCAGATACTTTGACCGTACTTTTTAATCTCTAGTAGTTGATTAGTTGCCATAGCTGTATTCGTTTAACTCCTGCTAATGATCTGTTTAAGTAACGTTTGTCAGGCTGTTAGTTGTTGGTTATTGGTTGTTCGTTGTTTGACTTCCCAATAACTACTAACCATTAACCAATAACTGCTAACCACTAACCACTCACTCATGGCTTATGTGCTTGCTGCACCCAAGACTGACCTTTTCACACTCAAGAGTGACCGTTTTTAATAAAAGACTCCACCTTTGCGACATCTGTTGGGCTTCCAATAATCAAAGGCGTGCGCTGGTGCAGTTGTTTCGCTACCACGTCTAAGATTTCCATGTGTCCCGTAGTAGCGCGACCACCTGCTTGCTCAATGACAAAGGCTAGGGGAGCGGATTCATAAAGCAAGCGCAGTTTACCTTCTGGTTTTGAAAGTGTACCAGGGTAGAGAAACACACCGCCTTGAAGCAAAATTCTGTGGATATCACTTACCATTGCTCCACTATAGCGAGCGGTGTAGCCTTCTGTTCTGTGAACGTAGCGGACGTATTCCCGAATCGGTTCATCCCACTGCCAAAAATTACCCTCGTTGACGCTGTATATGGAACTGTGATCAGGAATCCGGATATTTTCTTCCGTGAGGATAAACTCCCCTAAGCTGGGGTCGAGGGTAAACGAATGAACTCCCTTACCAATAGTATAGACCAGCATCGTGCTGGGACCATACAATATGTAGCCGGCGGCAATTTGCTTGCGCCCAGGAGCTAGCAGGTCAGCTGCTTCACCATTGAGGTCGTTTCCTTCCTGTTGCCGAATCGCGAAGATGGAACCCAAACTGAGATTTGTATCGGTGTTGGATGAGCCATCAATCGGGTCATACAAAAGAGTGTAGCGACCTATGGGGCAGTTTTCAGGAATGTAGTAGGGGTTTTCCATTTCTTCAGAAGCTAGGCGACAGACTAAACCGCTTTGCTTGAAAACCGAGATAAAGACATCATTGGCATAGACATCCATCTTTTTGACGGATTCTCCCTGCACATTGACTTCCCCTGTAAATCCGAGAACCCCTTCCATTAAGCCTGCACGGCTCATGCGACGAGCAATCAGTTTGCCAGCCAAGGCGATCCGATTCATCAGCGCACTCAGATCTTGCGCCTCGGGCGAAAAGCTGTGAAGTTGCTGTAGGACATGACGGGATAATGTTGTACAATCACGATCTAACGCCTTGTCTACTACTTCGCTGCTTACCGACTCTAAAGATTCCGGCACTTTAGCCATTTTTTATTCTCCCTAGAGACTAGGTGTTTGTTGGGTTCATCCCCTGCGTTGCAACTTGTGGTTGCTGCCTCTATCTTAGAAAGGTAATTTGACAATCTAAATGTGATTTTAGATAAACTAAAGAAATGAATCACCTGTAGGTCTATCCAAAGCTAAGTCACCAGCTTGGAATGCTATACTTGAGCAAGTCTACCTAGTTTAAATGGAAATTTAAACACAATCGTGTCTCACCAGACAGAACTCGATAGGTATACTGAGGAAATCAAGCGAACCGCGCCGCTGTAGACGAAAGAAACATTTGTTACTGTGGAAGTTGACATGATGTCCCCAGTCGCTGGGCAGACTTATAGAAAAATGGAAAAAATCAAAAGCAGCAAACCCTACACTCCAAGTCTGTTGAACGTCGCTGAGTATACTTTAGGATTTTAAAAACCGACTCGTCATGACTATGAGCTCAGAGTCACAACTCGTCGGACATAACTCGATCAAATTGTTTTATTGATTTTTTCTAGATATTTCAGCGCTTAATAGCTTGCATAACTAGAAAACAATTTGCTAGTATTGTATTTCATCGCTCTTAAGACTATTATCTTTTCACCCAACTACCTTGTCGCTCCTCCTCGCGGGGTTTAGCCTTATTAACTCTGAGTTGGCGACCCATCCATTCAGCTCCATCTAACTCTGTAATGGCAGTGCCCTCTTGGGCATCTTCGCTCATGTCAACAAAGGCAAAACCGCGTAATCGTCCGGTTTCACGGTCAGTAGGTAACACAACTCTTTTGACCTCGCCATATTCTGCAAATACTAATTTTAAATCTGCTTCTGTGGCGCGGTAGGACAGATTTCCAACGTAAATAGTCATGTGAATCACGTAAGTCGCAACAAAGAGCGAAGAGTTCAGCTTGAAAACAGCGATCAACAAATAGCAGGAATTGCTTTCGTCTCGTCTGATTCACCAATGGCAAACATTGTAGGAGCAAAGCAACCAAGGAGGTTGCGTCTTCTTACAAATCAACCAGTGGTCATGCTGAATTTTCGCATACGCTACATATCATAACTGATTGCGTCAATTTTCAAAGTATGGGATTTTACAAACACTTATAGGTTGAAATCAGCTTGACTTATATGTGCTGATGTCTCTTATGGTTAATAAAATTTTGTTTGATTTTTTCTAAGTTTAAATTATGAAAAATACCTATTTATGCAGATGCGGAAAGTTCAATTTTTGACTTTTGGCATTTTCATTTAGGCTGAAATGAGTTCCATGCCATACCTGAGATGATCTGTGCACCCCTCTTTAGAAGGAGGCAAGGGGGCTGTTGAAAGGTGTTATAAACCGAGTAGCGGAGCAAACCGCCCTACGAATATCTTGCAATAAAAAAGAATAGGTAGAAATTTTTATACACTAAAAGGATTTCTAACAAATAAATTATCCCCTAACAGTCGGGTGGGCATCGCGGAGCGTCCAGATTATAGGACGAGCTAGAAGCCATACGTGTCAAGAACCATGCTCAAACATGGAATTTCCCGTCGTTTTAGATCCCTCAACGCCCGATCCTCGGGGGCTAAAGTTTTATCTCCCCCTTGGATGGGGGGATTAAGGGGGGATCGAAAACCTAGATGGTACATCGAAAAATGCTCAAATACTTGTCAATAATCGCTTTGGGCTTAAGTTGACACCAATGGCACGAATCCCATCCCACAAGAAAGAGTTAGATATTTTTTAATTTGGAAGTCTTTAACATCTGCTCACCTGATGCAAAGACGCAAAGGTATCTAGTGCCTCTTTGCGTCTTTAGATGAGATTTTAGGGAAAATCAGTGAACCTAAGTTTATTCAATGCTAATCGACTGAGGACCACCAGTTTTGCCATTATGTGCCTGAGTGGGTTCAGTAGTTAAAGCCCTGTTGGTACTTAAACCGCGTTGTTGGTCGAGCCAGCTTTTAACGGGGTCGTCAGCAAGGCTGAGCCGAAGCAAACCAGAAACAAAGCCGCCTAGAAATGAGACTGGGTGCTGGGTGAATTGTTTAAATATGGGTGTTAATTCATCAATGAACATGAGAAATCTCCTGGCACTTCATTAAAAATTACGACTATTAAAGTGATCGTAACGTGTTGGGCAATGCCTTTCTTAGCATTGTTGTCGTTTTGTCAGCCTTGTGTGCTGTGTTGTGAGGAAAGCTGGGACTGCATCTATCTAAAAATAGAATAAGCGGTGGTAGAACATTCCCAACACAACCACCGCTGTTCGTCTCGATTGTATTTACATCGAAGTTTGTTCAGGCATCATGCATTTATCAGAGTCACAACCTGCTGGTCCTGCTTCTATTAACTCGCCGAAATCATAGCGGCTCAAAACAGCATGGAAATCTTCGGTTTGGCGACGCATCTCCACTTCTTTCATCAGCTGTTCGTACTGCTGTTTTGTGATAGGCTCGAAGGGCAAGCGCGGAAAAGTTTGAAGATCGTCAAACCGTGCCAGAAGTGCGGCGCTTATGTAGCCTTCATCATCTCTGATAGCTTCATATATGCGGGTTCCTAAGGCTTCAACTTCATTTTCCCGTAGTTCAATGGTGGCAGAGGTGTTATGTGTAACATAAAATTTCTGCACCTGCATATAGAAATCCATTTGGGCGATCGCATTAAATTGACTGATATCTATTTGATCAGCGCCTGGTAAATCAGCCCAGAGTACGGCGACCGGAATTTCCACCAGCCATTCGCTGACTCGTGCATCCAAGGGATCGTTCAACAAGTTACCCTGTTCATCTTTGTCCGCTTGGGAGGGTATGACATTGTAGCCGTAGTCAATACAAGCCAACGCTACGGGATCATTTTTGCGGAAGGTGATCCGACGAAGAAATCTTTGCGCCTTGGGGGGATGCCATCCTGGACTCGCACTCGTGAGCAAAGACTTAGTACCGCTTGGTTGGACTGTGGTACAGCGATTTGGACGTTTGATATTGTGGCGATCGCAGTACTCCCAAACAACACGCTGCACAGTATTTTTCCAAAAACTTAGATATTCTTCCTCCCGACGCTTAAACGCCAATCCCTGAGCAGTTGCAGGTCTTCCTTCTGCCCACCAACGTAACCAATCTACCCCAAAAGCCTGAACAAAGAAATCAAATAAGCCTGTGAAAGAAACACCGACAATCGGGTCTAATTCACGGCTGTACTGGTAGCGTGGTTCAATAAATTTGTGATGCAAAAGTCCTGCTACAGAGAGCGCACCTGCGGTGAAAGCCTCCTCCTGTTCTTTGTAGTTATCTGGGTCAATTTGATTCAGGTGGATTTCCGCTAAGTTGCAGTGGAAATTCGAGCCAATAATTTCCATTTTTGTTACCCTAGAGGCTTTTTATCCCCTAGTTCTACGAGTTCTTAATTCCTCGCAGATCCGACTATATTTTCTACTAATGATTCACGATAGCATTAGTAGCCGGAGACTCGTGGAGCCGTTCTTAAGAACGGAGGTAAAACCCAGATTATATTCTTTTTAAAACCCAACAAATACTACTTTGAGTCTCTATTGATGGTTTAAAAAGGTTCACTCTCTAGTCTGTACGGTGTCAAAGGTGCTTTAGTTCCTCTGATTACCTCGGTATTCCCAATCGCAGGGTTCACCGAATTTCTCCGGTTTTTAACGTGAGGCAAAACTATCTACCACACGGGTTTAAACCATAGCGAGCCAAACGATGCTCTAACTCACTTTCAGGAATTTGAGGATAATTCTCCTGCAACCAATCTTTGGCTTTTCCCTCAGCGTATGCTTTGAGAAAATCCACTTTTTGTTCATGATTTCTCAAAAGGTCACAGTTAGCTCTAGCTATCGCTTCACCAGCCCATTGAATTGCACCTTCGCCGCTGTAATACTGTTTACGGACAGCATCAAGACATTCTTGTAATGTGGGCTTTTGGTGAAACACTCTTGTGTGGTTCGCCATTCTTAGAGCATCCCGCTCTGGATCGATGCGCCAGTTGCCATTTTCATCCTGCTGCCATAGATTGTTCTTGGCATCTGCAAACAAATTATCCTCACTGAAACCTTGGCGCATACCAGCTGAACGCCTAATGTTACCTGCAACAATTGTCACAGCTGCTTCATCAATCAATAAACAGCATTCAACAGAGTTTAACTGTCGTCCTACAGCTTTATTCAGGATCGATGCACAACGCTCGTACAGCCCAGGCAATTTTACTGGATTAGCTACGCCTCCAAAGCCGTTGAGAGCCTCTCCTGCTTTACGTACGTCGCTAATATCAACAATGACTTGAACGTCTTGTGAAAAGCGTTCATCGGTTGAGAGTTCCAACAAGCTTTGATATGATTTGACCCAACCTTGACGGCTATCTCCAACGTAAATGGTGACGATATTGCCTTCTATTTTGACTTCTGTCTGCTCACGACGCTCACCAGGAGGAGTACTACCAATCTCACCCCGCACTTGTACTTGAAGACGATTGCGGATGGGGGGCAACTGGTTAATATATTGTGGTTCTAGAACTGCTCCAGTTCCACAACCCATCATTGCCAAATCCACCATCAACCCGAAAGCACTCCAGTCTTGCAGATTGGTAGAGGTGCAATTATATGCCCCAGAAAAGTTTTTTTGCTCTTTTAGCCAGTCCGTACCGCCTACCCACAACCAACGTCCACTAGGTAGAGCTTTTAAGTTTCGCTGCATTCGCTCTAAGAGATCAGCCTCATGTGGGAGTAGCTTCCCGAGAGTGATTAAAGCTTGGAGGGTGCGATCGCACACCTGATCCCAAGTCTCCCTCACCCCCGCCTCTTTACGGCGGCTGTAGGTTCTAAAAAACACAGGATTGGCAGCTGGGGCAGTTTCTGGAAATTTTGCACTAGTAAAGCGTTTTCTTTCAAGCTCACGAACCATAATCAAGTCTTGTTGCTCGCTGACATAGATTATGACTATACGGCAAGTGAATGAGAGGGTAAAGATTGAAAATTTGTTGAATTTGCGCTACCTGTAGGGCTGCACTCATTGTGGTCAAATTTTATAGCTATTCTCGTTGAAATAAAATAGAGTTCAATTGATGGAAAAGTATATAATGTGCAACTAGCCAGTAAAAATCTTATTGCATAAAGCGGGGGTAGATATGTGTGAATCCCTATCAGGGATTGAAAATGTTGCCCCTTGGCGTTCCCCCCTTGCCCGTGCTTTGCACCGCAATCGTAGCCAGCCCCACTCCCGCTACTTTCAACTAGCAACTGTCCAAGCTGACGGACGCCCTGCTAATCGTACTGTTGTCTTTCGAGGGTTTTTAGGCGATACTAATCTGCTGAAAATCATCACTGACACACGTAGTCAAAAATTCGACCAAATAGTCTATAAGCCTTGGGCAGAAGCTTGTTGGTATTTTACCGAAACTCGCGAACAATTGCGCATTGCAGGGGAAATGAGTCTCATCGATGCCAATCATCCTGACTTAGAACTGCAAAAAGCTCGTCAGTCAACGTGGCAAGACCTTTCAGACAATGCTCGTTTACAATTCGCTTGGCCCCATCCTGGAAAACCTAGAGATCATCAAGAAGCTTTCTCACCATCTGTTCTTGATCCCGCTAGTCCCACAGCTAATTTTTGCCTGTTATTACTTGATCCCACTCAAGTGGATCATCTAGAATTGCGCGGCGAGCCCCAGAATCGTTGGTCTTATCTACGCTCTGGTCACACTTGGTCTACGAGTGCGATTAATCCGTGAAGAATTTCTGCTTTCCTTAAAGTTGCAAAAATGCAGTAAGTACCTTAGTTTATATTACGGGAATAGTGAAAGAAATTGTGTCTCTTATGTATTAAATTAACAGCATTTCTAGTATAAAACCTCGCATTTTTATGGATTTCTACAAATACCATGCCCTGGGTAACGACTACATTGTTATAGATCCCAACAAAATAGATGTTAGTTTATCCCCAGATAATATTCGACTTATCTGTCATCGGAATTTTGGTATTGGCTCAGACGGAATCTTGTATGGACCTATTTTTGGGTCAGAAAAGATGAAACTGAGAATCCTCAATCCTGATGGCAGTGAAGCACAGAAAAGTGGAAATGGTATCCGGATTTTTTCTAAATATTTACTAGATGCTGGGTATATTACTTCAAGAATTTTTCAATTAATCACACTCGGTGGTGAAGTTACTATTGAAATCACTGATTCGAGTATTCCATTAATCACTGTTAATATGGGGGCTGTCACTTTCCAGAGTGATTTAATACCTGTTGCTGGTCCTTCGCGTGAGGTTATAGAGAATGACCTACTGATAGATAGCGTGCCTTTGAAGATGACTTGCCTTTCAATTGGCAATCCGCATTGTATCATTTCTATGCCGAACATATCTAAAGAAATTGCTTCAGCATTAGGTCCACGTATTGAAACGCTCCAAATGTTTCCTAATCGTATCAATGTGCAATTTCTTAAAGTTCTTGATCGGCAGAATATTCAAATTGAGATTTGGGAGCGGGGTGCAGGATATACTTTGGCTTCTGGAAGTAGTAGTTGTGCTGCTGCCAGTGCTGCCTACAGGTTAGGACTGACAAATGAAACCATGAAAGTTCATATGCCCGGAGGCAAGATTGACATCAGCATACAACCAAATGGTGATGTTTATATGACTGGCAGTGTCTCAAACGTTATGCAAGGTCGATTTGCTCCAGAATTTCGACAGCTATTGAAGTAAGAAACAGTCTTAATCTGTGAAAATCAGACATATTCAGATTCCCGACTTTTTGAAGAAGTCAGGAATCTTGTTGTTCACGAATGAATAAGTTCGTAGTGAGGACTTTAGTCCTCTTTACCGACAAAGCAAGGACTTAAGTCCTTACTACAAATAAGTTTTCTTATGGGCAATAAGAGCGAACATTATAGAACTCGCTTGCTCGTTAAATCCCAGAACCGTCCAGGAACTCTTCTATTAGCTTATTTCCCAAGCGGCAACTCGTGCGCGTTTCTGCCAAAGATGCCTCATCAGTTAATATATGGGAATTTGAGACGCTAGGTGTTTGAAATGCTGGGTTAAGAGAAGAAAATGAGATGTTTTGCTGTGTTTGTTGCAGCTGTTGAATTTGTTGTTCAAGTTGCTCAAGCCGGTCTACTAAAGCACGTATTACTTGGGCTTCAGCATCTGGTAAACTTCCATGTTCTAACGGATTTACCCGAACGCCAGCGCGATAGATAATTCGACCAGGAACGCCAACCACAGTACAGTCGGGTGGCACATCACGCAATACAACTGAGCCAGCACCAATACGGACATTGTTGCAAATTTCGATATTGCCCAGCACTTTGGCTCCAGCTCCAACGACAACATTTTCCCCCAAGGTAGGATGGCGCTTACCGCATTCTTTACCTGTACCGCCGAGGGTGACACCTTGATAAATCAGGCTATAGTCTCCGACAATCGCCGTTTCCCCAATCACCACACCCATCCCGTGGTCAATAAAAACACCATGCCCAATGACTGCACCAGGATGGATTTCAATTCCGGTCAAAAATCGAGCGATGTGGGAAATCAGGCGGGGGATAAAGGGAATACGAATGCTATACAACCAATGAGCTAGCCTGTGTAAGAGTAGAGCTTGCAAACCGGGGTAGCAAAACAATACTTCCAACCAGTTACGAGCAGCTGGATCGCGTTCAAAGATGATGCGGAAGTCAGTAATGAGTGTAGATAGCACGCTTCTATTACCCTAGTTTTGCCAATCTAGTCAAACTCTATATTAGCGTCCTATGTCCATGCATAATTGTTCAAAATCCCAAGCTTTTTCCTTTAGGGTTTCAAGCGACAGAACCACAAGAAAGCAGGGGAAGAAGAGGTTTCCTCTTCTTCCCCTGCACCCTCTGTACTCCCTGTACCATGAACAGCTACAGCTTTGTTTGTGGAAATTTCGGAATTGAACTAGCTATTGAATTGGAAAAACACGCCGCCTTTGAGCAATCCTGTGTCGCTTCCATAACTACTGAGGGTGAGCGATCGCAAATCTTTAAAAAACGGCTTACCCAAGACTTCCACAAACTTAAGAATTGGTAGTTGACGCTCTAAAATCTCCTGACTCTTTGTCCAGTCGAGATACACGTAGCCTTGATTGGGTTGAGGAATAGCAGCGATACTGTCTTGGAAATTGCGAGTGTTCATTAAGGAGTTATTTTTAGCTGTCAAAGCTTGATCAATTGCCTCAACAGAGGATGCGAAAATCTCGTAATTTCCCAGATCAGCACGCGCCCCTAGAACCTTTGCTTGGATTGCGAATGATTCTCGCTCTTTTACTTGATCAGATTTATTCACAGCAGCGCTTAACTGTGTCCAAGTGGAGATTTTTTGTTCGTTTAGGCTGAAGGAATTCAGGGAAAGCCCTTTTGATGAGGCGAGTTCATCCAAATGGGAAATTCCTGCTGCTGTAGCGTCAGATTTTTGAGCTACAAAAATCCAATCAGGAGTTGTTTGCTCTTGACGAGGTAACAATCCTATGGCGTATTCTCCTTGCACCCAGTTGAAAATATCCTCTTTCCAGTTGATGCCCCATTGTTTTTGTACATCTGCCAAAGGTGGTAGCAATCTAGAAATAACATCTTCTGGGGAAGCAGATAGGGCGGCTGTCACTTGTTGCCAGAGTTGGGCTAAATCACTGTCACCCAAACCGTTCAAATTAGCTCCCGCAACTGCCAAACTTGCTGCTGCAGGGATATACTCCAATGCACCCACAGGTTTAGAGAGTTGTGCAGATGGAGGTGAAGTTTTCTCCTTTGCCAGTAAAACAGTTTCAGCTAGCAATCCTTTGGAGTTTGATACCAAAGAAATAATTTGGTTGTCATAAATTTGAGCCTCCGGTTTTAACCCTTGCCATTTTGCGACTGTGGGGAGATTCAGAAAAGCAACAGCCAGTGCTTCTTTGGGCAGTTGTTTGATGGCTTGTTGGTATTTGCTCGAACTGGTCAAATTGAGTTCCGCAGCCTGTACGTTATTAATAGCCTCTCGCAGCACTTTTGGATCGTTGGCAAACAAGACAAAGCTCTTGCCTACAACTGCACCAGCAAGAGGATTTTGGTTTTTGACTTTTTCCTTCTCAATCTGTGCCACCTCCGTGCGCGGGTTAAGCGCGTTGAGGGGAGTTGCCTGGGTTGGGGGGATTTGATTGTCATAGATCAGCTTCACGCCTTTGTACTGTTCAGTCGCTAAGCTAGCCCCAGCCAATGCCCGTTTGGAAAACAACACCTCGACAAATTCGCCGCTTTTCTCCGGTTGAGTGGTTGCCAGTGCCATGAGATACCCTGGCTGTTGTCCGTTCTCAAAGTCACGGTCAATGTCTAAACTGGTGACAGCCAGTGTAATTTCGTTTCCTAGCCAAGGTTTAATATCCTCTTGGTAATCTATACCCGTATTAGCCAGTAAATTTGTTTTTAATTTTGAGAGTTCCCCATCACGCTCAAACGCCTGCAAGCGTTCTGGATTCACTAGCATTGACACCATCACTGGTGCTTGTTTCGACACGAACATGGCAGCATCTGACTGTTCAGTAGAGGCGCGAGTCAGCGGAGTTTTGGCATAAAACCCGTTACAACCAGTGATACCAATCAACAGCAGCATAATGGTACCTGCTGCTAGAACTCTGAAGAATGAGCCTTGTGTCATATTTTTTACACATACTACTAGGGCGCAAACACAAATAATCAACCACCATTAGAAATATCGAAGGCAGTTCTGTTACTAGAAATTAGTTTAGTACTGAAACTTCTGCAGAAATCTATCAAAAATTAGGTGATCTCGTACCTCTATCAAGAGATTGATACACCTACCAACCGTTCACATAAACCTACTCATATCTAGTCATTGCTAGACAAAGCTGGTCAGATGCATTCGTAATGGGTCAACCACTACAGGGATAAACGGCAATCCCTCTATTCCCTCCATGAAGTTAGGAATTACTTTTCGCGCAATATTCAGACTTCCGTTGACATCAGCGTTGATTAATCGACCAGCACCAGAACGATACAGACCACGCTTAACCCGCTTTCCAGAAAAGCTAGGCGTGGCTTGTTTATACTTGGGCAACACATCACCATCTAAAGCGCTAGCCTTGCTCGTGTACGCTTCCTCAGTCGTTACCACTTTGATTCCAGCCAAAGCACCTTTGTACTCAAGCATTTGGATGAGTCGAGCGTGAGGTATTGCGGTGAATTGCTGGTTGTTGGATTTACCAATATTAATATTTTGTTTCCAACCATCATTTTTACCAACAATAAGCTGAGTGATACCATTTGTCAGACACCAATCAATCACACGTCTAGATGCTGTATGGAGGTAGTTAGAAACGCGGTTATTGCGTTTGTGAACTAAGTCTAAAGCAAGTCTGGTTGCATTCTTTGATTGAGCGTCGGCTTTTCGTTTATTGAACAATTGGTTGATCGCTTTCAATGGCTTGCCATTCACAATCATTGGTTTCGTACCTGGATTGTTAGATGTAACAGTCATCAAATTGCCTAAACCAAGGTCAACGCCTGCACTGCATCCTGTAGTTTCTTCTGGTAATTCTTTCGAGTAAACAACCTCTATAACGTAACATGTTTTTTGAGGTACAATTCTTACCTGATAAACGTTTGAAGTTCTCGTTGGTATCTTGATACCACACTGCGAAAGTATTACGAAACCTTTTCTCATTCCTGGTATTGATACGCTTTCATTTGGATAGACTACAACGTTTCTACCATCTGTTTTGTGTTTGTAACCAGGAATTTTTGGTTTCCCTAAAAACTTAGACGGGTCTTGATTCCAAGCTTTCATTGCACCCACAAAACCACTCCATGTTTGACAAAGTACTTTGCAAATCTGCTTTGATACTTTGGTTGGCAATGCTCTATAAGCTTCGTGGTTCTTGATTAAATGGTAAAGACTTGGTAATGTGTGGTATTTGTCAGAATCAAAAAAATATTGACGCTGAATGTAGTTTGCAGCATTGTACAGGTCTTTAGACTTAAACGCTAGCTGGTCACATTCTTTCCAAAGCTTATGATTTCTATTGATTACATGTTTTTCTACCAGTTGCATTGAAACGAGCGCTTTCAAAATGTGTTAATATGCATGATAACAAGCATAAAAAAATGGATCAATGCCTTTTGAAAAAAATAATCCACATCGGTATGAAAGAAAGCTAAAACGACCGCTAGGCAAAATGATCGGATTTAGAGGGTATGAAAATCAAAACGAACAAATCAAAGCCGTTCCTAACTGGCAAGAACGGCTAAGAGATTTTGTCGAGCAACTGATTTCGGAAAACTCTACTCAAAATGATGAGCTATGAGTAGATATGGGGATGAACGTTCGTTACAGTTCCAACCCCAAAGAACGAAGATTTCTGCCAACATAAGTAGTATAGGATTTTTATTAAAACTTCATGGCAGGTAAACCTTCCCAACCATCCATCACCCAAATTAGCGTAGAGGAACTAGCACAACGCTTATCTTCAGAAGATTCACTTCAGCTAGTAGACGTGCGCGAACCACAAGAAGTGAGCATTGCCCACATTGACGGCTTTGTCAATCTTCCCCTGAGTCAGTTTCCTGATTGGGCAGATCAAGTCAACACCCGATTAAATCCTGAGGCTGAAACCCTTGTGCTGTGTCATCATGGCATTCGTTCTGCCCAGATGTGTCAGTGGTTAATCGTTCAAGGGTTTACAAATGTGAAAAACATTGCGGGCGGAATTGATGCCTACTCAACGTTGGTTGATCCTTCAATTCCCCAGTACTAGATCCTGTTTTGCACTTCTTCGACATGATGCCAGATGGGACTTCCAATTTTTGGGTAGGGGTACGGCACTGCCGTGCCCCTACAGAGATTCTGAATTTTGCTTTTTTATTTAATGCACATTCCTTAGCACAAGCTAGGATAGCTTTAAGTATTGATAGCTATCAGGAAATTAGTAACTTGAAATACAGCGATTTCAAGAAGCTTATGGAAGTATGCATAAGTAGGGGGCTATT
This sequence comes from Kalymmatonema hyalinum WJT4-NPBG1, assembly GCA_019359075.1. Classification (GTDB taxonomy): domain Bacteria; phylum Cyanobacteriota; class Cyanobacteriia; order Cyanobacteriales; family Nostocaceae; genus Kalymmatonema; species Kalymmatonema hyalinum. Next base: position 71,757 of record JAHHIB010000010.1, read on the forward strand.
TTACTTAAAATGCAAAAGCATTTCCAGCAGAGTTATGCTGTAGTTAAGGAAACTTTTTTCTGGGGCAGTACTGAATCTTTACTCTTAACTTACTTCTTTTTACTTATTCCTGTAGAAGCCAACACTTTGCTATCTTGACTTTACTATTATTAATCTTTTTTGGAGTTGTCTCCATAAATTTTTTCAAATTTTACTTAAAATTCGGCTTCAGTGCAAAATACATTATGCAAGTCCACCTAACAAATCGTCAACAGCATATACTTTCGGCAACAATACGTCATTATATAGCCACAGCAGAACCTGTTGGTTCTAAAGCTCTTGTTGATGAGTACAACCTTGGTGTGAGTTCAGCAACAATCCGTAATGTGATGGGCGTCTTGGAAAAAGCTGGGTTACTGTATCAACCTCACACCTCTGCTGGACGCGTACCTTCTGACTCTGGCTACCGAATTTATGTTGACCAGCTCATTACACCTTCTGAAACTTTAGCACGAGAGGTAGAACTGTCACTGCAAAAGCGGCTCAAGTGGGAAGATTGGAGTTTGGAAGCTCTACTGCAAGGAGCCGCGCATATTTTAGCAACCCTAAGTGGTTGCATTACCTTGATTACCATGCCGCAAACCGCGACAGCAGTGTTGAGACATTTACAACTGGTGCAAATAGAAACAGGACGGGTGATGCTGATTGTAGTGACGGATGGATATGAGACACATTCAGCATTGATGGATTTACCGCAAGCCTCGGAAGATACACAACCAGATGCAGAGGTTATCGATCGCGAGTTACAGATTGTCTCTAACTTTTTGAATAGCCATCTGCGCGGACGAAGCATAACTGAATTAGCCAGCCTGAAATGGAGTGAATTAGACCGGGAGTTTCAAATATATGGCGAATTCTTGAAAAAATCAATCGCAGAGTTCACCCATCGCACTCTCGCTCCATCTGCAACACAAATTATGGTTCGCGGTGTTGCTGAGGTTTTGCGCCAGCCAGAGTTTTCGGAATTACAGCAAGTGCAAATGCTGATCCACCTGTTGGAAGAAGAACAAGACCAACTGTGGCGATTAATATTTGAAGAGCAGCCGGAGACTGAGGAAGTGGGTAAACCACGAGTTACTGTTCGTATTGGCTCAGAAAACCCTCTAGAACCTATACGCACTTGCTCGTTGATTTCTTCCACCTATCGCCGAGGTTCCGTAGCATTAGGTAGCGTGGGAGTTTTGGGACCAACGCGCCTAGATTATGAAGGTGCGATCGCAGTGGTGACTGCTGCTGCTGATTATCTATCGGAAGCTTTCAGTTATTTCAATCCCTAGTAGGAATTTATGAGTTTGGGTGCTCTCAAACTCATAAAAACCATATAAACAGCGCGACTTGTGGCAGTACAATCGGTGGATTGGTTAGAACCAGCTGAAATCATGGTCAGAAAAATTGCCTTTTGGGTGCTATGGCTAGGATTTATTGCCTATGCCTTTTTCTTTGCCCCTCCGAATCAGCCCGATACATTCGAGTTGATTAAAAATCTTTCCACTGGTCATTGGCAAGGGATTAACCCCTTAGTCGTGACACTCTTCAACATAATGGGCCTCTGGCCTATGATTTACAGTTGCCTGATATTTATTGATGGTAGAGGGCAAAAAATTCCTGCTTGGCTGTTTGCTTCAGCTTCTTTTGGAGTTGGGGCGTTTACCCTACTGCCTTATTTAGCTCTACGCGAACCAAATCCAAAGTTCCCTGGTAGAAAGAATGCTTTTTTAGCAATACTTGATTCTCGCCTAACGGGTGTTGCCTTGGCTGTCGGAACGGCTATCTTAGTCGCCTATGGTGTCGGGCAAGGAGATTGGGGAGATTTTGTTCACCAGTGGCAAACAAGTCGCTTTATTCATGTGATGAGCTTAGATTTTTGCCTACTTTGCCTATTGTTTCCAGCTTTGTTAGGAGATGATATGGCGCGGCGGGATATGAATAATCCTCAGTTGTTCTGGTTGATCTCATTAATACCGCTATTTGGTCCGTTGATGTATTTATGTATGCGTCTCCCTTTAAAAGAAGCGGGTGGAGAGATGATATCGAGCCAGCAACAACCAGCGGAAAATTAAGATTATGAATAGAAAAATTGCTCTTTGGTTATTGTGGGCTGGATTTATTGCCTACATTTTGTTGTTGGCTCCTCCACTGCACTTAGAGGAAACTCTCACGTTGCTGAAAAATATCTTCACTCTAAATTGGGCAGATGTAAATCCAGTTATCCTCTCCTTATTCTCCCTTGTTGGCATCTGGCTGCTCATTTACAGTGGTGTTTTGTTTTTTGATGGCAGAATGCAGTGGATACCTTTCTATCCCTTTGCAATAGCCTCCATTGCTTCAGGTACGCTTGGTCTTATACCTTATTTGGCTTTGAGAGAACCGAATCAACAATTTTCCGGACGGAAGGATGCTTTTTTGGAGCTGTTGGATTCTCGGTTTTTTGGTATTGCCCTGAGTTTAAGCACTCTTGGTTTGCTGATTTATGCTTTTCTGGGAGATTGGGTAGGGTTTTGGCAGCAGTTTCAGGGCGATCGCTTTATTAATGGCATGAGTTTGGCATTTTGCTTGTTTTGCTTACTCTTCCCCACCGTCCTTGGTGATGATATGGCGCGACGGCGTTGGAATAATCCTCAAGTGTATTGGGTAACAGCACTTGTCCCACTCTTCGGTCCACTTGTGTATCTTTGCCTGCGTCCACCGATATCAGATAATGTTGCTCAATAAACATCCGCACTTTTTAGCAGCAGTAGGGCGCGATAGGCTCTAGAGTGTAGTTGATGTTGGAGTGCGAGCGACAGCACTTGCCAGTAAAATACAAAGCATGACAGTATTGATCGAAGAAATTCGTCGTAAAGTTGGGAGCGTTGAGTTTGAGTTCTCCAACCATGCGGTTGACCAGTCAATGCTATTCTATTGAGTTATTAGGCTGCTCAGAAAAGTTATGAGTGTGAGTCTAACAGAAGTAACGAAGGAAAATTGGATTCAATGTATCAGGCTTAAACTTGCGCCTGAGCAAGAAAGTCTGGTTGCACCAAATGTGGACTCAATTGCAGAATCAAAATTTGAGCTTCACTATGTGCCAAGGGCAATTTACAACAACGAAAATGTTGTTGGTTTTCTCATGTACTGTCCTGAAATCGAAACCAAAGAGAAAGATCTATATTGGCTATTTCGATTTATGGTTGACGTTAAGTATCAAAAGCAAGGCATCGGAAGGGCTGCGCTTGAGTTAGCCTTAGCCGAAATATCTAAGAATAATTGTCATAAGATTAACCTCATATACTCGCCCAAAAACTCTGTCGCAGCAAGGCTGTATGCAAGTTTTGGATTCAAGCAAGTTGGTATAGCAGAAGACGGCGATATTATCGTACAAAAAAGAGTCAATAAGATGAGCCCAACCTTACACTGTGTTAGATTTCTTGTAAAATTACCTGACGACGAAAGTCGCTTCTAAAAAAACAAAGTCAACCCAGGCGGACTTCTGCGTAAAAGCCTGCGTAGGGTAGGGCTTTATTTTTGCACCCACAGACTTCTAGTCTATAGGTGCAAAAAGACTTTTGGAAAAGGTCTATTGTGTATTATGATGCAAGTCCGTAACATAGTGTCATTTAGACATTTGTTATTGACCGCTTCATCATATAAATCTCTGGCAGTTGCCACCAAGCAACATGAGGGTACTCGTGATGTTCTTCATGATAACCAAAGTGATAGCAACTGATAAATGACCACCAAACAGGACGTGAAAGAGTTTGCGCGCGGTGAGGTTCACTATATCCCGCTTCTGGCTCTCGATGAGGCAGGAAGCTGCCAAAGTAAAATAATTGTAATGAGCTCAAAAGCGAGGGGATAACCCAAAAGTAATTAAGATTTTCCTCGGGTATATGGAGTGTACGATGAACAACGTTATAAACAATCATTGATATGATGATTTGTCCCCAACTCCAGTAACCCTTCATAAAATGAAAATACCAAGAGAAGAAATTTTTATGTTTCCCGTCGTGGAAATCGGGATCTTTTTCACTAGCAGGATGGTGGTGATGCATCCAGTGCTTTTTCAATAGTTTTCCATAAGATAGAAAACCATAAAGAACAAGACACACTGAACCAATAAAATGATTTATTTTGGGATTTGCACGAAATACCACTCCATGCATAGCATCATGAGCTGTGATAAATAATCCCGTATATAGGAATGTTTGCCAAAGTATAATAGGCAATAACATCAAAAAGTTAAAGTTGGAGATGTCAAGGGAAAATAAGAGAAAAAGGCTAATCGCCCATACAGTAATAATGACAGTAGCGATTAAAATTCCCGAATTCTCAGATTTACTTTTCCCCACTGGGGTAAGTTTTATTTGATCAGTGGGTGGTTTTTCTAATTGTTCGATCACGGTTCTACTCTGTCTTAGGTGAAAAATTCACAAAAATAAGGTCATCACAAGATACACCAACCACCTAACAGAGCAACTCCATTACTGGTTAGTGCTGTGTCTTAGGCAACACTAGCCTGAGATTATGTAGAAATATTAATTTACTTTAATAATTACATACATAACTGCCATACCGTAAACTTTTTTCGTGTGGAGGTTGGTATGGCCGTGATGCAAGCAAAATTCTTGAGAACAATTTAGAACCCAGAACCTGAAATACAAAATGGGTTGGCTGTTGTGGATACTCGATCCTGCATTATCTGTACTGTCGGCTTAAGTTCCGAAACTGATTTCTCACTGCTGAGTTGTGGGTTCTTTCAAGATTAGTGAGTGAGGTTGAGGACGTCGCGCACAACGCTGAAGCCGTTAAGATCCCAAAGTAAATAAGCAATAAAATCAATCATCGCTAAACGACCTTGCCAAAGTTCGGACTGTGGAGTAAACCCAGGCTTAACTGCATTGCGATCGCTGCCATTGTATGCTTTTTCAGTTGCATCAGTAGGAAAAGGTCCCTTAGTCATTGTTAACTTTCCTTAAGTATTTCAATTACACTTTTTATCATAGTCACCCACCTAGTGAACGCTATCTGTCTGTAGTGCCAAAACTTCAGCTAGTCCAAAGGATGAGTTTTTGAGAAAATTCTGTAAATTTTTGTATCACATGGGTGAATGAGTGTTTGGTGAGCTGATTGAGTAGTAGTCAGCTATACCAAGAGAATTTATAAATTGAAAATCTAACGTTAGTCAGAAGGTTTCCTAGATTTTGTTGCTCAAACTAATAGACAGGAAATAAAGTTTTTTAACTGAAAATATGGCTCCTACAGTACTCATTACAGGTGCTTCTCAAGGCATTGGGAAAGCAACAGCTCTTTTATTTGCCCGCAAAGGATACGACCTAGTACTAACTGCTCGTCACCTTGACCGCTTGGAAAGTGTAGCGCAGGAGGTGCAAAGCCTCGGTCGTCCAGCGCCATTAACGGTTCCTTGTGATGTCACAGATCCGTCGCAGGTAGACACACTAGTGGCAAAGGCTTTGGATCATCATGGCAATATCGACGTACTGATTAACAATGCAGGCGTTTTTGCAGAGGGACCAGTGGACGGGTTCTCCCTCAGCGATTGGCATCAAGTGATAGACCTGAACCTGTGGGGATATATTCACACAATTCATGCCCTACTGCCTCATTTCCTCCAGCGCAAATCTGGAACTATTGTGAATCTAAGTTCCATAGGTGGCAAAGTGCCTACCCCATATGTAGTGGTTTATTGCACTAGTAAGTTTGCTGTTACAGGGTTGACGGAATCACTGCACGCGGAATTAAAGCCCAAAGGTATTCATGTTTGTGGCATTTACCCAAATTTAATCAAGAGTAGTTTAATGGAACGGGCAGTTTTTCGCGGCAGCGATGAGCAGGATGCTCAAATCCGTCGTGAGCAGCTCGACAATGTGCTGAAAGTTCCGATGGTGGAAAAGCCTGAGGATGTGGCAAATGCGATCTGGGATGCAGTTAAGAATCAGAAGTCTGAAATAATGGTTGGTTCGGCAAATGTTTCGCATGGCTTTTATCGATTGTTTCCTGGTGCCCTTCAGTGGGTTTCTCGGCAAGGCTTGAAAAATAAAGATAATTGACACTCCCCTGCCTAAAGGCGAGGGGATTCTACACTCGTCCTAGTTACTTGCTCAAGCAGGTTTTCACCAACTAGAACAGAGGTCGCTAGTCCTGTAGCGTTACTTCGGGATTGCCCACCCCTAGCTTTTGCAAGATTGAGAATATTTATTGCTGCGTTCACGTCTGTTTGCATCTCACACCCACAAGCACACTTATGGGTACGAGTTGAAAGAGATTTTCTCACAACTGCACCGCAATCCGAACATTTCTGAGATGTCATTTTAGGATTGACGGCAACAACTGTGGTTCCAAATTTAACAGCAAAATATTCTAACCAACGACGGAAAGTTGACCAAGCTACATCATTGATGGACTTAGCAAGACAATGATTTTTCACCATGTTCTTAATACTTAAATCTTCATAGGCGACTAAAGCGTTAGCTTTGCATACGCAGCGTCCTAGTCTCTTAGAATGCTCATTACGTTGCCTATTTACTTTTAAGTGCTTCCGAGCATATCTCTGCCTTGCTTTGCGTCGTTGATTCTTCCCTTTTTCTTTCTTGTAAATTTGTCGTTGAGCGTGTTTAATAGCTTTTTCAGCTTTTCTTAATAACCTTGGGTTTTCTTCATGATGTCCGTTGGAATCAGAGTAGAAAAACTCAAGCCCGACATCAAGACCGATTTCACCATTACCTGTTGTCTGTTCAGGTTTTATTTCAATATCAACTGCAAATTGACAATAGTAACCATCGGCTTTTTTGACTAATCGTACACGTTTAATAGACTTAACCGGATAGGCGTGAATATCCCACTTCCCTAATAGTTTAACTTCACCAATACCTTTTTTATCAGTAAAAGTGATGTGTCTTTTTACTGGGTTTAAAGCCCATCCTGAAGTCTTGTACTCAACCGAACGGTTATCTTTGTGAAAGCGAGGAAAGCCTTTCTTTCCAGGTTTCTTAGACTTGCAGTTACCGTAAAATCTATCAATAGCTGACCATGCTCTCTCAGTCGCAGCCGTGCCTTGCCATTGAGTTTAGCTCTTCTACAAACTTAAACTCTTTTCGCAGTGCTGTTGAGTAGTTATTTAAGGCTATCCTGTTAATTTTTGCTTCTCGTGGTGCATCCATCCAATATCTAATCGCTTTGTTACGGATGAACTGAGTAGTCCTAATAGCCTCATCAATTGCTTGATATTGATATTGCTTACCCTTAACTTTGTACTCCAGTACCAGCACTGCGTTATCACCTCCTTATAAAAGCTGCGGATAGAAGCCATTAACCTAACTTGACTCGCACTCCCGTGTTGTTACGTGGTGGCGGTAGCGAAACATAGCTTCTAGCTGGACTTGCACAAGCCAACCACTGACAAATTCTACTGGTTGTCCACCAGGTATGCAAAAGGAAATCTCATCAGTCAATCTGGTTTTGCCATTTTCTGGTTCAAACAGATGTCGATGCACCCAAGAATCAAAAGGTCCAGAAATTTGCTCGTCGCTAAACAGGCGATATTCTTCGTATTCTGTATGACGTGCCAACCAACGTAAAGGCAATGGTCCTAAGAAAAGGCGAAACTCAGTGATAGCACCTTTGCCGAGTCCTCCTTCGCGGCGGAGGACTTGAACTGGTTGCCAAGGTGGAGTCAGAAGTTGCAAAACGTCGGGTCTTTCGTGGAATTTCCAAACGGCTTCCACTGGTGCATTAATCACTGAGGAATATTTAAACAGCATCTCAACGATTTTCGATGTTACAAGTGATCATTGGTAGTTGATGGTTGTTAGTTGTTAGTTGTTAGTTAAATTTTTTAATCACCACTAACTACTAACCACTAACTATTCTCTATGACCTACTACCAAAAAATCTCAGATTTAAAATCAGTAGAAAAGTTTATTCATCGTATTCAGTATCTATTTCTACATCAAGTGTATCTTCATTAATACGTATGTATAGAATATTAGGACGACAGCAAACTTGACAATCTTCTACGTAAGATTGCTGCCCACCGGCACTCACATCAATAAAGGTGGTATTTGGTTCGCCGCAATAGGCGCAGTAATATTCAGCTGTTGTTTGCATATAGAGTCATTATCGTAATATTATCGAATTATAAAGACGCAGAGAACGCAGAGGAAGAATCTAATTTTGCGTTTCTCTGCGTTTCAAAAATTAACTTTTCGGCTATGAGTTTAACAGTTACCAGTTATCAGTTACCAGTTACCAGTTCTCAGTTTTATCGTTGGGGGAAACACCACACCAAGAGCACCGAAAGCGTTGGTGGCGGGTTTAAATCCCCCACCAGCCCGCAGGCGTCACTGGTCACTGTTCACTGTTGACTGTTCACTGATTTAATGGTTGTAACTCTTTTTGAGTCGAGTCGAAATGACTGGTAGCATCCGCCAAATGCTTTAATAGTGTAGACTGTGGTAAGGGTCCTTGCAAGTGATTCCAGGGTAAGACTTGGTCTGTTGACCAATTGGCATGAACGTAGAAATCTAAGTCGGGGATTTGTCCTTTGAGTTGTTTGAAAGCACGTTTGTAACTACCCAAAGAATCACCGAAGTCGCGGGTGAGTTCTAAAAGCTGGGAGAGTCGGCGATCGCCCCTCGATAACAAAGTCTGAATAATCGACCAATTGTAACTTTCTGGACGAAACTCTATCCCTTGAGGCTTGAGTTTTTTCTGTAAAAACTGCAACCTCTTTTCTGCTTGAGGATTCACCCCCAACCACTGAAACGGTGTGTGTGCCTTGGGAACAAAGGTGCTGCATCCTAGTGTTAACCGCACTCCGGGAGCAGCTTTTTTAACTTCGCGCATCATCGCCACGGTTGCATCCACATCCTCTGGTTCTTCACCAGGAATTCCTACCATTCCGTAGAGTTTCAAACTAGATAATCCGCCAGCCTTAGCATTTACTGCAGCTTGGATGATTTCGTCGTTGTGCAACTTTTTGTTAATGATGCGCCGTACTTTTTCCGAACCACTTTCTACGGCAATAGTCAGCGATTTCGTGTCTCGTTTTGCCAAAGTCTGCGCCAACTGCACCGTTACGGTGTTCGTCCGCACCGAGGCAATACTAAGACGTACATCATCGTACTTTGGCTGACTGATATAATCCAGCAAAGCCTCAAATTCTGGATGCTGGGTGACTGAAGCCCCCAATAATCCTAAGCGATTTGTGACTGATAACCCTTTTTCAATCGCTGGAATCAGCGAATCTTCAAAACTAGCAGTTCTAAAAGGCAGTGTCAGATAACTAGCCAAACAGAAGCGGCACATTTCTGGGCAACTTCTCACCACTTCCACCATATAGATATTTTCCCATGCCGCTTTTTCCGTCACCACTGTTGATCCTGAAAGGACATTTCCCCGGTAAGTTTGCTTTTGCACCACAGCGGGAATTTCTGGTGAAATGGGTTGAATTGATTTTACCGCCGCATCTGATGCGAGATATTCCACCTCATACAAACTGGGGACATAAATACCAGGAACTTGTGCTAGTGCTTTGAGTTGGGTTTGTCTATCAGCGTTTCTAACTTCTTTGTAAGCTTCGATAAAATTCCCCAGCAAAATTTCCCCATCTCCCAGCAAAATCACATCAAAGAAATCTGCGAAAGGTTCGGGGTTGGCAGTAAGTACGGGACCGCCACCAAAAACTATGGGATGATTATCATCTCTAGCGTTTGATCTGATGGGAATTTCCAAAAATTCCAGCAGATTCAAAATATTGACATAATCCAATTCCCACGACACGGAAAAACCGAGTAATTCAGGCTTTCTTGGAAGTTGTTCGTGAGTGTCGGTAAACAGACGGCTTACCTGCACATCAGAACGCATTGCCAAAGTTGCCCACACCACCTGATAGCCAAGGCTAGTAATACCCACGGTGTACTCGTTAGGAAAGGCAAAGATGGTGGGGATAGCGTCGGTGTCAGGGATAGCAGGTGTAAATAAAAGGCGTTCAGCAGCAAATACAGAGGATGTCACAGGTGTTTGTTAATTGCAGGTTTATCTATATTTAATTTTAAGCCATAGAATTATGAGATTAAAAACCAAGGTGAAGCCGTTAGCAAGAATAATCGGCAAAGCGTTTAGAGAAATCCCATAGATTAACCATAAACATATACCTGTATTGAAGGTAATCAGCATAATGAAGGAAACATCTTTGGCTGATTTTGTTTGCCATGTTTTCAACATTTGCGGCAAGAATGAGAATGTGGTTAATGTAGCGGCGGCTAATCCTAAAATTGTAATTAAGTCCATTAGATGCAACCCTTTGAAAAACTGACTTGACTCATTCAATCGCTGATTAAATTCTCGGCACGTAACAACTTATCAAGACAATCAATCAAGTTATTAGCCTTGTCAAGAATGCCTTGCTCACTAAACGGATATGCAATACAGAAAATAAGGCTGTTTATATTTTGCTCCATATGCAGAGGCAACTTTTGACATAGCTGCTTGGCAAATTGTATCAAGCGTTTTTCTCCAGGTGATGGTAGATAGTTGATAGCAAAAATAATATCAAAGTAACTCGCTATGAATGCAGCTATTCGATGGTTGATATTCACAAAGTCGTGACGAATAATTGCTAATTTTATCTGATGCAGGTAGGAAGAAATATTATTTCTTAAAATCGGATAATTTTTGCCAATGATAGCTTTTCTTAAAGCTTCGGGATAGGGGACATTAGCTTTCTTTTGCAACTGTTTAAACCAATCGTTTCGCTCATATAAGGGTGTTGAATGCAAAACGTTCCACCAAAAGCAAGTGGAATAGCCAACTGAGGCTTGGTGCTTCACAAGTACAGAATCTAGCTGCGCCTCAATCCAATCAGGTGAACGGTACATGATATCAATACCACGTCCAGAATTAGTCTCTATCCATTCATCTCCTGGTTCCCAAAATTGATTATTTATTTCGCTACGAGTCGCTAATTTTCTGCTGATTTCAGAACGAATATCTACTGGGATTTCTTCCTGTATGTAAATATAAAAATCCAAATCGGATAATTCATCGGAAACATTAGTTGTTTGAGAACCACTTAAAGCAACAGCCACGACTTGAGGCAGTTTACTAAATTCTGAGGCTATGCTTTCAACTAAAGAATTATCTACAGGCATAATATCAAGTCCGGTAATAAAACTGTCAGAAGTTCGTAGGTCTTCACTTTAGTCCTATGCTTGCTGACATAGCAAGGACTCTTGTCCTTACTACAAACAAGTTTTATTATGGGCAATTCACCAAACATAATATAATTTATGCTTTCAAATGCGACACACCACTTGAATATGCTACCAGTGAACTATAAACACATTAGTAAAAAAGTAGGGTGCGTTACCTTCCACGAACGCACCCTCATATTTTTATGTCAAATTTCTTACAACACCTTACATTGCCCGTGATGCCGCAACAGATGATCGCACAGTACCAGCGCCACCATCGCCTCAACCATTGGCACTGCACGCGGTAACACGCAAGGATCATGGCGTCCTTTGCCTGCTAATGTCGTCTCTTCACCCTCATTATTGACTGTCTTCTGCTCTTTTCTAATAGTTGCGGTTGGTTTAAATGCTACACGCAGGATGATATCTTCACCGTTGGAAATACCGCCTTGTATTCCACCAGAACGGTTGGTTACAGTGCGAATTTCACCATTGTCATCTGTATAAAACTCGTCGTTATGCTCAAAACCAGTGAGTAACGTCCCCGCAAAACCTGAACCAATTTCAAAGCCTTTGCTAGCCGGGAGAGACAACACGCCCTTTGCAATATCTGCTTCCAATTTATCGAAAACTGGCTCACCCAACCCTTTCGGCACATTTCGCGCTACGCATTCCACCACGCCGCCAACGGAATTACCTTGTCTACCAGTTTGTTCAATTAATTCAATCATCCGTTCTGCACATTCAGTATCCGGACAGCGGGCGATGTTGCTTTCAACTTGCTCTAAAGTAACAGTGTTGGAGTCGATGTCGGCTTCTAAATCTTTGATGCGCTTAACGTAACCGATCACTTCGACATTGGCGACTTGACGGAGAATTTTTTTGGCGATCGCCCCTGCTGCAACTCGTCCAATTGTCTCCCGTGCCGACGATCTACCGCCACCCTGCCAATTACGAATACCATATTTAGCATCATAAGTTGCATCCGCATGGGAAGGGCGGTACTTGAACGCCATCTCATCATAATCCTGAGAGCGAGTGTCTTTGTTCCGTACCAGGATTGAGATTGGCGTTCCCAGCGTTTTCCCCTCAAACACCCCAGACAGAATTTCGCAGGTGTCCGTTTCCTTTCGAGGCGTCGTAATCTTACTTTGTCCGGGACGCCTTCTATCTAGTTCTACTTGAATTTCTTCTGCGGAAATTTCCAGTTGCGGAGGACAACCATCAATCACGACTCCCACACCGCCACCGTGGGACTCGCCGAAAGTTGTGATGCGAAACAGATGCCCAAAAGTATTGCCCATGATGTTGAGGAAGTATCGCCAAGCGCCTGTGGTTTACTTAAGTGTATTTTCTCACTACAAAGCAATAAATGCCATGATTGTCATTTAGTCATTTCTTTGACTTTTTTTGCTTATTACACATATCTTGTGACACATATCTTGAAAATAGAGAAAAACATTTGTTTTAAATGTTTACTTTCCAGACAGCATTGTCAATCCCACTTCATCGGCATCTCTTGCAAAAGTTAAATTTTTTGAATATCAAACCACAGATAAACACAGATATAGCGGTTTGCAAGCCTTGTAAGGTACATCAAAGAAATAATGAACCACAGATGGACACAGATAAATGGGCTAAAGGGTTCAGAGTCAACAGCCTAGTACCCCTCTCCGAACTCGCGGAGAGGGGCAGGGGTGAGGTTGTCAAAAATCTGTTATTCCAAGCAAAAAGCGCCCCCCATAAGGGAGACGCTTTTTTGTTTAGCTAAACAAAGTTATTAGCCGTTGATAGCAGGAGCAGACAGAGCTACAGGAGCAACTTCTAAAGCTGCCAAGTCTAGAGGGAAGTTGTGAGCGTTACGCTCGTGCATTACTTCCATACCCAGGTTAGCGCGGTTGAGGATGTCTGCCCAAGTTCCGATGACGCGACCTTGAGAGTCAATCACACTGGAGTTGAAGTTGAAACCGTTGAGGTTGAACGCCATGGTGCTTACGCCCAGTGCGGTGAACCAGATTCCGATTACAGGCCATGCAGCTAGGAAGAAGTGCAAGCTGCGGCTGTTGTTGAATGAAGCGTATTGGAAGATCAAGCGACCGAAGTAGCCGTGTGCTGCAACGATGTTGTAGGTTTCTTCTTCTTGACCGAACTTGTAACCGTAGTTCTGAGATTCGGTTTCGGTTGTTTCACGAACCAAGGAAGAGGTTACCAAAGAACCGTGCATTGCGCTGAACAAGCTTCCACCGAATACACCAGCCACACCGAGTTGGTGGAAGGGGTGCATCAGGATGTTGTGCTCTGCTTGGAACACCAACATGAAGTTGAATGTACCAGAGATACCCAGAGGCATACCATCAGAGAAGGAACCTTGTCCGATGGGGTAAATCAAGAATACTGCGGTTGCTGCTGCTACAGGTGCAGAGAATGCTACGCAGATCCAAGGACGCATACCCAAGCGGTAGGACAATTCCCACTCACGACCCAAGTAGCAAAATACGCCAATCAGGAAGTGGAATACTACCAACTGGTATGGACCACCGTTGTACAACCACTCATCTAAGGAAGCTGCTTCCCAGATGGGGTAGAAGTGCAAACCAATAGCGTTCGAGGAAGGAACAACTGCACCAGAGATGATGTTGTTACCATACATTAATGAACCTGCAACTGGCTCACGGATACCATCGATGTCAACTGGAGGTGCTGCTACGAAGGCGATGATGAAGCAGGTGGTTGCTGCAAGCAGGGTAGGGATCATAAGGACGCCGAACCAACCGATGTATAAGCGGTTTTCGGTGCTGGTGATCCACTCGCAGAACCGACCCCATACGTTGGCGCTTTCGCGACGCTGTAAGGTTGTGGTCATGGTTTTATAAGTGCGTTACTTACGTAATGTGTATGTATTTGATAGCGAGGTAGGTTTCTTTACCTCTCTGTAAATATCTTAATATCTGTGTTTAATTTTGTAAAGCCTTTTCAGAAAAATTTATTTTTCTTAGTCGGTAGTAAGGCGTAAGGCTTCGCCGTGAGCTCTGCCGAACGGTGTAGGTGAAGATAGGCGCGCCTGCCTTATACCGCAAGACTTTGGGCTTGTTCGGGGCTTGGTTAATCTAATGGCAGGACTGACAGTGCTTGTTTAATATTAAGAGCCAGATACTTATCTAGCGGTACATACATCCAAAACAGCGATCGCTGCGAATTGTAGCTGTTTTTCTGAAACCCCAAGGCTGAAGCGAGTAGTTCATTAGCTGGATCTATGGCGATTGTATACATATCGCAAAGATTGGGAAAGTCAGCTTGCATCTGGATTAATGTCTTTTTTGAATCCTCTAAGAATTGACAAATGTTAACTCGCTGTTGATAGGGGGTATCTATCTGCCAAACTCGATTATATATAGATGTACAATTGAGGTCACCTGGGAGAGCGATTTTGAAAGGGTCAGTTTCTGTGGTGGAGCTAAGAAGGTAAAGGCTTTTGTTCGGGGGAAGAAAGAAATTCTTTTCAGATTCCGTCGCTGTCGGATAGAGGGCGTAAAAGCCAACTATATGTTCGTTATCACAGCGACGTAGCACTCGCATACCATTGGGATATTGCTCTGCCCAGCGCCGCAGTATTCTTGCAATTCTATAAGGTGCAGCAGGCGTCCTTTTATTCAAGACAAAAGCACGAGCCAGAAAATTGGCAACAGGAATGGTGTCAATTCGCTGATCAAAGTCATCTGGTACAAGCTGTATAGCTTCTTTAGCATCAGCAGATTCCTCAGGATTTGGTAATGAAGAGCGAATGCGAATGCATGTCGTGTTCCCATCAAAGTCTTTTTCAATCAATCCTAAAGCGACGAGTTGATCAATCATCAAACCCGCCGCGCGATCGCTTCCCCGCCCATTGTTTTTTTGACCATAGAAAATTTCATAAGCTTCCCGATGCGAGCAAGGAACAAACCCTTCTGGTAACTGCAGTTGAGTTAGAGGCGCTACACGCTTGCCTAATTCTTGCTGCTGTTTGAGTAATAAGTAAGCCCACAATCTCACGAAATATTCTGCCCGACGGCGTGTGACACCAACCCGTCCTTTGAGCAAAGCGACGTACTTGAGTTGTTGCTCCATTGGAAACCATTCGTCAATGGTTGCTGGATTCATCTGACGAGACTCCCTGGCAGAATTTCCCAAGGTTGTACAGATCCCTTGCGAATGCGAATAGGTCAGGATAGCCATGAATTAACAGTCAATAGCCAACAGTAAAAAAGCTATCGACTATTAACTACCAACTCTTGACGAGCCGGGACAATACCTTATTATTTCGCAATTGCGATCGCCCTCAGACTTATTTTAGAAAAACTTCACCCTGCTTCAGCTAACTTCCACAAACTTCAACCAACAAAAATTCGCTTCAGTGCTTTTGGTGAGCATACAGGTTACGGCATAGACACTACAGAACCCGAAAAATGACAATTCGGACTAAGCACCAGATTCATTCTGACTGGTGCTCATTTTTGTCGTGTGTACTTACTTGTAAAGGAGATTGCCATGTACCTTCCGTATGAAGAACCAAATCATAACACTCCATCTACCGGAGGAAAAGAATCTAAATCACATTCAAAAAGTGAGCAGTTGCAACCTGAGTCCAAGGTTGCTCTAATGCAAGCTGTCATTGAAAGCTTTTTAGATGGAATTTTGATACTGAGTACTGAACGTGAGTTGCTCCATGCTAATGAATGCGGTCGTCGAATTTGCCAACAAATCCCAAGGGGAAGTTCTCCTGATGCTATACCAGAGGAAATTTGGCGCGTTTGTGAGTCTTTGATTGACAGCCGCGAATTATTTCCTGGCGAAAAAATTTTGCTCGAGTCCGAATTAGAAACCGATAGAGGTGTAGAATTACGTATTCGGGCGAGATGGTTGCCACTAACTACAGGTGAGCAGAACTTTGTGTTAGTCATTTTGGAAGACCGCAATCAGACGAGCCAAACTATGACGTTGTTCGATACCAAAAAGTATGGTCTGACTAATCGCGAGGCTGAAGTTTGGTTACTGCGTCGCGCTAACCTTTCATATAAGGAGATTGCACAGCAGCTTTACATTACTATCAACACCGTTAAAAAGCACTTAAAGAACATTTACGCTAAGCAACAAGAAATGCTGTGGTCATAACAGGTAGCAGTGGCATATTGGGAGACACGGGTATAAGCAAACATACTAACTGACAGGTCCTAACTCCGAACTCCCAATATGCCAACTTCTCATTCCCCAATTGTTACCTACAGCCCTGCTTACACAATCGTTCCGACTTACGAGTGCTTCAATCGCTGTGCCTACTGTAACTTTCGCACAGACCCAGGCAAAAGCCCCTGGATGACAATCTCAGAAGCAGAAACACTTTTAAAACCACTTCACAGCCAAGACGTTTGTGAAATCTTAATACTTAGTGGCGAGGTGCATCCCCATTCCCCACAACGTCAGGCGTGGTTTCAGCGGATTTATGATTTGTGTGAATTAGCTCTGGCAATGGGATTTCTACCACATACCAATGCGGGACCGCTGAGTTTTGAGGAAATGCAACAACTCAAGAAAGTTAACGTTTCAATGGGGCTGATGTTGGAACAGTTAACGCCAGAATTATTAAAGACGGTGCATAAACACGCACCGAGTAAGTTATCAGAAGTGCGTCTACAACAATTACAGTGGGCAGGAGAATTAAAAATACCATTTACCACTGGGTTACTCTTAGGAATTGGCGAAACAGAAGACGATTGGTGGGAAACTTTAGAAGCAATATCCCAAATTCATCAACGTTACCATCACATTCAAGAAGTTATCCTGCAACCCCACAGCCCAGGAAATCAGCAAACTTTTGACGCTCCACCCTTTGATCCCCATCAACTGCCAAGAGTGATTTCTCAGGCACGTCAAATTTTACCACCAGATATTACAATACAAATTCCGCCGAATTTAATAAAAGATGCCAAATGGTTACTCGCTTGTATAGAAGCAGGTGCGAGAGATTTAGGCGGAATTGGACCAAAAGATGAAGTCAATCCTGATTATCCTCATCCTGATTATCAGGCATTGCAAGAAATATTAGAGCCTGCGGGATGGGAACTCGTTCCGCGTTTGCCAGTTTATCCCCAGTTTGATGATTGGTTCTCGGAGGAATTGCAAACAGCTGTTAGGCGATGGCGAAGAACCTCACCCCCAACCCCTCTCCTGCAAGGAGAGGGGAGTAAGAATAATCCCTCGTTCCCAGGCTCAGCCTGGGAATGCCATACAGGAGGCTCAGCCTCTAAGAGTGCTGCTGAGTAAACCAGGCAGAACCTCACCAGGTGCCCCTCTCCTACAAGCACAAGCGAGTACCCTCGTTCCCAGGCTGAGCCTGGGAATGCCATATAGGAGGCTCAGCCTCTAACAGTGCTGCTGCGTAAACGAGGCAGAGCCTCTATAAACTGCGTTCCCAGCCTGAGACTGGGAACGAGAGAAAATTTTCACTTTTCCTGTTAGTTGTTTCGCGCACGAGTGTTTGATACTCACGCACGAGTGTTTGATACTCACGCACTAGTGTTTAGGACTCGTGGACGAGTGTTTGATACTCGCGAACGAGTGTTTAGGACTCGTGGACGAGTGTTTGATACTCGCGAACGAGTGTTTAGGACTCGTGGACGAGTGTTTGAGGCTCACGCACGAGTGTTTGAGACTCACGCACGAGTGTTTGAGACTCACGCACGAGTGTTTGATATTCACGCACGAGTGTCAGAGCTTATCTGGCTCGTAGTAAGCGCTTTAGCGCTAAAGCACTTACTACAAACTAGACTTAGTATGAGAAACATTGCAATATTTCTTACCTATGCTTGATAGTCAAGAATTACTCACAAATCTATACAACGCCTTTAACCCATTTGAACCCTTACCCGCAGGTGATCCAAAATATGTAGACTGTCGGGATGTGCGGGGAGATGCGGATATTTTCAATGAGTTAGGAAATCGGATGCGATTGGCAAAGAGTAATACTTGCCAATTGTATTCTGGGCATCGGGGTGCGGGGAAATCTACGGAACTACTTAGGTTAAAACAATATTTAGAAAATCGGCAATTTTATGTCGTGTATTTTGCCGCTGATGAAGAGGATATCGACTCAGAAGATGCCCAGTATACAGATATTCTCCTCGCCTGTACCCGCCGATTGCTCAAAGATTTACAAAAAATTGCCAATCCTCAACCAATATTAAATTGGCTCAAAGAACGCTGGCAAGATTTGAAAGATTTGGCGCAAACTCCAATGGAGTTTGAAGGCATGGAAGTAGAATCACAACTTTCGCAGTTTGCCAAGCTGACAGCCAATTTAAGAGCAGTTCCCGAACTACGCCAGCAGATTCGCCAAAAAGTCAATCCCCACACTGTCACCTTAATTAAGGTGTTGAATGAGTTTCTCGCGGATGCAAAAAAGCACCTACCAAACGGCTACACTCAACTGGCAGTTATTGTAGATAATTTAGACCGGATGGTGTTAGTTAAAGATGGAGACAACACCAACTATGAGGAAGTTTTTTTAGATCGCAGCGAACAACTCAAAGCTTTAGATTGCCATTTGGTTTATACTGCTCCCATTTCTATGCTGTATTCTAAACGGGCAACAGACATCAGGGATATTTACGGTGAATGCTTGATTTTGCCGATGATTATGGTCAAAACTCACAAAGGGGAAACTTATCAACCAGGAGTCAATAAAGTTAAAGAAGTCATTAAGAAGCGAGTGCGGGAAATTGCACCGGAACTATCACTAGAAAATGAAATTTTTGACAGTCCACAAACCTTGGAAAGACTCTGTTTACTGAGTGGAGGTCATGTCAGAAATTTGCTATTGTTAACTCAAGATGCCATTGGACGTACAGAAGAGTTACCAATTACTGAAAAAGAGGTGCGACGAGCAATCACTCAAGCCAGAGATACCTATCGCCGCGCTGTCGAAAATCATCAATGGAGTCTGTTAGCAGAAGTCTCCCATTCTAAGCGCATCATTAATGATGACCAGTATCGCAGTTTGATGTATAACCGTTGTCTTTTGGAATATCGCTACTTGGATGATGATGGAGAGATGCAGCGTTGGTATGATATTCATCCATTGATTCAAGGAATTTCAGAATTTAAAGAAGCTGTGGCGAAACTTCCATGAACCCAAATTTAAGTGATTGGGATGAAGATTTACCCCCCGAACCAGAAGAAGCTTATCAAGATTTAGTTCGCGCGCTGAAGCGGAAATCAGGATTTGGCTTGTTTTTTGTGCAGTGTACACCTACGGAAGCAGACCGCTTAATTGTCAAACTTCCGCAAGATATTCCACAGAAAAAGATTGCAGTGCTCCGCTTGGTTGAGGCAATTGATAATTTATATCAGCGAGTAGCTGAGTTTGTGAAAGACAAGCAAGTTGATATTTTATTGATTAAAGGTCTGGAATATTCTTTATACAAGTATGAACAAAGAACTTTTGGTGAAATTACAGAAGGACAATTTAGTAATTTAACTCGTGTGCCGCCAATTTTAAATCACTTAAACCAACAGCGAGAACGGTTTAGAGATGATTTTCCAATTTGCTTTGTTTTTCTCTTGCGGTCATTTTCCATAAACTATTTAATTCACCGTTCTCCTGATTTTTTTGATTGGCGTTCTGGGGTATTTGAATTACCGACAACGCCAAAAGTGCTAGAACAAGAAACATCTCGTTTGCTGCTGGAAGGGGATTATGAAAAATATTTGAAACTCAGCCTGGAAAAAAAGATAGAGAAAGTCCTTGAAATCCAAGACGTTTTAGCAGCAAAACATCAAACAGAGAATAGTCAGGTAATCTTACTACTTGAACTTGGAAATTTATTAGTCGCTGCTGAGGAATATGAAGCAGCCATCACTTCTTACAACCAAGCTGTGAAATGTCAACCAGACTTACATGAGGCTTGGTATAACCGGGGAATTGCGCTGGATAATTTAGGACGATACGAAGAAGCAATAGCATCGTATGACCAAGCTGTGAAATTTCAACCAGACGACCACGAAGCTTGGAACAGCCGGGGCTATGCGCTGCGGAATTTAGGACGATACGAAGAAGCAATAGCATCTTACGACCAAGCACTGAAAATTAAATCAGACTACCACGAAGCTTGGTACAACCAGGGCTATGCGCTGGGGAATTTAGAACGATACGAAGAAGCAATAGCATCTTATAAGCAAGCTGTGAAATTTCAACCAGACTATCACGAAGCTTGGTACAGTCTTGCTACTGCACTTGATGATTTAGGACGATACGAAGAAGCAATAGCATCTTACGATAAAGCACTGAAAATTAAACCAGACTACCATCGGGCTTGGTACAACCGGAGCATTGCGCTGTATGATCTAGGAAGATACGAAGAAGCGATCACTGTTGACGATCAAGCTTGGAACAACTGGGTTATTGCGGTGCGGGATTTAAGATCCCACCAAGTAGCAATAGCATCTTGTCAAGCTGTAAAAATTAAACCAGACTTACATGAGGCTTGGAACAATCGGGGTATTGTGCTGGGGAATTTAGGACGCCACCAGGAAGCAATAATATTCTACGACCAAGCTGTGAAAAGTAAACCAGACGACCACAAAGCTTGGAACAACCGGGGTATTGCGCTGAAGAATTTAGGACGCCACCAAGAAGCAATAAGATCTTACGACCAAGCACTCAAAATTAAACCAGATGAACATGAGGCTTGGAACAACCGAGGCATTGCCTTGTGGTATTTGGGATGCAACGAAGAAGCAATAGCATCTTACGACCAAGCACTCAAAATTAAACCAGATAAACATGAGGCTTGGTATAACCGGGGCATTGCCCTGCGGCATTTAGGACGATACACCGAAGCAATAGAATCTTACGACCAAGCACTCAAAATTAAACCAGATAAATATGAGGCTTGGTACAACAAATCTCGTTGTTATATCCTTCAAGGTAACATTGAACAAGCAATTGAAAACCTCGAAAAAGCAATTCATCTTAATCGTGTTAAATGCCAGGATTGGGCAAAAAATGAATCAGATTTTAATAGTATTCGTGAAGATGAGCGCTTTGTGGCATTGGTTCCACGACAGCACACAGGCGATTAATTAAAGTTATTTTAGAAGTACGATGTTGCTCACCATAATGCAATACGGTTGAAATAAGCCCACAGGCACACATCCTGGAGCTATAAAGTAAAGTCAAGAATATCTCACATAATATGTCATTACAACTGAAAATTGACTACCCAGAAACTCTACCAGACGCCCTGCAACAGACTCGAAAACAGTTTGAACAAGAAGCCAAAATGGCAATGGCGGTGAAGCTGTTTGAAATGAAACGCATTTCCTCAGGCGTAGCAGCACAATTAGCAGGCATAGATCGAGTTTCTTTCTTGCTCAATTTGTATCGTTACGGAGTCCCAATGATTGATTTAACAGAAGAGGAACTGCTTACCGATTTAGAGAATGCCTGATACAGATAGAATAGTTAATTTATTTTTATGGAGGTAAACTTGGATGTCAGAAACAATCAATATCGAACAAGCAGTATTAAATAATCTGCGGATACTCCCAAACGAAAAACAAAAGGAAGTACTGGATTTTGTAGAATTTCTAGTACAAAAAGCAGGTAACTTAAAGCAGGTAAGCAGCGAAGATTCAGATTCTAGTATTTCATCAATAACCCAGGAGAAAAAACAGTTATCTCTGCAAGAAATTGCTAGACTTCCTGTGGAGGAACGTCACAAACTACTAGCACCTTATATAGCTGCAACAACTGAAGATTTTTTAAAAGACCCAGCATTGACAGAGTTTTCTGTTTTGGATGGGGAAGACTGGGAAACTGAAAATGACTAATCCCAGACGAGGTGAGATTTGGCTTATGCAACTTGATCCTACCAGAGGGCAAGAAATTCAGAAAACTCGCCCTGCTGTTGTGATTAGTTCCGAGATATTTAGTGCTATCCCCATGCGGATAATTATTCCTGTGGCGACTTGGCAATCTAAATTTCAAAATCGCCCCTTCATGGTTCCAATTCAGCAAACTGATGAAAATGGTTTAGACTCAGATTCAGCAGGTAATGTTTTACAAGTTCGTAGTGTAACGACAGAGCGATTTGTCCGGTGTTTGGGAAAAGTGTCTGAAGAGATTCTGCAAGAATTACTAGCAGGTTTAATTATCTGTATTGATTATTCTCCCAAGAGCAACAGTTGACTTATTGCGCTATTACTTAAATCTGTTTCCTCACCCAATGACGAAAATTTCGCGTCATTCCCATCACCCCAATTCTTTGACTTTCCTCTAAAAAACGAGAAATTTCAATTAAAGGTAGTTGTGCAAAAGTAGGTGAACTATTACACTGAACATATTCCCCTTGTTGCAATTGGTAAACGTGCAGCACACCTTCGTCATAGCGCCAAAGTTCAGGAACACCCAAAGAAGCATAAATCTGGAATCGATCCAGAGATGAACTAGTCAAGTCTACTTCTACCACTAAGTCCGATGGTGGATCATTACTCAAGTCAATTGCTATTTTGTTTCTCACCCGTGCTTCATTCCGGATGTAGTAGCTGCTATCGGGTTCAGCAGCACGCCGCAAATCTTTACGTTTAAGAGTCGTCGAACCTGTAGGAAAAATTTCTAAATTCAACTCTTCCCCAAGAACAAAAATCAGACGTTCAATTAATCTGTTCCAATACTCATGAGGCAACAGTGGAGTCATAATTTCCAGCGTACCTCTGTCGTAAGCCATTCGGGACGCTCGGTCATTTCCCATTTCTGCTAGCATGGTTTCAAAGGTCTGCCAGCTGATGTTTCTTAAGACAACCCTTTGTTCTGAAAAAGTGCGTGTCGTTACCATTGCTCGATTGGGTACAGGCTTATACTATAAAAAATAGCGTTCTATAAAAACTTTAAAAGCAGTTAATCAAAACGCATCCTCCCTAAGTAAGAGTTTAGACACAAATAGAGTGTTCTAAAATAGAAAGAGCAGGATTCGGGGGACCATTTAACTGGTCATAGGCGCTTATAGAGACTATCTTCGGTAATCTCCAAGGTCTAAAGTCAAGTCAGCTGAAGCAACTACAGCGACTGTATCACCAGCGCATACCGGGCGATCGCATCACAACGCCTGAGTTTTCCCAGCGACTGGCAGCAATTAGCACTGAAATCAATCAGCCGGTGTGTGCCTACCTCAACCGTCGTGGACAAGTGATCCGCGTAGGGGTAGGCACGCCGCGTCAAACGCAAATTCCACCGTTGGAATTGCCCCGTTATGGCGCAGAACGATTGAGCGGTATTCGTTGCATCGCCACTAACTTGAAGCCAGAACCGCCAAATGAAACGGCGCTAACGGCTATGCTACTGCAACGGTTGGACGCTCTGGTTATGCTCAACATTACTGGAACGGGATTTCAACGACGCGGTGGTGGCGCAACAGGGTATGTCAAGCAAGCTTACCTAGCTCACCTGACACCCCAAGATGCTCGCGCCCTGATCACCAGTCCGGCTGTGCAAAAAGTTTCTGCTGATCTTCCCCCTGCTAGCGAGGGGAATGAGGGGGGTAGAGAACAGAAGAGCAACCTCCCATACACAAGCTGGAGCATTTCACCGCCTATGAGTGTCGATATGCTGACACAGCAGGACTTCATGGATTTGGTGGAAGCACTGGAAGCGGAGTTCCGGCGGGAATATGTCGCCCAAGAAGTAGACGCCGACCATGATCGCGTCCTCATTGTTGGGGTAATGACTGATGACATGACTGCTCAACAATTCCAAGACACCTTGGATGAATTGGGACGGTTGGTGGATACCGCAGGTGGAGAAGTATTGGAGATGATGCGGCAAAAGCGATCGCGCATTCATCCTCAAACAGTCGTTGGTGAAGGTAAAGTCCAAGAAATCGCCATAACCGTCCAAACTCTGGGAGCAAACCTCGTTGTCTTTGACCATGACCTTTCACCCGCCCAAATTCGTAACTTAGAATCCCAAATTGGTGTCCGGGTGGTTGACCGCACCGAAGTCATTTTGGATATCTTTGCCCAACGCGCTCAATCACGTGCTGGTAAATTGCAAGTTGAACTCGCACAACTAGAATATATGTTGCCGCGACTGACTGGTCGAGGTCAAGCAATGTCCAGGCTGGGGGGTGGTATTGGTACAAGAGGTCCTGGTGAAACAAAACTAGAAACAGAACGCCGTGCTATTGGGCGACGCATCGCCCGACTGCAACAACAAGTCAACCAACTACAGGCACATCGGGAGCGGTTGCGCCAGCGGCGACAACATCAGGAGGTTCCCTCGGTGGCGATCGTTGGTTATACCAACGCTGGTAAGTCTACGTTGCTGAATGCTCTGACTAATGCAGAAGTTTACACCGCAGACCAGTTGTTTGCCACTCTCGATCCAACCACACGCCGCCTAGTTGTTCCCCATGCGGAAATGGGTGAACCCCAAGAGATTCTGGTGACAGATACAGTAGGGTTTATTCACGAATTACCTGCATCTTTAATGGATGCCTTCCGCGCTACCTTAGAGGAAGTCACGGAAGCTGAGGCCCTGCTGCATTTGGTGGATTTGTCTCATCCTGCTTGGCTGAGTCATATTCGCTCTGTCAGGGAGATTCTCGCACAAATGCCAATCACTCCTGGTCCGGCGCTGGTTGTTTTTAATAAGATTGATGAAGTAGATAGCGATACTCTAGCATTAGCACGGGAAGAGTTTCCTCTAGCAGTGTTTATCTCTGCGAGTCAACGTTTAGGATTAGAAACCTTACGCCAGCGTCTCGGTCAACTGGTTGAATATGCCGTCTCCTATGGCTAAATATAGAGAGAGCTTTATATTTCAATACGGTTCAGATAACAGCGCTGTTTTATTTTCCAAAGGTTTTTGTAGGGTGGGCAGTGCCCGCCTTACAGAAACTCGCTGTAACCTAAGTTAAGAACTGTACATATCTGATAGGAGAAGCAATAAAAATAAGGTACTGTTTGTTACCTATAACAGTATCTTATTTTATTTTGATTGGTATAAATTAATTTTGGAGTCAATAAAAAGAGCAGCCACAAGATGAGCAAGTACCCACAGCCAACAACAAGATTATTTTAAAATTAAGAAACATTAATGAAAGTTGAGGATGTTATGGCTGCAAAAGTAGAAATTTACACTTGGAGAACTTGCCCATTTTGCATCCGTGCTAAAAATTTGCTGGCAAAAAAAGGGGTGGATTTCATCGAATACAGCATTGATGGAGATGAGGCTGCACGGAGTCAAATGCAAGGAAGAGCAAATGGCAGGCGCACCTTGCCCCAAATTTTCATAAATGAGCGTCACATTGGTGGTTGTGATGATATCTACGCTTTAGACTCTCAAGGTAAGCTAGATGAGTTATTAGTATCAACCAACAATGTGTAGGTTTACAGCATCAAAAGTAAAAAGCAAGGAAAAAAGTTAGGAGTTAAGAGGAGCCAGTGCGTTAGGGAGCCAGCACCTTGCGGTGAGCCAGAGAAAGCAGGCGGGCTTCGCCGTGAGGCTTCGACGGTGAGCTCAGCCGAACCGCGCTCAGCGGCTCGAGTGAGCGGCTCGAGTGAGCCTTCGCCGAACTCCTCGCCGAACTCCGAACGGTTTCCCGGCGTAGGGGACTGGTAAGCGCAAAGCGTGCCGCTAGGGTTACGCGTAGCGGCTCCATAGGAGTTAGCACTCAGCCGTGCTGCACCGCGAGGGACTCACCCGCAGGGAGTTCTCCTCCGTTGTAGCGACTGGCGTCGGTGAGCCGAAGACAATTGCAACTGGCGTTGAGCAATTAGCAATAAAACTCATAACTCGTAACTGTTCAAGAGATAATCAAAATTAAATAATCTTGGAATTTCCTGGCAATTGAGGCAGAAAGCGTGAAACTGGCTTTTATCATTGATCCCATCCATCAGCTCGACCCGTGTCACGATACCAGCGTTGCTCTTATGGAAGCTGCGCAAATCCTAGGACATGAAATTTGGGTAACTCAAGCCAATCTACTTAGTGTAGTAGAAGGCAAAGCTTGGGCAGTCCTAGAAAAAGTGGAACTTGTACCAGTGCAGTTGGTGGAGGGACGTTATCAGGCGGCGAATCCTTGGTACAAGTTGATCCAAAGCGCCGCCCTTTGCCTGGAAACAATGGATGCCGTATTCATGCGGACAGATCCACCAGTCACAGTCCCTTATCTTTATGCCACATACATTCTGGACTACATTGACCAAAACAAAACCTTGGTGATTAATAGTCCTGCGGGTATCCGAGCAGCAAACGAAAAAATGTATGCCCTGCAATTTACCAAAGCGATTCCCGAAACGATTGTCACCGCTGATAAACAGTTTATTCGGCAATTTGTAGAAGCCAAGGGAAGAGCGATACTCAAACCACTTGGAAACAAAGCAGGAGAAGGAATTTTATTTTTAGAACCAGGCGATCGCAACTTCAACTCGATAGTTGAACTCAGTACTCTCCAAGGTCGAGTACCAGTTATGGTGCAAACCTACTTAAGCGAGGCAAAAGACGGAGACAAGCGGATTATCCTGCTTAATGGCGAACCGATTGGTGCCCTCAATCGCCTTTCATCTGGCAGCGATTTTCGCAATAACATGGCGACTGGTGGCACAGTTGCCCAAACTAAAATCACTCCAAGGGAAGATGAAATTTGTGCGCTAATAGCAAAGACGCTACGTAGAGACGGCTTAATATTTGTCGGGATCGACGTTATCGGTGGATACATGACCGAAGTTAACGTCACTAGTCCTACTGGCGTACGCGAGATAGATCGACTAGACGGCACTCGCCTTGGTAATCAAGTTATTCAATGGGTCGAGCAAGCAAAAAAATCATGAATGATAACCATAGCCATAAACCCACACTGTCACAGTTATACCGTAACACCCTAGTAATGGCTTCATCAGCAGCAACACCAGTCGTTAAAAGTTTGGGTTATATTCCGTGTAATTTCCCTAGCACCCTGGCAAACCTAGATAATTGCAAACAAGTTGGAAATTACACTAAATACCAGGTAGCAAAATTCAGCCTGGTCAGGTAGAACCGTGAAAGCTCTCCGCCCCGCTTTTTTGTACTAAATGCAGTGGCGGACATCCGAACAAAAGAACTCTAGCCCAAATTAATTCAGTCTCTGGGTAGGGTAGACGAAGTTTAGTCACTGATAGGGGAACTGCTCACCCTAGTAGCTGGCGAAACCCTCCAATGATGACTTGTGGATGATAAATCCTATAAAATTTTTCGAGCCTTTGCATTCATAATTCATCATTTTTCTTAATTACGGGGTGTGCGTCGGTTGCGGAGAAAATCCGGTATATCCAATCCTGGTTTTTCTTTAGGTTCCACAATAGGCGTTGGCGGATTAACTGGTGGTGTCTGTGGTAATGGTCGTTTTGTTGATTGTTGGGGGACGACACGTGGTTGATTTACGTTTTGCTGTGGTGCGGCTTGTGCTTCACCTGTAAATCCTGTGGCAATTACCGTCAGTCTTACCTCACCTTGAAGCCTATCATCAATAACCGCTCCAAAAATAATATTGGCGTTGGGATCAACAACTTCATAGATTGTTTCTGCTGCAGCGTTGACTTCATGCAGGGTAAGGTCACTACCACCAGTAATGTTAAAGACAACGCCTCTGGCTCCTTCAATCGAAGACTCTAGTAATGGCGAAGAAATGGCAGCGATCGCCGCTTCTCTCGCTCTTGATTTTCCTGAGCCAATACCGATCCCCATCAATGCTGATCCTGCATCTGCCATCACAGCTCGCACATCAGCAAAGTCAACGTTGATCAAACCAGGGATTGTGATGATATCGGAAATACCTTGCACCCCTTGGCGCAGCACATCATCTGCATAACGAAAAGCATCTTGCATGGGTGTCTGCTCTGGGATCACCTCCAACAGCTTGTTGTTGGGGATGATGATCAGCGTATCCACCCGACTTTTTAGACCTTCAATGCCTTGCTCTGCTTGAGAGGTGCGGCGACGCCCCTCGAAGATAAATGGACGCGTGACCACGCCAACAGTGAGAGCGCCCATTTCTTTTGCGACTTCAGCAACAATTGGAGCTGCACCCGTACCAGTACCTCCTCCCATACCAGCGGTAATAAACACTAAGTCGGCACCCTCTAAAGCGGTGGCGATCTCGTCTCGTGATTCCTCAGCTGCCTTTTGACCAATAGCAGGATTGCCACCTGCTCCTAAACCCCGTGTCAGCTTCTGTCCAATTTGTAGCCTTCTAGGAGCATCTGCCAGAGTCAAAGCTTGGGCGTCGGTGTTGATTGACCAAAATTCCACCCCAATCACATCAGAAGCAATCATGCGGTTAACAGCATTGCTACCGCCACCACCTACGCCAATCACTTTAATATTGGCGACTCGACCAGGAACAATGTCACCAATTCGACTTTCTTCATTGGAAATCTTCTTACTGTCATGATTTTGCCCGTAGTTTACCCCAGTATTATTAAAGGGATTGGTGGAGTTGATTGCCAGCGAGAACCCCTGCTGTCCGGGAGACTGGGAGTTTTTATAGGTAAGCCCTTGGTTATTATCAAGTGTCATCGGAGTTGCGAGCATGTAGATAAACGACTTTTTAAGGTGTTATTCACCTAGGAGTCAACTATAGTTTGACGTTGCCATCATGTATGGCATTTTTGTTTATTGTTCTTTCTACTTCCAGCCCTCAAAGGATTGGAGGTGCGAAAGTCTGCTATAGGGTAAGCCCTGACGGCACCCAGTCGCACAGCTAATTCTAGTGAAGTATACCTATATTCACCTAAAATTGACCTGTGTAGCTTCCACCAGACATTAATATCTTCACTGGTATTTTGCTGATTTGGCTCAGTACACCTTTGGTATTCCCAATAATATTTCCGTGTTTCTGCTATTGATTTCCATAGGACATTGATTTTATGACTGGGACTACTGGTTTTTTTTTGGCTATCCGCCCTGCGTATAAATATATTTTGATACCTTTGTATCCTGAATAAATACTTAAACCACTGATCTGACCAATTTTTTCCTTTTTCAATACGGTTGCCTCGGAATAATTGTAAGTAATTTACTCTACACAATTGTTGCAATCCAGAAATTCTGTACACAAAATTCTCAAATAACTGTATAACTTGTAAAGACGCGCCGAGGCGCGTCTCGTTTGTTATCAAGATTTGATCAATAAGATTTACCATTTAAGACACAAAACACAAGATTTATCTTTTACTTACCTTTTACTTATCTATCCCTACACTTGAGATCACCGAGAACTTGCGAGCTTAGGTAATAGAACACCGTAGTTGTTTTGCTGTTAGAGTGTGCCTCAATACGAGGCACACTTTGCAATCAACAGATTCGACCTTTGCTTTGGAATTCCTCTTCGGGCTAGTACCAATGTCTACAGGCTTTTAGAGGAATCTACAAAAAGCAGCCTAAGATTGCGTTTGTTACAGTACCTTCACTCTTGTTGTTGCAGGTTTTACCTACGGGGATTCGCCTTGAGGATGTCTGATATATATGTGTACAATATGCAGTTGATTGCAGCACCAACCGTTTATCCTTATGGAAAGCCGTTGTAAACAGGGGTTTTCCTTGCATACAACACTGCTTTCTCCTTGTGAGTCAGCAGGGAATAAAAAGCTCATGAACTCAACTTGGTAAGGTAATGCGCTCTGTCGAATAGCAGGTACGCAATAGCCGTTTTCCAGCCCAGACGCCATCATCAGGTTGTCTAACATCTTGCACCCCATCATGAGATGTTAGGGTAACAACAAGCTTAGCTTTAACTTCCAATGAGAAGTTTTTATGATTATTCTTCCCATTGTAATTAGAAGTTAACGCCGATTTTTACTTGGGTTACTGCAATATCAGAAAATAGTATATTTATCAGCATAGAACTTCTTTATTAATTAGGTGTGTTTTAGACATCAAACACACCATTATTTTTTAGGGAGTTGAGGAGTTAAGCTGTTGTTTTTTTGGTTCATTTGTACTAATGGAGACTCTGGATTTTTCAGATCAATGTACTCTACCTGATTAGGATTGAGTTGTGCGGGCAAATGGCGCATTTGTGCCATGACCTTAATTTTTTCAGGCAACAAGGAACTTGGAGCCCCAAGATGTATATTGCCCAGTTCTGTTTTCAAAATTAAATTTGTTGGGTCTTGGAAATCAATTTCCATAACGTTCACAGAACTCTGGATTAGAGCGTGATAAAGTTGATCCCAATAGGGGCGGTAGTGCTCTGGCAAGCCAAAAACCTTAAGACTGGGCAATCTCAAGTTGGGATTGAGTGATGTGTATTTTTCTACGGGTATCCAAACCCCACTTGCATCTAGTAACCCCACAGATACTTTTTTATGATCACTGTCAATGTTTCGTTGCTCCCGGCGACTTTGGGCGATGGCACGGGAGTGCCCGCTGTAGGCGATCGCTACAGGGACTCGTTCGTTAATCTGGACTATTAACCCAGGTGGAAACAAGCGACGACTGACGGTCGCTTGTGCTATTGTCGGTTGTTGTTTGAGAGATTCAGCGATTCCATAAGGTTCTATCCGCCATAAAGACTGAGGATAAGAAACCACGAGCAGTGACTCAATTGCTTCCCGAGAAAGTAAGTGATTACCTGAAATATCGATGTCTTTGGGAGCTCTTAGTACCCAAATAGGTTGGGTAGCCATCCACAGCAAACCTCCCGCCAATGAACTCACGGCAAAAGTTTGCCAAATAGTCTGAATAATTTTAATTTGCCGCTTTTGACGTAATTTCTTACGGCGACCTTCTAAATCTGCGCGGGAAACCGATATAATGCCAGCCATTCAAACCCTTCCACACTTTCAGTCCAAGTCGTTGTTGCGCTCGTACCATTATGTAATTTTAGTCAACGCTCTTGAGCTTTGTAGACCTGCTCTTCAAAAGACTTTTTTCACTTTTACTAAAACTTTACAGCAGCCATATAAGTCATCCACTGAATTGTACGGTTAATGATTCTTAACTAAGTATCTGGGCGTTATTCAACATCACTTATTGGAGTCACGAATGGTAAATCCGGAATGGTTTATTTCTACTGCCTCCCTATTCGCAACCCCTAGAAGTTAGCTTTGTTTGTGCCGACGAGCTTATTACAGGCTTATTAGACTTTGTAGGGAAGCTTCTTAATTGAATGTGGGCTTTTGACTTTGTTATGGCAACCATTTCTTACTGAAAAAAACAACAAAACTATTGACTAATTACTTGAAAGATGATAAAAGTTTTTTCATTGTCTGACTTACAAAGAAATCAGCACTCAAAACACACAACAGGAATTAACAGACGAAGCAATTTTGCACCAAACCTGTGGCACACGGTATTGAGTAATTCTGAATTTTAAGTTCTCAGTGCTGCTCATAAATTTTGTACACAGAAGCTGTCAAGGTAGAATTGCCATCTTAGTTGGTTTTATCAACCAATATTTTGCGTCCTTGAGGAAATCAACAAAAAATTTAGCTCATTTTTGTGGAAATTGGTAACTTAGATGACCAATAACACGGATAAAATTTGTTGCTGATAATTGCAAAAATTAACCAAGGTATTTACACTAAGGTTTTTAAGAAAAAATTGAAATAATAATATTACCATAATAAAATTGCTTAGCAAGTTGCTATAACAAACAACTGTCTAAGCATATGAGCACCTAGAAAACAAAGGATTATACTTGCAACCTAGGTAAGAATTGTGTGTAGATAGGTATGCGATACAGTAAATCTGCATCTACAACGTAAAATCATCCGTATCTCTTTAAGTACAACCGTAACTAGAACCAGCGCGATCGCGAAGCGGGAGAAAAGCGCCATCGCCCTTGGCGGGGCAAAGCCCATCGCCTGTTGGGCGGGGACTTGTGCCAATGCCCAAAGGGCACGTGTTCGCGTTCGCCAAGACAGCATACTGCCCTTACAGGCAATCGTACCCTTTGTGATGGCATGACTAGCAAGCCTTAGAGATGGACTTGGGGATTGGTTAGTCGTTTATAGTCAAGAACAACTAACAAAAAACAACTAACAATTCCCATTTTCAAATCTAAAATCCACGCATTGGTACTACCAGCTCAAGGAGCTATCGTTTTCCAAAACTTCAGTGGTGTTTTCAACAGTTGCCTCTTGTTCCAAATTTGTTAAAAAGGCTTGCAGTCTCATACGTTCAATATAAGGCCACCCTCCCTCAGCTTCAATATCGCGAAGCAGTGAGTAGAGGGCTTGACGGTTATCGGGCAAACTCTGTTGAAAAGCCCCGTCTCGGATCTCTCGGTGTAACTGCTCTAACTGTCGCAGTAAGGCTAAAAGAGCCTTAGCATCCCCTAGACAATCTTGTTCCGCACTATATACCGCAGATGCGATCGCTTGCAGTTCACAAGACAATTTCGCAGACTCTAGCTTTTTGCCGTTGCTCATACCCCCCTATCCCTGTTTATCAGGTCTAACCAAATTTACTGGATATTTTTTTTATTTGACGTGTTACCAGTCAACCTTACGTTCAAAAGTTTAATTGATTTATGAGGTGTTGCTGTCACAAATTTATTTGCATCTCTCAACAAAAAATAGGTTTTTGCTTTGTGTTTAACTTTGGAGAGTAGCCTGGGAAGAGAAAGACTCACTACCCTCATGGCGTTCCGCTATTGATTATCCTACTGGCGCGGCTATCCCACAGTGGTGCATGATAGAGCTTGAAATTGATTGAAAAATCTTGATTCCGACTATCCTGAATGCCCTCATTTAAACTAGCCACGCCACTAGAGAAGGCAGAGCGATGATTTCAGTCTCTGTATCTGTATAAAAAATTGATACATTTTAAACATCTATGTTACCAAGAAGTGTTAACCATCAGTTAACAACAGGTTAGAGATTGTAAGTGTTGAGCGCATCCATGTGTAAAAAGCAAATGGGTGTAAAAATTTTTACATTAATTTGCCCACCTTCCTAGAAAACTAGCTGTAGACCAACAGTTGAAGTTCTTACGACTTACATAAAAAAGCTGTGACGCATGAGTTAGCCTCTGAGTTAGCGAAATGCGATCCCGGCTTTGTTGGTCAATATCAGAACGCTTTGATTTTAAGTTAAAAAAAATCGTATGATCTGGCTGATGATCGCTTTGATTTCCCCATAAAACAAGGGGCTGTATGTAAAACTGCTGGTTCTTTGACCACCTGCTCGCCATGCATTGCAATAGCGTGCAGTGGAGAGGGTAGCTTGGGGTTTAAAGCTTCAGGCTAAAAGAAGCGACACGTTTCAAAACGTTTAGCTACAAGAAGTTTGAGCAGTGGATCGCGCTAATCAAAGCTTCGGTGCAGTTTTACAAGTTAAATATTAATTTTTGACATTGAGGTTAACTATGAGGTTTCGCGCTTTAATTGTTACACTTTTGGCTTTGTGCCTGGGGTTCCTAACTGCTTGTAGTGAAGGTCCATCATCGACTAGTACAGAATTCCTGACTTACGAGCAGATTAGAGGCACCGGCTTGGCTGTCAAATGCCCCGTATTGGCAGAAACAAGTCGTGGTTCCATCCCCATCGATGGTAGCCAGTCCTACACCATAAAAGAACTGTGCATAGAACCCACCCAATTCTTTGTCAAAGAAGAACCCGTTAATAAACGGCAACAAGCAGAATATGTTGCTGGCAAATTGTTGACTCGCCGCACCTACTCCTTGGATCAAATCATCGGCGATCTAAAGATCAATCCAGATAATAGCCTCACCTTTGTGGAGAAAGATGGCTTTGACTTCCAAGCTATTACAGTCAAACTGCCTGGTGGTGAAAGCGTACCTTTCCTGTTTACCGTCAAAGGCTTGGTGGCTCAAACACAACCTGGCTTGACCAGCATTAACACCTCAACTGACTTTGAAGGTAGCTTCAGAGTCCCCTCCTATCGTGGTGCTGCTTTCCTCGACCCCAAAGGTCGCGGTGTTACCAGTGGGTATGATAACGCGGTAGCTCTTCCCGCTCAATCTGATGATGAAGAACTCAGACGTGCCAATGTTAAGCAAGCTGAAGTTCTCCAAGGTAAAATCTCTCTGCAAGTAGCGAAAGTAGATAACTCTACGGGCGAAATTGCAGGCACCTTCGAGAGCGAACAGCCCTCTGATACCGATTTAGGCGCTAAAGAGCCTGAGGAAGTCAAGGTTCGCGGTCTGTTCTATGCTCGTGTAGAACCGGCTCGTGTGTAGATTCTTCTAAAGACTGCAACTGACTGGCACTTAGAGCTTCTCCGCACGTTTATTAAGTTAATCCCATGAGGTAACTTCTTGCCTTCTCACAGGATATTTTCCGGAAGGAGGGTTTGGAGTTACCTCTGTCCGTATGTGGTTAGCTGATAAAAGTCCTGGCTATATACATAATACGTAAGCAACAAGCGGCGTCTCGCCCTTTTTATTCCTCCTGTGAATATTTTGACTATTTTAAATTTAGATTCTTAATGAAAAAGCAGGTATCTGGCACCTCTTTAATATTAAGTGTTTTCCCTGATATGATCGATTCATAATTCAGCTAGATAGTTTCTATTTTCCGTCTATCTCTACTAACTCCACTGGTGGATTAACGACTCTAATTCAGTACAATTGCGGTTTTTAATTTAGTAATAAAGTTTTTATTTTATTTCTATGTAGTTTTTGAAAAACTACACAATACACCAAAAAGTTAACTAAAAAACAAAAAACTCTCTCAAATTTAAATTAAGCTGCATTGTCAGTCCGCTTGTGGTAGATATTTCCAGCACAAAATTTTTGATCTGCCATAGGAGCTTCTCAGCGATGTAGGGCGATGTGACGTCCGATATCGCTGTATCTAGGGCAAGTCTGCTACCTTGCACAAAGGCGTGTAGAGGGCGTTTGCGTGTCTGTTGCCCGTAAAAGCGTTGCGTTCACCATCCAACGGGTACGCTGCAAAAATCTGACTTATAAGTACAATCGCAGTTTGGTTTAAAAGTGAGTATTTATCTGTTTATTCGACCTTGTTTGGTCTAGAAATGCGGTGCTATGACAACCACACTTACCAATGAACTGAAGCATGAGATTTGGCAGTTGTTGCGAGAATATCAGCAATTTCGCGCAGCTGATGTTCGCAACCAACTGGTGAAACTGAATTTTGGACTTGTGAGAAAAGAAGCTCACTACTGGATCAATCAATGCCAAGAAAGCTATGAGGACTTGCTCCAGGTAGGTTGTTTGGGTTTGATTCTAGCTATAGAAAGATTTAATATTTCTAAGGGGCATGCTTTTAGTTCCTTTGCCATTCCGTATATTCGCGGTGAAATCCAACACTATCTTCGAGATAAAGGAGTCACCGTGCGAATTCCCCGACGCTGGTTAGCGCTGCAACAGCAAGCAATCTTGGTTTCGCGTTGTTTACGGGAAAAATACAATCGCCAACCTACTGACTCTGAATTAGCAGCAGCATTGGAAATTTCCTCACAAGAATGGCAGGAAATCAAATTAGCATGGGCTAACCGCGCCCCTTTAAGCCTCGATGTCCCAGTGCAGAATGGAGATGAAGGCGCAACTTTACTGGCAGAACTCGTTCCGGATAACCGCTACCGCAGCTTTCAACTGGCACAAGAAGACCAAATTCGGCTCCAACAAGCATTGGTGCAGTTAGAACAACGCACCCGCGAAGTCTTGGAATTTGTGTTTTTGCATGATTTGACGCAAAAACAAGTAGCAGAACGCCTTGGTATAAGTGTAGTCACGGTTTCTCGTAGGATCAAGAAAGGGCTAGACTTGCTGAAAAATCTCATGTGTATGGCAGAGGATTAACGGCAAAACTTAGTCAATCCGCAATCTAACTCAAAGCTAGAGTCTTTAAAACAACCTTGGTAATAAGGCTCTGCGTCCCTCTGCGCTGACTCCCTTCGGGTTCACCAGTCGCCTGCGGAGGGAAACCCTCCAAAGAGCGCTGGTTCACCGCGCTCCTCTGCGTTTAAAAACGCTACGATTTTACGCAAAGCTGTACTTAGTATGTAAATTTTAGGCATATTGGCTTCGACAAGCAAATTTTTATATGGCTTTTGAGAACAGCTCATGGGCAGAAATTCAAAAATTGCAATAGCGACTATCCTAGCTTTGGCGATCGCCTCCTGTTCCTCAGAAGGTGATCAATCTAGTCATCCTACATCTACTAACACGCCAGCAGCGACTCAAAAAGCAGCAAATCAGCCGTTTAATAACCCAGTCGTGTCTGCCAAACAGACTCCACCAGTGATTACAACTACTGCTAACTTGATTCAACCAACGAATGCTACACAACGGGTAGGGGTTGTCTCAAAAGGTCGGAAAGACCCGTTTGCACAAATTGTGGAACCTTATTCGATTGGAGTAACAAATACGCCTGTAGTGGTAAAACCCGTTTCTAAGTTACCTCTACCAGCAGCTAAGAGTAAACGGCAAAGCAATGTGATAGCTACTACAACCAAAAACCCTTTAAATCAAAAGAAGCACAGAATCAACAAAACAGCCATTGGGCAAAGCGCTGCGCCCCAAAGGCTGATTGGGCAAGGAACAGCGCCGCAAGCGGCGATGGCGCATTCGCGTAGCCTGCGTGCGCTTAGCACCGCGCCGCAGGCGGCGATGCTCCTGGAGAAAGCCGCGCAAAGCGCGATGGGTAAAGCGCCCGCTTTACCCATCGCATCTGTTAAAGTCAATTCCAAACGTGCTGTTACTCCTGTGCTGCCTAAAGTTTTACCCCAAGTTATCCCCAACCCTGCTTTATCATCTGTATTACCACCACCACCACAACCAGACTTAGCCAGAGCAGTTTTTGTTTCTGGTGTGGTTCTCATTGGCTCCGAACCGCAAGCAATTATCAAAGTACCCAATGAGACAACAAGTCGGTATGTGCAAGTAGGACAGCGCCTGGCAAATGGAGTGCTGATTAAACGTATTGAGATCAATGAAGGCTCCGAACCGAGCGTAATTCTGGAACAATATGGTATTGAAGTTGCCAGAATGGTAGGGGAAGGAATTGCTACCCAAACGCCACCAACTGCTGCTTCTGGGGGAAATCCTGTTTCTTTGACAGAACCACCCCAAAACCCTGTTCCAGGCGGAGCTACTTAAACATGGAGACAAGAGAAAAAATTGAATTTGCTGGTTTACCTTTAGCAGTCTATCGAGAGATAGCAGCTCATTTACGTCAAGTAGAAGGAGTAGAAGTTAATTTAATTCCCCAAACCTCCCAAGAGTTTGACTACAATCAAAGCCAAATCAATGGCTTGTGGATTGAGTACACTCCAAACTCTGGCGCTCAAAGTCGGCAACGGGTGCAGCAAATTTTGACTTATTATCACAATCGTTATAGTGTATAAGTCTCAGTAAGTATACGCATATTTAAGAATTGTTGGGTTAGGAATATGGAGTTAATAAAGAGCAAGTTTCATAGCGTGCGTTACGGACATTCGTGCTAACGCACCTAAAATCAGGTGGTGCGTTACGCTACGCGATAACACACCCTACAAGATTTAAGTTTTGCAGTTTATTTTATCCATACTCCTTAAGGTTTCTCGACCCAATAATTCGATATTTATGTTCGTCATATGCGCTCTAACGAGTGCAGGCTTGCAAGCGATGGTTCAAAATGACTCAGTGTTAATGACTTGAATCAAAACAACATAATCAGGCGATAAATTTTCAACTTGCTGAGTTAAACTGGCAAGCAAGATAATTCAAACATCACGAGAACGGCTCCACGGTTTGGGCATCACTCAAAATGGAACACTGGCAATTTCTGATACAGAAACAGGGCGATGCTCCCAAACAGAACCCCCCAAAGGGCGATGGTGCTTTTCTCCTGCTGAGTCCTCCGGACACCCATCGCGTTCGCGATCGCTCTTGGCGTCCCTTGGAATCCCCAAATGTGGAAATTATAGAAGGTCGGTATAGAGTTGTAGCTTGTTCTGACCTTGCTAACGTAGATGTGGAAGTACAGATCACTCATACCTCAACCTTGGAGGTTCCACCAAAGCGGCGAATTCAGGTGCGATCGCGCCGCACAAACTCTGAAGGCTTAATAGCTGTCATTCCCTATACTTACCTCAAGCCAGGAGTTTGGGAGTTACGTTGTTCTGGTAAGTTGATGTCCGATCTTGGTAAACCTAAACTGTGGCAACACACTATCCAGTTGCAAGTCCTACCTAAAGTCGCTGCAAAGGAGGTAGGACGAGGAAACAACGAGGAATTACCTGTCTTAAGTGCTGAGTTGTCTCAACAAGAAGCGATTATTGAGCAGCCGATCAGTCCAGTCTGGCTTAAAGGTGAGACAGCAGAACATATTTTACAAAACTTAATAGAACTGGCTTTACCTGCTTCTGAATTGTTGCCCGAAGATGACAAAACAGTTGAGGATTCTCCAGCAGATATGCCAGAGTCATTGCTTGCTGTGAAACTTGAAGAAGAAATCTACATTGCTCGTTGGGGAGAGACTATCACGATTAATGGGCGTGTGGAGCAAAAAGAAGCGACGCTGGATCTGAGCCAAACATCAAATTATGAAAGACTTTATGGAGGAGAAATAAGAATAGAACTGCGCTCACCCCAAGGTTCTGAAATCATCAGGCGAGTGCGGCAATCCTTACCAGAA
This sequence comes from Kalymmatonema hyalinum WJT4-NPBG1, assembly GCA_019359075.1. GTDB lineage: Bacteria > Cyanobacteriota > Cyanobacteriia > Cyanobacteriales > Nostocaceae > Kalymmatonema > Kalymmatonema hyalinum. Next base: position 110,599 of record JAHHIB010000010.1, read on the forward strand.
AAGTTAATACCGTTTCCTATCAGATGTTCGATAGAGATTCCACCTGATTGTGAATCTAAGCTGATTTTGGGAGAAATCAGTTTGTATGGCGTCCTCACAATTGGTGGTAACGCGGTACTCTTAGCTAAGGAATCTTTCACAATTACAGATGTTATAGAATTACTAGCAACCAGTGCTGTATTCAGAAAAAGTGAACCACTGGCGACTTGTGAAGCCCAAAAACTATCCATACCTCTAGATTTAAAACTTTTCAATCTGGTAAAGACTCCAAACAAAGCGCGATCGCTTCTGTTGCATCCATCTCCAAAAAAATCCCTACCACCCAGACTTAACCGGCAATCACTTCGTAAATCAGCAGCGATTTCACCTCAATTACCGAGGTTTGCTCAGCACCAAAATCAGATGATGAGTCCTGCGGTTTCAGAACCTCCTTTAAAGTTGGAGAATTCAGACAAAAACAGCACTGTAACTGCTGTTAGTTATGTCATCAGCAAGGGTACGGCTTTTCCCTACTTAAAACGACTAAAAGCATCGCAGGATGAAATAGAAGTCATTAAGCACAATCCGCTAGAGATCTTTGACTTTCCTGCGCCTGTTGACTCGCAGCGGCACACGAGTGAGATTGATCATGAATATGCAGCGTTATCAGTCGCAGAGGATGCACAATCCCAAGACACATCGTTTGTCAAATTCGTGAGTCCCTCTAGTTCGGAATTAATCACGACAAGCAGTCCCTACATATCCCCGTTAATTAGAAAGTGGATGCATACTCAAGGGTACTCTTTGCCTGAACCCATCAATTTGCAAAACCAAGAGGACTATACCTATATTGTCTCAAGCCAAGAGCAGGTATCTGAGGAGCTTGATACACACACGCAGGGGAATGGCGACGCTGAGAATCTACAGGACACAAAGATAGAAGAACAAATTGCGATACACACTCAAGAGGACAAGCAGATAAATTCTCCCTCCGTCGCTTCCTCTGCGCCTCATGACGGGGTATCGTCGGCTTGGTTGGTACAGGAAATCGTTGTAGATGATACATCGAATGAAACGGAAGCTGATTCTTTCAAAAACCAACCTTCCAAACAGGAAGAAGCATCAGTATCAAATGTATTATTTTATTTGCCTTTAGGAAAAGAAATTACGGAAGCGTTACCAGTTCCGCAATTGCATTTGCCACCAGGCGAACTTGTGTGTGGAAAATCTGTTAGGGTACGCGTACAGTTAGCGCAAGTGTGCCCGGAAGTGGCTGTCAAGTTATGGGTTGAGGATTGCCAAACTCGCTGGTTGCTGGAAGATCCGCTTTGGTTGACAAATTTACTACCTAACTCTTCTGGAGGATTGGAAGAAACCACTCAGATCATTGTTCCTTTTGGGTGTTTGGAAATTCGCTTAGAAGCGATCGCTGTGAATATGGTTACTCAGCAGGAAAGCCACAAAACCACTATCCAGCGGACTGTGATTCCTCCGGACTTGCCGACTTTACAGTTAGATGAACTTTTAGGTCTTTAATCTAAAGGTGTAGGTAAGTAGGTAAATTTTTAAATTTTGAATTGGAAGCTCCTATCAAATCCTGACTGTGTTAAAAATCTTTAGAATTTAAAAAATTAGGGGAAATTTTGCAGTAAGCTCTTGTTGAATTGTAGTTTGTTTCATAGGTAGGAATTTTATGTACACAGCTTCATTTGTGCCTTCCATCCTGATGTACGCAGCTTCATTTGTGCCTTCCATCCTCGTTCCTGTAACTGGTCTAGTTGTTCCAGCTGTGACATTTGCGTTTATGTTGTTATACATTGAACGCGATGACATCGGCTAAATTAGTCAACTGACTTAATCATGAATTAAAAATTGACCGCCCATCTTATAAAGACGGGCGGTTTTTTTATACTGATTTTTAATCGATTCTTCAACTTGTGCTATTAGCTAAATCTCGCTTACAGCTACTAATTGCTAATTGTATATTGCCATGAGTATGCACGCAAATAGCAATTAGCAATTGTGTTATTCGGCTCAAACTACCATTAGATTGAAGAACCAAGTCCAGCGTAGGCTCCGTAAAAGAAAATACCTACAACAGTAATTACGCCTAACCCTGCGATTGTTGCAACAACCCACAGGGGAATTCTGCCACTTCCAGACACAGTCTCTCCTCCCTTGATAAAAAATTAGCGACGAAAGTTAAAAAATAAACAGCAGTCAATAGCTGTCGTTCCAGTTAGTTTTAGTTAAAGAAGTAACTGGAAAACAGAATGCCCAGAACGAAAACGAGTAGCAGTCCCAGGTAAAGCGAAGTCCGGTTGAGTTCAACCGGCTGATTATTGGGATTTCCCTTTCTTTCCATGATTTTCTCCTAGCGCTGAATAAACTGCATGGAAGCGATCGCACCCAAAAAGAATATAGTTGGCACAGCTAGGGTGTGAACTGCAAGCCATCTGACTGTAAAAATTGGATACGAAACTGGTTGATTGATGTTATTGCCGCTAGTCATGATTTCAAACTACTTTGTGTTACTAAATTGCTCTACTTGTTGTTTTGCTTCATAACGGTTATTCACAATTGGCAATTCCTGCCGTGCTGGTGTGTAATACTCATCAGGGCGAGGAGTACCAAACACATCGTATGCTAAGCCGGTGCTGACAAACAACCAACCCGCAATAAACAGTGCAGGAATGGTGATGCTGTGGATCACCCAGTAACGAACGCTCGTAATAATGTCCGAAAATGGACGTTCTCCAGTAGTACCCGACATTTATACCCCTACCTTCAGCAAGATTGTTATTGAGATCATTATCCTACAAAGTTAAGAAAGAGTTACACCTCGTAACTTCTTTCTCATAAATAGGAATAAATACTTACGCAGCCTTTGATTTAGAAGTAGCTGCAATATTGGGATTATATTTGAGTAAAACACCGCGATCGCCAATCACAAATCCCTTGGACGGGTTGAGAAAAACAATTTTGTAAAAATTAGTGGGAACTGTTTCAACGTCACGGTCTTTTTCCCAGGTTTTGCCGCCATCAGAACTCCGCAGCAAATTAGCACTACCACCACTGACCCAAATTTCATCGGGTGTACGATAAGCCAAATCAAGTAAGCCCCAACTGGTCGAGAGTTCTGGATATTGAGTTTCCAGCCACTTGTCAGGCTCTTGTGGGTTACTAAATTGTACCTGACCACCCCGTGCTAACATCCACATTTGTCCCTGATCGGTAAATCCCATATTTTCTACCCGTCTGGAACTATTCCGGTTATGAGGTATCCAAGCATTTAGCCCTGGTTCCCAAGTCGAGTAGAAGTTACCTTTTGCAGAAACAGCAACATATTTGCCATCAGCAGAACGTTCGATGTTACGAACCACACCAACGGCTTGTTCCACCTGCGCTTTCCAGTTTTGTCCACCATCTGTGGTTCTGTATATTGCTCCTACATCCGTAGCCATCTCAGCTGTGTTTTGTGCCAGTGCCACAATACTCACGGGGCTACCTGGTAGCTTTTCATTCAGGGGAATGCGTGACCAAGAACGACCTTCATCAGTGCTGTGCAACAGTAGAGAAGGTTCTCCAGCTATCCACCCCTCTTTAGCTGCAAAACTGACAGTGTTAAAACGGTACCTTTGGTCATCCAGTTTTAATTCTAGAGGCTGCCAAGTTCTGCCACCGTCTTTTGTTTCCAACAGAGTGGCATTGCTGCCTACTAAGAAACCATGCTGGGGGTCATTTGTAAAGGCAATATCCAGTAGTTTTGCATCTGTTGGGATGGAAATCACTTCCCAAGGATTGTAGCTGGTCGAAGGGACATTACTACAACCAACACACACAAGGATGACCACGAACAAAGCGAGTATTCGTTGGTAGATTTTCACAATTGAGCGCATCTTTAATCTGTTAGTTTTTTTTGAATTTTTGAATTTGTGTATGGGTTTGGTGTTGGTTCATGGCACACCCTCCGCGTTAAAAGTGCGTCTTATTGTACGCCGTAGAGGCTCATAAAAAACAAGAAGGCAAGAGCCAAAGCCCCGAAAATCAGCAGGTTCTTCTGAGTTGGTGTGAGGTTATTCACACCAACACCATATTTCAGATTTTCTTGAAAGCCGGATGCTGTACCGGCAGGACCAATGTTCGCAAAAGCATTCTTCTTTGCAGCGCAAACTGGGCAGCGCCAAGTAGAAGATAATTGCTCAAAGGGTACCCCTGGGGCGATGTCATGCTTGTCATCTCCCTTCTCGGGTTCATAAACGTAACCGCAGGCACGGCACTCGTAGCGGTCTAACGCGTTCGTCTCAACAGCTTGTTCGCTCATGGCTCTTGGCGTTGGTGAGAGGCAAATCTTAAATATACGTTAAAAATTATGACATAAGTGTTAGGTTTTTCTATCTTGAGCAAAAACGAATCAAATCGTCTCCAGCTCTATTTCTCAGGATTCAAAAAAGTCAAAGAGATATAATGTAAAAGAAGGTTACAAGTTTATTAGCACCAAAAGCGGTAGAAATTCATTGTGTTTGTCCTTAGCGGTTACGAGTACCTTCTAGGCTTCTTCATCCTCTGTAGCCTAGTGCCTGCCTTGGCTCTATCAGCGTCCAAGCTCCTGCGACCCAGCGGTCGCAACCCAGAACGGCGCACAACATATGAATCCGGCATGGAACCCATCGGTGGAGCTTGGATTCAGTTCAATATCCGCTACTACATGTTTGCGCTCGTCTTCGTCATTTTTGATGTAGAGACTGTATTTTTATATCCTTGGGCGGTTGCTTTCCACCGTCTAGGGCTATTGGCATTTATTGAAGCGCTAATTTTTATTGCAATTCTTGTAATTGCCCTCGTGTACGCATGGCGTAAAGGAGCTTTGGAATGGTCTTAGATACTAACATAGAGCAGCAGCAAAAAGAACGCATCCTCAACCCGATAGAGCGTCCTACAGTAACCCAAGAATTGTCAGAAAACGTCATCCTAACCACAGTTGATGACCTGTACAACTGGGTGCGCCTTTCTAGCTTGTGGCCCATGCTGTTTGGTACCGCTTGCTGCTTTATTGAGTTTGCAGCTTTGATTGGTTCCCGATTTGACTTTGACCGCTTTGGTCTGATTCCCCGTTCTAGCCCCCGCCAAGCCGACTTAATTATTACGGCAGGGACAATCAATATGAAGATGGCACCTCAGCTTGTGCGTCTTTATGAGCAAATGCCAGAACCTAAGTACGTGATTGCTATGGGTGCTTGCACGATTACTGGCGGTATGTTCAGCGCTGATTCCCCCACAGCAGTACGTGGAGTCGATAAGCTGATTCCAGTGGACGTTTACTTACCCGGTTGTCCGCCGCGTCCAGAAGCGATTATTGACGCGATTATTAAGCTGCGGAAGAAGATAGCAAATGATTCGATCCAAGAGCGGAGTCTGATTAAGCAAACTCACCGCTACTACAGCACAACTCACAACCTCAAGCCCGCAGAGCAAATTAACACGGGTAAGTATTTGCAGACTGAGTCTCGCATGACACCGCCGAAGGAATTAACCGAAGCGATCGGTCTACCAGTTCCACCTGCTCTTTTGACTCAAAAGGTACAAAAGGAGGAAACTAACCGTGGCTGAAGAATCGAAACCAGCACCAGCAGAGGAACAGTCAATAGTCAAAGCGGGTGAAGTTTCTCAGTGGTTGACAGAAAATGGCTTTGACCATGAGTCTTTAGAACCAGATCATGAAGGTGTAGAGATCATTAAGGTCGAGGCAGATTTTTTGCTACCACTTTCCACTGCGCTATATGCTTACGGGTTTAATTACCTACAGTGTCAAGCTGGGATTGATTTGGGACCAGGACAGCAATTGGCAAGTATGTATCACTTGATAAAACTCAGTGATAATGCTGATCGTCCACAGGAAGTGCGTCTCAAAGTATTCCTACCGCGGGAAAATCCCAGAGTCCCCTCGGTCTACTGGATTTGGAAGGCAGCAGACTGGCAAGAACGCGAGTCCTACGATATGTTCGGCATTATCTACGAAGGGCACCCAGACCTAAAGCGGCTTTTGATGCCAGAAGATTGGGTAGGTTGGCCCCTGCGTAAGGATTACGTGTCGCCTGACTTCTATGAGTTGCAGGACGCTTATTAGAGCAATCTCGCACCTCATTATTAGCCCCTCTTTGTGCTTCAAAGAGGGGTAAGATCTATGAATGCAACTTGGTATCAGTTGCTTATATTGGAAGTCTAATGAGTAATTCTGTTCCACGTCCAGGTTCTGAACGACAAAGTAATTGACCGCGATGTTGCTCGACGATGATGGAGTGACTGATTGATAACCCTAATCCAGTGCCTTTGCCCACAGGCTTTGTCGTAAAAAAGGGGTCAAAGATACGGTTTTGAAGTTGGTAGGGGATACCAGTGCCATTGTCAGTTATACGAATCTCAACCCATTTTGAATTTTTGTCTTGAGATTCTTTGCTGTTATGGGTAAGTTTTGTACTAATTTTTATAGTTGGTTTAAAAGTGCCTTCATTTTGCTTTTCCTCTAAAGCACCTATTGCATTACACAAAAGATTCATAAAAACTTGATTGATTTGTCCTAAATAACAATTCACCAAGGGAATTTTTCCGTATTCTCGCTTGATCTCAATTGCTACTTGGCTTTTTTGCGCTTTCAGACGGTTTTGTAAAATTATCAAGGTGTTATCAAGTCCTTTGTGAATATCAGCAGGCTTTGCATAAGCCTGGTCTGAGCCAGAAAAATAGCGCATTGACAGCACAATATCTCGAATTCTCTCTGCGCCCTCTTTCATCGACGCCAGTACTTTTGGAAAATCCTCAACGACAAAATCGAGTTCATTGGCTTGTATTGCCTGTAAAATTTCTACATGAGGTTGAGGATAATGTTTAGTATATAGTTTGACAACCTCCATTAAAGCTTGCATATACTGAGAAGCATAATCAAGATTCCCGTATATAAAGCTAATGGGATTATTAATCTCGTGAGCTACCCCAGCCGCCATCTGTCCCAAACTAGACATCTTTTCGCTTTGCACAAGCTGCGCTTGAGTACGCTTGAGGTTATCAATAACCTGCTGGAGTTGCTCTTTTCGAGCTTGTAATTGGGCTTGTGAACGCCGCAGTTCAGCTTCGGTTTGCTGACGAATGTTGATTTCTGTTTTTAGCTGGTGATTCTGCTGACTCAGTTCCTGATTTTTCTGCTGAAGCTGAGTTTGCAGGGTGCGAATTGTCAGTTGATATTTGATTCTTGCTAAAATTTCTTCAACTTGAAACGGCTTGGTGATATAGTCTGCTCCCCCCACTTGAAAAGCTTTCGCCTTGTCTACCCCTCGAACCAACGCACTCAAAAAAATGATGGGTATATCGCGAGTTTTAGGATCGAGTTTCAACTGCTGACAAACCTGGTAACCATCAATTTCCGGCATCATAATATCCAGCAGTATTAAGTCTGGTAGTTGTGCTTGCACAGCTCTAAGGGCTACGCTTCCACTAATAGCTTGTCTAACCTGATAGCCGTAAGACCGAACAAGTGTAGATAAAACTCGCAAGTTATTTGGCTCATCATCAACAATAAGAATATCGCCATATGGATCTGATTCTGGAGGGTTGCACATCATAACTTAGATGATTTTCCAACGGGTTGATGATCATCCCGTGGTTTAAAATTTAGTGTTTTTTTGCTAATTTATGTATTATTAATTATATGAAAGCCCTATCAAAATTTCGGCATACCTAACAAGAACAACCGCTTAATTAAATGATACAGCGGTTTGGAATTGGGTGAAGTATAGCAAAGAAATAATGAACCAGAGATGAAGACTCATGGAACACTAGTTAATTTGTACTTCATTCAAACCAGAAGCGCTATATATTACAACATTAGGACACGCTGCATGAAGAGGTTGCAGCGGGATTTGCATATATTAGCTTAAAGCTTTAGTAACTGTTTAATAAACATTATTGTTATGAAATTATGCTGTATAAAAGCTTTTAACTAGTAGGTGGAAAATGCGTTCCCAGGTAGAACCTGGGAACAAGAGAATACCAAATCTGGTTTTTTACGCCTTAATTTTTTAGCCCGCGCAGGCGGTGAGACCAGTCCTCTGCCTCGTAAAGCAGGAGCTACGAATTGCGCGTAGCGTTGTAGGAAGCGGCTTACGCGGATTTCCCAACCTAGGCAACTGGCGCAATTCGTAGCGTGTCCGGAGGACATACCCGAAGGGGCTTGGTTTGTGTAGCCTATCGGCACTAGTGCAAAATCTGCCTAAAGCCTACGTTATAACTAGGCTTACATCTTACCGTGCTGCATGACTTGCTGAAGGTGGTTGCGGATTTCCTGCGCTTGCTCAATATCAGACTGCCGCAACTTCTGGAACAGTTCTACACAAGGCTGAGAACCAGCTTGCTGTGCATCATTGATGTAAGTTTCATAAGCTTTGATTGCTTCAGCTTTGTTGTGCAACACGGTGAGGAAGTCATACTCCAGGTTGCTAATGGGATTTTGAGTTTGAGTGTTTCCTGCGGTTTGAACCATAGATTTACCCTCCTTTAGGTTTCTTATTCACTTCTACTTGCTCTAAAAGAGGTATTCATCTTCCTAAAAGAGTATGCGAGGATACGTAATCGGTAGATAAAGTATTAGCTTAAAAGGTTACGTTCCCAGGTGGAACCTGGGAACGAGATAAGAAGCTAAACACATCTCTACTGTTCAAGCAATCTCCTCACAGCGATGTGAATGCTTGAATTCACGCTCAATTTCATGTTGTCTAATCTCACCGTGCTTAACAGGACAAAATTTAGTGTTAGCACTTATGCAGTCCATATGTGGCGTCTTGGCACACACTAGCAGTAACCCGCCCAATATAAACAATAAGCCACAAATTGAAGCAACCTGAACCCAAGAAATTTCCAATGCTCCGTGAACTACTACTTCTCGCAGTACAGATACAATTGTGACCTCTACTGCCACTCCTACGGAGATGCTGTGTTCTTGCAAGTAAACCATGAGCAGACGGAATAACTCGACCAAAATCAAGATAAATAATATCTTGGCGGTTACGAGTTTATAATCCAGTGACTGTGTGAGGGCGATAAATAGCCCGCACAACTGAATAAGCATGACGGCAAATAGACCTAGGCATAGGATAATCACAATTAGGTCTTGGAAAGCTTCCATATTGCGAACAATCGAATGCCGATCCAGCCAGCGATCGCAGAACAAGAATTGGCTTTTGAGGCGCTTTTTCATGAGCATTTTGATTCCAAACAGGAGAACTTTAAACCACACCAGCCAGTCTCTTTGACACTTTTATTGTGCCGCGATTACGCTTTCTTTATTGTGCCGTGATTACGCTTTAACGAGGCTGATAATTTAGGTTTTGCGCCTGTTGTAATAATTGTGCCGCATTGTTCGCCCACTGGAAATTACGCTGACCGTTGTATAAATCTCTGGCATATTGCAAAACTTGTGCCGCTTCTGGATATTGCCTTAACTGTATAAAAGCCAACCCGGCTCCATAATAAGCATTGGCGTTATTTGTATTTGCTTCTGCCGATTTTCTAAAAGCTTCTAATGCATCTTTTAACTTACCTTGGCTAAACAAAACTGTCCCGAGATTGTAATGAGCTTCTGAATATTTGGGATTGATTTTCACTGCCTTGCGAAAGGCATCTTTTGCCTTATCAGCTTTTCCTTGTTGTAAATAACATATGCCCATATGATAGGCAGGTTCTGGTGCATTTTTGCTCAGATCCATTGCTTTTTTAAAGGATGCGATCGCTTTGTCCCAATCTCGTTGTTGCTCGCGCAGCAACCCTAGGTTATAGTGAGCAACTCCCAGTTTGGGATCAAGTTGCAAGGCTCGTTGCAAGTAATCGTTCGCTTGCTGCCAATTGCTTCCTTCCAATAGCGATCCGCCCAAATTCGCATAAGCTAAGGCAAACTGGGGATCAGCTTGTGTAGCTTTGTAAAATGCATCAGCAGCAGGTTGTAATTGTCCTATTTGTCGCAGTGCTAGTCCCAAATTGTAGTGCGCTGCGGCTAAATTGGGATCAAGTTCTGTGGCTTTGCGAAATAAGGCGATCGCATCTTGTACTCTCGCTACCTGAATCGCCTGCACCCCTTGAGTCAAGTAGTCTTGAGCGCTGCTATCAACGTATTGCGCCAGTAGAGGCACGTGGGGATCACGAGGAGATGGAGTGGCTGGGGAAGATGGTGAGACAGCGAGCAGTTCTGAGGAGGGAAACCCTCCGGGAGAAACTGCGGTGCTGCAGGAGGGTTTCCCTCCGCAGGCGACTGGGTAAGCGCTAGCTCCTGCGGAGCCGCTACGCGAACGCGCAGCGTTCGCCGTAAGGCGTGCGCTTTGCGCATACGGTGCCGTGCCGTTCGCGTAGCCTGTCCGAAGGACATAGGCATACCCGAAGGGGGAGAGAAAGCTTTCTGCCACTAATATGATCACCAAAGCTGGGAGGTGATATTTATAAAGAGGAACTCGCATTGTTTTCTTGTGTGGGAATTTGAGTTACATTTACTTTACAAAGTTTGTCGGAAACCTGAATATATTCACATAACTTGAATTTTATATAGTATTTTTTGTAATTCTTAATTTTTGCTGTAGTAAATATTACGAGAAAATACGATTTTTAACTGGCTATATTAAAGGAGAGATAATCTCAAGTTAAAGACAGGATAATCTTTTCAATCATCAATGTTAAATCCTCAATAACTTAGGATAACGCGGCAAAACGTGGCAAGCCGCTAAGGAGGTTGTATGAACGAAAAAGTCAAATCGGGTTCGCGGAATGTGGCAATTGTCGGTCCATATTTAAGTGGCAAAACCACATTAATGGAAAGTTTATTATTCGTTACAGGAGCGATAACTCGCAAAGGGAGCGTTAAGGATGGCAACACAGTAGGAGATAGTGCTGCTGAATCGCGCGATCGCCACATGAGTGTAGAAGTGAGTGCTGCTAGCACTGAGTATAATGGCACTCGCTTCACATTTATTGATTGTCCTGGAAGTGTGGAATTTGCCCAAGAAACTTACAACGCCCTAATGGGAGTGGATGCGGCAATTGTAGTTTGCGAACCCATTACAGACCGAGTTCTCACCCTTGCTCCTTTATTTAAATTTCTTGACGACTGGGAAATTCCTCACCTCGTGTTCGTCAACAAAATGGATCGCGCTAATATCAATGTCCTAAACACATTGCACGCCCTGAAAGGCGTTTCCAGCCGTCCCTTGGTAGCGCATCAATATCCCATCATCCAAGGGGAACAGCTTATTGGCTTTATTGATTTGGTAAGCGAGCAAGCATACAAGTACCATGCAGGTGGTCCTGCTGACCCCATCCCCTTCCCTGAAGAACTCAAACAAGAAGAACATATGGCACGGGCAGAAATGCTCGAAGCTTTGGCAAACTTTGACGACCATTTATTAGAAGAACTTTTAGAAGACATCGAACCGCCCCAAGAAGAAATCCTCACAGATTTGAAACTGGAATTAGGGGCAGATTTGGTCGTACCCGTTTTCTTTGGAGTTGCTGAACAAGATTATGGCGTACGCCCGCTCTTAGAAGCTTTACTTAAGGAAGCCCCAGAACCAGAAATTATGGCAGAACGTCGCTTGAAGGCTCAAAAAGGCGATTCTCCTATAGCGCAGGTACTAAAAACTTATTACACTCCCCAAGGTGGCAAACTCTCTCTGGTGCGAGTTTGGCGGGGTAAGTTAACAGACGGTATTGTTCTCAATGGCGTTCGCGCTGGTGGTCTTTACCGCCTCATGGGACAACAACAGCAGCAAATTAACGAAGCTTGTGCTGGTGAAGTGGTTGCTGTCAGTCGTTTAGAGAGTATCAAGACTGGGGATACTCTTTTTTGTGAGCAGTTGACGACAGCATTACCCAAAGCTGAGCAGCTAGAACCAGTTTATGCCCTAGCGATTACTCCGGAAAAGCGCAACGATGAAGTTAAACTCAGCAGTGCTATTACCAAGCTGTTGGAAGAAGACTGCTCTCTTGCTTGGGAGCAACACGGCGACACCCACGAAGTTATCCTTTGGGGTCAAGGCGAGATTCATTTGCAAGTCGCACTCGACCGCCTACGCCGTAAATACAATCTGCCGATGACAACGCACTTACCGCAAGTGCCTTATAAAGAAACTATTCGCAAGCCAGCCTCATCAATTCACGGGCGCTACAAACACCAAAGTGGTGGTCACGGGCAGTTTGGCGATGTTTATCTCGACATCAAGCCATTACCACGTGGCGAAGGCTTTAACTTCAAAGAAACTATTGTCGGTGGAGTGGTTCCCAAGCAGTACATCCCAGGTGTGGAAATAGGCGTGCGGGAGTTTCTCTCACATGGTCCTTTGGGTTTCCCAATCGTGGATGTGGCGGTAACACTAACAAATGGTTCTTACCACACTGTTGATAGTTCTGAACAAGCATTTAAGCAAGCCGCGCGTCTTGCCATGCAAACGGGAATACCCAAGTGTGAACCTACTCTGCTAGAACCGATTATCCGTGTGCAAGTTTCTACTCCAACCGAATTTACTGCCAAAGTGCTGCAACTTGTGACTGGTAGGCGAGGGCAGATTTTGGGTTATGAAGGTATACACGACTGGCAAGGATGGGACAGTGTCAGCGCTTACCTGCCCCAAGCAGAGATGCAAAACTTTATCGTAGAATTGCGATCGCTCACTCTTGGCGTTGGTTCTTTCCATTGGGAATACGACCATCTTCAGGAAGTTCCTGATAGAATTGCCGATCGCATCCGCACCTCTGGTAATGGCAATGGTGGAAACGGCAACGGTAACAAGTAATTTTGGATTTTAGATTAATCTAAAATTCATTGAATTTTTAGAGTTGCTAACTTTGTCATTAATGTAGGGACACCCTTATGGGTGTCCCTAGTGTTTTTGATACCTGTTTGCCATTCAGGTTTTTAAGTGGAAGTTTTTAGACCTTACAGGACTCAGTAACTTCTGATTTCCTCTGACTAACTCAATGTTATTTGATTGATTTTAATTCGGCAAAGAGAACGCGTACTTTTGTACTATAATTTTGATAACAATACACGGTATTTATTAAATGCATAGAATAACCTGCATTTAAGTGTTTGTACGTCCTTTGTGAAGTAGCAGGTAAGCACTAAATTTAGGGATGTACTTAAGGAGAGAAACTTTGGTGTCGCAAGCAGAGGCAAATTTTAATCAAACTAGTGTCGAAGAACATTTAGAAAAGCGAATTCTTGTTCTTGGTTCAGCACCCCATACAAGACAGATCAGCGCTTACAGTTGGGATAGATTGCCTAAATACTTGAATGTTGCGGATTACGATGTAGTTATTCTTAACCTAGAACCTTTATTGGATAAACATTTTGCTGCCAGCTTAAATATAGAGACATTGCCCTCTTGGGAACAATTTGCTCGACTTGTATTTAGCCATGCCAGCGAACTGATTATTATTGGAATGCCAATAATCCTAATTGGCTACCCTTTTTACACAGATATTTCCAAGTGGCTACCACCATTACTTCCACAGTTTATCGTTGATTCTGGTGAAGAAATTGGTAATAACCCAAGTTGCTAGTTATTTGAGAAGGCGATCGCAAAGATAATAAAATCCCCTCCAGTAAGAAAAACGGAGGGGAATTATGTTAAATGAAACAATTGCTGTCTATGCTATCATTGACG
>JAHHIB010000156.1 GCA_019359075.1 Kalymmatonema hyalinum WJT4-NPBG1
AAACCTTACTGTAGCGACTTTTCGGAAATTTTTATCCTTTCTCTTTTTAAGAAATGAAATGTGGATTGCTCCCACCTTCTTTTGAAGACACAATATTAAATATTTGTCAATGCGTAAGTCCTATACCCTTGTGTGTGCTACCCCTTGCCGGACTTGGTGCGCTAATAGGAACGAATGCTCGTACACCACAAGAAAGCGATTCTTTCAGCTTACTCTTGACAATGGTAATGCTGTTTATTGGTCCAGTGATCATCCCAGACAACCGTTTACCCGATATTCTGTTATACATAGGACGGTTAAGCCCTGCAACCTACGCTGCATCTGCTCTTCGACAAACCTTACTTGGACCAATAACTGGGCAAGTGGTAGTCGATTTGACTGCTTTAGTAGGATTTTCCCTATTAACCTTTTGGTGGGTTGGACTCAAGCTAGATTGGCGACAACGGTAGATGAGATGCGAAGTAAGCCTTGCAAAAGCCAGCCACAAGGCAAGATTGCGTATATGAAGCGCCGTCCACCTTTGCTACTGTCGCCAAATAAAAACCCCCTTAACTTCAAGCCAAGGGGGTAGAGAGTTACCTTGAGTGTAGGCAATGAGCAGCCTAATTGTTATTACGTGCCAGTCAAATCAACTTATGCACTTGGAGACAATTCCACCTTGTTTGTCGGCGTAAGTCTTGTATTATTTACCAGTAGAAATTCATTCTCCAGCTTATGAGTCTCCCATTGCGTCAAAAACTCCGCCTCACAGTCAGTTTTGCTGCCTTATTACTTGTCGGTTTAAGCACTAGCTATCTATATATTCAGTCAAAAACTAGACAGCTAGTCAAACAACATCCAGCTACACAGAATTTATCCAAAACTCAGCAGGAATATTCCACCCTACCTCAACAGCAGATTTTTCTAGCCTCACGTCAAGAGAATGCTTTTAGTTTTCAGCAAACATCATATGAAAATCAAGACAAACAAAACACTCGGTCATCTGGGCAAAAGCCAGGATCAGTCTCAACGTATTATCAAGCGATTGATGAGTTACAAAAGTATAAATTTAGTGTTCAGAGTGGGCAGGTTTTCACTTCAGGAAAACTACCTACTACGAAGGTCAATTTCAATCAAGCAGACTTATTAACCGTTCTCTCCAATACTAGAAAATATTACCAAGACTACGCTTCAGAAGACCCAACTGTTCTACGTACAGGATTACTTGGCGCTCAAGGAGTTAATGTACAAGACATCCTCAAAACCTTGGATTTCATGATTTCTGTCTTACAGGAAGATATTGCCAATAATCGAGCGACTCGTTTACAAGACCCTAATTTTATCAACACCAATTTTCGCGTGATTAAATGGTCTGCATATAACTCTCAAACTCCCAATCAAAAACAATTGCGAATTACAAAGTATGCTGTTTTTACTCATCCAGGTTCTCACAAAAAAACATCTACTTTTAATACACCAATTTATAGCTTAAAAGACAATAGTAGCAACAAATTCTACACGAAGTATACAAAGCAGGATGTTTTGTCAGGGATTTATGAGCCAGGTGGGAAAGAATTTGGTAAGGTTGAACCTCTTGCTTATCTAACTCGAGAGGGCTTAGAAGAAGCGTTGATGCAGGGAACAATACTGATTAATTTCACTGACGGTTCTAAAGGACTTTTTAATGTTGATAGAAACAATGAAATGCCTTACCTTCGAGGAGTCAAAGCAACCGCACAAAAGCGTTATTGGTATTTTAGAGAAGTTGATGCTATCAAAGGTTATGGATATAAGATAGATGCAAAAATTTCTATCAAACCAGGAGTGACTTTTGCTGGAGATGTTCTAAATATTGGTTTGGGTAGAGTGATTGTTCTTGAGCATACGAAAGGTGGACGCAAACAACTGCAATTGGGAGTTCTGTCAGATACAGGCGGAGCATTTTTACCCAATCTTCATCAACTTGATTTTTTAGCAGGTGTTTTTCAAAGTCGAAAAGATTTTGACCAGCATATCAGGCAACTGCCTGAATATGCGACAGCATATATCCTAGTGAAAAAGTGAAATGTAAAAAATCAATAAAATTAAATTTGGGATTTTAAATTTTAAATTAAATCCCAAATCTAAAATTGCAACCGCTGATAAATGCGGATATAAGGCAATACAGTTCAGTTAGTGCTGTTCGGTTATAGAAGATCCCCCCAAGCCCGGATGGATTGGGGGGCTTAATTCCCTCCTTTTTAAGGAGGGTTAGGGAGGATCAAGTCTTATCACCAACCGTATTGGCATATAAGGCAAAATTATCTGCGTCGAGGGTGCGTGCATCTGCGGTTCAAAATTCTACCGTCCCAAATAGCGACTAGCTAGCTGTATGGCGTCGGTAATATCAACATCGCCATCGCGATCAGAATCGAGAAAAGAATTCAACACAGGATTTCCTCCTGCTTGAGGATTTTGAGAATTTGAACCAGATTTCAACAGATTCAGCACCACAGGAACCAAAATCGGCAGTAATTGTTGAACCATACCTGCATTTAACCCTGTGCGCTGGGCAACAGTCTCAGCCAGTTGCTGTTGTAAAAAAGGAGCGAAAAGTGAGTTAACCGCTTGAGGATTAGGCGAAGTACCGCCAAATTGATTCACCACATTTTGCGCTGCTTGGTTACCTTCTGTGGCTTGCTTTTGTTGTAAAGCAGAACGCACATAGTTACCCACAATCCCCAAAGCAGATTGCATTGTTGAGGGGTCTGTACCAGTGCTATTACTCACTTGCTGCACAGTATTGACGATATTACCCAATTGCCCGGCATTACCTTGCTGATTGGAATTGTCAATTGCATTGATAATTTGGTCAAAAAGTCCCATGAGCTTTTTCTCCTTGTTGACTTATGCTAACAAAACCAAATTTTGACATACCAACTACTACTTGTTTCTGAGCATTTAGTAATAGATAAGCTTTTTCTAAAAAAAAATCTCCATTACATAAGCTTTATGGGTAGGGAACACCTACGATGTGTGGTCTAATCATAAGAATAAGGGACTTCCAACTAAAAAAAATCTCCAATTTGTAGTAATCCACCGAAACAATGGTGGGTTACGGCGTACTTTAGTTACCATGTAAAACCTCAACTGCCATGCGCCGGAAGCGCCCCTATATAATGGATAATTTATTTTTTGGTACTCCCTAACCGCTGTAATTTCGCAAAATAACTTTGTCAACACCCTGGTGAAAAACATTGAAACTATTAAGATGGGAAGCATCTGGGTACGTATCCTTTAGTTTGTGCCAACCATGCCTGTGTCGCGCATAGTCACGCTGATTGTTGGTCTCATCGTTATTCTGGGACTCAGCCTGTGGCTGATTGATTCTCTAAGTCGGCTTTACTGGCAATTCTCCTACTCAGCGCCGTTGCTGGGTAATCTGCTACTGCTGTTGTTCATTCTCCTTATAGCAGCTTTAATTGCCACGTTTGTCTACTACGTGTTGGTGATTGGGCGAGGCGAGAATCGTCAGCGCCAACGCAGACAACGCCCAAGCGTACAAGTCCCTGCTGCCAAGTCTGATGCGGCGTCTTCTACTTTAGAAGCTGTCAGGCAACAGGTAGCGCAAATTCAAGATGAAGTTGCACGCCAAGCTTTATTAAGTAAGTCGCGGGAGATTGAGACGAATTTAGCTGGTGGCGAAATTCAAGTTGTGGTGTTTGGCACTGGAAGTGCTGGCAAAACTTCTCTGGTGAATGCAGTCATGGGGCGTATGGTGGGCAAGGTAGATGCACCAATGGGAACAACTCAGGTGGGGCAAACTTATTGTCTAAGGTTGAAGGGATTAGAGCGCAAAATTTTATTTACGGATACACCGGGAATTTTAGAAGCAGGGGTGGCGGGAACTGAGAGGGAACAACTGGCACGAGAACTGGCAACGGAAGCAAATTTACTGTTGTTTGTGGTGGATAATGACATCCGGCAGTCAGAATTTGAGCCGTTACGAGCATTGGCTGAAATCGGTAAACGGTCTGTGGTTGTCCTCAATAAAACTGATTTGTATACAGACGAGGACAAAGAAGCGATTTTGGCAAGGTTGCGTCAGCGAGTGCGGGGATTGATCGCAGCTAGTGATGTGGTGGCGATCGCCGCGAATCCCCAACCCGTACACCTGGAAAATAGCGAAATTTTCCAGCCTGAACCTGAAATTTTCCCCTTACTCCGGCGAATGGCGGCTATTTTACGGGCTGAGGGTGAAGATTTGGT
This sequence comes from Kalymmatonema hyalinum WJT4-NPBG1, assembly GCA_019359075.1. Lineage (GTDB taxonomy): Bacteria > Cyanobacteriota > Cyanobacteriia > Cyanobacteriales > Nostocaceae > Kalymmatonema > Kalymmatonema hyalinum. The sequence goes on from JAHHIB010000156.1 coordinate 4,228, forward strand.
GGCAGATAATATTCTCCTGCAATCTGTACGACTGGGAGAGGAAGCGCGCAAACTTATCGATGCTCAGCGTCGCCGTCAAGCTGACAAAATTGTAGAGCGATTTCAGTGGATTGTTGCTGGCGTGGTTTCGGTGACGCCTCTACCAGTGGTGGATATGTTGGCAACAGCCGGTGTCAATGCTCAAATGGTCGTGGAAATTGGTAGAGTTTACGGCTGTGAATTGAATTTGGAACGTGGAAAGGAATTAGCGCTGTCTTTAGGGAAAACTCTTGCGAGTTTAGGCATTGTTAAAGGAGCTATACAGTTACTTACGACCGCCTTGCAACTGAATGTTGCTACTTTTATTGTTGGGCGGGCAATTCAAGGCGTGACTGCGGCTTATTTGACGCGGATTGCTGGGAAAAGTTTTATTGAATATTTTCGTCATGACCAAGATTGGGGTGACGGGGGAATGACGGAAGTTGTGCAGCGACAGTTTCAACTCAATCGCCGCGATGAGTTTATTAAGAGGTTTATACAAGAAGCGATCGCACGGGTAGTGAAGCCTTTGCAAGATTCTGAGGTGCTCGAAGAAGAAAATGAAAAGGCTAGGGACTAGGGACTAACGGCTAATAACTACCCCCTATCGGGGTGAGGTGTGAGGCTCCTGCGGAATTAGCTGAGATTCTCCTCACCTTGCGAGAGTGCGTGCGCTTTGCGCTCAGGCGGCGCTTTGCCCATCGCACGCGTGGTGAAGCCTGAGATTTTGACACACCCCAATGAGATGTCACCAGATAAATCTCAGGTAGAGGAAAAGCAACCTGACAATAAATTTTCACAGTAGAAATACTGAAGAGTTCAGATACACTAATTGGCATAGAGACCAGGTTAGCAATATTGCGAGTATTTGACACCAGTGGCAATATTCCATACTTCATACAATATTCCATACTTCATACTTTCTTGATAAAAATTGTAATTTTACGTACGTACGTAAATAACATTATCCGTAATAACAACTATAAAAAACTGACTCTGATTTAAGAACTTAGCGCTTTATTCAGCGCTGTTTTCATTTAATTTAATCAGGAATTCCGGAAACATGAGGCAATGTTAGAAAACCTATATAAGCAGTGACTAAGTAACTAGCTAATGACGAACCACATGATCGGTAAAATATTACAAGGACGTTACCAAGTCGTCCAAACCCTGGGAGCAGGGGTATTTGGCGAAACATACGTTGCTGTAGACATTGAGAATCCAGAGAATCCTAAATGCGTTGTTAAACAGCTCAAGGTTACCAGTTTCCAACCAAGCTACTTACAAACCCTTAGGTTACGTTTTCTTACAGAAACCGAAACACTGAAGCACTTGGGACACCATGAGCAAATTCCCGAACTTTTATCCTGCTTTGAAGAACATGAACGCTTTTACTTAGTACAAGAGTTTGTGGAAGGACATGCACTCACTGCAGAACTACCAATCGATCCCAATTTGGGTTATCTGTGGAGTGAAAGTGAAGTTATTCAATTTTTACAAGATGTTCTATCGATTTTAGACTTTGTTCACTCTGAAGGTGTGATTCACTGCGACGTCAAGCCGGAAAATTTGATCAGACGCGCTTATGATGGCAAGTTAGTTCTGATTGATTTTGGTTCAATTCAGCCAATTGACTTTGAAATCGTCGATATGGTATTGCCTTTAGATCAAATTCCTGTTACTTCGCTAGGTTACATACCACCAGAGCAATTTGTTGGTCAGACACAACCTAACAGTGATATTTATGCTTTAGGCATGATTGCCATTCAGGCTTTCACAGGGCTGACACCGCTGCAATTGAAAGTAGATCCTCAAACAAATGAGATTATGTGGCGTTTTCAAAACACGCCAGTCAGCGATTATCTAGCTGCTGTGATCACCCAAATGATTCACTACGACTACAAAGAACGTTTCAAATCAGCAGGTGAAGTATTGCGATCGCTTGAGCAAATGCCGTTGGAAGGTCCACGCTCATACATCATAGATGTTGATTACACCATTTTTTCAGAAAAATATGAAAAAAATCAGCCAAAAGACCAGCTAAATGTCAAGCGCAGACATCCAGTCTCTCCAAATTCCTCTCCACTGTTGACAGGAATGAAGGTGGGGTTGGCGGCTAATTCATTGGTGATGGGATTTGGAGTCTACTCCATAATACATAACACTCCAGTTTATTCAGAAACAGAAAAATTATATAAAGCAACTGAAGAATTTCAAGGTGGGGATTTGGACGGAGCAATTGCTCTAGCTAAATCAATCCCCTTGAACAGTAATATTTATCCTGACGCGCAAGCTAGCATTGACGAATGGCAAAAGCAATGGGATATTGCTGCCCAACAATACAACGCAGCCCAACAAGCTTTCAACGAGCGTCGTTGGGCAGATGTAGTGCGTGCAGGATCTCAAGTTCCTGATATTTTGCATTGGCAATCACAAACAGATAAATTAGTTCAACAAGCACAAGCAAATCTTGAAGCACAAAGCAAAGATTTATTAGCCCAGGCTTATGAAAAAGCATCATTAAAAGATTTCAGTGGTGCTTTAGATTATCTCAGTCAAATTCCCGAAGAAAGTTCTGCAGGGACAATCGTTCAACAAAAGTTAGCTGAGTACAATCAGAAAAAGCAAGTTAGAGCTGCTTACTTGTTACAAAAAGCTTACAACAAAGCAGCAGAGGGTGACTTCGACGCTGCTGTCAAGTTTCTCCAACAAGTTCCTAAAGATACTCCTGTATCTGCCACAGCTCAAGCTAAACTGATAGAATATTCTCACAAGCAGCGCATTGTGCAAGTTGAAGGTGAAAAAATTGTGCAAGTTGAAGGTGAAAAAATAGCTTCATCAAAAACACCTGCTTCTGTAAATATGAATCAACCATTTATCAGCAACAGTTCTGCTACGAATATAAAATCTTTTGATCTAGCGAACCAATTACAAGAGGTAAATATTCGATAGTCAACAGTCAGCAGTTAACACTTACCAGTTACCAGTTAACAAACTTAAGTTATGGACTGATGACTGTGGACTCGGGACTCGGAAGTAACTGTTGTTGTGCTTGATTACGGGCGTTTATTGCTTGTTGATAATCTGGCTTTATTTTAATTGCTTTATCGTATGAGGCAATGGCTTCTGAATAACGTTTTACATTAAACAGAGCATTGCCCCTACTATACCAACTTTCGTAATGTTTAGGTTCGTAATTAACTGATTTATTGTAGGATGAAATTGCTTCTTGGTATTTGTTTAAATTGTAAAGTGAATTTCCCCGGTTATACCATACTTGATAATTTTTGCGATTCAATTGAATTGCCTTATTATAGGATGTAACTGCTTCTTCATAGCGTTTTATTTGATGTAACGACCAGCCGCGACCATACCACGCTTGATAGTTATTGCGATTGTATTTAATGACTTGTTCAAAAGATTGAATAGCTTCTGAATAACGTTGCAAATTGATGAGTACATTACCTTTGGATAACCAAGCTTGGTAAAATTTTGGCTTGTATTGCACAGCTTTGTCATAGGCTGCGAGCGCATCTTGATAGCGTTGCAAATTCACAAAAACATTGCCTTTGTTATACCAAGCTCTTTCAGAATTTTGCTTGAATTCAAGCACTTTATCATAAGCTGAAATTGCCTCATCGTAACGTTTTATATTTTGTAGCAACAATGCTTTATTGTACCAAGCCCCATAATATTCTTTCTTCAATTCAATAGCTTTGTCATAAGATTTTAGCGCTTGGTCATATTCATTTAATTTAGCTAAAGCTTCTCCTTTACCATTCCAAACTTCCGGATAGTTATTTTGTAATTGCAATGCTTTGTCAAAGGACGCAATTGCTTCTTGGTATCTTTGCAACTTATTCAGTGTAAAACCACGCCCACTCCAAGCTAGCAAATAATCAGGATCCAATTGAATTGCTTGATCATAAGCCGCAAGTGCTTCCTCATATTGTTTCAACTCATACAGACTTTTCCCTTGCCCATTCCATGCTTGAGCATATTCTGGTCTGATTTTGACCGCTTTTTCATATTTTGATAAAGCATCTTGATAACGTTGTAACTCGTATAGTGTGTTGGCTTGCTTATACAATTCGGTGGAATTTGCAGAATTGATACCATTGACAATATATATAGATGAACCTACACCTATCCCAATTAAACTCATGGCACCTAAAAACTTTAATACTATATTTTTTTTAGGTTTATTGATTGTTTTTAAAGGATTTTTTATAGGATTTTGCGATAAGGGAGAACCCAATGCCATTGTCTGAGATTGGGATTTGTTTAAATCATGCAAAGCTTGTAGGACAACTCTTGCAGAACCATAACGTTCCCGAAAGTCATAGCGCACCATTTTGTCTAAAATTTTGGCAAAATCCTCACTAACAGACGTATGTTGCCATATGATCTCACTAGTGTCTGCATCTAAATCGAGTTGCTCAGGAGATAAGCCAGTGAGTGCTTGTATACCAAGTATCCCTAAAGCATAAATATCACTACTGAATTTCGGGTTTCCTTGAGCTTGTTCGCTGGGAATGTATCCAGGAGTCCCGATAGCAACGGTAAATTTTGTTTTTCCACTAGGAGTAATGACTTGGGTTGTGATTTGTTTTACAGCTCCAAAGTCAATCAAAACTAACTTGTCATCCGGCTTGCGTCTAATGATATTTCGGGGATTGATATCACGGTGAATAACCTTTTGCCGATGGACAAACTCTAAAATATCCAAAATTTCTTGTAACAGGCAAATAACTTGGTCTTGACTTAGGGGTTTTCCTGGTATTATTTCTTGACTAAGGTCATGACCTTCGATAAATTCCTGTACGAGATAGAATTCTTGGTTCTCCTCAAAGTAGGCTAGAAGTTGAGGAATGCGGTCATGAGTGCCTAATTGATACAGAACTTGAGCTTCTGTATCAAATAAGCGTCTGGCTGTTTGCAAAGTATCAGGGTCATTAGCTTGGGGCTTGAGTTTTTTGACTACACATTGAGGTGATCCAGGTAAGTGAGTATCACAAGCAACAAACGTTTCACCAAATCCCCCTCCTCCCAAATGACTAATAATTTGGTATCGTCCAACAAGTGTGTTTCCCAACATTTGGTTAGCCTAGTTTAATCCAGTATGGTCTGATTCCCATCTTGCCACAGCTTCTCTTATGGGTCGATGAGAAGGGTGACGGTAGACGAAGCGAATGTTAAGGGGGATGAGGGGGACAAAGAGAATAACTAATAACTAATGACTAATAACTAATAACCAATTGATATGATTCCTATTAGCGATAACATTTTCTTTTTCAGGCGTAGAAAGCCAATAATTATTTACTGTCTGATTGCTATCAACATTGCCCTCTTCTTATGGGAACTGAAACTAGAGCTTGGTGATGAATTAGGCAATTTTGTAAATAGCTTGGGTCTGGTTCCAGCACAAATCAGTGCAGCTACTGCAAATGCACTTGCTGGAAACTCAGCTGCTTGGATAGTTGTACTAATGCGTTCGACTTCACTGCTTACAGGAATGTTCCTTCACGGCAGTTTTAGTCAAATTTTAGGAAATTTGATATTTTTGTGGGTTTTTGGCAAAACTCTCGAAACTATTCTCGGATCTAAACGATTTTTATTATTTTATTTGGTTTGTGGCATTTTTACTGGGCTAGTACAAATTCTAGCTGAACCAAGTTTGACAGTACCATTGATTGGAGCAAATGGGGCGATGACAGCTATTTTAGGAGCCTATGTCCTTAAGTTTGCTAAAGCTAAAATTGACAGTATTCTACCCCTTTTGATTGTATTTATTCCCGTACAATTACCAGCCTCTTTCTATGTAGTTTGGTGGTTTGTGCAACAGACTTTTTACGGAATTGGCAGTTTAAATATTCCTGGTGGCGTTAACCCGCTTAGCATTGGTTATTTGGCGCAAATTGCAGGCTTGCTTATTGGTGCGGGTTTCATGAAGCTACTGCAAAGATTTTAAAAGCAGGTTGGGTAGAGAAACTGGCACAATTTGAGTCTTGTCTGTGTGTCAAAAGATAGAGAAAGCAAACGGCAATTTCCTTTCCTAAAGATACGCCCCTTAGTTCTGACGGTTCTGAGCTTTCAGAAGCAAGATAGATAGTAGTCACTGTGCAAGTTCCTAATAAAGGATAACAGAGGAAATGCAGATAAATGCTGATGAATTTCTCAAGCGTTATGCCGCCGGAGAGCGTGATTTTCATGAGATCAACTTAAGTGGAGTGGATTTAAGTGGGAAAAGCCTACAGGGAATCAACTTGCGGAAAGCCAACTTAAGTGGAGTTAACCTAATTGCTACAGACCTGAGTCGAACTGACCTAAGTCAGTCCAACCTGGATCATGCCAAGATGCGAGGTGTTTACTTGAATGGAGCCTACTTATGTGAAGCTAGCCTGCAAGAAACCGACCTGAGCGAAGCAATTTTAGATGGGGCGACTCTGGAGGGGGCTTCCTTGGATAAGGCAACACTAAGTCGGGCAAGTCTAAGTCACGCAGACCTAAATCGAGCTTCTTTAACGAATGCAGATTTAAGTGGAGCCGATTTGAGTGGAGCGATTCTGGATGGCGCAGTTCTCGATGGGGCTGTCTTGGATGGAGCAAATTTAAGTCAAGCCGACCTAGTTGTGGCAGACCTAAACGAAGCTTCCTTGAGCAAGGCGAAGCTCAATGAGGCGAACCTCAGCGGGGCTTCCTTAGATGAGGCAAACCTAACCCAAGCTTCCTTAAACGAGGCGAACCTTAATGAGGCTAACCTGAGCGGAGCCAACTTGGAGAAGGCAATTTTGGATGAGACAATATTGGCTGAGGACAACAACGATTAGCTCCACAGCGACGAAGTGTAGGGGTTTACAAAGATAAACACTGGTTTGTAAACAAGAAAATTTCTAGTTTTGGTTCGTTCAACAAAAAAGCCTCTCAAACGAGAGGCTAAAATTGGTCAGCAAAGAAAAGTATGAAACTACACGAATAAAGCTACAGCGACGGCTCCCGCAATAGCAGAGAACACCCCTGAAACAAGCGCTGTGGCAAATAACCACCAAGCGGCGGATGCTGCTGCTTTGCGTGTTTCTTCGGCTTGTTGCTGTGCTTGATGCTTCACTTCTTCTAAGCGTCGCTGTGCTTCATGCTGGATGCGTTCTGCCCGTTGCAAGACGTTGTTTCGTGCGCGTTCGATTTGGTCGATAATGCGGTTAGCGTCTTCCTCGGAGATATCCTCACGGGAGCTCATAATTGCGACTAGTGTCTCGCGGTTGAATGAAGACAGGCGATCGCGCAATGCATCAAACCCTGCTTGCGGGTCATCAAACAATGTGCGAACATCGCGCTTAATGCTATCGTAGTTCAGTTCTGGGCGATCCAAAGAGTTGAGGTAGTCGCGAATGCGGGCAAAAATTCCATCAATGACATCTTGAATGCGCCGCTGAATACCCCGCACTTGTTCCACAAACTGGTCGCGTACCGATATCATGGTATCCGCAATCTGTGCCGCTTCGTCATCACTCAGGTCTTCCCGCAGTTTCAGCAGGGTGATGATGGTAGAACGGTCAAAATGGGAAAGACGATCACCTATACTTTCTATGCCCACTCGTGGATCGTGCAACAATAGATGCAAGTCGCGCTTGATAGCTTCTGGGTTCAGTTCTTCCTTGCCACTCCCCCGCAGGTACGCTTCCAGATAAGCTTGGAAATTTTGCACGCTTTGCTGAGTTCTGGTGGCTAGGCGACGAGGCGCACGTATGATGTCGCGAATGGAATTTTGCACAGAATCGATGACCTGATTGACTTGCTCTTCACTCAAGTCCTGACGTTGACTCAGCAGTTTTACTAAGGTATCTCTATCAAGCTGTGACAACCGACGACGCAGTGCAACAACTCCTTGTTGCGGATTTTGGAACAGTCTATTCAAATCCCGCTGAATTCCTTCGGGGTTGAGTTCGTCTTTGCCAGTGTTCCGCAGGTATTCTGTGATCGTGGTCGTCACGGAGTCATATTGCTCCTTAGCTTTATCTGCCACAGCTTTCGGCACATGACGAATGCTACTCCAGTTTTCCTCAACACTGTCAAGGATTTGATGAGCTTGGTCTTCGCTCAAGTCTTGCCGCTGACTCAGCAGTTTTACTAAAGTATCGCGGTCAAAACGAGACAAACGCGCCCTAATTGCCGCAACTCCTGCTTGCGGGTCATCTAAAAGTTTTTGCAAGTCAGTGCGGATAGCGTCAGGGTTAAGTTCATCTTTACCTGTGTTCCGCAGATAAGATTTCAAATTCAGCCACAGCGATTCAGCTTGATATTTCGCTTGGTCTGCAATTCCTTTGGATTCGACTAAAACTTGATCACGCTGTTTTTCCAACTGCTCAAGGATTGTGTCTGCTTCCTCAGGATTAATGTCATTGCGCTCTAGCAGAATTTCCCGCATTTCCTGGCGGTCAAACTGAGCAAGTCGCCGAGATAGAGTTTCGTAATCTGCGTCTTGGTCTTCCAGCAGGGGCTTGAAATCCCGCTGTATGCCTTCCGCAGTCAAATCTGATTTGGGAGTCACGAGGAGATAGCTTTCGACTCGGCGTTGCAAGTCTTGTACGACTTCTTTTTCTTCTTCTGCGATCGCGGAGAGTAGAACTTCTTGGCGGCTCACTTCCAACCGATCTGCTATACGCTGAATTTCTGTTTGGGTAAGCAGACCTCGTTGTTTAAGAATATTGACAAAATCACTCCGAGAAAGTTGCTCTAACTCTCGCCGTACTGTTGCGGGGTCGGCGGCTGGATCGTAAAGAACGTCACGAAATTCTTGGGCACTTTTTTCTGAATTCAGTTGCCAAGAATGTGCGTTGAGCAGGTAGTTTTCCACATCAGCACGAATCGGGCTATAAGGCTGTTTTGGCGTGGGCACACCCAACTTATCTGCTTGTTCGGTGACTTTATCTTTAGCGTTTGTAAGGGCACCTAAGATTTTTTCTACATCTATGTCTGACAAATCGGCTCGTCCCAACACAACGCCAGTCAACGAGGTTATTGCCTGCTGAATTGTCCGCTGAATTGGTCCAGGAGTCGCTTCTTGGGTTGCCCTTTGGTTAGCGTCTTTTGTAGAACGCATATCTGCCATCAGTTGATCCAGCTTGGCATTGAGCTCATCTGTCCTGGTTTGTCCGGGTGGCAATGATTTGAGATAGTCAACCAATTCTCCCAAACGGTCTTGCCTTGGTTGTTGTTGACCCACCGTCTGCTGCCAAACTTTATACAATGTATCAGCAATGCGGTTAATATCTCGTTTCGAGAGGTCAGTGCGACTGCTGACGAGATCAACAAACTTTTGGCGGTCGATGTTGCTAAGAGCTGCACCACCTGCGGCTGTACTACCGGCGATCGCCATCAGTTGCGGGTCGTTCAGTAACCTTTCAAATTCGCCCCGAATCTTCGATATATCCAGTTCTGGCGGGCGCACCATTTCTAAATAATCTTCTACCTTATCCCTGATAGTGCCGGGGTCGATCGCACTGCCTAGTTCCCGACGCACAGCGGACGCTGCTGCTTCAGCTGTTGCTACCACTTGCTGATTAACAGCTTTTGCCCCCAACGCGGCGGTTGCTGTCCCCATAATCGCCTGTAAGCCGGAAGTTGCCGTGTTGACCAATGAGCCAATTAAGGAACCTACTGTGGTTGAACTCACCCACACCAACAATAAGAAGTACGCTCCCCAAATTACCAACCCTAGAATTGCTCCGTTTACTGGAGACCAATCTCCAAAAATGCTCAGTCTCACCGCTAGGAAACAAGCAATGGCAAGGGCAATAGTTACAGTGATTAATGTCCACAATCCCACCGCCGTGCCTATTTTGCGAATGGTTCCGCCCACACTTCCAGCTTCTCCATGATCTCCATCTGAATCAGATGGACGACCTAGGTAGGAAATCCCAGCAGCAACTGAGAGGTTTGTGAGAACTAATTGCAAGGCAAAAGCCAGGATCACACCGGAGACTAAAGCGAAAAAAAAGTGTGGTCCAAATCCAAAAGAGACATTTGGCGGGTTAGTAACTGGCGCTTGTGCCACCCAAAAGAATGACTTATACGGTGCCAGCATAATGTGCGTACTTTGAAACATCCTAATTCCTTCCTCTATAGCTCAACTCGGTGCGGATTAAAAGTTTACGTGAGAATAAATTTTGTATCTGTCATAATACCCAACTCTTGAGCTATAGAATCGTGGAATCATAGTGCTTTCAGCATCTCTCCAAAGTTTGAAAATCTTCTACTGCATGGTATGAAGTTTTTCTACCTAATTCAATCTGTAGCAAAAAGAAGTGTGTCCTGAAGGCTAAAGTCTAAATTATCTTCTCTGATAAAGTGAAAAATCGGAAATTTCGTCCTTTATTCTTTTTTTATCCTTCTTTCTTAGTTCTACATTAGATTCCTTACAAAAATTGATAAATTCCCTCAGACTATAACTCACTGACTCACAAGCAAACCTTACGGGGGTAGGCTTTTAAGCCTTAAGTCCAAGCCAGGCGAATTGAATTTGTCTAGCGGTGATTTTAGTCATTGGGTACCTACTATGGTGAAAAATGTTTTCTTTTTTATTTTTCATCGCTTATTAACAGGAATTGATTAAGTAAAATCTAGCTTTTCGTTAAGCTTGTTACATTTATTTACAAATACATTTTTTTGCACTCTCTCTAGGTGGATTTATCCAAGAAAAAACTGTTCAGATAATCGTCCACAAGAGGTGCTGATAGTTTGTGCCCATTGACAGAAAGCAGCCCAGTTATAAATAGCTACAGTAAAGTCAAGAAACAAATTGAACTTAAATTGAACTTGAACCAGGAAAAAACAATGCAAAGTCGTGAAACTCGTCCCGCTACTGATTTACCACCCG
>JAHHIB010000048.1 GCA_019359075.1 Kalymmatonema hyalinum WJT4-NPBG1
TTGCTACAGAATATAACGGCGTAGATCGCAATGCTTTTCTATTTGGCTGGAATCCTCAAGCTGAACTGTGGAATGGTCGCTTGGCAATGATTGGTTTTCTTGCCTACCTGCTTTGGGATTTGGCTGGTTTCAGCGTTGTGCGTGATGTTCTGCACTTGATTGGCTACTAAAAATTAAACTCTTAAAAACCAACTTAATTTTGGAGGAAAAAACAATGCAAAGTCGTGAAACTCGTCCCGCTACTGATTTACCACCCGTTGCTACAGAATATAACGGCGTAGATCGCAATGCTTTTCTATTTGGCTGGAATCCTCAAGCTGAACTGTGGAATGGTCGCTTGGCAATGATTGGTTTTCTTGCCTACCTGCTTTGGGATTTGGCTGGCTACAGCGTATTACGTGATGTTCTACACTTTATCGGATACTAGTCATCAGTTAGAGTTGAGTAGCGCCCTCTTGGCGTGCTACTCATTCATTTCGTCTTGGTTTTGGTAGGCGGAACCAAAATCGGGAACCACCTTCTTAAAGTTTGATGATAGTTTCTAAAAACCAAAATATTTAAACTTTTCTATAAATACTTTAGATAACAAGTACTGTTACAGAATTACGTTTAGTGTACGCTGAATGCATCATAAGTTCTAACAGTGCATTTTGAGTTAAGAAATGCTTACAGTAGAAAGCGAACGGATACATACATTGCGGACGTGATAAGTTGTAGCAGCATCACTGGTATACCATAATGCAAAAAAGTTTGAAACGATATACGACGACCATGCTGTTCAGAAATTCCTGCAGCTACTATGTTAGAGGATGCTCCTACTAGTGTGCCGTTACCTCCCAAAGTAGCACCAAACATCATAGCGTAGAACAGTGGTAGTACCTCAGGAGGAAATTGTCCTTGAAAATCCGGTGCAAGGACTTCTGCTGGTGCTAGCCCAACGTTAACAAGGTACTGTTTAAGTAACGGTACCATTCCTACTACTAATGGAATATTAGGAACAACACTAGATAATATTCCTACAAAAAATAATAAAGATAGGGAACCCAAGACAATATTTTTTCCCAAGATAGCTGCTAATAGACCAGATAAACTGTTGATGACACCTGTTTTTTCCAGTCCTCCGATAAGGACAAAAATACTCATAAAAAATATCAATGTACTCCAGTCCACATCCCGTAATATATTGTTGACCGAATCAATTTTGCTTTGATGTGATAAAAGCATTGCTAAAGCTGCTCCTAGCAAAGCAACACCAGCGGGTGAAATAGGTACTGGAAGATATTCTCCAACAACAAAAAACACCAGTACAAAAGCTACAATGAACCCACCTAGAGTCAACACTCGCGGATGATTGATTTGGGGATGTGGTAGTTGTTCAAGATTTTCTAGTTGTGTATTCCAAATTTTGCGAAATAAAATTGGCAATGCAACTATCAAAGTTGCAATGGCGAGGGCTCCTCCCAAACTTAAACGCCATAGATAATCTGTGAAACTAATATTAATTGCATCAGCTACAATAAATGTTGCTGGATCACCAACTATTGTCAGCAGTCCTGCACTATTTGCAACAAATACCATTAAGATGAGCAATGGTACAAAATTTATCCCTATTTCTTGAGCTATTGGTGGAATTAAAGGCGCTAACAGCATGACTGTTGTAGCGTTTGGTAAAACAGCACAAATGGGAGTGGTAATCGCTACAATAGACAGTAGAAGACGATTACCTTTTCCTTTTGCTAAAAGCACTATCTGGGTAGCTAGGTATTCAAAAATTTTGGTCGGTTCAAATGCCCTAACAAGCACCATGACTCCAAAGAATAAACCTAGTGTTCCATGACTATTGCCAATATAGCCAACAGCTTCTTCTAGAGTCATGACATTAGTAAAAACTAGTAACAATGCTCCTAGCAAAGCAGCAATTGTTAGGTGAACCCACTCTGTCATTATTAATATAATGACGCTTAAAAATGTGACAATACTAACAACGCTTTCCCAGTTTTCCACCTCTCACCCCTAAACTTTACTCTTATTTTTGCATATTAACCTAAAAAAACCACATATATATGTGGTTTTTTTAGGTTGAAGAAATAGGGATGATCATGCTGTTGGTAAAGGGTTGCAGAAACCATGTTTCTATACCCAGACTTCTGTCCACAATATTCCCAATTCTTTTTCTCGACTAAGCACGTTTATCATTGACAAAATTGGGTATACCCAGTACTGAACAGGGGAAATCCCAGCCTAGCTGTTGGACTATCGGATGATTAATTGAGTTACAGCCAAGTAATAGTAAATTTGCAGATTCTGATGTAACCACTTTCCTAAGTTCCCTGGCAATGCAACCGAACCGAAGATGAGCTTTAAAAGAGCTTTTCCATTCCGCAGCTAGACAACTTGCTTGGCGGAGGATACTTTCTGCTTGTGCAAATCTATCTACCAATATTTCTTGTGAATAGGCTGCGTTAACCTGCATTTTTGTTTGAGTTGTCACACCTGTGTCAAACTCTCTTAAGGAGAAGCTTGCTGAACAGTGCGGTGGATTTTGTTCGGTTGCTCGCTGACTTGCAAATTCCTCTTTTTGCAAGACTTCTGCACCATGACTACTTTGATTTTCCTCTATCACATAGACGACTTGAACTGCCACTTGCGCCTTTGTGGCTAAACGTGTTTGATGAGCGATTAACAAGGCAATATCTAACGCAGTATGACTGTTGGGAGAACTATTATAACCAACGATTAAGTTAACTGATTTTTCAGGTTGCCCCTGTTTCCATACAGGTGTCTCTGGTGTCGAGATTAACACCATTTGCTCAATTAAATCATCTCTTCCGATAGCGTTTTGCAGACGCACCAATATGGGCTTGAGATTCATAGTTTTATCTCTGTTTAAAGAAAAATTAACAAAAACAATGACGAATGTAATTCATAATCCGTAATTGACTTGAACATTAAAATTACGAATTATGAATCCAGAAGTTTTTCGATTACTCGTCTTGAGTGAAATAGCGATCTAGGAAATTTAGGGCGTAGTTGCGGAGATCATAGTACTCTTTTGAGTTTCTCATCGCAGCGCGATCGCGTGGATGAGGAAACGGTACTTCTAGTATCTCCCCAATATTAGCCGCAGGTCCATTGGTCATCATAATAATGCGATCCGACATATAAATCGCTTCATCCACATCATGGGTAACCATCATGACCGCCTGTCGGTGATTTTCCCAGATATCCAACACTTGCCGCTGCAATTTCCCCCGAGTTAGGGCATCTAACGCCCCAAAAGGTTCGTCCATCAGCAGCATTTTCGGGCGAATTGCTAATGCTCTAGCAATACCCACCCGCTGCTTCATCCCGCCAGAAATTTCCTCAGGATACTTATCAGCGGCTGCTGTTAAATTTACCATTGCTAGGTGTTCGTTCACAATGCTAATTTTTTCAGCCCGATTGGCATCTTTTAGCACTTCATCTACCGCAAGCCGGATATTTTCCCGCACCGTTAACCAAGGTAACAGCGAATAGTGTTGAAACACCATCATCCGCTCAGGCCCTGGTTTACGAATTTCTTTGCCATCTAACCGCACTAATCCAGAAGTCGCTTTTTCTAAGCCAGCGACAATCTTTAAAAGTGTCGATTTCCCGCAACCGGAGTGACCAATAACAGAAATATATTCATCTTCGCCCACTGTTAAATTGATATTATCTAGGACGACAAATTCACCCCCATCAGGTTTTGTATATGACTTGAATAAATTTTCAATTTCTAAAAATCCTGTGCGAGGTGAAGCCCTATCATAGGCATCTGTTGAGAAAGAGGTAGATTTCATTTGACACTCCTGCAATTAGTCATTCACAAGCATACAAAGAACGGTCAACACAGTACTATTAACTCTGCCGAGTCTGCTAGGACATAAAGAAAGATTTAGGAGCGTTGGCTCTAATCTCAAAACTCTTGAGATACCCGACTGGATCGCTGGGATCAAAAGCTTTCTTGTCGATAAATAGTTCAGCTTGTTCTATCTTGTAATCTTCTTTTGGAGATTCAATTCCCATTTCAGCAGCAATTTCTCGGTACAAGTCAGTTTTCCAAGCTTTACGCGCCAATTCTTCAGCATTTTTGGGAATTTCTTTAATTTGTCCCCAACGAGCTGACTGAGTCATTAACCAAATACTCTGAGATTGCCACAAAAATGTTGAATGGTCATTTGGCTGTTTGACAAGATTAGCTGGTTTATCAAAAAAGATTGTTGTATCAGTTGATTTCACAAGCCGTTTTTTGTCATCAAAACCGCCGTAATTATATTCGCCGACAATCCCTGGTTTTGTTAATTTGAGTTTTGCTCCCGTAAAGGACTTATTCGTGATAATCTTAGCCACTTCCTCCCGATTTTTTGGATCGCCACAATAGCGGCAAGCTTCTATCATTGCCTTGACTAAAGAGCGATAGGTTTTGGGATTTTCTTTAATGAAAGACTCCATCACGCCTAGAAGTCTATCTGGGTGCCCTTGCCAAATTTCTCTACCCTGAGCGAAAGTAAAGCCAATTCCATCATTGCCAGTAATTGCTCGTGTATTCCAAGGTTCTGCCACCATATAACCTTGCATTGCCCCAATCCTCATGTTCACTACCATCTGTGGTGGTGGGACAATAATGATGCGAAATTCTTTGTCAGGAGCAACTCCAGCAGCAGCAGATAAGTAGCGGATAAAGTATTCATAAATTGCCGAACTGAGCACCACTGCCCAAACTCGTTGCTCGGCTGGTAATTTTTCAAAGTAATTGCGAAAATCTCGCCCAAACTCTTCCAAATTACCGTTATAGTCTCGCCAAGGACGCAAACCTGAGTTCCACATTGCCTTATTCATCGTCATGGCGTTACCGTGACGGTGAATTGTCATCGCTGCACACAGGGGAGCATAACGTGCGCCTTCTGCACCCGTTCTAGCATTCGTCACCGCGCCACTCACGACTGGTGAAGCATCGAGGCGACCAAAAATAATGCCATCACGAGACGTACCCCAGCTAGCTTCACGGCTCAGGGTGACATTCAAACCATACTTGCGGAAAAATCCTTTCTCCCACGCTACGGCAAAGGGAGCGCAGTCATTTACGGGGACATACCCCACTGTAATGTTAGGTTTTTCCAGTGTCTTGGGGTCTACCACTGGTTTGATCGCCAGCGCTGCTTGTGATATTCCTTTAGGGGCACGGTTAGCATTAATCGCACAAGAAGAAAGTCCAGTGGCAAATGCCGTTGCTCCCAGCCCTTTGATTAAGTCTCGTCGCGTCCAGTTATTTGTGTTATTGTCACTCATGAAAAAGCTCCTGCGGCGGCGAAATCACTCAAAAAATTAACCAAGAAGGCGCACAAGTTATTTGTTGAAGCTGTCACACATTTGATTTGTGTACCCTTCTAGCAGGCAGGCTCCTTACTAAAAAGTGAGTTTTTTATTTGAATTTAGAATTGCTTATCCCCTCGCCCTGTGCTATTCGCTAGCTATTCAAAAAAGTCAGATTTCCCGAGATTAAACGGCTGTTTGAGCCGTAACGCACTCTTATGAGTGGTGACAGGCGGGTGCGTTAACGCAGTGTAACGCAACTTACATCTGAATGATTGAGTCTTGACAAATAGCTAATTTGTTGCTGGGCGACGAGTGACAAAAGCTTGTATTCTACCTATGGCGTAATCGAGGAAGAGTCCTGTTAAACCAATCACCAGCACGGCAAGAAAAACGGAATTAAGGTTCAGACGGCTCCATTCATCCCAGACGAAAAACCCAATTCCAACACCGCCTGTGAGCATTTCTACAGCGACGATAACTAGCCAAGCAATTCCTAAACTAATCCGCAAACCTGTAAAAATGTAAGGCAAACTTGCAGGCCAGATGATTTTTGTAATTCTTCGCCAACGGGGCATTTCCAGAACTCGTGCCACATCTATATAATCTTTGGGAACACTGGAAACTCCCAGGGCAGTGTTAATGATTGTGGGCCACAAAGAAGTGATGAAAATCACAAATATTGCCGATGGATCTGCCAAATTAAAGATTGCCAAGGCAATAGGAAGCCATGCTAGAGGTGATACTGGCTTGAAGATTTGAATGACGGGATTGAGAACCATCAATGCTGTTTTGGACATCCCAATCAGAAAACCAACAGGAATCGCAACAAGAGCGCCTAGCCCAAACCCAATTAACACCCGTCGGATACTTGCTATTAACAACCAGCCAATACCCAAATTACCTGGTCCTCTTTGGAAAAATGGGTTGAGGATGTAATCTAAATTTGCTGCCAGCGCCTCAGGAGGCGTAGGCATCAATTCATGGTTGGCAAGGGCAATAATCCACCATATAACAATCACGCCCAAAAAACCAACCAAAGGTAGCAAGAAAGCATCCCGTACGACTACGGGTTTAGCACGCTTCCAAGCTGTTCGACCAGCAACTGCTAGAATAGCAGCTACATTCAGTTGAAATACCATTTGTGACCTCAACAGATTCTAGCGCAGGTACAAGGAATCCGAGCAGTACCAGCCAAGGATACTGATGAGATCAGAACATTATAGTAATGCCGTCCCTTCAGTCTCCTCTCATTGCCTACGAAGTTAGCTGACGGGCTAGGGCTGAGAGATGCCCCTCTCTTAGAAGAAGGAAGAAACAAAAAGCAAGAAAGATACAATGATTATTTGTTCTTCACTCTTGTTCTTCTATGAGATACGCCCCATACTTTGGTTCCTCCGCTCCAACTGACGCAAAGCGATTCGTTGAATTAGGCTGACTTACTCTTATTTTTGATCAATGTAACATTGGTATACAGTAGCGTCAACTCACCTTACGATATACTTTTTTGGGCTTAAAAACAAGTATCTTTATTGGGAACATCAATCCATATTAAAATACATAAAGCTTAACTAAATAGTATATATTTTTATATTGAATTATTACAGATTTTTCATAAGCAAATGTCACACCTTTCTCTATGAATAATAAAACATTTTTCTCTGTTCGTATCTTTATCCGCTCATAAGTGATGAAAGATTTTAGTCAATTGCTGCAAGATAAAACTCAGACGATTCTAAAACAGTGGGTGGAAGCTGTTCGTCAGGATAAAAAAATTTCCAGCACCAATAATCTATCCCGCACAGCTATTGAAAATCATCTTAACGATGTCCTCTCAGCGCTGGCAACAGTGCTTTCTCAATATCAAGATGATCAAATTCAAGCCTTAGTTCAGGCGAGTTTGCATCATGGGACTCTCAGGGCTGAGCAAGGTTTCGATGCAGCAGAAATTGCCCGAGAGTATCATCTCTTCCGTAATGTCATATTTGTTACTTTAGAACAGGAATTACTGCAAGCATCAGCACAAGAAGTGATGCGAGCTGTACGTTTGATTGATATGGTGTTGGATGAAGCGATCGCCTGCTGTTTCCAAACCTACACCAGACAGCGATTAACAGAACTAGAGCAGTTGCAAAATCAGTTGATCCTCAACAACCAGGAACTGACTCGCTTGGTGCGGGCAAATCAAGACAATTTATCGATTCTGGCACACGAACTCAAAAGCCCTTTAACTTCAATTATTGGTTATTCTGATTTGTTTTTGCGCCTCCAACGCCAACAATCCAACGAGAAAGACAGTATAACTCATTTAGAACACGTTGAACGTGTGCTACGCTCTGGGAGACTATTACTCCACCTGATTAACGATGCACTGGAGATTTCCCGCTACGATGCTGGGCAGATGAAACTGCAGGCAGAACCAACCAATGTGCATGAATTAATCACAAATGTCTATGAAATGTTGCAGCCTTTGGCTGATAATAAAAATTTACAAATGGGAGTTGATTGCGATCGCGCTCCCGAAGAAGTTGTAACAGACCCGTTACGATTGCAGCAAATTGTCACAAATCTTGTTAGCAATGCGATTCGCTACACAGAGTCGGGAACTGTAAAAATTAAGTGTGAAACCTTGGGCATCGACAAGTGGACTATTGTAGTTTACGACACTGGAATTGGGATTGAGCCAGAAGACCAAGCCCAGATTTTTGAACCCTACTTTCGCATTGCTTCTGGTACTAAGTCCTTCCTTCCCGATAGTACTGGCTTGGGCTTGGCAATAGTTTCACGGCTGGTGAGACTATTGCAAGGTGAAATCAGTTTAGCCTCCCAGACGGGAGTCGGTTCTACTTTCACGGTAACTTTGCCGTTGAAAGTAGAAGTTTGAGCTCTCCTGGCTTTGAAAAACCAGGATTCTGAGCGGATGAGTGACAATCACACAGGAGTCGTTGACGAAAAACTGCGAATGGAAGCGTATGACAATTTGTACATCTGCGACGTGTCAGTTTTTCCAATCATCCCGGCTGCTAACCCAAGCCTGACACTAGCCGCGTTGGCGCTTCGTCTGGCTGACCACCTCACCCAGTTGCCATAATGGCGTAGAGCAATTACTGTCACAAGCGTGCTAAGTACATGTCACTATAAAAAGGGGGCGGAAATCAAAAAATTGACCAGCTCCGGTATTTGGTTATCCATCAGGCTAATTCCGAACCCCTGTTATAAAAATATGTACTAAGTCGATAAACTACAAACCATATGGTAGGGGCACAAAGCTTTGTGCCCCCCAGATATTTTTATTCAGATCCTAGCCCTGATTTTTCCACCCTAGCCAAGGCATCTTCAGCAGCCGCTTTTTCAGCATCTCTTTTACTACGCCCTTTGCCTTGTCCATACTCTTTGTCTCCCACAAAAACTTTAGCAATGAATTCTGGCGCGTGAGGAGAACCACCTGCTTGAACGGTGAGGTATTTGGGGGGTGTTTGGGTAATGTTGCGTTGCACCCATTCCTGAAATCGATTTTTAGAGTCTACATTTGAGCGAAACTCCACAATACTTTCAGGTACAGAATCAAATAGCGGTTCCACAACAGCACGAACTGCTTCAACATCATAATTGTTGTCTAAGTAGTAAGCGGCAATGACTGCTTCAAAAGTGCTGCTGAGTAAATTGGGATTTTGGAAACCTCCTTCTAAAGTTGCTCCTTTACCCAACCGCATCCTGAAGTTTAAACCCACCTCAATTGCAAACTTTGCCAGTTGCTTTTCATCTACAAGTGCAGAACGCCGACGGGTTAATTGATCTTCTTCTTTTTCCGGGTGACGACGATAGAGGTATTCGCCACTTAGAAAAGTCAGTAAAGCATCACCGAGAAACTCTAGGCGCTCGTTGTGTTCTCCTTCTTGGGGGTTTTCGTGGACATAGGAACGATGCGTCAGCGCACGGCGTAAAAGAGAACTATCGTGAAAGCTTTGTTGTTTGATGATTTCAGCCAATTTCTGCCCTGTAGGGGCTTTTTCAGCTTGCTTGGGGCTGAGGATTCCGAGGACTTCTTGCTTTTGCTGTTGTGCAACATTGACCTCTGGCGCAGAGATAGCCTTGAGAAGTCGAGCGATCGTGTCGATCGCGCGATAGGTGTCCTCTGTTAAAAAGCGAGATTGATGCGCCCAAGTCTTGCTGGTTTCTATGAGTTCAGCGACTAAAGCACGTTCGGTATAACCTAGCTTTTTGCTGAATACCTGATCCCATTGCTTAATTATTAGTGTTAATAAAACAGGAATATTATCATCTAGAATGTCTTGTACGTCAGGCTTGAAGGTTTCGTCATCAGACATATATGAAGTGGTGATTGTTAGCCAACCCTCACCATAGACTTTTTGCATCTCCCTTTTTACATAAGGGTATAAACCCTGATTTAAAAGAGTTAAACCCCTGCCAATTCGTTCGTGGTTGCTAACAGCCATCGTAGTATTTAAAGTAACATTTTTCTAAGTAATTATTTAAGGCACTTTATTAAGATGCCAGAAATTGGTACTGTCAAAGCTTGAGCAGGACAGATTTACTATTTTAACCATTGCTAATTTCATAACAAGCTTGGTTAGGGAAGTTTGGCAGATAAGAAGATTAAGCAAGAATTTTCTAAATTTAACTTGACCTATGCTTAACATCCCACTCTATCAGCAGGTTCAAGAACGGGAATCAAGATGTTGTTAGATGGTCAGCTTTCGTTTTCTTACTCTTGCTGACCTATTTTAGCTAGCTCCGACATAAGCCCCACACCTCACCCGCAAGGGGAGTGATAGATGCGACGCCCTTTCCCTCCAGGACGCTACACCCGGAAAAAGTACGTTCGCAGGGCTTACGAAATACGCTCGCCTTCGGGTACGCGAACAGGGCGGCGCTTCCTTACGATCGCATTCTTCACGTTCACATGAACCACTAAGTGTAGAAAACGCACACGAAGAAACAAGACAGAGGGTTGTGTGTGTAAGCTGTATACTAGTGATAGTCGTTTTTATTTTCATATCTAATTTCATCAAA
Source organism: Kalymmatonema hyalinum WJT4-NPBG1 (assembly GCA_019359075.1). GTDB lineage: Bacteria > Cyanobacteriota > Cyanobacteriia > Cyanobacteriales > Nostocaceae > Kalymmatonema > Kalymmatonema hyalinum. The sequence continues at coordinate 10,369 of JAHHIB010000048.1, forward strand.
CTGCCATCTTGGAAAAATAAGTTATACCAAGTTTTAAAAGCAATTTGAATGTTGACCTTATCTCGATGTTTATTATTAGTAATTATGTTTTTTTGTCTAACTTTTCATACACCTGTATTTGCAGAAAAATTTATGAATCAAGAAGATATTCGTGTATTGATTGAAAAAGCTAGAGATGCTTGGGTTGCTCAAGATGCTGATGCTCTTGCCCAGTTGTTTACGCCAGACGGTGAACTTATAGTGCCTGGGAAACGTTGGCAGGGGCAAGAGAAAATAAGGGAAGAAGTTACCCAATTTGCTCAGCAATCTTCAAATGTGAAAATCGATATCCAGCGGATTATTATTGAGGGAAGCCAGGCGGTAGTGGAATGGTATTACGAAGATACTGAAAAAGCATCAGGTCACCGCAACAAAGCAGACGATGTTATAGTTGTTGATTTCAAAGAAGGTCGAATTAGCCGTTGGCGTGAATATATTGACACAAAAACACCAGTTAGCATCTAGCAGTATCAAAATAGAACAGACAGAATTCTTACTTTAGTGTGACATTCAACTCCAACTGTGGAATGACTTGTTAAAAGCTTCTGGTTTGCTAATCTAATAATTGAAAATAAGTAGCACTGGATGGGGGTTATATCGCTGTGACCCATTGTTGCACATAGAAGGAGAGCGTCGTCAGATGTGCGAACAGTGCAAATAGTTGACATTGACGGTGTGGAGTTTTTGTCGCTTCCTCCACTTTGTTATCACCAAGGGAAGGCTAAACCCTTCTTCAGAGCGGTCTAAGGTGATAATCGTCAGATGTTGATTGGATAGTAAGTTTGTATAAGATGTACAACGCCTCAGTTCAATTTTGATCTGAGGCAATTTAATTGTGAAGTATTGACCCTATAAACAAAATAATCCCTAGCTGTACTAGGGAAGGTGTAAAATAAATCCGCAATTGATGATAATTCGTAACTAAGTTACTTGTCACAAATTACGAATTACCTTTTCTTTCTGATGGTATTGATAACTGCACCTGTTGCTGCACCTTCAGCTGCACTGCCAAGGGTATCTCCACCACCGTTGATAAGACCATCAGTTACTGCGCCGGCGGCTGCACCTACTCCAACATCTTGAATGATGTTGCCAGTTTGTCTTGCTCTACGAGTACCTCTAGCACCATTAGCACCATTGATAGCAGCACCAGCAGCACCACCCTTAATGGCACCCCTTATCACATTACGTCCTCTAATGACGCCTGAGACAGCACCAACACCTGCTCCAATGCCTACATCCTGGAGGATTTTGTCATCAGCAGAGGCAGGTTGAACTGGAACCAAGCTAACACCCGCTAAAGAAGCAGCCAAAATGCTGGGCATAAATGCGCGTTTCAAAATCTTGTTCATAGTTTTACCTTCTCAACGTATCAAACGACTAGAGAAAAGTTGAAGTTGTTCCAGTTTTTTTACCTTTTCTCTAGTCTAGATAACAGGAAAGTTTTTCTGCATGAAAACGTTTTCATGATTACCGTACCTTTTATTCATAATGCCTGAATCCACTCTTTGATAGAGTATTCGGTCCAGATGCCATTTTGCCAGTAGGGATCAGCTTCAACTAACTGGCGCACAGTAGCTTCGTCTTCGGCTTCGTAAATACCAAAAACTTTAGTGACATCTTTGGTAGGACCAATAGTAATCAACACACCGGATTCTTTCTGTTTCGCCAATCCGTCTAGATGCGCTTGACGGTAAGGGGCGCGTTTTTCCAGAACGTCTTCGCAGTAAGTTCCCCACAATACGTATTTAGGCATGGTTCTATGCAATTGAAAGTTCAAACAAAACGAATAAGACTAAGAGAGAAGAAGGAGCAAAGAACTTCTTCATTTTTCTCTCTTCACGCGTGTGTCTTAACTCCTTAGGCTAACACCAAATTTCTCCACTAGGGCTTCGCGGACTTTATTGTGTACTGGTTCAACTTCGGTGTCGGTAAGGGTGCGATCGCTCGCCCGATAAATCAAACGGAATGCTAAACTCCGCTGTCCTTGGGGCACGTTTTCACCGCGATATTCATCAAACAATTCCACAGACTCCAGCAAATCTTTGCCCGCTTTGGTAATTGCTTTTTCAATTTCAGCAACTGTCACTTTCACAGGTGCGAAGAAAGCAATATCTCGGTCTGCCGCTGGATAAGTGGAGTAAGGCTTGAATGGCGGTACTAAAATTTCATCTTCGTCCAGATAATTCAAAAGCACATCTAGATCCAACTGGAACACGTAGACTGAATCTGGTAAACCTTTTTCTCGTCGCAGTTGCGGGTGCAGTTGCCCAAAGATACCAAGGCTGTTACCCCGTACCCACAGGGAAGCGGTACGTCCTGGGTGCAAGCGAGAATCTCTGCGATCGCTTTGGTATTCCACTTGCAAGCCAAGTTGTTGAAAGACACTTTCTAGAATACCTTTCGCTTCAAACCAAGTCATGGGTTGGTCGCGATCGCTTCTTGTCCACTTGCTGTTGGAAGTATCGCCTCCCATAATGCCAGCAATGGCTTCTCCTTCTTGCAAACCTTCTTCATGCCAGAAAATCCGCCCAATGTCAAAGCCGTTCAGCGAACCATTGCCTTGTTCTAAATTGTATTGAAACGCATCAATCAACCCTGATATCAAATCGGTTCGCAATGCAGAATATTCGACAAACAACGGGTTTGCCAGGACGATTTGTCTGTCTTCCCCTGGTTTTACCAAGGAATAGTGTATTAATTCTGTCAATCCTTCCGCCCGTAGCGATGCTCGTAACTTGCGTATCAGTTCTTGCTCAAGGGGCAAATAACCTGCTTCTGACTTCTCTGGTAGGGTGTCGTAAAATTTATCGTAGCCGTAGAGACGGGCAATTTCTTCAATTAAGTCTATTTCCCGTTCTAAATCGCGGTAACGATACGGAGGTACAGAAACCGTCCACGTACGATCATCTATAGGAGTCACCTGACATCCTAGTGCTGTCAGGATGCGTTCAACATCTTCGCCTTGGATTTCTCCTGTTTGGTCTCCCAAATCGATTGGTCCGAGAACCTGATTCACTCGGTCTAAACGCAGTTCAATCGAATGTGTCCAAGTCGAGGGGTCAGGACGGGAGTCAGCAATTTCCTGTGTGGCTATAGTTCCAAAAGCCAGTTCGCTGATCAGTGATAAAGCGCGGCGTGTGGCGACTTCCAACTCAGCGCGGTTAACTCCCCGTTCGTATCTTCCAGACGCCTCGCTTCTTAAGCCTACGCTACGGGAAGAACGGCGAATTGCCACAGAATCAAACAGTGCAGCTTCTAGTAACAGGTTTTGAGTCCCATCATGCACTTCGGTTTCTTCGCCACCCATGACTCCCGCCAACGCCACAGGTTTATTATTGGCGGTGATTAACAAATTTTGGGTAGATAGAGTGCGAGTTTGTCCATCGAGGGTTTTGAGAGTTTCCCCAGGATTGGCGAAGCGGACACCGATTGTCAGACTGTCACTACCAGCAACCGATTGTAGGCGATCGCGGTCAAAAGCGTGCAGCGGCTGTCCCCATTCCAACAGAACATAGTTCGTGATATCCACGACATTATTTATCGGTCGCACTCCAGCAGCACGCAGACGCTGTTGCAGCCACTCAGGTGATGGTGCAATTTTTACTTGGTCAATCACTGTGCCAATGTATGCTGGGCAAGCTTGCGTATCAGAGATTTTTAAAGCTAAAGGAAACGCACCTCGAGAAATTGAGACTTCACCTGGTTCGGGAAGCGTCAGCTTTGCCCCTGTCAGGGCTGCGACTTCCCGCGCTATGCCAACCATACTCAAGGCGTCAGCACGGTTAGCAGTCGCCGTGACGTCTAAAATCACATCATCTAAACCCAATAGTGGACGGACATCACTACCAACTTGCAGGTTCTCTTGCGTAAAAATATGAATTCCGTCAACATCGCTGGGTAAACCCAGTTCCTTCAGCGAACAAATCATCCCCTGAGAAGGGACACCTCGTAGTTTCGCAGGTTTTATTTTTAAATCAATGTTTGGTAAATAAGTACCTACGGTTGCTACTGGGACATAGAGATCTGCCCGGACATTGGAAGCACCACAGACAATATTTAAAGTTTCACCCGTGGCAATATCGACTTGGCAAACACTCAACTTATCAGCGTTGGGGTGGGGTTGGCGTTCAAGCACTTTCCCCACAACAACGCCCGCAGCCCAAGTGCGGCGGTCTTCAACATCTTCCACCTCAAACCCAGCTAATGTCAGTGTTTCTGCTAGTTCTTCTGGGCTAAGTTTCAACTCCACTAGTTCTTGCAACCATTTCAGTGAGATACGCATGTCCTGTGTTGCCTTGTCTGAAATCTAAGCTAAATAATAATGCACAGACTATTCTAGAACTATTCCACCAAGTTCCTCACGCATTCAGACAAGGTCTTCATTTGAAACGGACTTTGGCTAAAAGCCAATGAATTAATTGCAGCGCGTGCATATAATCAAATAACGGAGTGTAATCATTAAGTTGAAATCATGCACACAAAAGCTGCTTTACCTATTACTCTTTTAGACGGCAAGCAAACTTTGCCTATTATTGAAGCTTATTTTGAGTTTAATCATCTTAAGCATCTTTATCGTCAAGGTTGGTTAAAGCATGGTATTGAGCCGAAGTCTTGTGAAAGTGTTGCCGAACACTCGTTTTGTGTTGCGTTATTAGCTTTATTTTTAGCTGATGAATATCATCTTGAGCTAAACACAACCAAGGTTATTCGTATGGCTTTAATACACGATTTTGGAGAAATATATGCGGGAGATTTTACTCCAGAAGATGCAATTGAACCAAATCAAAAATATCAACTAGAAAAGCAGTCTATTGTTCAAGTACTAAGTAAACTTCCTCATGGATTAGAGTGGATCGATTTATGGGAAGAATACGAAAAGGGGAAATCTGCTGAATCGCAGTTTGTTCGCCAACTTGACCGCTTAGAAATGGCTTTACAAGCAAGTGTGTACGAACACCTTGGATTTGCCAATTTATCAGTATTTTTTGAAAGTGCTAATCAGGTGTCAGCACAACAACTGAAATCTGTATCTAGAGCGCTAAACGACTTAAGGGATTAAAAGTAGAATATATTGACTCAATAATATTAGGATACCAAGCGTTTCCTGATATGCTAATTTAAGGTTTTTTACTATTAACTAATAACTCAAATCATCAAGCCAAATGCATAAACACCATTTTCAGTAAATCTGCACGACTAAAAGGCTTAGTTAAATATCCAGATGCCCCGACGAATCTTGCTTTTACTCTGTCAATAAATCCCTTGTTTCCCGTTACCATGATTATGGGAGTTTTTTTGAACATTGAATTATTTCGGACAATCCGGCATAATTCATAACCATCTATGCCTTCCATATTCAAATCCAGTAAAATTAGGTCTGGCTTATGCCGAATAATCGACATAACTGCTTTCAGTGGATCGTTGATTGTCACTACAGAAAAATTTTCATCTTCTAAAAACCGGCTAATTTCTTTAAGAATGGTGGGGCTATCATCTACAGAAACAACTGTGTAGATTTTCCGATGATTTGAATTAGCAGGAGTTTCTGTATCATGTCCCGAGTTTCCATTATTATTAAATTTAGATGTTGCTAATTCTTGAACTTGTTCTTTTTGAGGAGAAATCGGCGTTGGTCGCTGATGAGTAACTCTGTTCTCTGTAGAGATAGGATTATCCTTGGAGATAGTACTACTTGATGCCACTGCAGAATCAACTAATTTAGTAGTAGCTGATTGGGCAACATAAGTAGAAGCTTGTACTGAATCTGGAAATGTCTTTGGTAATTTATCAAAGGGAGGGTCTGGTTCATGCAATAATATTGTGCCATTTAAAATATGAGGGTATAATATTCTAGCCAGTTGGACTTCATCTTGATTCATAATCACTGACAGATGCCGCAGACTAAAACCCTTCATCCACTCAGTTAACTGTGGGTCTATTCCTGATAAATTCTTTTGACTGTTTGTGGTTTTAATTAACAAATATGGACGCTGATAGGGAGAAGAAATTTGGGGACCTAATGACTGCCAATTCTGCAACTTTTGTTGGCACCGTTCCACAATTTTTTCTACATCCAGCTTGCAAATGGTTGGAACTCGATAATGAGAATCTTTTAATGTAAAAGTTCCATGCTTGATTAAAAGATATGGCTCAAGCACTTCTTTGACCAATTCTTGGATCAGCACAGCTGCTTGTGTAGAATGTAGGTATCGTTCACTAACTAACCAGCAAATAGCTTGGTACTCAGGAGGGAGTGGAGGAGGAATTGACTTTTCTCTGGTATGATTTTTATGTTCGACTGACTGAGTTTTTGCGTCTGGTTCAAACATCAAACGTAATTGAACACGAACTTCAGCGATGATGTTAGGAACATGATGGCTCAGGCGACGCAAATGACGTTCAAGTCGGTCAAAGGGTTCGACTGAATGGGTTGCATAAGTTATTCTCCCCTGCTCTAAATAGATTGACCAGGAAACGGAGTTGCTAAGGACTTGTAAACAAGTACTCTCAGAACAATTAGATAGGTGTCTCAATAAACTGAGGGGACGTAGTTTGGTGAATGTGCCAAAATTATTCATTTCTTTAGAGATTTACTGGAAAATAAGACCGATTGTTTGAATTTTCTTTCTTATCGGTAAATAAGGTATTTCGTTTACCTCGATATTTCCCTATAAAGAAATCTTCTTATAATCTGATATTGTATACATATATTACAAGCTGTAGAGGTAACATTATAGCTAGTATGTTACATTTTCCCGTAACATAGCTAACGAAAGAATTTTTGAAGTTATTTCAATTTTAATTAATCAAGCAAGGTGACGAAGGCGTAGCTATCGTACTGATTTTATGAACTCTAGTTAATTGCTTTTATCTAAAATCCTACCTTTCTACATCGAATCTTTAAAATTTTGTGTCAGCTGAGGTACTAATTTATTGTATTCTATACGTGTTATGTATAAAATTTGCTTCTATTTCGCGGTAGGCAATGCCGACTCCTAGTTGGTTCAGTTTTACAAGGATATGTCTCTGGTAAGATTTCAGAAATTTGTAAAAAAATTAGCAGCAGAATTTTGTTTAACAAATAGTAAACTATCTAGGATTAAACAACTTACATATAGTTTCGTTGGTGCTATAAACTATATACTTTGAGGAAAAGGAAAGCTTCGCTTTGGACTATAACATAACACGAAAAGTTATGCCTGATACATTAAAACTTGATGAAGTAGTGGAGTTTGCTGAAAACCCAGAACCCCGTTGTCCTTGTGTACTTCTACTAGATACATCTGGCTCAATGCAAGGTATGCCAATAGATTCATTGAATCAGGGGTTGCAGACTTTCAAGGAAGAATTAACGAAAAATTCCTTGGCGGCAAGGAGGGTGGAAGTAGCAATAGTTACTTTTGATAGTCATGTAAATGTAGTACAGGACTTTATAACGGCTGACCAATTCAGTCCGCCGATACTGACAGCACAAGGACTGACTACGATGGGTGCTGGAATTCATAAAGCTTTGGATCTGCTCCAAGACCGCAAAGCTCAGTATCGCACCAACGGCATTGCTTACTATCGTCCTTGGGTATTCATGATTACTGATGGTGAGCCGCAAGGCGAGTTTGAAGATGTTGTAGAGCAAGCTGCGCGGCGTTTGCACGCAGATGAAGCTAGTAAGCGTGTGGCATTTTTTACTGTTGCGGTGGACAATGCGAACATGGCACGCTTAAGTCAAATAGGTGTGCGTACGCCTTTGAGACTCCAAGGGCTCAATTTTGTTGAAATGTTTGTTTGGCTCTCAGCTAGTATGTCGGCTGTTTCTCATTCCAAGGTAGAGGAACAGGTGGCGCTACCGCCAATTGGTTGGGGTTCTGTTTAGTAATGATATGGCGCAATGCTCATGCAAAGAGCAGCAACGGAAGACTATCATATGAACACTTCTAAACAGATACCTCATTGGCGGGTAGTAGCCGCATCAGTCTGTGGTACGAGCCACTTAAAGAACAAGCAGTTGTGTCAGGATGCTCACCACTGGCAGATTTTGCCAGATAATATTTTGGTTGTTGCTGCGGCAGATGGAGCTGGATCTGCAAGCATGGGTAAGCTGGGAGCAATGGTTGCTGTGGAAACAGCGATAGAAAACATCTCAATCAAAGAAATCTCAGGGCGAACCCTAGTCGATGATGATGCTGTGCGATCGCTTTTGCTTGAGGCAATAATCGCTGCCAAAAAAGCTGTTGAGGAAGAAGCTGTTGCTTGTGAAAAGCAGCCATTGGATTTAGCAAGCACTTTGATTATTGCAGTCGCGACCCCAGAAGTTGTAGCAGTGGCACAAATAGGGGATGGTGTGGCGGTAGCAAGGGATGTTCAGGGAAACCTAATTGCACTGACTATGCCTGATAGTGGAGAATATATTAATGAGACAGTTTTTTTGACCTCGCCAACAGCCTTAGATGCTGCTCAACTCAGGGTATGGCGTCAAGCGATAGTCAACGTTGGTGTCCTCACTGATGGACTACAAATGCTTGCGATGAATATGGCTGTGGGTGCGCCTCATAAACCGTTCTTCTTTCCTCTGTTCGACTTTGCAGCCAATGCTGATGATAAGACAGTGGCAAAAGAACAGTTATTGAAGTTTTTGCGTTCGGATCGGATTACCCAACGTACAGATGATGATCTCACATTAATCATTGCTGCCTTAAGCAATTGATTGGAGAATTCCTCTGTGCAAAAGTGTATACATTTATAACGTATCCATAAATTATATCATGCAGGTACTACGTTGTCTTTCCAACCAAAAAATTAATAATATCAACCTCACCGTAAGTTTGGGACGAGGCGGTGAAGCCTGTATATACACAGTGCCAACAGATGCTGGTTTAGTGGCAAAAGTTTATCACAAGCCAACACCTGCCCAAGCTCGCAAATTGGAGGTCATGCTTGCCCACCCGCCGGAAAACCCAACCGCCAGCTTGGGGCATATTTCAATAGCATGGCCGATTGAGTTGTTGCACTCAACAGATGCAAGCGCTCAGGTGATAGGCTTTTTGATGCCGCGCATTCAGGGAATGCGTCCAATCATCGACTTTTATAATCCTAGAACTCGCCGCCAGCACTGTCCTTTATTCAACTATCAGTACTTAATCCGCACAGCTCGCAATCTAGCTTCGGCTTTTGCCGCATTGCACGCCAGTGGGTACTGTGTCGGCGATGTGAATGAGTCGAATATCCTTGTCAGTGACACGGCATTGGTAACAATAGTAGACACCGATTCATTCCAGGTACAAGACCCAAATAATGGAATGATTTACCGTTGTCATGTAGGGAAACCAGAATTTACCCCACCAGAACTTCAAAACAAAACCTTTGCTCAGTGCGATCGCAATTTTACCCACGACAGGTTTGGGTTAGCAGTGCTGATCTTTCAACTGTTGATGGAAGGCACACACCCATTTTCAGGTATTTATCAAGGAGCTGGTGAACCTCCAGCATACGAAGCACGCATTGCAGCAGGACATTTTACCTACAGTCGAAAGCGGCGTATACCATATATTCCCACACCCATTGCACCTCCTTGGGATATTCTTCCTCTGAGTCTGCAGGAACTTTTTGTACGTTGTTTTGAGGAGAGTCACAACGATCCGCAGCTACGCCCCAGTGCTCAAACTTGGCTAACGGCGCTTGCTGATGCCGAAAATTCCTTAATCACCTGTACTGTTAACCCGCAGCATCGCTATAGCAACCACTTGGACAAATGTCCTTGGTGCGAACGTAGTTTGCGATTAGGTGGACGTGATCCATTTCCATCTATAAAGGCAATAGCAAATAGAGAACATTTACAACCGCGAGTACAGCCCAAAAGACGCCAAGTTCAAGTTCCTCGCACACCGCAACCAGCGATTCCATTTACCCGCACGAATTATCGCCCTCCCGTTGTTCCGCAAAATATTTCCTACTATAAACCTCCTAAAAAGCGTAAATTCTACCCTATTGTTTTTTGCTTGGTTGGTCTTTTTGGTGCTTTAGGGTATTTGGATTTAATGGTTAAATTTACAAATCGCCCCTTTGTTGCCCAAAGTTCTTACGTTCAGCAAAATTTGATTTCTTTGGCAAAAGACAAGATTAAGAAGAATAAAAATTTTGCTGATTACTACAAGCAGGGACATGCTTCATACAAAGTCAAAGACTACGAAAAAGCCATTGAAAATTTCAGTCAAGCAATACAAAAAGAGCCAAAACATCCAAAAGCTTATGTCAACCGTGGGAATGCTCACTACAACCTAAAAGAGTATGAAGCAGCACTTGGTGATTACAATCAAGCAATTGGCATCAGTCCTAATGAAGTGAAAGCTTATGTCAATCGCGGGAATGCCCGCTATATGCTTGCCGAATATAGCAGTGATCCAGACAAAGAATATAACCTAGCAATTGCAGACTATAACAATGCCCTGCGTCTCAATCCAAATGAAGTAGAAGCATACATCAGACGGGGTATTGTTCGCTCCCAAATTGCTAAATATAGTGGCGATTCTCAATATGAATATAAAAAAGCAATTGATGACTTCAACCTGGCACTGAACCTTAATTCTTCAAGGGCAGAAGCATACTTTCAGCGAGGTTTGGTGCGTTATCAAGTTGCCCAATATAGCAGCGATTTTGAGCAAGAATACAAACAAGCAATTCAGGACTTTAACCAAGCATTGAATATCAATTCAAAACTGGCAAAAGTCTATCTAAAACGAGGTGTTGTCCGTTACGAACTTGCACAATATGGAGGTGGCAAATCTAGTCAGTACCATAAGCAAGCAGTTGATGATTTACAGACAGCTGCCAAAATATCTCTCGAACAAGAGGATATGGATAATTATCAACAAGCATTAAGCAGCATCTGTGTTGTCGTTGAAAATAAATGTGATACTTTTTTGCAAACCACAAATGTATCGCAACAAAGCAACTAATACCAATTCTCTCTAAAAAAAGCACTTAATACTTACTCTTGGATTGGCGTACTTGGCGTCTATGTCGTGCGGAGACGCTCAGTGCAAAGCCCTCCCTTCGGGTACGCTAAGGCGGTTTATTTAATAAATATTAAGTGGTTCTTCATGGAGAATTGGTACAAGTACAGTTTTGCCTAAATCTGTAGCGTTATAGCTCATAATTAGGCTTTAAGCGAGAGTAGCCTTGTTACGAATGTGTCTACCACGCTTTTTGATAAAACTTTTTAAACAAACTTGTGCAATTCTGTACTAAGAACAAGTTAATTGCAGAGAAAATTAAGCTGTTTCACCACGAAGCTTAACACCTTTGCTGTTTATTATCTTTTGTATTTTGAAGAATGACAGCGGTTCTCCGTAGGGTGGGTATTGCTCACCAATACTTCAAAAATCACTCACGTAAGTTTTTATAGGCAATGCCCACCTTACAATTTGTAGTCTAATCATTTGAAAAACGCTATATATAGCAGGTTATTTATTGTGATTTTGAAATAGTAAGACTCGGTTATTTTGCATTTTTTAGAAAGTGCCTAAATACTGTTATCTCTAAGTTCCAGGTACTTACAAAGCTTCTTCATTTTTTCACACTTAAGATAGATTTATTTATCTGCTCTTCATACTCAAGCCCCAATTTGCAGTTAGATTATATACTGAGAAAATTGATAAATCAATTTTTCTCTCTTCAGTCCTAAGATAGTTGATTACTCATCTACCTGAAAACCTAGAGATAATCCCATGAAAGCAGTGATTTTAGCTGGAGGGCTTGGTACACGCTTAAGTGAAGAAACTAGCGTTAGACCCAAGCCGATGGTGGAGATTGGCGGTAAGCCAATATTATGGCATATAATGAAGGTTTACTCCACCTACGGCATTAATGACTTTATTATATGCTGTGGTTACAAAGGTTACGTCATTAAGGAGTATTTTGCCAACTACTTCTTACATATGTCAGATGTTACCTTTGATATGCGATTTAACCAGATGAATGTGCTTTCGGGTTACGCAGAACCTTGGCGTGTCACCCTAGTAGATACGGGTGATAATACAATGACCGGCGGACGTTTGAAGCGAGTCAGAGAGCATATTGGCAATGAAACTTTTTGCTTCACCTACGGCGATGGTGTAAGCAATATCAATGTTGCAGAACTGATTAATTTTCATAAAGAACAAAAGACTTTAGCAACAATGACAGCAGTCCAACCACCAGGACGCTTTGGTGCTCTTGTCTTAGGACACGAACAAACAAAAATCACAAACTTTCGGGAAAAACCAGAAGGTGATGGAGCTTGGATTAATGGTGGTTATTTTGTGCTAGAGCCTGAAGTCATCAATTTAATCGCTGACGATTCCACTGTTTGGGAGCAAACACCATTGGAAAAGCTTGCCGAAATGGAAAAGCTATCTGCTTACAAGCACAATGGCTTCTGGCAGCCAATGGATACTTTACGAGATAAAAATTACCTTGAGGATTTGTGGAAGAATTGTAAGGCTCCTTGGAAAGTATGGTGAGAAAAAAAGAAGAAGATAGAAGATAGAACATACAAGATATAAAAATCACTTCATTCTTCACTCTTGTTTTTTCTCTCAGCATTTTTGATTTTTCACTCTTCATTCTTGACTCTTCACACTTCGTATTCCCAGGAGCTATAGTACTGATGTATGATTTTGCGATTATAGGTGGAGGAATCGTTGGTCTTTCCACCGGTATGGCTTTAGGTAAACGCTATCCCAATGCTCGCATTCTGGTTTTAGAAAAAGAAAGCAATTGGGCTTTTCACCAAACCGGCAACAATAGTGGCGTGATTCATTCTGGCATTTACTATAAGCCGGGAAGTTTCAAAGCTAAATTTTGTCGTGACGGTTGTCTGTCAATGGTGGAATTTTGCCAAGAACATGGAATTGACCATGAAATTTGCGGCAAAGTGATAGTTGCTACTGATGAAAAAGAGTTGCCTCGCCTAGAAAATCTTTACAAGCGAGGTTTTGAAAATGGCATAGACGTTAAGAGAATTACTCCTGAGGAAGTCAAAGAAATTGAACCTCATGTCACCTCCGTTGGCGGAATACTCGTCTCTTCAACTGGTATTGTAAACTACAAGCAAGTTTGCCTCAAGTATGCTGAAATTATTAAACAGCAGGGAGGAGAACTGCGTCTCAATACAAAGGTTGAAAAAATAGTTACCAGTGGCAACCATCAGATATTAGAAACTAACACTGGTACTTTTGAAACTCGCTTTGTGATCAATTGTGCTGGATTGCATAGCGATCGCGTTGCCAAAATGGGTAAAGCCGATCCGAAAGCAAAAATTGTTCCTTTCCGGGGAGAATATTACGAACTCACACCAGAAAAACGCTATCTGGTCAAAGGTTTAATATACCCAGTTCCCAATCCTGATTTTCCCTTCCTAGGTGTCCACTTTACGCGCATGATTGATAGCAGCGTACACGCTGGACCAAATGCAGTTCTGAGTTTGAAGCGTGAAGGCTACAAGAAAACCGACTTTAACTTGCGCGATTTTGCAGAAGTCATGACTTATCCTGGTTTTTGGAAACTCGCAGCCAAACACGCTGACGAAGGAATCCAGGAAATCATTCGTTCCTTTAGTAAAGCAGCCTTCACCAGAAGTTTGCAAAAACTCATTCCTGAAGTCCAACAAGAAGATTTAGTTCCCACCCACGCTGGTGTTCGCGCACAAGCACTGATGAACGATGGTAAACTGGTGGACGACTTTTTGATTGTTCAAGGTCAAAACTCCGTCCATGTTTGCAATGCTCCTTCCCCAGCAGCAACATCTTCCATCGAAATTGGCAAAGCAATTGTCGCCCAAATTCCTGAACAATCGCATCTCAAAGCTGTAGTTAGTCAAGTCTAAATATTGCGTTTGCCTGTGCTTTTTTGCAACATTATTTATTATTTAATTTTATCTAGCACAGGCATTCTTTCATGTGAGAATATCTAAGCTTAAGGAGGATATGTATAACGAGCTGCTTCACAGTTGCGGCGTTATTCACTTCACAAATTCTCCCAAAGCCTGGTATGCAGGATTGCCAGAAGAATCTAAACACCCTAAAAAAAGATTTGTTCTTCCAATATCTTGAGATAACAGACTGGTCTGGCTGGCGAGATACTATTTCGAGACGGGTTTGGAGAAAATTTATGAAAGTAACATCGTTGACAACCTCAAAACTTTAGAAATGATGTGTTACGGTGCATAACAGATGTACACAAGGTGAGTGGAGGCGACAATTTATGCTGCCATCAATACATCATAACTAGATCGCCTAAACAACCCTAACCAGAGTGACGCACCGTACCTCACTAGGGTAATTCATTTACGACATGAAATAGAACTTCAATAGGAATTGAAAACAATGAAAATTCTAGTCACTGGTACTGAAGGTTATCTTGGTAGCTTATTACCTCCCTTGTTAATCGAACGGGGACATGAAGTTATCGGAGTAGACACCGGTTTTTATAAAGTGGGTTGGTTGTACAACGGTACTCAGGTCACAGCCAAAACTCTCACTAAAGATATTCGCCATATCACCGTAGAGGATTTAGAAGGTGTTGATGCCATAGTCCACATGGCTGAACTGTCGAATGACCCCACTGGACAGCTTGCACCGCACATCACTTACGAAATTAACCATAAAGGTTCAGTTCGTCTTGCCGAATTGGCAAAACAAGCAGGTGTGCGTCGCTTTGTGTATATGTCTTCGTGCAGTGTCTATGGCGTCGCTACCGAAGGTGATGTCACAGAAGAATCTCCTGTTAATCCCCAAACCGCCTACGCAGAATGTAAGACTTTAGTCGAGCGAGATGTCAAGCCACTCGCTGATGATGACTTCTCTCCCACTTTCATGCGGAATGCTACTGCCTTTGGTGCTTCCCCCAGAATGCGCTTTGATATTGTTTTAAACAATTTAGCAGGTTTGGCATGGACGACCAAAGAAATCAAGATGATCAGTGACGGTACACCTTGGCGTCCACTCGTCCACGCGCTGGATATTTGCAAAGCAATTGTTTGCACGGTGGAAGCTCCTCGTGATATCGTACACAACCAAATCTTCAACGTGGGAGATACAGCAAATAATTATCGAGTCAAACAAATTGCCGAAATTATTGCCGGAGTTTTCCCAGGTTGCAAATTGAGCTTTGGCGACCAAGGTGCAGACAATCGCAGTTACCGCGTATCTTTCGAGAAAATTAACACCGTTCTACCTGGCTTTAAGTGTGATTGGAATGCACAGCGGGGGGCGCAGCAGTTGTATGATTTGTTCTTGCAAATCGATATGACTGAAGAGGTTTTCTTATCTAGAGGCTTCACTCGCTTGAAGCAGCTAGAGTATCTGATTCGTACTCAGCAAATTAATCAAGATTTCTTCTGGAGTAAGTAAACTGTCAGAATTGCTGAAAAGCACTCAGGGAGATTGTGTGATGGGAATGTTCATCACAAAAACAAGTTTATAGCTCACACAGCAGGTTCAAAATTCATTCTTGAAATAAGTTCTACGCAGAGTGGATAATTTGAATGCTCAACTGTCGATTGGATTATAAACCCAGGTGAACATTCCCAACAATCAAACTGTTTTAACCAAGTCAGTAGACTTAATCTACAACCACTGTTTCAATTGTCAAGTTTTTGTCACCACTGATTCTATCGGAATTATCTGATCTACCACATTTTTTAAACAGGGCTGCAATTTATGACAACTATAAAGTACAGAAACACTATCTCCCGTTGCTTCTTTGGTTGTGATGGTAGTAAAAATTTTCGCCGGGGTGCTCGTATGATGCTCTTTGCTTATTGTCTAACTGCAAAATCTCAAGAAATCAAATCTGACATCATAGGAGTTAAACTGAAATATGAAAACATTGCTTACAATTGCCATCCCCACTTACAATCGCGCTCATTTACTTGATCAACAGCTAGCATGGCTGGCTAGAGCGATCCAAGGGTTTGAATCTGAATGTGAAGTCATAGTTTCTGATAATTCTTCTACAGATAATACATCTGAAATTATTAAAAAGTGGTTGCCTTATTTTAGTAAAAGTAAATTTATTGTAAATAGAAATAGCGAAAATTTAGGCGTGATGAGAAATATTGCATACTGTCTAAATTCCGCCACTAGTAAATATGTATGGACAATTGGTGATGATGATCCAATTCAGGACAGAACTCTTAGCTATGTAGTGGAAAATCTCAAAAAATATCCAGAACTAACATTATTAATTCTCAACTTTTCCTGCCGTTACGAGCCAACTGGTGAATTACTTTATCAACGCTGCTTTGATATTAAAGATGAAGAGGTGTGTGCTGAGGGGAAAGCGGTATTTGAATTTTGTTTGGAGCAAAATCACTCTGGCGTAGGGTTTATGACTGCTCAAGTTTACCGAACAGAAGTGGTGCAGTCTGCTGTCAAAAAATGGTCATCTGGCCTGAATAATATGGAGGCGCAAGTATACTGGACTGCATTTTGTGCGGCTAATGGCAGTGCCAAGGTGACAAAAGATACCTACTTAGAAAGCGCTTTCGGGGATAGTCATTGGATGCGCGAACCAAAAGTATTGCTTAAAATGCAATATATTGATTTGCCTAAACTTTATATAAAATTGATGGAAATAGGATATTCTATTAAATTTTGCAGAAAATTAGTTTTGAAACATTTTCTCAAAAATAACTGGAGGGTTTTCTTTGGGGCTTTGAGAAGATGGCCAATTCTAGCAATAACCACAATAATTCCCTACCTAGCTTTGGTAGGGAAATCTGCAAAAGGAATTCTTTTGTCCCCTAAGGAGATATCAACAAGCCCGTAATCTGATATTCTTAGCACAACTTCACAAACTTATATTCACACCTCTTGTTTAGTAGGATTTAATGTTAAGAGGGAAAAAACAACCAAATAAGCTCATGATGGTTACTAAATCTAGAAGCCAAGAATTAGTAAAAAATGCAGTTTCATATACCATCTACCATTGACCATGAATAAATTACTCACGATCGCCATTCCTACTTACAATCGTGCCGAACTACTTGATAAGCAACTGGCATGGCTTGCTCAAGGAATCATTGGCTTTGAATCTGAGTGTGAAATTTTTGTTTCAGATAATTGTTCAAGTGACGAGACTCAAGAGGTCATTAAGAAGTGGCAAACCAATCTCAGTGATATCACATTTAAATTCAGCAGAAATTCTGAAAATATTGGTGTGATGCGGAATATCATTCATTGCTTAAAGTCCGCAACAACCAAATATGTTTGGACAATTGGTGATGATGACCCCATTCAAGATAGAGCAGTTGCTTATGTTATTAGCCAACTCAAACAACATGAGGATTTGTCATTATTATTCCTCAATTTTTCTGGTCGTAACCAAATCACAGGTGAACCAGTACACCCACCAACAATAGTGGGTAACCGTTGGTTTGATGTTGATAGTGAAGATGGAACTGGTGACGGGAAAGCGATATTTGAACACTGTTTTGCAAAAAGTGTTGGCGCAGTCATTTTTCTCACTGCTTCGGTATACCGCACTGATTTGGTACAACGCGCTCTTGAAATCTGGCAAGAAGCTGAGGATAACTGGATATCTTTAGCATATTTAGCTGGCTATTGTGCTGCAAATGGTAGGACAATTGTTACTAAAGATACCTATATAGAATGTATTGTCGGTGTGAGCTATTGGCAAAAAGAGCCAAAATCAGCACTATTAATGCAGTACAAACACCTGTCAGACGTTTTAATAAAACTGGAGGAAAACGGATACTCTAAGCAATTTTGCCGTAAGATGATTCTAAAAAATTTCAAAGAAGCTAACTTGAAAGTTTTTTTAGGTGCTTTGAGAAGATGGCCTGTGTTCGCTATCCAGACAATAGTTCCCTTTTTGGCTTTAGTAGGTATGTCTGTTTTTGACGTAGTAGCTACTAAAGAATTGAAAATGGCAGAAACAACGGAGCCGACTGCTCCAAAGTTACAAAAATATGAAGGATAAGCAGCCAATCAATACTGAGAAAAAACCAAATTTACCAGAAGGTGTTATTCCATGCTTAACACTATTATAAACAAAATATCTGAACTGAAATCTGAGTTAGGTTATAGATCTGCGCTTTTGAATCATGCAGGAAAATTGCCTGCTCTGGAAGAAGGCGATCGCGTCATTGTCGATGCTCTCAAACGCGATGGAGTTTACGTGACAACTCTGGAAAAGTTGGGGTTAGGTTCTACATCTGATCTTCTGCAAGCATCTCACACTCAATTATCTAGAATGAAGGATGCAAATAACAGCAACCTAACACAAAGACTGCCACAAATTTACACAGTGACAGACTTACCAGAATTTTCCTACTGGGGTCGGGAACAAAAGCTGCTTAACATCATCGAAAATTACATTGGTCTTCCTACTGCGTTTCAAGGCGTACATTTACGCAAAGACTTTCCTAACGAAAATCAGTTTGGCACACTGCTATGGCATAAAGACTCAGAAGACCGCCGGATGGTCAAAATAATTATTTATTTGACCGACGTAGAAGAGAAAGACGGTCCTTTTGAATATGTTCCACTATCTTTGACCTCCTTGTCCACCCTAAATTATTATCGGATTTACTACAAGCTTTGGCGCTCAGGCTACATAGGTATCACCGATGAACAGCTTAAGGAAGTCATCCCAGAACACAAATGGAAATCATGTCCAGGACCTGCGGGTACAGTCATTTTTACAGACCCAAAAACTGCTTTACACCACGGAACCCTAAGGACAGAAGAAAGGTCAGCGCTCTTTTTTGTTTACACTGCAAACCCACCGAAACGACCAGAGCTTTGCACCCAGTACTGGGATGATACTTTTGCCAAACCAGATTTATCTCAAGAACTTGATTCAGTCACAGTTTTGAGATAGTGTGCTTGTCCCGCCCTCAGAATTTCTTCGTGTTGTTTGCGCCTACCTGTTGGGTAGGCGCAAACAACACGAAGGTAAATCAGGAATTACCTAGTGCCACTGTGTAGTCATTATTGAAAGTGAGTTTCCCCATGATTTTTACCGAAACCGAACTTAAAGGCGCGTACATCATTGACCTAGAAGAGAAGCACGACCATCGTGGTTTCTTTGCCCGTACCTTCTGTGCTCAAGAATTTGAGGCGCATGGTTTAAAGCCAACAGTTGCCCAATGCAATCTGTCTTTTAACCACAAAAAAGGGACGCTGCGGGGAATGCATTATCAAATTCCGCCAGCAGCAGAAACGAAATTAATTCGCTGTACCCAAGGCGCTATCTATGACGTGATTATTGATATGCGTCCTGAATCTCCTACTTACCTTCAACATGTCGGTGTGGAATTAACCGCAGAAAACCGTCGCGCCTTCTATGTTCCAGAAATGTTTGCTCACGGCTATCAAGCACTCACAGATGGGGCAGAGGTTGTGTATCAGGTTGGTGAGTTTTACACACCCGGATATGAGCGGGGATTGCGCTATAATGACCCATTTTTCAATATTCAATGGCCTGTGGAAGTGACTGAAATGTCCGAAAAAGATCAAAATTGGCCTTTGATGAGAATGATGAGCGTTGGAGGAAACGTTTAGTCCTTAGTGATCAGTGGGCAAACTACTAATAATTCACGACTAACAACTAACAAGCAAATATCTACACAGGAGTTTCACCAAATGATTATTGTAGATCGCGCCTTACAAGCCCGCGCCGAAGCAGGTAACCCCATCAAAGTTGGAATGATTGGTGCTGGCTTTATGGGACGGGGAATTGCCAATCAAATTAAAAATTCTGTACCTGGTATGGAGTTAGTTGCTATCTCCAACCGGAGTCTTGATGCAGCCAAGCGAGCATATTCGGAAGCAGGGATTGAAGATTACAAAGAGGTTTCTACCGTCGCCGAATTAGAAGACGCGATCGCCCACAACAAGGCTGCAGTCACTGAAGATGCAATGTTACTGTGCCGTGCCGAAGGTATCGATGCACTGATTGAAGTCACAGGTGCGGTAGAATTTGGCGCTCATGTCGTGCTTGAGGCGATCGCTCATCACAAGCATGTCATCATGATGAACGCCGAACTGGATGGCACCATAGGTCCCATTCTCAAAGTTTACGCCGACAAAGCAGGAGTCATCCTTACCGCTTGTGATGGCGATCAGCCAGGGGTGCAATTGAACCTTTATCGCTTTGTAAAAAGTATAGGGCTAACTCCGCTGTTATGTGGTAACATCAAAGGCTTACAAGATCCTTATCGCAATCCCACCACACAGGAAGCATTTGCCAAACGTTGGGGTCAAAAAGCTCATATGGTCACCAGCTTTGCCGATGGAACAAAAATCTCCTTTGAGCAGGCGATCGTTGCCAACGCCACAGGTATGACAGTTGCCAAGCGGGGAATGCTGGGATATGACTTTAACGGTCATGTAGATGAAATGACCAAAATGTATGATGTCGAACAACTTAAAGAACTGGGCGGCATCGTTGATTACGTGGTTGGCGCAAAACCAGGTCCAGGAGTATTTGTATTTGGAACTCACGACGATCCCAAGCAACAGCACTACCTTAACCTGTACAAGTTAGGTGAAGGACCGCTCTACAGCTTTTATACTCCTTACCACCTCTGTCACTTTGAGGTGCCATTGTCTGTTGCTCGCGCTGTCCTGTTCCAAGATTACGTCTTAAGTCCTTTAGGAGGTCCCTTAGTAGATGTTGTCACCACTGCCAAAATCGACTTAAAAGCTGGAGAAACCCTAGATGGTATCGGCTATTACATGACCTACGGAGAATGCGAAAATTCCAACATTGTCCAACAGCAAAACCTTTTGCCCATTGGTTTAGCGGAAGGATGTCGCCTGAAGCGAGATATTCCAAAAGACCAAGCCCTCACCTATGACGACGTAGAACTGCCTGAAGGTAGACTGTGCGACAAACTGCGATCTGAGCAGAACGCTTATTTCGCTCAATCAAAGACCTTGGCAGCAGTTTAGGTAACTAGGTTAACCAAAGTCAACCCATACTTAATGTTATGGTGTTGACTTTGGTAGCAAACAAGGCATAGGTTGAGTAGTAAAGAATCTCTTATTAGACGCAAAAGTTATGCAAAGATTATGAGATTCTGATTTCGACAAGTTGATGGCATCCCAAGCATTAACAATAGTTCACTACTCTTCCAACTCACTAGACTTATGGCAACTAAATTAGCTCAGCGTACAGTCAATATCGTTAATCGCCTAACACACAAAATTAAAGTTCGTCAACAAATGCGCCGGAAGGTTTCACTCCAGCCGCGTAAGCCAGCCATTGGTAACGTACTGATCTCATACGTTGTTGAACCATTTCTCTTAAAACCTGGCGAACCTATCCCGAATTCCCACACCCATTTTTGGGAATGTTACCAAATGGCACAAACTTTCTTGGACATAGGCTACTGTGTTGATGTTATCCAATATAACAATGATATATTCTTACCTCAAAAAGAATATGCATTCTTTTTAGAAACTCGTTCCAATCTGCAAAGGTGTGCACCATTCCTCAATAAAGATTGTGTAAAAATATTCCATGCTGACACCGCTCATATTTTATTCCATAATGCAGCAGAAGCCAACAGACTGTTAGCACTACAGCAAAGGCGAGGCATAACTCTGAGTCCTCGGAGATTTGAACCACCTAATCAAGCTCTAGAACACGCCGATTGTGCCACAGTTCTGGGGAATGAGTTTACCATGAGTACCTTGAAATATGCAAAAAAACCGCTTTACCGCGTTCCGATTTCTACACAAGTGGTTTATTCATGGTCAGAAGAAAAAGATTTTGACGCTTGCCGCAAGAATTTTCTCTGGTTTGGTAGTGGCGGTCTAGTTCACAAGGGATTAGACTTGGTATTGGAAGCCTTTGCTCAAATGCCTGATTGCCATTTAACTATTTGCGGACCAATAAGTAAAGAAGAAGATTTTGTAAAAGCTTTTTATAAGGAACTTTATCAAACCGCTAATATTCACACTGTAGGATGGATTGATATAAACAGTCAGAAGTTTAGAAATATCCTTAACAACTGCGTTGGCATTGTCTATCCTTCCTGTTCTGAAGGTGGTGGTGGCAGCGTAATTAATTGTATGCATGCAGGGTTAATACCAATTGTCAGTTATGAAGCTAGTGTAGATGTGGAAAAAGATTACGGTGTCATCCTAAAAGACAGTTCGATACAAGGAATCAAGCAAGAAGCCCAAAAAATTTCCACTCTGCCTAAAGAAGAGTTAAAACAGATGGCAAGAAGAGCTTGGGAAGTTGCCAGAGAAAATCATACTAAAGAAAAGTTTGCAGAAAATTATAGAAATACTATCGAAAAAATTATGAAAAATCATTCTCAGAAAAACGAGGTATTGATTCATGTTTAAGATTCCATTATTAGAAAAACTTTGCTTACGTGTCAACTTTCAAGTTCGAGAACTCAATAGTAGAGTTTGTAACTGGGTTTTACGAGTAAAAAGCAAACCATTGAGAGTCAGCGAACAACCAGCTACTATCATTACGAAATATTTATGAAAAATTAATATTACAAAAATAAATTTTTAGTATCTTGGAAACAAATAGGAGCATGAATCAGATTTTCAAAATAATCTGTTAGCTGTGGGTGCAGTGTTCAGAGGCAACCTATCATTTGTAGATAATTGTATAAAGTAAATTCACAAAAAATATATGAAAATTGCCTTAGTGCATGATTATTTAACCCAAAAAGGAGGGGCAGAGCGCGTTTTTGAATTGCTCTGCAAACGCTATCCTGAAGCAGACGTTTTTACTTCCTTATACGATCCCGAACAAACCATTGATTTAGGTGAGCGTATTGTCAACACAACTTTTCTGCAAAATATTCCCAGAGCAGCAAAGTATTTCCGGTTGATGGCTCCTTTCTATTTTCCAGCCTTTCGCGCCTTAGATTTGCAAGAATACGACCTCATTATCAGCAGTAGCACCAGCTTTGCCAAAGCAGTACGAAAGAACCGAGACGCACGCCACATCTGCTTTTGCCATAATGTTACCCGTTTTTTGTGGGATACAGAAACTTATTTACGGGAGTACGGAGACTATCGATATTTTGCTCCATTAATCGAACAAGTCTTTCAAGTTATGAGAAAGGTAGACCTTGCCTGTGCACAGGAACCTGACCTTTACATTGCTAACTCCAGCATTGTCGCTCGTCGTATTAAAAATACCTACGGCAAAAAAGCCATTGTTATTAACTATCCGATAGACACGAGTAAATTTGTTTTTTCAGATACAAAAGAAGACTTTTATCTTGCCTCAGCTCGGATGATCAGCTACAAGCGTCTTGATATAATAGTCGAAGCTTTTAACTGGCTGGGATGGCGGTTACTGATATCAGGAAATGGTCCAGAAAAAGAGAGATTAAAGTCCAAAGCATTAGGCAATATTGAGTTTTTAGGACACGTAACTGATACACAACGCACTCAGTTGTTTTCTAAAGCCAACTCTGTTATAGTTGCTGCCCTAGAAGATTATGGATTAGTTCCAGTAGAGGCAAATGCCAGTGGAACACCTGTCATTGCTTTTGGAGCGGGTGGCGTGTTAGATACTCAAATACCTGGTAAAACAGGAGTCTTTTTTAAGAGGCAAACACCCGAATCACTGCAAGCTGCACTACTAGAAGCCAGGGAAATCTATTGGGATTACGAAAACATTCGTAATCATGCTGTAGCCAACTTTTCAGAGGAGGCTTTCTTTAATAAGGTCGAGCAAGTTATTGAACAAGCTTGTACCGTAAATACATTATTCAATTAATTTGTTAGCTGAGGGATAGTAAAGGTGGTTCAGAGCAGCCTAAGTCCATATGTGAATCCAGTTACTGAGTCAGAACAGGGTTACGGACAACTGTTTGCGGTTTTAATACGCAGATTTCCTTGGTTTTTAGCAGCATTTGTGGCTTGTATTGCGGTTGCAGGTGTGATGACAAAAAGGACACCTCCTACCTACAGAAGCTCAATGCAGCTGTTGGTAGAACCTAACTATCAAGGAAGGAAAGAAGGTGGTAGTGGTGTAGACAGTCAGTTTACCGACCCTACTGTTCAAGTAGACGCTGCAACCCAGCTGAGCTTAATGCAAAGTTCTGGTCTGCTTCAAAAAGCAGTTAATCAACTCAAGCCCCAGTATCCAGACATGACCGTAGGTCAGTTGAAAAGCGCTTTAGTTTTAAGTCAAATCAAAAATAAAGAAGATAATGTTGCTACTAAAATATTTGAGGTGCAATATACCGATAAAGATCCAATTAAAACACATGAAGTTTTGGATGCAATTCAAAAAGTTTATCTAGATTACAACATCGAACAGCAGGACAAGCGCTTAAAAGATGGTCTGAAAATTATCAGCGCTCAGTTAAAGAAAGTAGGCGATGAAGTGAGAAAGGCTGAGACTAACTTGCAAAGGTTTCGCACATCTCAGAAATTAATAGACCCAGAGACACAGGCGAAAGCCATACAGGACGAATTGATCAGGATTGAGCAAGAGCGGGGCACAACTCGTTCTCTGTATCAAGAAGCATCTGCTACGTATAAGACATTACAACAGCAGCTCCAAAGTACTCCACAGAATGCCCTCGTCGAAGCTCGTCTGAGCCAGTCTAGTCGCTACCAAGCATTACTGAACGAATACCAAAAAACAGAACTATCTTTAGCACAAGAACGCTTGCGCTTTACAGACGAAGCTCCGAACGTGAAGAAGTTGGTAGATCAACTTCAAAGCCAAAAGGCATTATTGCAGCAAGAGCAAAAACGAACCTTAGGGGGAGAGTCTGCTCAAGCTAGTAGCCAAGCAGCGTCTCTCTTACAACAAGGACAGAAGAGCGCAATTGACCTCAACCTCGCTACGAAGTTGGTGGACACACAAACCACAATAGTGTCTTTAAGCGCTAAAGACCAAGTTCTGGCGAAGAAAGAGCAACAACTACGTGAGGAACTCAAAAAATTTCCCGCAATTTTAGCTCGCTATGGTAGCTTACAGCCGCAAATACAACTTAGCCGCGAAAGATTACAGGAGCTTTTGAAAGCAGAACAGCAATTGCGGCAAGAAATTGCCAAGGGAGGATTTAACTGGGAAGTTGTGGAAGAACCCCAACCCGGTACACAGTTAGGTCCAAACCTGCAGCAGAACCTGATGCTGGGTGCTGTGGTTGGGTTGATGTTAGGAGGTATTGCTGCCTTCGTCCGTGAAGCGGCTGATGATTCAGTTCACACCACAGCTGAGTTGGAGAAGCAGGTTGCGCTACCGATATTGGGCACAACTCCCAAGTTGCCACCTGCTAAAACTAGAGAATCAGTTATCAAGTTACCTTTTGGAAAGCCAGACGTACCTGCTCCTTGGACAATTCAGGTATTGCAATCTCCACCACGTTGGGAATCGCTAGATCTGATTTATAAAAACATTGAACTTTTGAACTCTGTTTCTTCGTTCAAATCTTTGATGATTACCTCCGCTTTATCAGATGAGGGGAAATCAGCTCTAGCATTGGGTCTAGCAATGAGTGCTGCTCGTTTACATAAACGGGTACTGCTGATTGATGCCAACTTACGCGATCCCAGTTTACACAAACAACTGAATCTTCCCAACGAACAGGGGCTTTCTACTTTACTAACAAGTGACGTCTCTATACCCAACCAAATTAGTATCCAGTCCTCAGGCTCATCTTACATCGATATTTTAACCGCTGGACCAACACCTGCTGATCCAGCTAATCTGTTGAGTTCCCCTCGGATGCAGCAACTCATGGCAACATTTGAGGAAAACTATGACTTGGTACTTATAGATGGCACTCCAGTTCTTGGCTTAGTGGATGCTATGCTTACGGCATCATCGTGTCGTGGCGTGGTTATGGTAGCCAGCATTGGTAGGGTGACTAGAACCCAACTCACGCAAGCGACAGCCATGCTGAGCAGATTAAACTTACTAGGAGTTGTGGCAAACGGAGTATCTAACTCTACTAGTACATATGTTCCATACGCACAGCAACACCGCTTTGCACTGCAACAAGCTATGGAGAAATAAAGGGTACAAAGGTATAGGGAGGAGGCGTCTGCAATAACGCAGAATGCTCTGTAAGACCAAAGGTGGCTAATGGCTTTCCTCAGCCCAAGAATCCCATTGCCTTTCAAGCGTGGGAGTGTTAATAAACAACAAAAATGCAATCCTCAATGCGGTATATGCCCTTCAGCGTTGGCATAAGCCGTATTTTTTTATAGGGGCAAGAGTGTCAGCATAATTCGTAATTCAACGTGAGTTCGATGAATTTAATTTGACCTCGCTTCCATTCCTCTCCCCTATAAGGGAAGAGGCTTAAAACCATGATTTTTACATTGCTCCTCCCTCTCCTACAAGGAGCTATCCATTACCCGGATCTTTCTTAACATTTGGGAGAGCGATAGGTAAAACTGTGCAAATCTATTAGAAAATGTACCATAAAGCGCCCACGTTTTGGCAATTTAGGCGCTTTATTGCAAATAAAGAGTACAAAAGCGATAGTCGCACCCAAGCCGAAATTGCGACGGTGATCCAGTTTGATTCAGGGTTTCCATCAGGGTACCGTGTAACGATTGAGCCATGGTTTATGACAAAAAATAGTCACAATTACGATTGGCATTCATATCATGTCCGGTTGAAGACTTATCATTAAGGCAGCAGAGGGGCAGGGGGGCAGGGGAGAAGATTTTAAGGTTTTTGCACAGAGCCACGGAATAATAACTAATTAACCGGACTTGATATCACTAATGTAGTGACTTAGCGTACCATATATAGCAGGTAAATGACAGTGAGGGATAGAAAAAACATACTGAATCAAACGCTATAAATTTCGTGTTATCTCAACAACAATTCTCTTTGTTGTGAAAATTATCAAAACTGAAATTCAGATAATTGTATAAACTTTTTGCCACACAAATTACTGATTTTGTGTGATTTGATGAGTTTTGATAATTAAGCTTTTTTTAATTGCAATCATCTGATTGTGTTAAAATCACACGGGGATGAGCAGCAAAAGGGTTATTACGTAGTTAGACAAGCGATGTTATTCATAATAGCTTAATAATTCCCGGAAAAAGGGACGAAATGTTTAAAGAGTAAATAAAGAATCTATTTACGTAACCGTTATTCCTACGGCGTCTTATATCCTAGATATTAAATACCCCTTAAACAATACAAGAGAGGAGTTTCTTAGATTTATCTAAAGGCTACTATTTTTGTATCTTGTACATCCTTTCTAAAGATAAATTCTCCGAAGATGTGCAATATCTATGAGGGATAGCTGTACTATCATTTTTCCCACTCACTGACCTCCAGGTTTGGAGTGAAGACTAAGATACAGGTCAGACTATTTGGCTTTAATAGACTTCGATATCAGGTTGGCGAGCTACTGTACTATAAGTGTAAATACATATGACAACCTCAATAAAAGCAACATTACAAAATTCCTATACTGTGAAGCAGCAACAACAAGATAATCCCTTACAGTACTGCACACTTCAATGGCGACGAGATCAGTTGCTGGTTATGCCTTCTATAGTAGTGAAACAGCCGTATATGCCTCCACTGGATAAAAAGGGATTGTTAGTGGAGTGTTTAAAGCGTTCTCCAGTAAATCTGGTACGCATAGATCCAAAACTCGGTGAAGCAAGGTTGAGATTTTGGGCAGATGCGTGCCTTGCAGCCAACAAGCCTATATTCCTACGCATACCTTCTAGCGATAAACAGCCGAAACCAGTTGGCTCAGTATTCTCGTGGTTAAAGCGGCTCACTGAGTGGCTCACAGCGTTGGTTTTTCTGCTTGCTGTCAGCCCAATTATGCTGGGATTAGTTTTGTTAATGCGCGTTTCCTCCCCAGAACCACGATCACTTTTTTCTTGCCAATGGCATATTGGAGAACGGGGTAAACTCTTCAAGATTTTTAAGTTTCGCACAACGACACTCACCCAGAAAGCAAGTGTGGATGAGGCGCGCAGCACAATGCCTTCAATCGCATATCAAAGCGGTTTATGCGATGGGGAAGATGAGCAGAATCTGACAACTCTAGGACTTTGGATGCGTAAGTACGGACTGGATAATCTGCCACAGTTGTTGAATGTGCTGCGTGGTGAAATGACTTTGACAGGACCTCGTTGCTGGACTTTGGAAGATGCAGTACGGCTGAGTCCAGAAGCACAACGAAATCTCAATAAATTACCAGGAATCATGGGGTCATGGCAAGTTGAGGCAGAGTCGAACTTATTACATCTGGATAGTCCAACTTTGTGATTTGTTCGTTACCTGATGGCTTGAACGCCCCATCCTTACCATATGCTAGTGATAGCAAATACAGGTTCAAGCCTTGCAAAGTGACTCTTCCTCCCCTTGATTCTGATAAAAAAGCAACTAGTGCTTTGTACAGTAGTCAGTTCATTTGCCGCACGTAAACGCGTTGCGGCTTTTCGTAAGACATAGCACTTGGAGCGCT
Organism: Kalymmatonema hyalinum WJT4-NPBG1; assembly: GCA_019359075.1. GTDB lineage: Bacteria > Cyanobacteriota > Cyanobacteriia > Cyanobacteriales > Nostocaceae > Kalymmatonema > Kalymmatonema hyalinum. The sequence goes on from JAHHIB010000048.1 coordinate 38,867, forward strand.
CTATCTTCCCTGGAAAACTATAGTTTAATATTGACCATGCAGCTAAAAATTTCCAAACCAGTCCAAAATCTGCTTAAGAATTTAGTAAAGACTACTAAGTTCTGGCAGAACAACTACTTAATACTGCGAGAATTTAAACACTTTCCCAAAATTACCGTTATGGCATTGATGTTTTCATTGCTGGCGGCAATTTTTGAGGGCTTTAATGTTAGTCTTCTGCTTTCTCTTCTGCAAAGCTTAACTGGTGATACCAACAGCCAACAACAATTTCATACTGGAATTCAGTGGGTTGATACTGTGTTTTTGGGAGTGGGAGCAGATGGACCCACTCGGCTGTATCGCGTCTCGTTATTGATTTTAATTACCACTTGGATGCGTTCAGGCTTAAATTATGTAGCACAACTTTACACCGAAATAACTCAGCTTACTTTAATTGATAGGCTGCGTAAACAAATTTTTGAAAAACTACAATCTGTAAAAATTAGTTATTTTAGCAATACTAAATCTGGCGAACTGATAAATACTTTAACAACGGAAATAGAAAGGCTTAAACAAGCTTTTGGGGATGCAGCTTTCTTATTTTCAAGATCAATCAACGCTGTAGTTTACCTAGTATCAATGTTCTTAATATCTTGGCAGCTATCTGTCATTTCATTGATGCTTTTCACTTTGTTAGCCGTGGGGTTATCTACATTGAATGGTCGCGTGCGTGAGGCGAGTTTTGACGTAAGTAAAGCCAGCAATAGATTTACTTCAATAGCGGTAGAATTCATCAATGGAATTCGTACAGTTCACGCATTTTCCACTGAAGATTTTGAACGTCAACGTTATTATAATGCCAGCTTGAATCTGGTCAGTGCTTCCAAGAAGATTGCCTTGGTATGGATGGTTGTCAAGCCATTTGCCGAGGCGTTAGCGACCACAATACTTGTGGCAATGATTGTTCTGGCATATACGGGTTTGGTAACTAACGGAGCACTACAAGTAGCTTCTCTATTAACGTTTTTCTTCGTTCTCTTTCGTTTCGTGCCAATTATTCAAGATATTAATGGTGTCGCGACGCATATCAGTACAATGTACGGCTCGTCGGAAGTTGTTAAAAAACTTTTGGATATTGATGAAAAACAGTATTTCCGCAATGGGCATATCGAATTTCCTGGCTTAAAACGTTCAATCGACTTCGTGTCTGTTGATTTTGGCTACGACAGCGAAAATTTAGTACTTAGTAACATCACGCTGATGATTGAACGAGGCAGAATGACAGCACTGGTGGGTGCTTCAGGGGCTGGTAAAACAACATTGGCGGATTTGATTCCGCGATTTCACGATCCAACACAAGGTCATGTTTTTATTGATGGCGTTGATTTGCGGGATATTGAAATCCACTCGCTGCGCCGGAAGATTGCCGTGGTCAGCCAAGATACCTTTATTTTCAACACTTCTGTCCGTAATAATATTGCCTATGGATCGCAAGGAGCAACAGATGAGGAAGTTTACGCAGCAGCTCGACTCGCGAATGCTTTGGAATTTGTCCAAGAAATGCCCGAAGGTTTCGATACTCAACTTGGAGATAGAGGTGTGAGACTTTCTGGCGGTCAGCGTCAGCGAATTGCAATTGCTCGGGCTTTACTGCGGGATCCGGAAATTCTGATTTTGGATGAAGCAACAAGTGCTCTTGATACTGTGTCAGAACGACTCATTCAAGAGTCTATAGAAAAGCTTTCTGTAGGACGAACGGTGGTTGTGATCGCCCACCGCCTATCAACAATAGTCCGAGCAGATAAAGTTGTCGTACTCGAACAGGGACAGATTGTAGAACAGGGCGGGTATCAAGAGTTGCTTGAGCTAAAGGGCAAGCTTTGGAAATATCATCAGATGCAGCATCAACTCAATTAAGGATTGATAACGATGACCGCATCTGCAACCGTGTAGAAAATCTGCGTCAAACCTTAAAATCTTGGGCGCTGGTGAACGTGCTGCAAAACTTATCTTGTGAGTTGATTGTGGTGGATAACGTTTCCAGTGGTCACAGATGAGGAGCGATTGCGCTCCGCGCAGTGCCCTAAAGGGCAATCGCTTGCTCTATTGCCTCAACAGCTATAAAAACAGCAGCTAGAACAAAGATGCAAAAGTCCTGTCTTAGCAAATTGAGAACTTGTTTTCTCAAGAAAAATCTCAAGAAAAATCTACTTATGAACTTTGGAAAATAAGGTGGAGGAGCCATGCCAAACTTAATAACTGATGCGGAGGTAAGAGCAGAAAACTTGCAGCAGCCCCAGTTTGATCATAACTTGATGTATCACTGCTCTAGCTTTAGAGTCAATGGGAACGGAGGAGCTGAAACTTATCTAACTTCTCTGATTCAAAATCGGCAACCTGATGTGAGTGACTTTGTAATTAAATCGCTCAAAGAACTAGATCAAAGCCGATTTAAATTGCTACACATTCACAGCCCAGACTTACTATTGCAAGTTACAGGAGAATGTCCCACTGTCTTCACCGTTCACAATCACTCACTTTATTGTCCTAGTGGCACAAAATATTTACCAGGACAGGGCGTCATTTGCGATCGCAATCTCTCTTATTTCGGATGTCTCTGGGGCAAAATAATAGATGGCTGTGGGAGCCGCAAACCCAAAAGAGTGATGAAAGAATTACAAGGCACTCATCGGCTACTCAATGTCACACAAAGGTATCCAGTAACTTTTATTGCTAATAGTGACTACGTACGGCGACAGTTGATTAAAAACGGAGTACCGCCTCAAAAAACTGTAACGCTACGCTGTGGTATTTCCGCACCGCAAATGGTGAGTGCACCTTTGAGTTTAGAAACACACAAAAATCATCGAATTTTATTTGTTGGGCGAATAGTTCCTGATAAAGGGCTGGAATGGCTGCTCAAAACCTTAGTACATACAGATCCGCAAATTCAACTTGATATTGCAGGTGAGGGTTGGGATCAACCCCGATTGGAACAATTAGCTCACAAGCTAGGGATAAACAACCGTATCACTTGGCATGGCTGGTGTAATAGCGAGAAATTAAATCAACTTTACGAACAGTGTTTTACTGTTATCTTCCCCAGTATCTGGCCTGAACCTGCTGGTCTTGTCACTCTGGAAGCTTATACTCACTATCGACCTGTCATTGCTGCCGCAGTCGGAGGCATTCCAGAATATTTACGAGATGGGGAAACAGGTATTCTTGTGCCAGCCAATGATATTAAGATGCTGGCTGAAGCGATTACTCATTTCTCTAGTGATTATGAAAAATGCCGACACATGGGCGAACAAGGTTATGCTTTGTTTCTGCAAGAATTCACAATGGATATCCACGTCAAACATTTACAAAAAATTTATGAAAACACAATATCTAAATTTTCCTTTGAAAACATTTAGTTAGATAATATTATCAAGCCAATAAGGCTGTTTCTGTCTCTAACCATAGATAGGGCACTATTTCTATTATAAAATCAAAGGATTTTTTAGATATGTTACACAGTAATAGCTCACAAGAGCCTTTAGTGAGCGTTATAATCCCAACTTATAATAGACCAGAGTATCTCAAGCAAGCAATTACTAGTGCTGTTAAACAAACTTATCGAAATATTGAAATTATTGTTTCAGATAATTGCAGCCCAGAAAGTCCCCAAGAGGTAGTTGAATCTTTTGGTGATTCACGCATCCGATTTTTCAGACAGGCAAAAAACATCGGGATGTTTCCCAATCAGATGAACGCCTTTAAGATGGCACAGGGCAAATACGTTGCCAGTCTGCATGATGATGATATGTGGAACGAGGATTTTTTAGAAAAACTTGTTCCACCATTGGAAGAAAATCCAGATGCCATTTTAGCTTTCTGTGACCAATATATTATGGATGCACAGAGCAAAATTGATTATGCAGCTACTGAAGAATATACAAGAGCATACAAACGTAACTCCCTCAAGCAAGGAGTTCATCAACCTTTTTATGAAATTGCTGTAGTACATAAGTCTGTACCCACAGCTGCAGCTTGTTTGATTCGCAACGAGTTTGTTGATTGGGATAGTATTCCACAAGAAGTAGGTGGTATGTGGGATTTATATTTAGCATACCTATGTTCCCGTTCCGGTCATGGAGCTTACTATCATCCAGAAAGATTGACACGCTATCGCGCCCATGAGCAAACAGATACAAATCGCAGTGGTGGTCGAGATATTCAGGCAAAAATCCGCAAAGGAACAGCGGAAATGTTTTGCTACGAAAAGTTTATGGCAGATGAAATCCTTAACAAGTATAAGCCGTTTTTCAAGCAGAAATGGTTAGAGGCTCATACAACTTTAGCTCTAGGTTTACTACGTTCTCAAGAAACAATTCAAGCTCAAGCACGTCCTTATCTTTGGCGAGCGCTTTGTGAACAAAAGTTTAATTTAAGAACTATAGCAGCATTGACTTTGAGTTTCACCCCACGACCGCTAGTCAATAAATTGCTAAAAGTATGAATGAAATAATGGCGTAGAAAGCGCAACAAAGAACATAACATTAAAGTGATCAATAAACTCAAAAGGAAGGTGGTGCGTGAAACTATGTATTGTTACCCACAAGGTAAAAAAGGGTGATGGACAGGGACGAGTGAATTATGAGGTTGCGAAAGAAGCAATTCGCCGAGGTCATCACCTTACCTTATTGGCAAGTGAAATAGCACCAGAATTGCAACAAAGTAGCCAAGTAGACTGGGTTTCTATTTCAGTCAACAGCTTACCAACCGAATTTTTTCGGAATTTCATATTTTCGCAAAAAAGTGCAGATTGGTTGCGGAAATATCGCTCCCAAGTTGATGTGGTCAAAGTTAACGGAGCAATTACAACAGCAGTATCTGATGTGAATGCTGTACATTTTGTCCACAGTTCTTGGCTGCGATCGCCCGCCCACATTTCTCGCATCCGCCGAGATTTGTATGGTTTTTATCAGTGGCTGTATACAGCACTTAATGCCTTTTGGGAAAAACGAGCCTTCCAAAAAGCGCAAGTTATTGTCGCGGTTTCCCAGAAAGTCGCCCAAGAATTGGAAAACATTGGCGTAGGGCGATCTCAAATTCAGGTGATTGTCAATGGAGTCGATTTAGAAGAGTTTTCTCCAGGTGTCGCTTGTCGCCAAACACTCGGTTTACCTGAGAATGTGACTTTGGCGCTGTTTGCAGGAGACATCCGCACCTCCAGAAAAAACTTAGATACCGTGCTGCGTGCCTTGGTAAAAGTGCCTTATTTACATCTAGCGGTTGTGGGAAGTACTGAAGCTAGCCCCTTTCCAGCGATGGCAGAATCCTTAGGATTGAATCAGCGAGTGCATTTTTTGGGATATCGGCGTGATATAGCCCAGCTGATGCGGGCGGTGGATTTATTTGTGTTTCCCTCGCGTTATGAAGCTTGTACTCTGGTGCTGTTAGAAGCCCTGGCCTCTGGACTTCCCGTAATTACTGCAACAGCAACAGGAGGTGCAGAATTGGTAACACCAGAATGCGGAGTTGTCTTACCAGACTCAGACGACACCGATGCCTTGGCAGATGCACTATCATCAATGATGAGTAATCCCACCCGAATGCAGCAGATGGGAAAAGCTGCTCGTGCTGTTGCCGAGCAGCATAGCTGGAATATTATGGCACAAACCTATGTGGATTTATTTGAGGAGTTAAGCAAGAATGAGGAACACCGTTCTCATACCAACTTATCGCCGTCCTCAAGACCTATTACGCTGCCTTCTGGCGCTACAAGCGCAAACTAAACCACCATATCAGGTGATAGTGACAGTAAGGGATACGGACACCGAAACTTGGCAATTCCTCGAAGAATTCAAAGACTGTAAACTGCCACTACAGACTGTAAAAGTCACCGTTGGGGGCGTAGTTGCAGCGATGAACGCTGGATTGGAAGTGGTTGAAGGCGATACAGTTTCAATTACTGACGATGATGCCGCACCCTACCCAAATTGGTTAGAACGGATCAGTGCATATTTTCTATCGGATGACAGCATTGGCGGAGTTGGCGGACGTGATTGGGTTCACCAGGGAAACCAATTACTCGATGACTCCCGGGAGATCGTCGGTCAGTTGCAGTGGTTTGGGCGAGTGATTGGCAACCATCACCTAGGAGTGGGACAACCTCGTGAAGTCGATGTTCTTAAGGGCGTAAATATGAGTTTTCGTACCAGTGCGATCACAGGATTGCGCTTTGATGAACGGATGCAAGGCACTGGGGCGCAGGTACACTTTGAATTAGCATTCTGTCTCACCTTAAAACGGGCTGGATGGAAGCTCATTTATGACCCAGAGGTAGCAGTCAATCACTATCCAGCACAACGTTTCGACGAAGACCAACGCCAGAAATTTAATAATATCGCCTTTACCAATGCAGTTCACAACGAAACTTTAGCTTTACTGGAACACTTCTCCTTTTTACAAAAGCTTGTGTTTGCATTGTGGGGAATATTCGTCGGGACACGAGAGGCGTTAGGTTTGCTACAGTGGTGGCGGTTGCACAAAAGTGAAGGAACTTTAGCCAGACAAAAGTGGTTGGCTTCCATGCAAGGACGTTGGCAAGGCTTCCGTACTTGGAACAAAACTCATCATCAAGCATCAAAAATGGGTAGTAGAGTCCTTTCTACACCTGACAACTGCTTCCAGATGGACAAGCCTTCATAGCGTTCTATCGATCATTGAAAAAAAACCACGACTGTTAGACAGGGAGAGGCTGAGTGACCTACAGGCAATTTCATCAAGTTCCGACGCCAGAAGAATCAGAAAAAGAACAACCAACAACTCTAGCTTGGCTAGCGATCGGTGGGCTCATACTGTTTACTCTTGTCGGTTATGTGGCTGCTGGAGGTCTACTGCGCCAAGTATTCCCAGTGGCATCTTTTCTGGTAGGGGTGTTCCTCTATGTGCGGTATCCGGTACTCTACATTGGTTACACTTGGTGGATATGGTTTCTCATTGCAATTATTCGTCGCCTAATAGATTATAGGAGCGGTTGGGTAGATCCAAGTCCAATCTTACTAGCGCCGTTCTTAGTAACACTGCTTACTGCTGTTACATTCATCCGCTACCTACCAAAGGCGTCCCGCATGGGGGGCTTACCGTTTATCATGGCGATTTTTGCTGTATTCTACGCCTTTTTGGTGGGGCTGGTTAATTACCAACCACTTATAGTCTTCCGTACAATGCTGGATTGGATTTCTCCCCTATTTTTCGGGTTCCACTTGTTTGTCAACTGGCGAGACTATCCAAAATATCGCAAAACCATCCAGACTGTATTTGTTTGGGCTGTACTCTTGACAGGTGTCTATGGCATAGTGCAGTACCTCATAGCACCAGAGTGGGATAGGTTTTGGTTAATAAAAACAAAATTGACAAGCTTTGGAGAGCCTGCACCATTAGCGATTCGCGTCTGGAGTACGATGCACTCGCCAGGACCATTTGCAGTGACTATGATGGCGGGGCTATTGTTGTTATTTAGTAGCCAAAGTCCATTGCGTATCCCTGCTTCTGCGGCGGGTTACTTAGCATTCTTACTCAGTATGGCACGCGCAGCTTGGGGAGGCTGGGCGCTGGGATTGCTCAGTTTGCTCACTAATCTTAAACCAAAGCTACAGATGCGCTTAATATTGACCATCCTGATCATGGCAGTGTGTGTTGTGCCACTGGTGGCAATTGAGCCATTCGGCAGTATTATCAGCGAGCGCTTTGAAAGTTTCTCAAATCTAGAGAAGGACCAAAGCTACCTAGACCGTTCACAAAATTACGAAAGGAACATCATCATAGCCCTTTCTAATCTCCTAGGGAATGGCATCGGCGGTACGTGGATTATTGATAAAGACGGCAAACTCATACAAATTGTTCTTGACAGCGGCATCCTAGATACGTTTTTCGCTCTCGGTTGGTTTGGAGCTCTCCCTTATTTGGGAGGATTATTGCTGCTGTTGTATAACGTATACCAAGGTTCTGAAGCTCGCAGCGATTCCTTTGCCAATGCTGCCCGTTCGATTAGTCTTGCGATCGTCTTCCAGTTAGTTTTTAGTAGCTTGATGATTTCACTTGGTGGTATCGTTATGTGGGGCTTCCTTGGTTTGGCTATGGCTGCCAAAAAGTATCATCAACATCAACGTCTTTCTGCTGAAATCATCAACGGCTACCCCCTTCCCACCCAAAAACTACCTCTGACTTAGAGCTAGGACTGATAACTGAAGACTGCTAATTTGCTTTGCTGTGCGCTGCTAACTGTTTTGTAGGTTCAACTAAGTTGGTAGTTAATTCTCGATACACCAACAGGGTTTGCTCATAGACACGCATAACACTCAATCGGTCTAAGTTTTGTTGTGCTAAGTACTGCCACTGGTGCATCAGCTTGCGGCTACTTAGCAATTGCCTGAGAGCGTCTGCTAAGGCTTGGCTATTTGCGGGGGGTACCAGGATACCCGCCTGTCCACCATCTAAAGCTTCTGGTATGCCATCCACATTGCAAGCTATGATCGCGCAGCCAGCTTCACGGGCTTCTGGAATCACAAGCGGAGAAGGGTCACGGTGTGAAGCCAGCACAAATATGTCACACCCCAGCATATAAGATTGTGGCTCTTTTTGAAAGCCCAGAAAATGAATCCTGTCAGCAAAGAGTGTAGTTTGCGCCTGCTGTTCAAACAAAGTTCGGTCAGGACCGTCTCCCACTAAGTAGAGATGCGCGTTTGGAAAATCAGCACCAATTTGTGCGAAAGCATCGATTAACTCCCCAATACCCTTGCGCTTGTACATTCCAGCTACAGTAGCAATTGCCGGTCTTTGCAGTTCCATCGCTACGTACTCTTGAAGCTTTCGCATACGAACGCTCCCCAGAGTCCCGTTAGATACTACCCTTAACTTGTTTTGTGCAATACCACGCCGTGCCATAGACTCAGCAACCGCATGGCTGACTGCTATAACGCGATCGCCTAAACCCATCAGCACTGCACTGCGCTGGAATTCGTTGTGTACTGTGGAAACGAGACCATATGTAGAAAAAGTCTTCCAAATCTTTGCCAGCACAATCCCAGTCATCATATGGGCATGGACGATGTCTGGTTCAAACTCTTCAATGATTTTCCAATAACCCCAAGCGGCTTTAATGATGTTAATTGGTGTTCTTGTTTGATCCAAATTGAAGTGCTTTACATTGTATGTGGTAAGTAATACCTCATATTGTCCACCAGCAGATGCTACGCTCACATTATGACCATTTTGAGCTTGCAGACAAGCTAAATCCACGGCTACATTGACAATACCATTACCAACTTCTTGGACGTGGTTCAAAATATGTAGAATTCGCATCTAGCTTTAATTTTCTACTAATTTATCTTATAGATAATCAATCAAAAAATACTTCCAGCAATCCGGATAGTTTTTGCCAATTTGGCAAAGGTATTTGCTCAGATAATAAAATTCATGTTTACGAATTTATGCAAATTGTAAGAATTGAATTTGGTCTCAGCAAATACAGACAAGCATTGATTTTTTGGTTGAACAGATATGCCGCAGCTACAAAAAAAACCTGCACGACCAGGCTTTTTTTCCCCAAGAATTGGTGCCTGTAGGCGACGAGGTGCAAGTCTTGAAATTTTAATATTTTATTAAAATTCACCCTCTACCATCAACACAAGCAATCCATTGCTCTTCATCGATCAAGTGAGGATCGATATGGTGCATACCAGCTCCGTTCCAACCAACACCAGTGGGTTTGATCACTAAGTTTTGATTGATTTCTCGTTCTTGATAACTAGTCGTTGTCAACTCAGTAATTTCAAATGCTCTTAACTGTGTGCCGTAGTCTGGCTGACAGTCTTGAGTGTAGCGAATAATCTTATCATTCATCACTAAAACTCTACCGCCTGGTCTGGCAATGTGTGCATTACCACTAATAATTGGACTTTTTGGGTGTTCTATCCAAGAACCAAGCAACTCATCAGCATAGTAGAGACGGAGAGTGTCAAAGTTATGCTGAGGATTTGTTTCCGTAAATAACCACCATTTATCAGCGTGACGGAAGATAGAAGCGTCTAAAAATGACGCACCGCTTTTGATATTTCCAACAAAACTCCATTCTGTAGGAAACTTGGATGCTTTGTACAATCGAATCGAGTTTGCCTGATGGCTCTCCGGAATCATGTAATATTCATTCATCCACTCAAAAACGTAGGGATAAGATAAGTGAAATGGTTCAGCAAGTACAATTTTTTCGTACTTCCAATTCACTGTATCCTCACTCGTTGCTAGCCCAATTTCTCCTCTACGTGTCTGTTGATTCAACACTTCAAAGAACATGAACCAGGTGCTATCAACTTTAATCATAAAAGGGTCTGCAACAAACCCAGCCCTGACATCTGATACATTCCGGCGTGTCAAGACAGGATTTTTTATCTCTTTAGGAGCATCTAAATCAACAGGGGATTTGCCAGTATAGATTCCAATAGACCATCTTTCCTTTTTTGTCAGCGCACCTAATGGCAGCTTATTAGCTATAGAAACTGGGAAACTATTCACTACAGAAAAATGTAGTTCCTTTACAATCTTTTTGAGGTAATTCATCAGAACCAATTGTGAAAATTATATTAAAACTTCTATGAACTATGCGCTTGACAATATTCTACTAAAACTTTTAAACCAGATTCTACGGACCACTGAGGTACAAAATTTAAAACTGATGACGCTTTGGATATATCCGCTTGGGAGTCTTGAATATCTCCAGGACGAGAAGGTGCAAAGCTAGGTTCTAATTCCCATTTGGGGAAATAAGTTCTCATAATATTTACAAGCTGAAGAATCGAAGTTGATTTACTTGTGCCAATATTACAACTCAATGCTGAACCAGGAGCTAGTGGAGTCGTTAAGGCTTTAGCAAAGGCAGTCGCTACGTCTTTCACAAAGACAAAATCTCTTGTCTGACTACCATCGCCATAAATTTTGATGGGTAAGTTTTTGAGCATTGCATCAACAAATATCGAAATAACCCCAGAGTATTGAGATCCAGGTACTTGTCGAGGTCCAAATACATTGAATAAGCGTAAGCCAATAAATGAAAAGTTAAACTGTTTGGTAAAAAGGGCAGCGTATTGCTCGCTTACCAATTTTTGCAAACCATAAGGAGAGATGGGATCGGGAGGCTGCTCTTCTGAAATTGATAGAGGTGTTTTGTCACCATATACAGCAGCAGAGCTAGCAAAGACTAGCTTGGGAATCTTTAAAGCCTGACACAGTTTAATCACAGCTAGAGTTGCAGACAGATTATTATCGTGCGCTTCCAGTGGCTTGATCCATGATTCAGTAACGGATGGGGTAGCTGCTAAATGAGCAATGCCATCAATCTGTGTGGAAAAATCTTCTGGGTGACAGTCTAATATATTTTTGTGCAGAAATTTTAACCCAGAATGTTCAGGCAAGTTTTGTAAGTGACCTGTCGTCAAATTGTCAATCACAGTCACAGAGTGACCTTCTGATAACAACTGCTCAGTCAGATGAGAACCAATAAAGCCTGCTCCGCCAGTGACAATAAAATGCATAAATTTAATTTGGGAAAAACAGTGTGATTTTCATTCATAATTCGTAATTTACAATTCTGATTTAAATGACGAATTACGAGTCATCAAGAATAAATTAATCTCTAGCTCAATTTGTTAATTATGAATTAGCTTGGCTTTAGCATATTCATAATTATTGGGCGTATTATCTGGCATTAACTCTTTATAGACAGCTAGTGTTTCTTTATGAACGCGAGCAGCACTGAGCCTTTCTAGGTTCTGAGATGCTTGAGTTCTCCACCATTGCAGGCGATCGCGATCGCTCAATAACTGCTTTAAATTTACGGCTAAGGCATGGCTGTCTTTTGCTGGTACGAGAATGCCTGCTTTTCCAGCGTCCAGGGCTTCAGGTATACCATCTACGTTTGAGCCAATGATCGCGCAACCAGCTTCTCGTGCTTCTGGAATCACAAGGGGTGAGGAATCTTTGTGAGAAACAAGTACGAAGATATCAGTAGCTAGTAAATATCTCTTTGGTTCTGGTTGGAAACCCTCAAAATGAATCCGCGAAGCAAAAGGAGTGTTTCGCGCTTGTTCTTCCAATGACTCGCGATCAGGTCCGTTACCTACCAAGTACAAATGGGCATCGGGAAAATCGCCAGCAATTTCAACAAAAGCATCTATTAATTCCCCGATTCCCTTACGCCGATACATCCCCGATACTGTTGCAATCGCAGGGTGGTGTAGGGGAAGCGGTTGGTATTCTTTAATGCTGCGCTGCCGGGGACTCCCTAATGTGCCGTTGGATACAACCCGCATTTTTTCTTTTGGGATACCACGCCGTGCCATAGATTCTCCCACGGCTTGACTGACGACAATCACTCGTTCACCCAAGCCCATCAGTACCGCACTAGGCTGGAATTCGTTGTGCACTGTCGCAATTAAACTATATTTATAGCCGAACTTGAGAATCGCTGCTAGCACTGCTCCCGTCATCATATGCACGTGGACGATATCCGGTTTAAACTCATCCACGATTTTCCGATATCGCCATACCGCTTTGATAATATTTAGCGGTGTTCTTGACTGGTCTAGATGAAAATGTCTGATTCCATAAGATTCTAGTAATGCCTCATATTCTCCTCCAGAGGAGGCTACAGCGACACCGTGATCATCTTTTGCTTGCATACAGGCGAGGTCTACCGCCACATTAACGATACCGTTACCAATCTCTTGTACGTGGTTTGTCAGATGTAGTATACGCATTTATATGATCTCCACAGTGGTCGCTTATTGCAAATGGTTGATATTGATTCGGTACTGATAGAAGCAACCCCTGATAAATGCAGGATCTTAAACTACAGGTAGTTATTAAGATTCTGCTTTAAAAAGGATTTCATAACACCCCAAAAATGGCTTGACAAAGCTACGGAGTAGGCTTTCAAGTTGAGAATACTAGGAGGCTATAGGCGTTGCCGCACCCTTCGGACGAGCGCTCTGTTTTTTTGTCTTGAACCGATTGAATTAAGACTCGGTAAGCAGCCACAAAATTCTGCATCTTGAGCATAATACACAGCGGTTTTGTTGTTTGGAAAAATTTCACCGCTTGTTTTGTATTCATATTTTTTCATTGACTAAAAAAAATATAAATAAACATTCTATAACCTCGATTCACTCATCATAGTCATGACGATATTAAAATGAAATTTTAACGCTCTATTTTCAACCCGTAAACGGTTAAAAATGATCAATTTCGTAGAACTTAATTAGTGTTCTAGTGTCATTATCTCTTATGTGTTCCAGCTTCTTATTTAAGATACGTTCATCTTTAGTTTAAGAAATATAAAATTCTCGCTAAAAATGTTGTAAATATTACATTATTCTATATTTATCCCTCAAAAATATAAGAAATTCAAGCCAGAGAAATTTTGCAATCCAACTATTGTGTCATGACACAAAATCATGACCTAACTGAAAATTGAGATTAATTTTTCAAATCACATCTTGCAGCCCTCCCCTGCCTCTACCGAAGTTTGGATCGGCGGAAGCTGCCGCGAACAGGCGGCAGAAAATAAGGATTTGAAAGCGGGCGTGCATTCCGGTGGATAAACCAACTTGAGGCTGCTTAGACACACAAAATTGCTCAGTTAAGCACTTGAGGTACTCTATAAGAACGCTCGTGATCTCTGAATGGAGTGCCTGGTCTTTGTTCATCTCACTGTCAAATGATTTATGTTCATTTGAACGCAATCATTTGGGTGAGATTTAACGAAATTTAGTTCAATGATAAATATAATATCTGAACCAAATTCTTCTTGATATTTTGTTAGTTTACTGAATTTACAATATCATTAATTAGAAATTGTTTTTTCAACTAATTTCCTTTCTTCACAGTATCTTTTTTTACCTTTCTCATGAATATCTACAAGCTCAGTGGTGATTGCAAAACGATATTACACTGTATAGAAATTTATAACAACTCTCAGAATATATTTTTTACCATAACTTTAAAATTCACGTATTTTTGGCGTTAAAACCCAAAATTAAGGTTTAATACCAAGTTGCGTCCATACATCTTACCTTGTCTCCCTTATCACCCTCATCTCCCTTGTCCCTTCAACAATTGATATGTTTGAACGCAACTCCGTATAAGCCTTTGACTCTTGGAGCGGTTTTATGCAAAATTATATAAAGTTGCATTCAGCCATATCATTACAGCAGCGTTCTGACCTGACGCTCCGACGGCTACGTAAAAAAATAGCAATCCTAAATCATAACCCGCTTCATTAATCCTCTCCAAAACAGGACTTCCTTCCGAGTTTGGCGGGTTCCTAAGTTATGTAACTTGCGATTATTGTCAATAAACCGCCTTAAGAGGGGCAGGATTTACTAGTCTGACTTGTAAGCTTTTTATAAGGAAGTCCTGTTTTGTGATGGTTTCACCAACCCTACGGGCTGCCTTCGGCTACGTAAACAACAAGATTCCCAACTTCTTAAAGAAATCGGGAATCTGAGCCAATGGATTTTTACAGCAGAATTCAGAACTCAGAACTCAGAAGTAAAAAGGGCTTTATGTCTGGCTTTTAGACAAAGCGCGTTGTACTTCATTTACTTGCAAGGTGCTGTATATAGCGGTAAGAACCCGGAGTAAGGTACACCAAAGAAATAATGAACCACTCATGGGACACTCATGGGACACGAGATTTATCTGTAGTTCATTCAATTGAGTTGCGCTATAAATCAAATAGGATTGCTATATATACGCTTAGCGTGGTAACTGATACACAATCACCTTTCCTTTCCAATCTTCCTCAACAAATACCAGGTACTCTCCATTTGATCGGCGAAAAGCACGGATACCGTAGGGTATATCAATCCACCCACTTTCACCAGCCACTTCTGGACCAGGTTTTAACTTTTGTACTTGCTTTCCTGTTGCGGCGTTATAAACAGAGACCTCTGACTGTTTCACTGTTACAGAGAATACATAATCTCCCGCCACACTCATCGCTACTGTAACCACTTCACGCTTTCCAGTAGTGTCATGAGGAACTACAGTGCGCCAACGGGGAGTGCGATTTCCTCGACTCCAGTTGTCAAAACGTACAATTTCAGACCCCACAGCTCCAGCATCATCGTCAACCGCAGGATGGTCTTTGGTAAAGCCTGATAAATACATGGTGTCTGTTTCGGGGAAATACTCAATCCGTCGCACATCCGTAAATAGGCTAGGAGTTTTATCCTTTTTCATCGAACTGTAGGAGTAAATGGGGTTGCCCTTAGCATCTAGTCCCTCTAAAGGAAAATGCCGGATACCTTCTTGAGTTCGCAAAGTTTTCCATAAATCGCCTTTGCTATCTACCCACCATCCCCCAAGATAGGGATAATCATCTGTATCTCTGATGTTATACTCACCCTTATCAAAGGCACCGTTGCCGTTGCTATCCCGCCAGATCCAATCCTTTTGTTCCTGCGGTTGATTCGGCGGCCAACTTCCAACTTTACCATCCTTGAGCACTGTGCCAAAAAACATTGCAGATGGTATAGCAACTTTACCGTCCGTGGTTGGATTGAAACGATAAATTTGCATAAAGCTTTGATACATATCTATGAGATACATGAAGGGTTTCCCCTGGATGCGCCGGAAGAAGACTGAAGTCGGCGATGTATGCAAGCGTGGATCTTGAGGGTATTTAAAAGGATTTAGAGTGTACGCCTTGTAATTCCATTGCTTACCAGCTGCTTTTTTGTAATCCATGTGGAAGTATTCGTGCTTAGTGTATACGTCCACCCCATCACTTTGAGGATCTGTATCAGCGTTATCCACAAAATGCAAACCCAGTAACCGCCACTGCAGCTTTCCTGATGGCGAAAACTTTCTTAAGTCGGTTCCTGCATTATTAAAACCATTACTATTTACATAGATATTACCTGCTGCATCTGTACCCACGCCGGTAAGACCGTAAAATTTCAAATCTCCAACTTCACCAGGAACACCTGTAAAAATACCACGCTCAATACCGAATGTTCCCACCGGTTTCGGTTTGCCTGCAATGTTGTAAATCAAGACTTGCTGACGAGGTCCATTTTCTGTTACTAAAAGTCTGCCTTGATTATCGATCGCGATCGCACTCGGGTCAACAACATCTGCAATCACCTTAGGCAGACGCTTACCTTCTGCTGAATAATGCAAAATCTGAGGAGGAGTACTGCCATTTTTGCCTTGTATTATCCATAGATTTCCCTGTTTATCAATTGTTATCTGCCTTGGGTTGGGAACAGAAAAATTGCGTACTTCCCTCATTGTGTCGGTGTTGTAGACGGAAATACGGTTTGCTTTAGCAATACTCACATACAACTGATTTCCTACAGTTGCTAATCCCGTAACTGGGTTTTTTGTGCTGACAATCAACATACTTTGGTCATAGCCACGCCCTCCAGCAAAACGCGCAGCCTTTCCAGACAAAGTATAGCGTCTTACACAGTACCAAGATGTTCCTTCTGGTGGGTAATCCTCTTTTATCTTGCCCATTGATCCCTGGAACATAGCAAGATAAATGTACTTACTATTTGCTGTTATGGCTTTGCCACCCATACGGCTCCAACCATGAAGCTCAAAGTCAGGACCAACAACATCACCGTTTTTATATATTCCTGCTTCTCTTCCTGCTTCATCCCAAGTGCTGTTGGTGTAGACCGTACCATCAGGACCAACATACATTCCCTCTACATAATTCTGCACCCATTTGCTACCACCACCATAAGTATTACCTATCCAAGATGTTGTGTAGGCGTTTGTGGCAGGTGCAGATCTCATAGCAAAGTAGAATGCAATAGTTATTACAGCAATTATAACGAGGACAAATTTTGCAGTTTTTCCTCGTCGTAAATGACCATTATTTCGTTGCTTTTCGTAGAACTTAGCCAACTTGGAAATTAATCTATTTTTCATAAAGTGACAAAATTGTTGATTGCTTCTCCAACCTCATTTTTAATGAGAAAAACTATTTCATTCAAATTCTTTACTTAATCTTGATATAAGAGGATGTTTTAGAAGTATCAAATATTTTACTTGTTCCCCCCTTTGCCTCCAACCCCAGACGGGAATTTAGGGGGGAGCATCGATAAATTTTGGTACAATACCACACTTTACAAACATCCTCTAAGACAGTAGAGTATAGCTATCTTAAAAATTAGAGTATTTTTGTACTACGAAATGGAAACTCTAGATAGAAATAATTAAAATTCCCACTTATGGTTCATAATAATCATTGAAAAGTTTTACAGTAACATGGAAAAATTAAATTATATCTTATCTCTCTGTTAATGTCAGTCTTCAATGTTTGTTTTCATCAAAAAGCAACTTTTTCAAATAATTCTGATTAATTCTACTCAAATCATTTGTTTTACTGAAAGCTCTGTTAAAACATCTTTTATATGTTGAAATATCATATACAAGCTACAATTTCCGAGTTTTATCTATATTTTTACAAAAACTTTATCAGAAGAACACTAAGATTTTACTTTTACACAGTTACTTTTGGTAACACATATTCTAGATTAGATTTGCAACCTATCTTTTAGATAAAAAGTAAAAATTCATACGGAATAACCTTTGTCCAAGTATTTTTTTATTTCATCAGCATTCCTAAACTACGGAAGATTGATCGTTTATAGTTGAAGGAAATTATAGCTAATAGTCACACTTAACACTCAGCGGTGTCGAGGAGTCTTTCATTAGACTTCTTGCACTCATTCGTTTTCTTTGTGTTCTTCTTTGCGACGCCCTATGCCTGCGGCACGCGGCTTGGGCGTTAGCGTAAGTCCTGCGGTGCGGACAGGCTGCGCCAACGCGCAGCGTGCGCCCTTGGCGCTCAGCTCCTCTGGAGCGCGAAGCTCTCCCGAAGGGAGCAAGAGGCCCGGGTATCTCCTGCGGAGAGCGCCTTCGCCCTTACGCCAGTTCCCAGGGCGCGGGAAACCCGCCTATGGCACTTCGTGCGACGCTAACGCTAACGCTAACAGGACTGGACTCACAAGTCGCCTAGGCGCGGGAAAGCCCTAGTGGGAACGGCCACGCCTTACGGCTATCGGGTATCTCCTGTGGAGAGCGCCTTCGCGCTTACGCCAGTCGCCTAGGCGCAAGAAACAAGGACTGCAGCGCGCTTACTCACCGTCATTCGCACCGCAGTTTCTCCCGGAGGGAAACCGTTCGGCTGAGCGCTCACGGCGAAGCCAACGCCAGTCGCCTGACGCCACTTTCCAAGGGCGGGGGGAACCCCCGCACGGAACTGGCACATGAGGGAAACAAGGACTGCAGCGCTGGCTCACCACGGCGCTGCCTCGCCTCTGCGCGAGACAAAATAATATTTATGCAAGAGGTGTATTCCAAGGTAAATAGCAGGGGTTTTCCCGACGCCATTAAAAAAAACCTTTACAAAACCTTTCTGTACAACAGCGTTCTTAGCAGCAAAGTACTTTTTCGGTGATAGCTTCTAAGTGTAAAAAATATTTTTGTGTACTTACAAGTTTATACTGACCTTACAAATTGCCCTTCAAATATTTTGTTTTAAAAAATGTGTAATTAAGTATTTTATAAAAATACCAAACTTAGATCTTCATATCATAATTTATTTACCTTTGGATAGAAGATGATTATAAATATCTATATATAGTTATAGTAAAAAGTTCTGATTATATATTCATTAGCAGAATATATCTATTGTCGGCATCAATAATCGTGCAGAAATCAAAAAAAGGCGTTAAAAAGTAAGTTACAACGAGACACACAGACAAGCATTACTTGGAGAAACATAAATGGAAGAGAACACAAAAAATGCTGCTTCAAAATCTGCATCTATTCTCTGTTTGGGACTAGGCTGGTTTCCTAAAACCCCTGGAGGATTAGAACGGTATATCTATGAACTGACGCAGAATTTGGCAGCAAATCAAGACCAAGTTGAATTATGTGGAGTTGGTTTACCAGAAGCTGAACCAAATTTGCCGATAAAACTGACTAACTTGGCATCGCCAGATAGTGCCATTTGGAAACGGTTGTGGAGCATCCGCACTAACTTTCAGAAAACAAGAGGTGCCAAACCTGATGCCATTAATTTACATTTTGCATTATACAGCTTTCCAATTTTGGATCTTTTGCCAAAAGGAGTGCCTATTACCTTTAACTTTCATGGTCCTTGGGCATATGAAAGTCAAGAGGAAGTCGTTGAGAGGAAACTAAGTGTTTGGCTCAAAGCTAAGCTGATAGAACAAAGAACATATAATCGCTGCGATCGCTTGATTGTTCTGAGCAAAGCATTCGGTAATATATTGCATGAACAATATCAGGTTCCTTGGAACAAAATTCACATAATTCCAGGTGGAGTTGATATTACTCAGTTTCAACCTAATCTATCACTTCACGAGGCTCGCGCAAAGCTAGATTGGCCCCAAGACCGCCCAATTTTATTCACGGCGCGCCGTTTGGTGAATCGAGTGGGAGTTGACAAATTGTTGTCAGCTTTGGCTATCATTAAACCGAGGATTCCGGATGTTTTGCTGGCGATCGCAGGACGTGGACCACAACAAGCTACACTACAACAGCAGGCAACTGAGTTAGGACTCAGTAATCATGTTAAATTTTTAGGGTTCCTACCAGACGATTTGTTACCTGTTGCTTACCAAGCGGCTGACTTGAGTGTGATGCCCAGTCAGTCTTTTGAAGGATTTGGATTGGCAATAGTAGAATCCTTAGCTTGCGGTACTCCTGTTGTGTGTACTCCCGTTGGAGGAATGCCAGAAATTTTAGAACCATTTTCACCGGATTTAATTACCTCCTCTATAGAAGTCCCAGCCATTGCAGAAAAATTAGAACAGGTGCTCCTGGGAAAAGTTCCAGTACCTACACAACAAGCTTGTCGTCAGTATGCTGTCGCAAACTTCGATTGGAACAAAATAGCGCAGGATGTACGGAGTGTTTTATTTGCCTAACTATAATATTGTTGTAATGCTGGTTTAGCAGCCATGAAGTTAAGTGTGATTGTTCCCTCTTTTAATGCAGCCGATACAATCTCCCGGCAACTGGAAGCACTGGCAAACCAGCAGTGGAACCAGCCTTGGGAGGTGATTGTTGCGGACAATGGTTCTGGTGATGAAACAGTGGCGATACGCAAAGCGTCAAGCCTCCGGCTTATCGCCCAAAATTATAGTAAAAAAATACTATTATTTCGCGTTATCGATGCGTCTGATAAGAAAGGAGGGGCTCACGCCCGTAATCTTGGTGCAAGTGTTGCCAAAGGCGAAGCCTTGGCTTTTTGCGACGCCGACGACGAAGTTGCACCTGGTTGGGTAGCAGCAATGGGTGAGGCGCTCTCTAAGTATGACTTTGTTGCTGGTCGCAATCAACACTGGAAACTAAATGAACCTTGGTTGGTCAAAAGCTACAGAGTTGAAAACGGTGATGGAATTGCTGGCGCTCCCCAGTTCAAGAAGAAAGAACTTGTGTTTGGATGTTTTGCGTTTGAAAATCCGTGACAAAGCAAGCTTAGCTGGAGGCTTAAGACATCTGGCATGGCATATCGGTCAAATCCAGGGTTGTATTAAATACAGATATTTCCCTGTCTAATTCCTGTTTCGTAATTCGTAATTGAAATTTTCATTCCGAATTACGAATTCTTGTAGCACTTAAACTTAGTATAAATTATTATCCGATCTTAAGCCCTATGAAAATTTTCTTCCTAGACCAAAGCGGTAAACCAGGCGGGGCTGAACTATGTTTAATAGATATCGCCAAACCTTATAAAGATAGGTCTTTAGTGGGATTATTTGCTGAAGGTTCTTTTAGAAATTTACTACAACAGAATCACATTCCCGTTCAAGTTCTCACCACTCAAGCAATAGAAGTTCGCAAAGAAAGCAGCTTGGTACAAGGATTAGGCAGTTTAGGTCAACTTATACCTTTAATTGCCAAAGTTGTCCAACAAGCAAGAGAATTCGATTTAATTTACGCCAACACGCAAAAAGCATTAGTTGTTGGCGCACTGGCGAGTTTTTTCAGCCGTCGTCCTTTGGTCTATCATTTGCATGATATTCTTTCCCCAGAACACTTTAGCCAAACCAACCGTTCGATTGCCGTAACTTGCGCCAATCGTTTTGCATCATTAGTCATTGCCAATTCTCAAGCAAGTCAAGCAGCCTTTGTAGCAGCGGGAGGACGCCCAGACATCACGAAAGTGGTTTACAACGGCTTTGATAAGAAAAATTATCAAAGCCAAGAGTCCGATGTCAGGCAAATCAGACAACAGCTAGGGATAGACGGACAATTTGTTGTCGGACACTTTAGCCGTCTCGCACCTTGGAAAGGACAGCACATACTCATAGAAGCACTGGCAAAATCTCCTCAAGAAGTCACAGCAATCTTAGTTGGTGATGCGCTTTTTGGAGAACAAGAATATGTCCAGCGTTTACATCAACAAGTAACAGCCCTGGGACTGGAAAATCGAGTCAAATTTTTAGGGTTTCGTTCAGATATTCCATTGCTGATGTCAGCTTGTGACTTAGTTGCACATACCTCAACTGCTCCAGAGCCGTTTGGTAGGGTAATTGTAGAGGGTATGCTTTGCGGAACACCTGTGGTTGCGGCGAAAGCTGGCGGTGCGATCGAATTAGTAGAACATGGTGTCAATGGTTTTTTAGTGACACCAGCAAAGCCTGATGAATTGGCGCAAGTGATTACCACCTGTCTCAAAGAACCAGAAAAGACGGCAACTATAGCTGAGAATGCACAGGCGATCGCCCGCCAGCGTTTTGATGTCACAGCTATTAATCAGCAAATTGCTGAACTCTTAGACAAGCTATGACTTTGTTTGTAGTAAGGACTTTAGTCCTTGCTTTGGTGGAAGAGGACGCGCATTCCTCACTACGAAATATAAAATGTGTCTACTGAGATCTTGCAATTGCAACAGTGAGGAGGCTCAGCCTCCAAACCCTCGTTACCAGGTTCAACCTGGTAACGAGATATTAGAGCCTCTGGCTCTTGTTGGGTGCAAGATCTGTGTCTACGCACTTAGCGCTGATTACAAACCAACTAATTCACGCGATTCAAAATCTGTGAGTTGTTGAGCTATTGTTAGTCTTGCTTGCAGCTTAGCGACACTAAACTGGTTACGCAGATATTCTAAATGAGCAAGAGCATTTGCCTTTTCGGTAGTTAATTGTATCAGGGTGTCCATCGCTTTTTGGTATTCTTGATTGACAAGTAGCACTTCAAAGCGACGAGCTTTGCGTTGAGCATCATTTTTCAAATCCATATCAAAGGCAGCGCTGCGATCCGCATTGCCTTCAAATCGGTTAATCTGGTACTGAACTGCCATTAACTGGGAGTCTATTTCATTTACCCTTTCGGCAGCTTGAGAAATTGCAGCTGGATAATGATTCAGTTGCATCATCAAAATAACTTCTTCCTCTTAAAAAAATGACATATTCTAGTATGGGAGTGAGAGATGAGGGTAGAGAGCCAAGCGAGTATTGAGGAAGTCAAAATTCTCCCTTGCCCTCCTTGTCCCCCATTTCCTCCTTGTTCTCTTGTCCTCTTCTACGCCACTTCCCTCAGTTGAGCAGGTTGGATCGTCACCTCCTCAATATTTAAGGAAAGCTGTTCGGCGTGTGGTACCGCAGCTTGTTCCAACACTTGGACTTCAATATTTACACTGACTAAATAACTGCCTGTATCCGCACCAACCGCTTCGGCAACTAATTTGGCAATGTCTGGGCGTTTAGCGGTCAGTGGGTCACGTAGAATACACCGATCCCATTCATGCTTGGCAGTCGGATTGAGGCTGAGAATATAGTGCTTAATCATAGGACAAACCGTTAAACCCATATCCGGAACGCTGTCACCCACCTGTTTTGCACTAACTTAGGCTTCGTGAACGCTATATCTATTATAGTACATATGTACCGCGTTTGGGGGATGGGGAGTGGTGAGTACAGGCGCAGGGGACTGGTCACAAATAACACTTGTATATGATGTACCGTCACGGGTTACGGGTATCGGAGTTGATCAATATGAAGTGGGTTCATGTTGATTGGGACACGTCATATTCAGCACACGGTCAAGTACACCGAACTCCATAGGTGTCAACTTAAAGTGAAAACCAGTATAGAACAAGCTTTAAGAGATTGCCTCGTTCCCAGCCTGAGGCTGGGAATGCCTGTTAAGAGGCTCTGCCTGCCTTAACAGCGGCTCTGCCGCTTCAAGGGCATTTCCAGGTGGAAGCTGGAAACGAGATTTTATAAGGGTTCTAGCTTAAGTTGACACCAATGACCGAACTCCCCCCGATCGCTTTGATGGGCTTTGGGATTAAAGGTTTTTTCGTAATCGACTCTACTTGGGTTGTATCTAACCCACAATAGCTTTACAAATTAGAGGTAATTTGTTATGAGCCACCCTGATTCATCCTTGGTTAAGCTCCGCAACCCTTATTTTCTTTCAGTTGTTGCAGGGGCTACTGGTAGTTATATCTACAGTATGCTAGACTCTCTTAGTCTAGAGACTACAATGACTGCAGGTATCATCGGTGGTCTCAGCCTTAGTACTGCTGAACTTGTCAGTCTCCTAGGCAAGACTTGGTGGTTGAAACTACTACTGTGGGGAACAACGATGGGAATTATTGTCACTGCTCTCATTCGTTTGCTCCTACCATCAGTTGATTTCGATCCTACGTATGTTTTCACTCCTTCTCTCACCTACCGTCTAACTAACGACATCATGTTATTCCGTGCCAAAAAGCGCTGATGCTTATCTAGAAAGAGTTTAAGCTATTTAAGATTATTTGGAACACGTTAATATTCAGCACACGGTCAAATACACCGAACTCGCCCCTGGTCGCTTTGATAGTCTTTGAAATTAGGCAATTGTACTTTTTTACTGATCAACTGCTTCATTACTATCTATGGAGTTCATAGCTCAAGGAAGATTTTCAAAATTTTCACGGCAGGTAACTGTATAAGGATGGTTTACGCCTAAGCATCGCTCATAAATTTCCAAAGCTTGCTGATACAACGGTTCGGCTTGTGAGTACCTTCCTTGGGAATCGTAGAGTAATGCCAGGTTGTTCAGGCTGGTGGCGACAGAGGGATGTTCCTCTCCCAGCAGCCGTCTTCTCATTTCCAAGGCTTGCTGATACAACGGTTCCGCTTGTGAGTACCTTCGTTGGGAATCGTAGAGTAATGCCAGGTTGTTCAGGCTGGTGGCGACATCCGGATGTTCCTCTCCCAGCAGCCGTCTTCTCATTTCCAAGGCTTGCTGATACAACGGTTCCGCTTGTGAGTACCTTCGTTGGGAATCGTAGAGTAATGCCAGGTTGTTCAGGCTGGTGGCGACATCCGGATGTTCCTCTCCCAGCAGCCGTCTTCTCATTTGCAAGGCTTGCTGATACAACGGTTCGGCTTGTGAGTACCTTCCTTGGGATTCGTAGAGTCCTGCCAGGTTGTTCAGGCTGGTGGCGACATCCGGATGTTCCTCTCCCAGCAGCCGTCTT
>JAHHIB010000071.1 GCA_019359075.1 Kalymmatonema hyalinum WJT4-NPBG1
TCTCATTTGCAAGGCTTGCTGATACAACGGTTCGGCTTGTGAGTACCTTCCTTGGGATTCGTAGAGTCCTGCCAGGTTGTTCAGGCTGGTGGCGACATCCGGATGTTCCTCTCCCAGCAGCCGTCTTCTCATTTGCAAGGCTTGCTGATACAACGGTTCGGCTTGTGAGTACCTTCCTTGGGATTCGTAGAGTCCTGCCAGGTTGTTCAGGCTGGTGGCGACATCCGGATGTTCCTCTCCCAGCAGCCGTCTTGTCATTTCCAAAGCTTGCTGAAACAACGGTTCCGCTTGTGAGTACCTTCCTTGGGATTCGTAGAGTCCTGCCAGGTTGTTCAGGCTGGTGGCGACATCCGGATGTTCCTCTCCCAGCAGCCGTCTTGTCATTTCCAAAGCTTGCTGAAACAACGGTTCCGCTTGTGAGTACCTTCCTTGGGAAGAGTAGAGTGATGCCAGGTTGTTCAGGCTGGTGGCGACATCCGGATGTTCCTCTCCCAGCAGCCGTCTTGTCATTTCCAAGGCTTGCTGAAACAACGGTTCCGCTTGTGAGTACCTTCCTTGGGAATCGTAGAGTGATGCCAGGTTGTTCAGGCTGGTGGCGACATCCGGATGTTCCTCTCCCAGCAGCCGTCTTGTCATTTCCAAGGCTTGCTGATACAACGGTTCCGCTTGTGAGTACCTTCCTTGGGAATCGTAGAGTGATGCCAGGTTGTTCAGGCTGGTGGCGACATCCGGATGTTCCTCTCCAAAACGCTTTTTAGCAATTAATAAACTTTGTTCGCGCCAAGGTAAAGCTTGCTCGTAAAGTCCTTGTCCTTCGTAAAATCTAGCTAAACCAACAAAAACCCAGATTAAATCCTTATCGCTTAACCAATCTTGATAAACTGTAGCAGCTTCGGCAAGGTGAGGAATGGCAAGGCTAGCTTTAGCTATTGCTACCTGAGTGGGTGTGTGGGGGATATCCTGCGCTACTGCTACCATTGCTTCACAAAAGCCGCGCTTGAGTTCATCTGCTTCTGCTAAATCTTCTAGTTTGACGCGCAACAATTCCCGAATTCGTTCGTGAATTTGATAAGTGTCTTCTGCTAAATGCTGCAGCAGGTATCGTTGAATTAAGATAGTGCAGCTAGCTTTGATGTCAAAATCCAAATTGCTAGCACTCGCTGCTGATTCTACCAAAGACCAAGAAATAGGAGCCAAGGCAAACAAACTTAACAAACCAGCTAACTTTTGCTCCTGGAGTTCTAAACATTCCCAGTTGAGTTCAAAGGCTGCTGTTACACCTGACTCGCCTTCTGATGCTTGCTTTTGTTGTAACTGTGCGAGGATGTCTGCTAGCATGGCACTTTCCCTGGCTTTCGGCAGATAGCTGCAATTTGGTACAGTCCAAGGGGTATATAACCCACATGTTCACAGAGTATTTTTGCTTTATCTAACTCCCATTCAACTTGTTCTTGTCCCAATAACTTTGCTAACAACTCTAACGCTGCATCTGGTGATAATTCACCTAGTGGAAATACGGGATATGGTGAACCTACTCGTTGGCGAGTGGTGATTAACACCTTAAACCGAGAACCTTTTGGTGGCAGATAACGCTGAACCTCCGCCCAGTCTGTGACATTATCAAAAACCAATAATACATTGCCTGATTGCCAGTTTCTCCAGCAATACTGAATTTGACCGTCAAGGCTTAATCCTGAAGGATTGAAGTTAGGGAAATTGACTATGCCAAACTCCGTCAACTGCGTTCCTATGTCAGTTGCTTTAACGTTCAACCAACAGCACCCACCGCTGTAATTTTCCAAATTCTCCCATGAGTAATGAATTGCTAATTCTGTTTTACCCACCCCTCCCTCGCCAGTCACATCGGTAATTGCCACAATATCATTGTCCTGCAATAGCTGATGTAGCTGTTTAAGCTGTTCCTCTCTACCAACAAATTTACTGGCATTGCTTTGAGGAATATTGTGCGGTATCTCAAAAGGGTTGAGATGCTGTTCTTCTTTATCCCCATCCCAACTGCGGTAATACCAGTACGTCGGAAGTTGTCTTTTATCTAACCTTGCCAATCGCTGCTTGACTTGTTCTGCAACAACTCTCATATTTGGCGGAAAAATCTCAGCAGGTGCTTGTTCTAACGCTTCCCGCACTGCTTGGGAAAAGTATCCCGTTTTCTCAGAACTGACTTTGGCTTTTTCTCCATCTCTAGTCGCAAGTAAGACAAATTGTTGACTATCTTCCCTTGGCTTACCGCTATTAAATGTTTTTCCACCTAATTGAGTTGGTCTTTTTGGAATATCTAGGTAACAATTGGCACAGGCATCAATAATACAAATATGATTACGAATTTCAAAGAAATCTGAACTTAACAACTGCAGCAACGAATTTAAATCAAAATTCTGCCAATTCTGATATGTTGCATCAGCGCAAAGTAACCTGCGCTCTCGCTCTGATGTTATCAGACCATGCCCCGCCCAAAAAATATAAAGTAAATCTCCTGACTTTCGTAGAAGTAAATTATTAATGATATTATCAAGAGTTTGCAACGTAGCTTCTGCTACTGGTAATCCACATTGCTCCACCTGTTCCTGATTTTCCTCTAGTGGAGACAAACACAACCAAATATTTCCTTGAGGCACGCCCTGCTTTTGACACAGCCACTCAGCGAACTTAAGGGCATCGTTGACCGGTCCCCCGCCTTTGACATTCCAACTTGATTCGTGGTATTTTTCAATACCTACAATTAACCCGTAAGTTTGCTTTGGTTTGGCGGTTAATTCCGTCATCGCAGTTATCTTGGGATAATTTCCATAATACATTCCCAAGTTCTGTCATTTTCCCAATATGCACTGTGCGATCGCGGAAATGGTTGTTTGCTAATCACTTCCTCATCCCTTGCTTTAGGAAAGATTTTACTTCCTTTGTAGCTAAGGAAATCTCGTAAATCGTAAATATTTAACCATTTTGGAAAGTGATCCGGCAGTGGTTGCCCAAATTCTAAACTGCAAAGGGCGTTAATCTCATACATAAATGGTGCTTGGGAGCCAACTGTTACCAAATGCACTACTTGCGGCAAAGACTGTTCTACCAATAAATCCACGCAAGCGATACCACCCAAGCTGTGAGCAAGTAATACAACTGGTGGTTCTGCTTGTTCTATTGTTTGCTTAATAAAATCGCGGATTTTCTCCCCCCGCGCTTGATATAACAGGATATCGCAAGGCATAGGCGAAAATTTATTGGTAACAGATCCGCGTTTTCCTTCTACATAATTCGTTCCTATAGGTAGTGCTAATTCAGCAATTTTTCCCAACACCCAGCCCCCCAATCCCAACTCGGCATCCGCCAAAGCCAGACTAAGTAATTCCACTACTTTATCTCGCAACTTTGCATTAGTAAGTACGGGTGGATATTTTTCTTGCTGTTCGCAAATCAGCATCGCTTCAGCTACAACAGCCCTGGAGATGGCATTACTGTATTCACCTAAAGATTCTTCTGATACATTTTGTAATGCTTCATTGTAGGCGTCAGAGCGTATCACCGCCTCTCGTGCCTCATCAAATACCTCTGCAATTCCCGCCTCTGCTAATTTGGCTTGCAGTTCATCCTTAGGAGTAAGACTGTAAACACGCTCGCGCAATTCATCTGCTGGAGTTTCTGCAAAAGGGTTATCGTTTCTCTCTTCGTCGGTTTTTAGTGACAGCAGCCGCAATTCATATAACGAGTCACGGTACAATTGCTTCCACAGAAGAATTTCTTTGTCTTCCTCTTCCTGATCTAGTGCCAGAGT
Source organism: Kalymmatonema hyalinum WJT4-NPBG1 (assembly GCA_019359075.1). Lineage (GTDB taxonomy): Bacteria > Cyanobacteriota > Cyanobacteriia > Cyanobacteriales > Nostocaceae > Kalymmatonema > Kalymmatonema hyalinum. The sequence continues at coordinate 3,788 of JAHHIB010000071.1, forward strand.
TTCCTCATACCTTGGAACAGATGCGCCTTTGGCACGTAAGCTCGTTCCTAATTCGTCACCCCAAAGGCAGCGTTCTACCTTAACATTAGGACGTTGTGCGTGAATCTTTTTCTCAATTGTTTTAAAAGTTTCCTCGTATTCGCGCTTCCGTACTCCTGTACCATGTACAAATATTACGGTCGTCATTGCCTTTTACGGTTAAGGTAAGTGATTAAACAGCTGCGACTATTCTAGTATCTCATTGACACTCTCCTGCCTAAAGGCTTGATTTTTCGTTGCCTATAACGGTGTTAAGTACAAACAACTAGCAAATTACCAAATCTAAGTAGGATAATAGTTTTCAGCCTTAATTTCCGAATATAGCGCTTCTTAGTTGAGTGCAATACATTAAGAAATAAGAACCACAGATGGACACAGATGGACACAGATAAATCTGTACTGCATCCAAACGAGAAGCGCTATATGCAGCTATCTCGGCTCAATGCCTATGTCTTCTTCTTAAAAGTAATTAGGGACTTCCAAATAAAAAAGTATCCAGCTACCTCTTGTGGAGGCAGACATCTTGCCGGCAACTGGCTTAGGGCGAGCAGTCGGGCACAACGCCCTTCTCCTGCCGGAGAAGGGCGCTGGTGCTATAAGATGGATAATTTATTTGTTGGAAATCCCTTAATGTGTAGATGCGCGATGATCCGTCTCTTTGAGTATTGACGAACTCCCGTTGCCATCAAGCGGAGCTTTTTGGAGTTGAAAATCGTTCACCCAAATCGATTGTTGAGGCAAAGGAATAGAAACTCCGGCCTGGTCGAAGGCGACTTTCAGACGACGGCGAAACTCTCGTGCTACTTCCCATTGCTTAAGGGGCTGTGTCTTAATCCATACGCGAATATTCAAACCGCGATCGCCAAAATGATCCACTCCCAAAACTTGAGGAGTTTCCACAATTTGATGCTGCCATTTTGGGTCTTGATCCATCTCTAAGGCGACAGTTTCAATCAACTTTAAAGCTTGGTCAATATCGCTGTCATAAGCGACTGGGATAGTTAAGTCAGCGCGTGACCAGCGACTAGAAAGATTGGCAACAATTTTGATTTCGCTGTTGGGGATGGTAATCAGCCGTCCTTCCGCATCCCGCAGTTGGGTCATCCGCAGATTCAGATTTTCTACCAATCCTCCCACATCTCCCACGTTAATGACATCACCCAAGGCGTACTGGTCTTCGACGATGATCAGAAAGCCGTTGATCGCATCTTTAATTAAGTTTTGCGAGGCAAGCGATACGGCAACACCAACCAAACCGGCACCAGCTAGCAACGGACCGATATTTATACCCAGCGTCGTCAGGGATAGCAGGATGCCAACTCCCACGTAGACAAGGGTAACAATACCTTTGGAAACGCCAGAAATCGTAGAAACTCGCAACTGTAGCCGTTCAGAAGTTTGAGGAGTCAGTAAACTACTACTGTTGATAAAAGCAGTGGTAAAGCGGTCAATCAGGGCATACGAGAGACGTACTGCTACATAAGTTCCCAGTACCACAACAGCCAAGCTCAAAGGAATTTGCGCCGCTGAGATAATGAGGATCTGAAGCGGTCGCGTGTAGGGAAACAGACCCAGTATGAAGAAAGTTCCACCGCCCCAAATCGTTGCTTGCCCTAGCTGAGAAAGTCGCCGCTTGACTTCTTTGAGATGTTGATGTTGCTGTTGACTCAGCTGTGTCGTAATAGGTTTAGCTTCTGCTGAGGTTGGAAGCGGCGGCTGTAGTGGGTACTTTCTTGAGCGGCGCTGCCAGCTATAGACTCCCCAACTCAATACAATCATCCCCAAACCAGTTGCGCCAGCAATTGCACCCTGGCGAATTAAAAATTCGGATCGTCGCTCGTTTCTTGCCTCATTCAATTCGTCGTCCAAGGTTTGGGCTATTAAATCTGCCGCCGCCGAGGGGTTATTTACTTGTAGCTGGTTCGCGTCCTGGGAAGTGACGGTCATCAGGTAATGACCATTAATGCGAATGACTGGTGGTGAACCAGCTGAACGCTCAACCTGCACATCAAGCTTTGAGTCAGGTTTTTTCAAGAAATCTTCGCTAATTTCATTCAATTTTCGTTGAACTTGTTGTGAACGTTCTGAAACGTTTGTCCTTGGTGCCGCTATCTGTATCACCCGACGACCATCCAAATACACCCACCGAGAAACCACTCTATTGTCTGATTCTTGAGTGCGATGGGTGGGAAGTTGCACCGTAGGCAAAAAAGGAATCTGCGCTGTTACTGCAGGCATCGCCCCTACTGTTATCACCGTCGAAGAAAGAGCTATCGCCAAAAATTCAAAGCGCAATTTTACACCTCCTTGAGCAAAATGTACAGTTCAGTACTCTTAGAGCCATACTCCAAACTCAATCTGTGTAATTGTATCCGTCTTCAGTCAAGTTTTAACAAATCTTAAGGTCATACTTTCTGGTTTTTTTTGCTTATTATCTATCTTGAGGAAGATGACACAAGAAAGAATAAAGTATTTATGCAAAAGTATAAAATAAACAAATTAATCACACATTATATTTCACACTTAAAGCAGGCATTTTGCTAATTGTGGAATAATCTAGTAGTGTGCGTAAGAATTTACGCCAATTTCTTTCTAATTGAGGAACTATTTAATGACCGCAACTTCTCCCCGATTAAAGCACGAGGTTAAAGACCTCGGCCTAGCTTCCTTGGGAAGACAGCGCATTGAATGGGCTGGACGCGAAATGCCAGTTTTACGGCAAATTCGCGATCGCTTCGCCCAAGAAAAACCCTTTGCGGGTATTCGCCTTGTGGCTTGCTGCCATGTCACAACAGAAACAGCACACCTAGCAATTGCACTGAAAGCTGGTGGTGCAGACGCCCTGTTGATTGCCAGTAATCCCCTATCAACTCAAGACGACGTAGCTGCTAGCCTCGTCGCCGATCATGAAATTCCTGTCTTTGCCATCAAAGGTGAAGATAACGAAACCTACAGCCGCCACGTACAAATCGCTCTAGATCATCGCCCCAACATCATTATTGATGACGGTTGTGATGTCGTCGCGACTCTGGTACAACAACGCCAGCACCAACTTGCTGAGATCATTGGTACCACAGAAGAAACCACAACAGGAATTGTGCGGCTGCGCGCCATGTTTAGAGATGGCGTCCTCACCTTCCCCGCAGTCAACGTCAACGACGCTGACACCAAACATTTCTTTGATAACCGCTACGGTACCGGACAATCAACCCTCGACGGCATTATCCGCGCTACAAATATCCTACTTGCTGGGAAAACCTTAGTTGTTGTTGGTTACGGCTGGTGCGGTAAAGGCACAGCATTACGAGCGCGGGGACTCGGTGCTAACGTCATTGTCACCGAAATTGACCCCATCAAAGCAATTGAAGCCGTCATGGATGGTTTCCGCGTACTCCCAATGGCGCAAGCTGCACCCTTGGGCGACTTGTTTGTGACTGTCACAGGCAATAAGCACGTCATTCGCGGTGAGCATTTCGACGTGATGAAAGACGGCGCTATTGTTTGTAACTCCGGTCACTTTGACATTGAAATTGACCTGAAATCCTTGGGCGAGAAAGCGAAGGAAGTCAAGACAGTACGTCCTTTCACCCAAGAATATCGCCTGCAAAGTGGTAAATCCGTTGTCGTTCTCGGTGAAGGACGCTTGATTAACCTAGCCGCCGCAGAAGGACATCCCAGTGCGGTGATGGATATGAGTTTCGCCAACCAGGCTTTGGGTTGCGAATACCTCGTGAAGAATAAAGGTCATCTGGAACCGGGTTTGCACTCGATTCCAACTGAGGTGGATCAAGAAATTGCACGGCTGAAGTTGGAGGCGATGGGAATTCAGATTGATACCCTCACCTCAGACCAAATTCAGTACACAAACTCTTGGACTTCTGGAACCTAAGCGTTACTTAAGCGCTTAAGCCAAAGCTTAATTTTCTAAATTTTTGTCGTGGGATAAGCAACTTGCCTATCCCATTTTTTTTGTCATTGATGAGGATGGGCGGCGATGGGCAAAGCCCCGCATAAAGGCGATGGGCTTTGCCCCGCCTTCGGCGATCGCGATTTCTAATTGCCAATGCTGAATAAAATTTTACTTAATTGCCCCACCTGAATGAGCCTTGAGAGGTAAAGCCGATTCAAGTAGGGCAATCACTTTTGGTAGTATCTCTGGGTTAACCACGCTCTTGTTTACAAACTGCCTTTGGCTAACTTGTGCTTCCTCTAGCTGTTACCGTGGGTACTGTTCCAGTATTTTTGAACAAGCAGCGCATACAATACCATAAGTTTTATGGATGCGTTTGTAGCAGCTATATGCGCCTCTATACCCTGTACGTACAAGTCAAGGATTTGAGTATTCTTTGACTCTATTAAAGACTTAATTACTACAAACAATAGTGAGGTTTTTAGATAGTACTTTAAAAATTTATTGTACTCTCTGATAAACTCACTATACTCACGAGAAACGTGAGCAATATCTTGACAGCTACAACACATAAGCCATTTAGGGAACAAAGATAGCTATAAAGTAACTACCTTAGTTCCCTTAAAGCATCTTTCGTTGGAAATACTACAATATAATAACTTTTCTGTAAAAATAGCTACATCTGAAGTTATCAGGCATCTAGCTATAGCAAGCACCAGAAAAAAGGTATTTGATTAAAGACATTATATATAGGAAGCAACGGGCGATCGCCCTCTGTCATAGACGATCGCCCTCACCAACATTTAAGCCGCACAACAAATAGGGGCAGGTTTGAAACCCGCCCCCATGTCTTGCGATATACTCCGTCCAACAGATGCTGCTACAAGCCTTAAGCTATCAACTAAATTCACCATATCTTCCAAAGACAGCGCTTGACGTGCATCAGAAACAGATTTTTCTGGTTCTGGGTGACACTCAATAATTAACCCATCTGCGCCACAAGCAACAGCCGCCTTTGCAACAGGTGCCACGAGTTCCCGCTTGCCTACTGCATGCGAAGGGTCTACAATCACAGGCAAGTGAGTGATCAGCTTAAGAGCCGCCACTGCTCCTAAATCCAGGACATTACGGGTGTAATTATCAAAGCTGCGGATACCTCGTTCGCACAGCACCACATCAGGATTTCCGTGGCTTAAAATATATTCGGCTGCCATCACGAATTCTTCAATTGTCGCCGATAAGCCGCGTTTGAGGAGTATCGGCTTACCTGCTTGTCCTAAAGCTTTGAGCAAATCGAAGTTTTGCATATTGCGGCTACCCACTTGCAGCATATCAACATGAGCGGCGACGACTTCAATTTGCGAAATTGACATAACTTCGGTGATGACTGGGATATTATAGTGCGATCGCACCCCTGCCAAAATTTCCAGTCCTTCTTCTCCCATTCCCTGGAAGGCGTAGGGAGAGGTGCGGGGTTTGTAGACACCGCCACGCAAAGCTTGTACGGGTGCGGCGGATAAGTTTTGGGCGACTGTTTCCATTTGTTCGGCGCTTTCAACAGCGCAAGGTCCGCCAATAATCACCAGTTCTGTACCACCAAAGGCGACTTTTTCGGAGAGGTTGACGATTGTCTGATGGTGAGGATGAGATTTTGCGGCTAGTTTAGCATTATTCATGGTTCGATTCTCCTAAAAAACAAAAATGAGAGGTTGACACTAAAAAAGCCCAGAACCTTTGTCAGTTCCGGGCTTTAACGATTCATCGACATGACGCGACTTACCCGGAACTTGTTCTGGGGTAAAAGTAAAAGCCATAAAACCAGCTACTGAAATAAGTCATCACGATGAAATTTCACTCCTTAAAAAACAAAAACCGCAGAGTTCACTCTGCGGTTCACCGGGCGGCTTCCATAAGGAAACTTGACTCACTCCCGGTGAACCACCCTAAACCAAAAATAAAAATAGGAACTGCTGCTGATCATTTGTCAGGCGTTTTGTTGAATAATTTAATTTACACTTATGTTTTCTGACGTTAGCATAGGAAACAAGTCGCGTCAAGACCACCAGAACTAAAAAAAAAGGGTTAAACTCAGTACAATTCTGGCAATCAAAACTTATTGCTGGCTGGCTATCATCTCATTTACAGAACTTTAAAAATATTTTATTTCACAGAGCATGGAGAAAGAATGAATGTATGAATGCTGAATGAGAAATTGGTGTGGACTGCTCATTACATAATTCATAATTCATCATTTTGACCTCACAATTGACTGTATTAACACTTGAAGACGACCAAGTATTATTATGCCCAGTACCAAAGTTTTAACCACATCTTTCAATTATCAAGGAGTTTACCCCTGCCCGGTCTGTCGTGTGGGTAAGATTAGTCATATGCCACTCATGGAGGCTATGTCTTGTGACTTCTGTCAACAAATTTTTACTGTCAACGTAGAACAACAGCTTCTTAAAATGCCATCCAGACAACCACCCCTAATTTGGCATTGGAATGGCTTTAATTGGACAGAAGCGCAAATAGAAGGTGTAGAATTTGGTTGGGGCTATGTGATAGGAGCAGCTGCTTTTGTACTCCTGCCAACGACTTTAATTGGGATAGTGGCTTATAATTTCCCACCCCATCCAGCAACTCCCCTATCTTGGCTACCATATTTCTGGACGATATTAACTCTGTTGTCGCATCTCACAATTATTGTTTGGCTTTTTATTGAAATTTATCAAATTCCACTTATGGCATACTGGCGAGCTATACAACAGCGTTTTCTAGGTCGGGAAAATTAAGAAAGACTTGCTGTTAAGCCGCAGGTCATAATCACTTCAATGACTTAAATCTTATGACTTAACAATAGATATTGCAAAATCTCAGGCGTTGCTTAATTTTCCAAGCTGAAGCGCGGTGGTGATGTTTCTATCCTAGAAATGTTAGCAGCTATCTAAAGATTGGAGAAACTACCGCAACTTAACAAATTTTACCAAACAAAAAAATAAATTACACAATATTAAGGAGTATGTCATTTTTAACAGTTTTAAAAAGCAATTTAAATTCAAACTTATGTAAAGTATAGAGTATGAGACGTGGGTACAGGATGCTTGTTGTATTTTCTTGAAAAACTGCATCTGTTAGCATACTCGTATGTCGTAGTAAAACAGAAAGTTACTGTTGCTCAAGTGTAATCTCAAGCTTTGCAAATAATACTGAGAAGTCTCGGATTTTAGCTAAAATTACCCAACAGCAAAAAAGTTTGACAAATAATTCAGCCGCTAATCGCTTGCATCACTCATAATTAAGATAATTTCCACTGAAACGTCTTATGAGCGAGTTGGAGCAGTACTATAGAGTGTTGGAGTTAGAGCCTGGGGCAACATTTGACGAAGTGACCCAAGCCTATAAAGATTTGGCTTTTGTATGGCATCCCGATCGCCTTCCAAAAGACAATACCCGTTTACAAGAGAAAGCGCAAAAAAAGCTACAAGACATTAATGAGGCTCGTGAAAAATTGCGCTTATCAAAAATGAAGTATCAAAAATTACATCATGAAGCGCCACCTGCACACAAACAGCCAACCCAAAAAACCCATCAACCACCAAAGCAAAACCCAGACTTAAGTGGAAAAGACTTTAGTCGCGCCAACTTACAAGGCAGAGATTTATCTGGCAGAAACCTGAGTTATGCGAACTTGTGTGGTGCAAACCTCAGTGATACGTTTATGCACAAAGCAAATCTTACAGGTGCAAATTTGTCTGAAGCAAATTTATTTAGAGCTAACCTACTTTTAGCCGACTTGAGAGAAGCCAATTTACGGTCTGCTAACTTAATTGGAGCAGATTTGAGCGGAGCAGATTTGCGGGGAGCAAATTTAACAGGAGCGCGTATTCGTTCTGGTGACAGACTTCTTGTTAAACTGATTGGAGCTAACTTGGTTGGGGCAATCATGCCCGATGGGAAAATTTACGAATAACTACGACAATGAACGTTGCGATTATTGGTTGCGGATATGTCGGTTGTGCAGTTGCTCAATATTGGCAACAAAATATGAGTTTTGTCGTCACCGCTACCACAACCACTCCTGAACGTGTCCCAGAATTACAAACAGTAGCCCAACAAGTCGTAGTAGTACAAGGAAACGACTCAGACTTGCTCAAATCAGTATTGAGAAATCAAGATGTTGTGCTTTTGAGTGTCGGTGCAAAAAGTGCCGATGTTTACGAAGAAACTTATCTACACACTGCTCAAACTTTAGTCTCTGTCTTAAAACAGATTCCCAGCGTGCAGCAACTGATATATACAGGGAGTTACGCTGTTTATGGTGACAGAAACGGAGCGTGGGTGGATGAAGAATCACTGATTGCACCCGCTCACCAAAATGGGCAAATTCTTAGCGATACCGAGCAAGTTTTACTCTCAGGATCAAGTGAAAACCTCCGTGTTTGTATTTTGCGATTAGGAGGAATTTATGGTCCAGGTCGAGAACTGGTAAAAATATTTGGTCGATATGCTGGTACAACCCGACCTGGCAATGGCAAGGATACAACAAATTGGATTCACCTTGATGACATTATTGGTGGTATTAAGTTTGTCCGCCGGAATCGACTGCAAGGCATCTATAACTTAGTTGATGATGCCCATCTCACAACTAGAGAATTACTTGACCGTCTGTGTGAAACACACAATCTACCTAAAGTTAAATGGGATTCTTCCCAAGAGAGTAAGCGCCCATATAACGCCAAGGTGTCTAATAAAAAGATAAAAGACGCAGGATACAAATTTATTCATCCACAGATGATATTTTAAAAGAGTTCTTGCTCTGCGTCCTCAGCACCTCAGCGGTTCCTTACTCTTAAACATATGATTACTCAAGATAAAACAACATCTCCAACCCAGTTTTACACCTGGAAAAATTATCGCTGCGCCTATGAAATTCATAACCCAACCAATTCAACCGCTGAGGGTATTCCCCTGCTTTTAATTCACCCAATTGGCGTTGGGTTGTCGCGGCAATTTTGGCAGAGGTTTTGCCAGGAATCGTATAAACAAGGTCACCGCAATCCGATTTACAACCCCGATTTGTTGGGATGCGGTGAAAGCGATATGCCCCATGTGGCTTATACTCCCAAAGATTGGGCGCAACAGTTGCAACACTTTTTACAAACGGTCGTCCAGAAACCTGTCATTTTGGTAGTACAAGGTGCTTTATTTCCAGTTGCAATAGAATTAGTTAAAAAGGAACCAAATTTAATCGCTGGGCTTATATTAGCTGGTCCTCCAGCTTGGGCAATCATTACGAAAGAAACGTCCCAATGGCAAGATAAATTCATTTGGAATCTGTTAGATTCGCCTTTGGGTAATGCTTTTTATCGCTATGCCCGAAGAGAAAAGTTTTTGCGTGATTTCTCAACACGTCAATTGTTTGACTCAGCCGAAGGTGTTGATGGTGAATGGTTAAATACCTTGGAACAAGGTGCAGAAAATCCCGAAAGTCGTCATGCAGTGTTTTCTTTCTTGGCTGGTTTTTGGCGCAAAGATTATAGTCAAGCTATTGCTTCTATCAAACAACCTACTTTGGTAGTTGTAGGGGAAACAGCATCAAGTATTAGCCAAGAAGGTAAAAAAGAATCACCAGATGAACGCTTGGCAGATTATCTCGCTTGTTTACCTCAAGGACGTGGAATTAAAATGTCTGGTCGGAATGTTTTACCGTATGAATCAACTGCTGAGTTTGTTGAGGCGATCGCACCGTTTCTCGATGAAGTTTCATCAACTAAATTCTAAAATAGCTCTCAAAGTGCTATTACTGTGCTTGACCCCAATCAGTCTTACACCTTAAGTGACTTCTGTAAACTGAGGTTCGGTTCTACAATTTCAGACCAACTTTCAAAATTGCGCCTTACCCAATCCATACCAACTTCGTTGTTTAGCTTAATTTTTTGGGGCGTATTCGGGTAAATCTTCCGCAAGATATCACTATCTTGCTCAACTACAACTTTGGCTAAGTTGAGAGCCGTCTGCCCTAGAGCCTTAAATGCTGGATTTTTCGCTATGCCATACATCAGTATATAAGTTCGTGTCCGATTTTTCGACTCTGGTACAAACAAGTGGATTTGAGCTATTTTGCCCATTGCGATTTCTGTATGTAATATCACTACGGACGGAAAGTGATTTTCCAGATGAGCCTTAATAACTTTTGGTAGCAGCAACATACTTGGATTTGTCAGTTTTTCACCCAAGCTAGTTTGTGCTATGGGCATACTGTAAAAAGCATGCGAATGATGACCGTTATCCTGAAAAGTCTCAAAATGCACTTCCTCAATCCTAAATAAAGGTCGATGGGTGCCGTTTTGGTGATTGTAGTCGTGCATAACGAGCAACATACTCAGCAAATCAGTCTCCACGCTAGTATCAGCCGTATGACCGATAAAGTCGTATTGCGAGGCAATTTCATTCAGGATATTGGGAATCGGTATTTTGGGTTCAAAGCCGCCATAAGACCAAATAAAATCATCTTGAATAATCAGTTCTAGCGGCTCCAGTTGCGGTAGAGTTTTCTTTTTAGAACCTGGCAAAATCGTGCAGCCTTCACCATCAAACTCAAGTGCATGAAAAGGACAGACTACTACACTCGTTTTATCTTCACGTTCTTGACACCAGCCTTCAGATAACATAGCTCCCATGTGCGGACACGCGTTGGGTAGGGCATTTACCTTGCCAGTTTTATCTTGCCAAAGTACATAATCAATACCGTAAAGAGAGACTTTTTTTGGCTTGTTGATTTCCAACATAGACTTGTGTGCTAATAGCCAAGGCGCACCAGCAAGCATAGACATCGGTGTTACTCTCCTGATTTACTAGTAGTCTGTCAATTTTGATTTGAGGAGTTTGTAGTTGCAAACCACGCCTTTGCCAGTCCAATTTGACGCAAACAAAATCTGCTTGCGGTGGATGTGGCATATATCTGAGTTGTGTTGAAATGCCTGCTAGGGCAACTCAACTAGGCTCAGGTGCGATCGTAAAATAAAATGTGACTAATTATTCGCTTTTATTATAATTTACGAGTAACAATTCATGTTTGTCAAGAGGATTAGTGACTAGGGAAGGGGTGCAAGGGTCGAATTCAAACAAAAAGGCATCCATGCGCCGTCAGCCCAAGCAAAAGCGCAGTCAAGAGCGTATCGAACGCATTCTAGATGTAGCAGCTGAGGTATTTGATGAAGTGGGTTTTGAAGCGGCGACAACTCATGCGATCGCATCTCGTGCTGACACAGCCATAGGTTCGCTTTACCAGTTTTTTCCAGATAAATTGGCAATTTTCCACGCTTTGGAATTGCGTCACGTCGAGCGAGTACACACCGTATGGGCAAAGCTGAATCAACCAGAAATCATTCAACTGCCTTTTGAGGAATTTATCCGAACTTTGAGAGAAACATTCCAGGAACTTTTTGCACAACCCACTTCTCGGATTGTCTTTGTGCAATTCTTCACTTCCCAGGCAATATTCCAAAACATCGATGAGAGTTTTACTCAGGAAGCCATTCACTTTATGGCGCAACTGCTGCAAAAGCGCAATCCAGCATTAAGTCCCGAACAGTGTCACTTGCTTGCGGAAGTTTGCACCCATACCTGTAATACTTTGCTACTTCTGGCATTACGCAGCGATGAAACTCACCGCCAACAGATTTTTGAGCAAATCGAGGCGCTGCTGATTGCATACCTACACCCTCATGTAGGGGATGAAGTGTTGCACAGTGAAGTAATGATAGTAATGAAATGCCCGCACTGTGATGGAGAGCGCATTTCTAAAAATGGGCATCGTCATGGTAAGCAGCGTTATATTTGCAAAGACTGTGGTAAGCAATTCCCTGAATCTTATTCGTTACAAGGATACGGCGATCAACTGAAGCAGCAATGCTTGGAACTGTACAGTCATGGTGTTGGTTTTCGGGAGATTGAAAGAAGAACGGGAGTTTCCCATAATACGGTGATTCACTGGGTGAAGCAGAGTGGCAAAAATAAAGAGGACTAAATCCTTGTTTGAGCAACAAACGAAGGAATAAAGTCCTCACTACTTTTGCACGCAGATGTCAATAAATGACTTCACATCCTGCTCACTCCGAACATCGGCTTTCTGGTAGCTAGCGCGACCTCCTTGAGCAGTAATTTCCTGGGCAATCTTTTCTCCCAAAGCTTCTCGGCGACCGCAAAAATGAACAATTGCCCCTTCTTTAGCAAACGCCCGTGCCGTAGCTTCCCCAATTCCTGAAGTAGCTCCAGTAATCAATACTACCTTGCCAGCAAATTTGCCTTTGGGATTTACGGTTGTTTGTGGTGCAGGTGCTTTTTGGGTGTTTGCTTGAGCGCGTCCAGCAAATACCGTCGCGGTAACTCCAGCAACAGAAGCACCACCAAGAATCATCCGTCGTCTGTTAAGCCCTTTTGTTAACTTTCTACTCGCGCTGTTTGCCTCTGGGGGTGTTGTTTGTTCAAAGTTGTCTGTCATCTTCACTCCTGTTAATCTTGCGTTTTATTTCTGGGCAGATTTAACATCCAAAAGTGTGTTTTTGAAGTGAACAGCAGCAGCTTGCACCGCCTTGGTTACATATGGCTCTTGGTCGTAGAAGTCAGTGTGCTGACCTTGTGTCCAGAACAACTTCTTCTGTCCAGGCATGGTATTGTAGAATTTACGCACGCTGTTTGGTAAAGCTGAATTATCACTGTGAATAAACAGCGTCGGAACATTGACTTTGGGAGCGGCGGCAAGAGCATTAAACTGCAACCATTCTACCCACGACATCTCTGCAAACTGGTTCTTCCACTGCGCGATGGTGCGGAGCACCCGCCAAGGGCGATCGCACCGCGAGAAGAACTGCCATAATAACTCAATGGACTCGACATGGCAGCTTTTGGGTCATTTTGCTTGTAAGCTGGCACATAGTCCACCTCACCAGTTTGAGCAAATTTCTTTTGTGCAGCTATCCCGGCTTGCATCTTGCGACGCACTCCTTCTTCACCAAAGACTGAACGCAGAGATTCAGGGTCGTGCAACCATGCAGCGACAGTCACGAATGATTTGAATCTGGTATCTTCAGCTACCGCCTCTGCCATATAACCAGCACTGGCACACACGCCCAAGCCACCGATCTGGTTAGCATCAATCATGGGTAGCGATCGCAAGTAGCTTACTGCATTCTTAATATCCTGAATTTTCTTTTGTGGCGATTCATACTGACGTGGTTCACCGCCGCTTTCACCCCAGAAGCGAAAATCAAACGTAAATGTTGCCAACCCTTGTTCTGCAAGCTTTTTGGCATACAAATCAGGCATTTGCTCCTTCACCGTTGTGCACGCGCCAGTCACTACAACAGCTGGAAGTTTATCGCCTGGTTTGTAATCAGCAGGCAAATGCAAGTTGCCGACCATCTTGACGCCTTCGCTTTGGAAAGTTACTCTATTTAAGCCTGGTTTGTAGTCAGCAGGCTGTTGCAAGTCGCTTGCCATTTTTACATCGTGACTAAGTGTTATTACTTGATTCCCAGCAGGCTGAATTTGCTGAGTTTTGGCGAAAGCAACGCCACCCACCAAAGCAAGGGCAAGTGCTGCTCCGATAGTTAGAAGTTTTTTAGGAGCATTGTTTGTTTTGGGAGATGGTGTATCTGCATTACTAGCCATGTTTAAACCTCCTAACCGTTTGTTGATTCAGTAATCATCTTGTTATCTCTAAGGTTAGGGGAAACAAAACTGGGATTCAGCACCCGTTCTTGCGCGGAAATATCAAAATCTTGCTCAACTCCTCATTTGCCAGAGGAAAACATCTCAATGATATTGAACGGTTAATACTACAGGGAACATTAGCCAATCAAACGTATGAGAAAATTTCAGAATCAACAAAATACTCTGCACGTTATCTCAGGAATGTTGCTCTCAAGCTATGGGACAACAACGCAAGCGGCAAACATCTCCATGAAGCGTGACGGCAATCTTTGGCCTCAACAATGCTAGCACTTGTTTGGGCAACGATTTGGGCAGTGAAAAAAATGCCATTTTGGTGTATTTTACTGGAAAGACTCAGTATTTTCTGTGGAAAATCAGGTGAATTATGCTTCGCTCATCCACTGCTAGGCTATTCGCTTTCGCTCTCACGCTTACAGGTTTCGGGTAAAATGTACAAAGCGCAGCAGGTACTGTGAGAGTAAGCGGCACGATTCAAGTCCCCTTTACTCAAAAAGTTCCGGAACCAACCAACACGGCTGCGCTTATTGGCATGGGTATGATTGGGGTTGGATTTGGACTGCGCCGACACCGCCATAAAGCTGCTTAACAGTAAACAGTGAACAGTAAGCAGTGAACAGTGAACAAAAAGCTGAGGACTAGTAACTGATAACTGGTAATTGATACTGCGGGTACTTGATACTGCGGGTACTTGATAACTGTTCACTGTTTGAATAATAGCTTTATTTCTGCCGTGCTGTAGTAGGCTCCTCAAGAATATCCCTTTCATTTTGGGAGAGAACTTTGGGCTTCATTTGGTGTAGGTCATTCAGCACATTTTTGGCATTTTCAGTATTGAATTTGTAGTATTCTGTCAAACTTCCAATTTTATGATTGAAATCGTGATAGCGGTACTTGAAATACAGTTCTACATTTCCTCGATGTTCCCAAGTTCCTAGCACTTTGATATCAACGCTTTGGTAATGCTCAAGTAAATCCATTTCTACTTCTGCTACTCGCTTTTCAATAGATCGCTGGGTGACTCCAATTTTGTACAAAATCCCTTTGTTTGTTTGAATCTCTAAAAAATACAGGGTGCAGGATAGGATTCGTTTGAGTTGAGCGCAATACAGTTTAAAATCTGTCAATCTGTAGTCCAAATCAGGAGCATTCTTATGTTTGGCGTGTTCTACGGCTAACTCTAACTTGAGTAATTTTTTGAGTAATAATGGTTCTTGTACTTCGTTAAATAGCATTAACGAAAGTGCTCCAACAGGGATTTTACCCAGATTGGTGAATTCATATTGAGGTGGGAAAGTCAAAACATTTTTTTGTAATAATCCTGCTCGAATTAAATCAGAAGGAACTAGGTCAGAACTTATAAAGTAATTTTTGGAGCCATACTCTTGCCAGAGTAGTTTCAATTGCTTTAAATCCTTCCCTGATAAATGAATGTTGAAGTTGTCATAGAGTGGTAGAACTGGAAAATCACCAGTTGATACCGGACGGCAGGTTTCTTCAGCATGGGCAAAATGATGTTCTTTTATCTTGCCTTTTTTGGCAGTCAGCCTGCAATCGCAATAAGGACACTTAAGTGAGGTTTTTCCCTTGGTAACATCTGAGATACTTACCAGTGTCCCATCTTCATCTACGCCAAATTTTAGCCACATTGAAAAATCTTTGTTGGTATTGCTGTATGGTTGTATAAGTTCGTAGTAAGGAATGCGCGTCCTAAACTCCGAGAGCGCAAAGAGCGCTCACTACGAATCCCTCAAAACTAATGAGACAGACAAAGAGTGGTTCATCGCATTAATTCTAATGGGTTACAAGATCCCCGACTTCTTAAAGAAGTCGGGGATCTGACTCCTACGACATATCAAAATTAATGAGACAGACCACTAGTCTAAACTACAGTTATTCAAAAACTGCAAAATATATTGGGCTGTGATTTCAGGCTGTTCAACTTGGGGGGCATGACCGCAATTCTTGAGCTTTATTAGTTGAGAATTGGCAATATTTTGATGAAATTTTTCTGCATCTTCAGATGGGAGCATATCATCAGCTTCTCCCCATAAAATCAGCGTTCGTTTGTCAATTTGGGGGATTCTATTCGCCAAGTCGTTATAACCACCAGTTTTAACATAACAAATCATGGCATCATGCCAAAGCGGCATTTCTTGGTGTAGCATCGCGCATTGAATAGCCAAAAGCATATTCGCATCTAAATTAGCTAAAATACTGCCAAAATTTAAGGCAACTCGCAGGCGTTGACGTAGGTATTCTACAGCAAAGAAGTCAAAAGGAGGAAACAAGTATTTACTAAAGGCGGGGGCGCAAGTGTAACCCAAACTATTAATCAGTACTAGCGATTTCACAGCTAATGGATAAGTCAGAGTAAAGTCAATTGCAGTTGCGCCTCCCATGGACGCACCTACTAGTATGATCGGTTGGTTGATTAAAGTTTTCCAAAACTCGTAAAGGTGAATTTTGATTGCAGTTGGGCTGTAGTTTATTTCTTTTTGCCTTTCTGTAAAGCCAAAACCTAACAAATCTACTGCCCATGTTTCATTTTGAGTCGCAAGTAATGGCAACAGAAGACGGAACTCTAGGATGGAACTGTCGAAGCCGTGCAGCAGCAGAATTGGTGTTCTTCCCCTACCTTTGTGGATATAGGTTGTGAGAATTGGTTGTTGACTAAGGGTGGTGGCTAGGGCAATTCTCTCAATATTTTGAACGAAAGCGCGAGCTTTAGCGTCTGTTAGTTGATTAACTTGTGTTGGGAGATAATTGGTCAACATTGCGCCATAATGCTTACTTCTTTACGTTCGGGTGCATAAGAATGCGTGATGCAAAAAAATCGGAATCGATATCATCTAGGCTAACATTTGCCCTGCTGTTCATACCCAGATGGACAAAAAATGCACTTCTGGAGAAAAAGGAAGGTTAAGATGCGATTGCGCAAAGCGCACCTGGAAGAGGCAATCGCTGGTATTGACAAGAGATTTCTCTAGAAGCGATCGCTGGTATTGACAAGCGGTTTCTCTAGAAGCGATCGCTGGTATTGACAAGAGATTTCTCTAGAAGCGATCGCTGGTATTGACAAGAGATTTCTCTAGAAGCGATCGCTGGTATTGACAAGAGATTTCTCTAGAAGCGATCGCTGGTATTGATAAGGGGTTTCTCCGGAAGCGATCGCTTGTGCAGAAAATGTTCTTGAAAATCTTACAATTGAGCAACTGCGTGAAGTGGAAGCGCTTGCAAGTCGGCGGATAGCAGAGCAATTGGCGGATAAGAAGCAAGACTGAACTACCCCATACATGAATGCAGGGGGTTCCAACTTACTGCGTAAGTTTCGTTTACCCTTACAGGTTCCGACTCCTTACAAGCTATTGGATTGCTGGACATCCGCTCTATCCCACTTTGAGTAGGAGACTTTGGACTAGCCGCAGTTCTCGCAGATTGATTTGACCCATTCCGCCAACCGTCCAGCAAGGATTGTTCCATCCCTAACCAACCATCTCTGGCTAGTTGGATTGACAGAGTTTCTGTTTTTGGATCGACGTAACGACTCAGATAAGCAGATAGAATATCACGTTGCATCTTTAACCCACAAATTGAGCAATGATGAACACGTTGCGACAGTGATTTTTTCTGTTTATTTCCGCACAGACAAGTTTGAGATAGTGCAGTTTTACGAGTCGAAAACATGAGAACTGTTCCACCAGCATTTTCAGCGTCTTTTTGACTGTTCCTAATCATCTGCGGTGGGACGCGTCGTGGATGTAAAATTAAATTGCCTGTTGAGATGGTCTAACGGGGATTACTAAGACAATTTAGTGCTCTAGTCAAGAATCTAAGAAACAGGAATAAAAGTGTAGAAGCACGGCAATAGCTAAGCTTCGTAACATCCTTTTAAGAATCACCGAGGCTTTAGCCCGGTGAGTACGTCAACAATAACTGTCCCGGTAAGCTTTTGGTGTTGTCCCAGTCGCTTTGCGGAACTGTGCGGTGAAGTGGCTTGTGTTGTAAAAACCTACTCGATAAGCGACTTCAGCAACAGAAAGCCGTGTCACAAACAGCAGTACCTTTGCTTGTTCCATCCGCCGTTGGGTGAGATAGCGATGGGGAGATTGACCTGTGGCAGTTTTGAAAGCACGGGCAAAGTGAAACTGACTCATATGCACAACAGCAGCCATGTCAGCAATGCTTAAATCTTCCGCCAGTCGTTCTTCAATAAAATCTTTAACTTGATTTAGTTTGAGGGCGTCTAGTGGTGAGTCATCCAACGTAGGCTTTTCTACTGCCCCAGTGTAGTTTCGCAGCAAATGAACAGCTAACAAATTCCTGAGAGACTCGGTGTAGAGTTTCCCAGCTAAGCCACCGCTGTTGACTTCTGACTTGAACAATTGCGCTATATGCAGAATGGTAGGGTCAGGAAAAATAACGCGGTGTTCAATTTTTACGGGAGTAGACAAACCGTTTTCCGATGCTACTTGGTTGAGAACTTGGGGATCGAGCATCATGTTAATGTATTCACTCTCACGCTCTCGCTGATGCCAAACAAAATCACGGGATGAGTATATGAATACACTTCCTGCTGGCAAAGCAGTTGTTTGCGTCGTACCTCCATCAACCGACCAAGTGACGCGATCGTGAGGTGTAAAGGCAACGCTGATGGCGTGCTTGGGCATGGCAAAATCAAATTGACCGATCGCATTTAAGCAACCATACTCAACAGTAATGCCGTCCCATTCGGCTTTTAAGTTTAACGAAGAAGGTTGGGTGCTGACAGACTGCATAGGCATCGAATGATATTCCCAAGAGAAATCACCTCAAATCTATTAAACTACACTTTCTCTAAACCAAGGCTTTGTCCATGAAGATAGTACCTGTGTGTCCTTCAATAGACTTCAAAACTTGCTGCCCCTGATAGGTAAACTGCTTGTACAGCATCTCATGGCGAGCAACAAAACCTAATTTTCCAAAAATGTGTTGTGATATTGAATGAGTTGCCTCAGTCAAAGCCGTCCGATAACCTTTTTTCATTCCATATCCTAAACAAGTCTGAATCAAGTTTTGTGCTATCTTCTCTCCTCTTCGCTGCGGTGCTACTGCAAGCATATACAGATGTAGGTATTCGCCAGTACGTATGTTTTTATCCTGCTTGTACTGTACTTCTAATTTTTCAAGAAGCTCCATGATAGGTTTAAACTTATCGCTGATATTGTCAATTTCTAAAGGAGAAGCTGAGGCGAAATCACCAGCTATCAGCGCACCAACAAGTTCATTGGTTTGCTTATCCCTAGCGATTACAGTTAATTTTTCTTGTTCTGCCCAAGCTCCTAAAAGTCTGATATAATTGGCAAACTCATCAACAGAAAAACCTTGGTTGATTGTCATTGGTTCAGAGTGAATGAATGCCTCAGCAACTAAAAGAGCCATTTCAAGAAGCGACTTTTGATTAAAAAGTTCGTACTGCAAGGCATGAGTCTCATGTAATCTCTGCATATTTTTCCTACTCCTTCTTCTCAATTTAGTAAGTACTAGTGCGTTAGGCTTTGCTATCACGCACCACGTTATATGACAATGCGTTAGCTCAGTTCTTGCACCTCGCCTGGCCTTCAACTTCAGTTGAAAGGTGATAGCTTAAGTCCGTTCGTTTTTTTCATTTTTCTTCCAGAAGTGCATAAGTAGATTATGCTTACACCTATTAAGAATAGTAGAACTTGGGAATTTCTGGTATCGGCGATCGCCCTTTGGGCAGTGCGCTCCGCGCAATCGCGAACGCGAGTGCGTGTTCGGAGGACTCAGCGGGCGCTCTGCGTTATCGCCTTTGCAGTGCGCTCCGTGCGCTCGCACAGTCAGGACAATGCGCGAGTTTTTCCTTTACTTATATCTTGCACCTGTTCAGTTGAATGTCAATTCCATAACTAAGTGCAAGAGGACGCATTCGTTCAATGTCTAGTAAAAAACAACACAGAAGCAATTCTGGAAAGAAGGTTTGAAATGCGATTTGTGCAGCTTCTCCCCAATCAGGTAGATCTGTAGTGGCAAGCGATAAATAAGCCCAATGCGCCAAAATATAAGCAATTAGCGAAAGTACTAACCAGCGATAAACGCCCAAAAGTGTTCCTTGACCAAAGCGGTGTAACCCAAACCGATGCTTTGCAGTCTTAAACCAACCCTCAATCTGCCAACGGCGTTTACCCCACCAATTAATCGTGCTTGCTTTGAGGGGTCTAGTAGACACAATGAAACGTTTTTCCGCCTTGCCGCAATCACGTTTGAGGTAGTACCAAGATACGGTGACAGGAAACTTTAAACCCACTAACTGTACTTGCTGTCCTGGTTTATGTAAACGTCGTAAGATACGCCCATCAACTAATTTACGGTCAAAGCGAACACCAACAATTGCGTGATATTTAAGCTTGCGTATCCCGTGAAGAAACTCAATGCTACCAAATGCAGTATCTGCCAAAATCATCATCTTGAAATGTTTGGTTAATGCTTTGGGTAAACATTTGACCAGTTTTAACCCCAACCGTGCAGGTGAGTCGGTACCTTTTCCTCGCCAGACACGGAAACTCCACGGTACACGCCACTGACCTACAACCAAGTAAAGCACCACCAGATGTAATCCTCGTTTGCCGTTGTACACACTGATTAAATGCTTGAATCCCTTAAATTTCCCAAATTTTTCCAGAGTTGTCAGCTCAATGATGACTTGTAAAAATGGTTTACGTCCCTTGGGGCACTCAGACAATATCTGTTTGAGTATCTGCTGGCGAGTTGTGCGGATTATTTTTCTGGTTGACCAATTATAAATGTTGAGAAATCGGCTCAGGGCACTGGCTGACTTACTTTTACTATGCTCAGGTAGCGGATATCCTTGCGCCTGCAAAAATAACCCCAACATCGCTTCTAGGTTTTGTTGTTGGTATGTAGAAGGCATCAACGACAGGAGAGTGTAAACTAGCCCTTGTCCCGCGCCTAAGAATTGAAACCATTGTTCTTGCTTAATTTATATGCATTTCACGCCCTTTTCTCTCATATTTTCGCTCATGAGTGCAAATCCAGGCACTTCTCCTATTTAACGATCGCCTGTAGTGAGGTTCATTACCGTATTCTCAACATTTTTATAGTTATACATATGACTTGTTATTGCGTAAGCTCATTCTTGCTTCTGGTGTTACTTTCTTACACTTTTATTCGTGTATTCAGGGTTTCTTCAGAGAGGTGCAAGATATAAGTCAATTCACATCTACTCGGTAGACTAAGCGATAGCAAAATAACTCACTATGCTTTTTATATTGATTGAATCTCTTAAAAACTTTACCGATGTTCCTAGCAAGCTATCTCTGCGAACCGTTCTTATAGTCCCCTTTATTCTGCAAATCTTTGCGGCGGTGAGTTTAACGGGTTATCTCTTTTGTTTGGATTTGTACACCTGCGAGGAGTGCGATCATACTAATCAGATGTTTTTTAATTTACTGAATATATTTTTCCGGAATAGTTATCCCTACAGTTGTATATTTCTTCTATGAAAACTTTTAAAAAAGTAAGTATGAGTAATAGTAAATAGAGCACAACGGCAATGTAGATTCACATAGAGATTCATAAACCACGGAAATTTGATTGTAAAGCGCCCGCTACGCGATCGCCGTAAGTCCTGCGGACAGGCTGCGCCAACGCGTAGCGTTCCGCAGGAAAGGCGGTCACTTTGTGCCATTGCACTCTTGGTGATAGGGTTAAAGCAGGCGATGTCTCTTAACTTGCCGCTTTGCGTTTACGCACTCTTGGCAATTGTGTCAAATGGAAAAATATTCAACTAAATGGATTCAATGTGGATATACCACAACCCTCAAAATCCTTAATATTTCTAGTAACAAGGGTCAAGGAATGTATTTTAGCTGTTGCGGCGATAAGTATATCAGCTTGCGCTCGCGGTTTACCTTGAGTCCTCAAAAAGCCTCTCAATTCACCCGAACACTTTGCAATTTCTGAAGTGATAGGGAAAATTTGACAGTGAGTTGTCAGAAAGTTTTCAAACCAGTTTTGAATTCTCGCATTAGGCTTCGCTGTTAAACCATAATAAATTTCCTCAATTGTAATAACACTTAAGTTAATAGATGTTACAGTACCGCTCCATGCTATCACCCCTGGATTTGGAATCGGTCGAGTTAACTCACTGATAATATTAGTATCACAAAGATTATTCATCCTCGTCTTCAGTAAAAGGATTGTCGCGATCGCTTCGTAGTGGTATCTCTAAGCTATAATTTTCTTCGGTACATAACTGCTGAAGTTCTTTAAAGACTTGAGCTAGAGATGTTTTCGCAGCTTTTTGTCGCCAGTTTAAAAATTCACTGAAAAGTTCAGGGTCTACAATTGCAGCTACTAATTCCTCTTCGGTATAGATTAGCTGAGGTTCAAGACTAGTCGCATTAATTACTGTGAGTAGCTGTTTTTGGGCTTCTTCAAGTGTCCATTTCATTCTAAAAATCTCCAAGCTTTGGAAGCATTTCATATACAGACTTTTCTCAAGTTAGCTTATTTTCCCAAATACAAAAACTGTCTGCCCAACTTATTTAAGCCGATATTCCTCAACAATGCTTTGCTCCCGTCAGTTTCCCAGTTGGTGCTAACGACTTCCACCACCAGTTTAAGCGAGGGTTAAGGCAAGTGATGCCTCTTGACTCGCCGATGCAGCGTCTACGCGCCCCAAATAATCATACTCTTGTAAAGGCGATGCTCCTCTGGAGCCGCCCTGCATGGCGATCGCGTACCCGAAGGGGGTGCTTTGCACGAGTGCGCTGCTGCTTTGGTGCAGATCGCACTTCTGGTGATAGGGTTAAAGCAGGCGATGTCTACGACGGGCTACGCCTACGCACCCCGAATATTCATACCCTCGCTTCATGCGATTGCCCAAAAGGCAGTGCGCAAGAGCGCAATCGCTTCTCAATTTTCTTCTGCACTTGCCTACCATCTCAAGAAAGCAACACTTAACGAGGAAGGATATCATTTAGGTGAAGATGGAGACCAGGCAAAAGCGGCGAATTAATTGATTGGTTTAGTCGGTATTGTTGTTGAGTATAGGTGTCTTCAACCAGTTGACAAACAGTGAAAGTAGGTTGTTTGGGTTTACCAATAAATGCCACACCACCCAATCCTCGATAATCTACAATCCAATATTCAGGGATGCCTAAGAGCGCGTATTCTTCAACCTTGCGAGCATAGTCAGTTTCCCAGTTAGTGCTAACGACTTCAACCACCAGTTTAATCGATCGCCCCAACGTAATTACGGGTTCTCGCTCCCAAAGGGGTTCACGGTCGAGAACGGTTTCATCGAGAACTACGATATCCGGACGACGAACTGTAGCAGCATCTGCGAAGGGGTAAATTAAACAAGTGCGAGGAATAAACCACGGGAGTTGTTCTGTAACAAGGTAGATACCAATTTGGGTTGCAAGTTTTCCACTCACCGTTTCGTGCCGGCCAGTGGGTTCCATATCAATTAGTTCTCCGTCTGCCAGCTCATAGCGGGGATTATCTCGGTATTGGGAGAGAAAATCTTCAACGGTGAGGGTTTTTGGGGAGATATATGTCATTGAGCCAATCTCCTGAAGGCATTGTTTTGATTATAAATTAGAAGCAAATCCCTGATTACTCATCTATTAAGATAGTTGTGCGATCAACTTCCAACTCTCGAAGCGTCGAGTTCAATCAGCAAAATGGCAGATTGCTTTCTCGGTTTGCCTAAATGCTTTCTCATTTCAGTCGTTCACGCATTCATTTTAGTGTTTTCCGTAAGCAAACAGGCAGATTGCTTTCTCATTTCAGTAGTTCACCCATTGATTTTGGTGTTTAAGGTATTTAGCTTAGTGGGGGTGAGGATGTCAATCAAACTGAGAAATTACAACCTCTTGATCAGGAAAACGAGCAATGATTGTCAGACTTCCCCCAAGAGATTTAATGTATCGCGAGAGTGTGGATATCTGAACATCTTCCTGATGCTCAATTTTTGAAAGTGCTGATTGTACCACTCCCATATTCTTCGCAACATCGCTTTGAGTATGTCCAAGGGATTCTCTAAGCTCAGAAAGTGTCAATTTGAGCAATGCAAGGTTTGCTTGCATCTCACTTTCTGCCTGTTGTTCAAGAGTCATTATGAATGCGAAGTTCTTTAAATGGCTTCGTCTTCATCGGAATCCTTCTGTTTTTAATTCCTCTAAGTGTTCGTCATACAACGTATCTGCTTTTGGCACATTATCCTCATACCAGCGATTATTATTTCATAGTGTAAATAGTTTGAGTTACTGCTGGTTTTGCAACCAAACTGCCAAGTCGGATATTTCCGAAAAGTCAAACAGTGCATCGCTTAAATCATCTAGCTGGTTAATCGACAGTGCTTGAAGCTGTTGCTGTAATTCAGAAGAAATTGTGCCAAATCGCCGTGAAAGTTGGCGGGTTAAGGTTTGTAGCTTTCCTTGCTTCGCACCTTTTTCTAGTATTTCTTGATAAATTGGTGACTCTTGCATTAGTTCCTCCCTGAAATACTGGCGAATGAGGCGATCGCTGACTTGTCAGTTGTAAAGGCGATTGCATGCGTAGCGCACGCTAAGGGCGATCGCAAGTCGCGTAAGGAATGGATGCACAAGCATTGCGATAGATTGGGGAGCCAGTCTTGGTGAGACTGTTGCCCTTTGTCGAGTATTATGGGCAAGGTTATAAAACTAATTTACTGATAAACATTAAATTTGCAGTGTTGCCTAAAACCCAAACGCGAATAAATATTTTTTCCAGCTTCTGATGCTTGCAAAGTTGCAGTCTGATAACCCACTCTGTAGGCATCCTGAAGAGCAGCTAATGTGATAGCAGTTCCAATTCCACATTTTCTAAATTTTTCCAGCGTTGCTACATTGTAGATGCCAGCAACACCAGCAGCCAAAAACAGTTCACTTGTGGCTACTGGTTCACCATTGAAATAGCCAATATAAAAGCGAATGGGACTTTCAGGACGGAATGCGATTTCTGCTGCTTGTCGATAGAACTTAACCACAGAAGTATCTGGTGGACTCCAATTTGCAGCAATCACAGCAGCATAATCGTCAAGTTCATCAGCATTCGTGACTCGGCGAATCATTAAGCCTGTGGATAGTGACTCATTTTGCCGCAGTTTGTTTAAGTCTAATGCCATGCCAAGCTCTTCTTCAGTATGTTTTAACCCATGTGCTGCTAAACGTTCAGCCAGGTTATCGGGTTGCGAACTGGGACTTATCCACCATGCCATAGGCAGTTGTCGCGATTGGAAATAGGCGATCGCACTCTTGATGCGAGAATCAACGTCTGATTCCTTAAATTTTGCGCGGCACACAAAGTTGAAGGTATCAGATGGTAACTCTGAGTTAATCAGTAGCAAATCAGGTGCGTCAATCACTTTCATTGTTGATAGACGCAGTGGGAAGTAAGACATATGCTCAAACATATTCGACTCAATGGCATACACGACTTCCTCCTCTGTATTTTCTCCAAGTTTAACGAAACGCATCTTTTAATACCTCAAACTTCCTCTAGCCATGCAAGGATGCTGTCTTTACTTTCCGTCAACCCCTTATAAACTAGTGAGTCCTGCGTCATAGACTGAATAGCAGCAGATAGTTTAGACCGCAATACTGCGTCTTTTTTTATCTCTGCACAATCCCTAAAATAGGTGCGGATAGTGAATAGCGCTGCATCGTATTCTGGCAATCCCCAAATGACCTGGCGTTCAATTCTAAGAAACAGCCGGGGGTTCTGCTGGTCAAACTGTCTACCATGCCACTCCTTGATTGGTACATTTGCAGGTGCTTCGGGGTGATGGTTTAGGCGAGTATCGGTACTCAAACCCCAGGCAAAGCGCACCATTGGTTCCCGCACAATCATCGTGTTGACAATTGCACTCGCCCGTCGATTAATTTTATCTATACCTGCCACAGGTGCATGGATTGTGGTAAAATCTTTGCCAACTTTCTCCTCGGCTGACCAATGGTTGGGGTAGCACAGATGAACAGCACTCAGCCAGTTGCTACCATCAGCACAACGACAGATAACTGTTATGTCTTCCTGTAACTGGGCAGCTATTGCATCGAGGGTGGACGCGTAAGGTGGAAAGACTTGGTTACCCTGAGTCTCGACTTGCCGTAACTCGTAGTTTGCATCTAAGTAGAGGATTTCTCCGGTAAGCTGACAGTGAAATGCTAAGTCGCCACTGGCTAGCCGTTCGATGTGAAAGTAGTGGGGGTGTTCTTGGGTGAGGCGATCAATAATTAGGCGGGCGATGCCTGACGGCAAGCCGCTCCGCGTCAACGCACTTGCTACACCATCAGAATAATTGCAGGTTTGGTAGTACTTGCTCAACCGTTCAGCACGATTTATGAGCTTAACTTGACGATAGTGAGCAAAGTTACCATCAATTTGAAATACCTGCTTGTCCGCCTTACCATTACCCAAGCATGAGCCGAAAGGAATAAAACCAGGCTTAACCTCGTAGCGTCCGTTATCAAGGGGGAAGTAGCAAGCCGAACCGTTCAATGCTTCAACTGTCTTTGCTTCGTGCAACCAACTTTCTGCAAGCGTATGCATAACCATTACAGTTGAAACTCGTGTTTACTCACACCATATTTTACTGCTTTTCGCTCTAACGGTTGCAAATTAGGCAGTTGGCTTTCTGTGAAGGCAAACTCTTTTTCAAACTTCAAACCAGCTTTTTCCATCACCCGGATGGATCCTTTGTTTGCTGTTAATGCCCAAGCGACAACTCGTTGAACGTTTAAATCAGCAAAACCCTTAGATACTAATGCTTGTGAGGCTTCAGTTGCATAGCCTTTGCCCCAACTAGATTTACGCAACCGATAACCAAGGGCTATTTCATGATTATTTACCAGTTGTAATTCAACCGCAAATTTATTTTCAATTGCTGGATAGAAATGAAACCAACCGATAAACTCATTGCTTGATTTTTCAATAGTCGCCCAAAAACCGAAGTTTTTATACTTCTGGTAGTATTCTAAAAGTCTCGGCAAACCTTGTTTTTTGATGACTTCGGATTCTGTTGGCTTTCCCCCATTCATAAAGCGCATAACCTCGGGGTCACTATCTAATAGAAATAGGTTGTCAGCGTCTTGTTCGGTAAACTGACGTAGAATCAACTCTTGTGTTTCTAAGAAAACTTTCATCGAAAACTCCTGGGTTTGAAACCCCGTCCTAGAAGGACGGCTTTGCTTTTTGTGTTACAATAGTGACAGCTAACTTAAGACACATTGACCTAGTTTGCCGTGGGTTGAAACCCCCTAACACCGGATTCGTAAACACTTCTTTACTTCTGGAGGTAGAAAATGGGGCGATTATTGAGTGAATCAAAGCATACACAAAGTTAGCGACATTACCTAGAGAACGACATAGAAGTAGGGGGTTCCAGTATGATCGCCTAAACTGGGTAAAACTTCTAGGGTGTAAAGTGCAGGTATGCCCAATGTCAGAAATGACGGAGGGAGTAGACGCAATTGGCACCGCGCTGTATGCAGAAAGCCGTAAGGTGAATATGGTTCAAAACTAGACTAGGTCGTTTAGTTTTCTTCTAAAGAATCTTCGTGGCTTTAGCCCGAAGAGTGTCAAAAACATCCCCAGCACAATCAACAACATAGCCGGAAAGAAAATTTTACCGTGTCTTACGAAGTTGGATGGGATGGCGAACGCCTGCGGCACGCTACGCGATCGCCTGCACCAATGGATTTATTGCTCCGGAACAAACAATATCTGGTCACGAAGGTCGGGCGTAGGGTAATAATTTCCCCACACCCGAACACAACCGAAAATATGCAATCTAAATGTGTTTTAGTTTACTGCTTCAGGACTTCTTCCTGTGTCGGTAATGCATTGAGGTTATCAACCACGAATGAATTTCTGGTATTTTCAGCACGTGAAGGCAATTGATATCCTGAGTCGTGCAAAGTCATGCCAGCTGTTGAAAACAGAAGTTTTTTGCCAGCATGTTCTTCAAAAAAGCGCGGATTGTAGACCTTAAAATAGATACCTCCTGGAAATTCTGAATACTTGCTGATGCGGTAGTCATCTAGGTAGATGCTAAATCCTCGTGATGTGATTGGCGGTTTATTGCTCAGGTTAATTTTGACAATGTATGTCACTCTGTCTAATGTGGTGTTTTCCGCCGCTTCCATAAACTCAATGTTTCTCAAGTCTGCTGGTTTTGGCGCAGTAGCAATGACTTGGAGATTTGCCACTTCCGGATATGTAATGTTGACCATATATTGCTCCTTTTGTCAATTAGTGAGATGTAACTCATCGACGTAAAGAGTTCCAGATGGAACAATGTTGAATGACACCTTAATTTCCGTCAGATTGTTAATGTCAATACCATCGTCTTGAAGACGCTCTAAGGGAATGCGGAGGGTTTGCATGACGGTACGAGAGAATGTGCTTTCTTCCTCTCCTTCATTTGGAAAGCCCAACGCAACTTTATCTGGATAGATGAGCCTGTTTATGGAACTAGCAGGAAAACAGCTTCCCTTGACTTTGTCGTGTACCTCGATGGTAAAGTCCTGATCCTCTCCTATTTGATTATTGGGTTCCGTTGACTGCCCAACTCGCAATGCCAGGAATTTAAACGCTTTAGTATCTAGCGTTTGGGGATCTAATTTGATGCGATAGCTACCGCCACCACCAGTCCATCTTAACCGTAGACCTTGAGTCTCCTGGTAGAGATGATCTGTCGGTTGCTGTCCTTCAAACGATAACTTCTTCGCGTTGATTTCTGAAGTTTCGACTGTACCTACAACTGGCTTTGAGACTACGAGACTGGTTTGAGATTCCTCAAAATGTTGCACAAACAAACGATGAGAATCTTGAAATTGTGAAACCAGATTGACATTGTTTGGAAGCCAACTAGCCTCAATGCCAAGCGCATGGTTTCTTAACAATTCCAAAAACTCTTGTTCGCCTTGGAGTACAGACATCGCCAAGGCTGAAATGTAAACTTTAGCAATCTGTTCCTGGTCTTCACGCTCAATTGTTTTGGCAGATTCTTGCTGCCAAATACTGTTAAAGTGATTATGATTTGCACCATGAATCCACAACAGCGATTTGAATCCTCGTGCTGGTTGTGTAGGGTTAGCGAGGTCAACTGTATGTGACCTGTCATACGTCTTATAGCCTTCAAACGTGAAGACATCACCATCGCGGCTACCATGAATGATGAGGTAGTTGTCCCGCACTTTGGTCGGTCCGGTTACAGGCACATACTGACCGTCGGTAGGGGCGATCGCAACGGCTGCACGAATGTCAAAACCATAGGGTCCCAAACCAAGAGAACCATCAAGTGGAACAGGTGCTAATTCGGGGTCAAATTGCACACTTTGCATCGGGTTAAAAAGACTGGCGTGTCCTACTGCTTCTCCCCCACGGGAATGACCGACAATCATCACCCGCGACATATCGACTTTGCCTTCTAAGGGATGTCCAGCCTGTGCATTCCATAGCCGGAATTGCTTAAGGTGTTCTAGATGGACAATCGCTCGTGCATCGTTTTCGCCGAAATTACCGCCGTTAAGAAAGTTAACATCTATCGTTGCGGCAATCATTCCATGAGATGCCAGCAGTTCGCACAAATAAATATATCCTGGTGTTGAGTTTTCTAGGGGGTCGTGGTTACCGTGGGCAAAAACTACCAATGGGAAAGGTCCATCTCCCACAGGTATTCTGATGTGTCCGTTAATGGGAACCTGAGTACTATCAAAAGACCAATCGACACCAAAGCCCAATTCAGCAATGTTCGATATATCAATCCGTCGCGTAGCAAATCCCTCAGTTGGGTTGTGGTACACATAATATTGATTCAAATCCGGATTTGAGCTGTAATCCAAGTTTGGTGCGGCATAGACCACTTTACTGAAAGTATAAGCACCTGGTTTTCCTGGATTGCTGAGATTAGTACATAAATCAGTTATTTTCTGCATAGAAGTCTCACCTAGGGGTGCAGCGTTACAATACTGCCCCAGTATTGGCTTCGGTTGTTTACAAACTTATCTACAAGTTGTTAACTTGAGTTTCCACAATCTAGGCACCGCCTGCTGTGAAAATAAGAAGGACGCGCGAAGAGGTGAGGACACCCGCCCCCACATCCTACAAAACCTCTTATTTCACTCCCGCCTATGTGCAACGCGACAGCTTGACTAAAAACCACACATCCAGTTAAGCTTAATCAGACCAATTGGTCGGAAAAGCGCAGATGTCAAAAGGCGAAGAAACAAAAGAAAAAATTCTCCAACAAGCAGCCGAACTGTTTAATCAACAGGGGTATGCTGGCTCGTCTATTTCAGACATCATGCGTGTTACAGGATTGCAGAAAGGAGGAATCTACAATCACTTCAAAAGTAAAGATGATTTGGCGTTACAGGCTTTCGACTTTGCGATCGCCCAACTTAGACAACATTATTTAGCAGCAATCCGAAGCAAGCATCATGCAGTTGATCGCCTGCAAGCAATCATGGGTGTATTTCGTAGCTACGTTGATAATCCACCTATTAAGGGGGGGTGTCCACTGCTGAATACTGCGATTGAGAGTGATGATGCTCATCCTGCTTTGCGGGAACGCGCTCAACAGGCGATGAACTCTTGGCGCAAGCTGTTTTATCGAATTATCCAAAAAGGAATCGAAAAGGGTGAAATTCGGTCAACAGTTGATGCTGATGAAGTTACAACTATCCTGATTGCAACACTGGAAGGGGCAATGATGATGAGCAAGCTTTATGGAAACTCAATTCATATTGAACGAGCAATCAATCATTTGGCTCATTACATTGAAAGCCAATTACGCATTTAAACCAAGTAAACTTTCTTGAGTTTCGTTTAACCAAAAAAAGACCGTTTGGTCTGAAAAAAGAAATATTGAGAAATCATAGTTCAACAAGAGGAAAGCGATGAGTGATTTTTGTGGTCAGGTAGCGCTGGTGACGGGAGCATCACGAGGTATTGGCGCAAGCGTCGCCCGTATCTTAGCCGAACGTGGTGCTGACATAGTGATTAACTACCGCAGTAAGGGTTCACGTGCTCTTGAAGTCGCCGATGCAGTACGTGTCACTGGTCGTCAAGCCCTCCTTGCTCAAGCTGACATCACGAGTGAGAGCGAAATGAGAGAGATGATGAAGCTGGTAGAGGAGCAGTTTGCACGCCTTGACCTCCTCATCCTCAATGCGAGTGGTGGATTGGAAAAAGATAAGGCTTTGGACTATGCTATGCAACTCAACCTTACCGCCCAGGTACGTGCCGTTGACCTATCCTTACCACTGATGCCACCTGGTGGACGCATCATTTTCATCACCAGCCATCTGGCTCACTTCTATGGACACAAGCCAGTTGCTCCCATTTACGAGCCAGTGGCACAGAGCAAAAAAGCTGGCGAAGAGGCTCTGCGATCTCGTATACCTGAACTGACGAATAGAGGCATTAAACTGCTGATAGTCAGTGGTGACTTGATTGAGGGTACTATTACCCCTAAACTCATGCAGCGCCAGAACCCGGGTTTCATTGAATCCCGCCGCAAACAAGCAGGTGTTCTGCCTAGCGTTGAAGACTTCGCCTGCGCCATTGTCGATGCTGCAGCAAACACTCAATTAGAAAGTGGAGCAACTATTTTCGTGGGAAGTACTGAATGGGAGATTGCCTAGGCACTCTGGAAACTCCTAAGCAGCCGTTAGCGAAAAGCTGACGATTGTACACTGTTGACCAATATCTAATCCAAAATCCAAAATCTAAAATCCAAAATTGATATGACTCATTCTTTCAGTAGTCAGGAAAAACCCTTGCGTCTGATTACAATTCCTATCAGTCATTACTGCGAAAAAGCACGATGGGCGCTGACAAAGCTGAAACTTCCTTACATTGAAGAACCTCATATGCCACCGTTTCATCGATTTGCAACTGGTCAAGTTGGTGGAAAATCAGCTCCTGTTCTGATAACTGAAGTAAGTGCTTTCACTGATTCAAGTGATATCTTACGATACCTAGACGAAATAGCTCCTGATAACGCCAAGTTATACCCCACTAACCCTGAGTTACGCCAACAAGTAGAAGAACTAGAAGATTTATTTGACAAGCAGCTTGGACCTGCGTCACGCCGTTGGGGTTACTTTTATGTGATCGATGACTACAAGTTTATCCAACGTAGCTGGTGTCAGGGCGTTCCTTTTATTGAGGGGGCATTATTTCCAGTAGTTTTTCCCTGGATGCGCTCAGTGGTTCGGCGAGGCTTCAACATAACCCCAGAGTCTGCTGCACAAGCATATGAACAAATCAAGAGCATTTTTGAGCAAGTGAGTAAATTATTATCTGATGGACGCACCCACCTGATTGGAGATAGCTGTTCTGCTGCTGACATTACTTTTGCAGCACTTGCTGCTCCTGCTGTGTTACCGTCAGAACACCCCATGAGCGGTGGTAACTTGCAGGAGTTGCCATCCAAAATGGCATCTGAGATTAATGAATTCCGTGAAACCCCTGCTGGAGCTTATGTGCTGCGTTTGTATGGCGATAGAAACAATTGAAGAAAGAGAATTAAAAAATGAATCCATTAGCTATTCAATTAACTCTTCATGGAGCCATAGTTGTGCTTGTCGGGTTATTAACAGGAATACCTTATGGCGTAGCCATCAATAGAAAAGAGGATGAAAATACCGTTCGTGCATGGCGTGTGGCGCATTCTGGTTTGGCAATGGGTGGAACCACAATGATTGCAATCTCTGCTGTTCTATCTAATTTGAAATTAGACCCTATATTTGGCTTAACTTTGGTCTGGTCATTTGTGGTTTCGGGATATGGATTTTGTATCGCTTTGCCTTATGGTGCTTGGGTAGGTCATCGTGGTCTTTCTATTGAGGGACCAAGCCAAAATAAGGTTGTCTATGCAGGCAATATGGTAGGTGCAATTGGCTCATTAATTGGAACCTTGGTACTCATCTTTGGCTGTTTCAAAACTCTTGTATAGGAAGAAACAGGAATTTTTTTGTTTATTGACAGACCATTCGGTCTTTTTTCTCAACGACAAGGAGGACTCTTAATGCTCAAGTTTTACTACGCACCTCTGTTGCCCGTTGCTCGTCGTGTGCGGCTCGCCTTGCTAGAAAAGGGCATTGCATTTGAACCAGTCTTACTCAGCTTGGATGGTGACCAATTGCAGCCAGAGTTTTTGGAAATCAATCCCTTTCATCACGTTCCAGTTGTGGTAGATGACGGTTTTCGGATAGTAGAGTCCCTGGCAATTCTAGACTATTTAGAAGCAAAGTACCCCACACCTACGCTCCTTCCAACTCAACCTGAAGCTTTAGCAACAGTGCGAATGGTGGAAATGGTGACGGCTAATGAACTATTTCCTCAAACTATCCCACTTATTTATGAAAACGAAGAATCTCCAACATTTGCTCAGGCAAAGCAACATATTGATAAAGTACTAGAGTTTTTTACACAAGTATTAGGAGACA
The DNA here is from genome assembly GCA_019359075.1 of Kalymmatonema hyalinum WJT4-NPBG1. Classification (GTDB taxonomy): domain Bacteria; phylum Cyanobacteriota; class Cyanobacteriia; order Cyanobacteriales; family Nostocaceae; genus Kalymmatonema; species Kalymmatonema hyalinum. The sequence goes on from JAHHIB010000071.1 coordinate 36,980, forward strand.
GTCCTTACTTTGGTAGCGAACAGCTAACTCTAGCAGATATTGTTGCGGGAACAGTTGTGCCTTCATTACCTAGGTTGGGTATAAATCTCAATGATTATCCCAAGCTACATGATTGGTGTGGACGCTTGATGCAACGGGAAGCATGGCAGAAGACGGATGTAAGCGCAGAAGATTTTGAACAATTCAAGAGGAAGGTACGCGCTTTCTTTAGTGAACCTACGTAAGCGCGAGATGAGTCGGGGTAACGCAAACAGCTTACAGGCAATCAACCAATAAGCATGAATGGCACGCTTGTTAAGGTCGAACCTGCCATCAGCAAAACCTACCAGAACTTTAGCTGTATCGACCATAAGCAGATGATGGTAGAAACTGAGATCAGAACGAATGGAGTGAGGTTTAACAAGCGTGCCATTCGTTTATAAGCATTGTGAGCGCTTGCTCAACAAAATTCCTGCTGCTAACTCTGGTAGTTACTCACAGCCAGAGCAAAACGGGACAGACATAACACTCCTCCCTTTAAATTTGTAATGTCTAGAAAAAGCTATGTTGAAAAGAAATGGTAAGTCATTAGCGCTCCAGAGCGCGATGGGCGTAGCCCCGCCTCCGGCGATCGCCTGTGCGTCAGGGAGTTTCAAAGGTGCTTTTGCTCATGGCGTGTTAAGTGCTTTGGAAGCTGCTGGAGTTCGCGCTGATGCTTATGCTGCTGCGTCTTCCTCAGTTATTCCCACAGCTTGGGCTGCCATTGGCAAAGCAACAGAATTGGGTGTGGATTACTGGTTAGCAGGCTTACAAGTCCTCAAACAACCAAATGTGGGAATGAGTCAAATAGTACTTGGGGGAATTGCACATTTCAGTCCAAATAAACAACTGTTTGAACCAGAAACACCAGAATATTTCGTTGCTACCAGTGCGGTGATCACTCCAGAAGCTGCTGGCGAAACTCAAGGAGAAAAAGCAAGACGCTTAGGGCGACGCTTGTTGGTATCAGCAGGGAAAAAAGACCGCAGTTGGGCGGATGAACACTTGCAATTAGCTGTATTTGGCACAAAACTAGGAGGTGAACTGCATCTTGATGCCAGTAACTTTGATGAAGTGGCGTACGCATCTTCTCGGATGCTTCACGGTTGGGATATTCCTGCTTGGATAGGCACAAAGCCTTACATTGATGCTTCCTACACTTGTTTGTGTCCGGCGATGAAGATGATTGAGCAAGGATATCAGGAAGTAGTGGCGATCGCCAACGAACCAGGCACACTCTATCACGATATGTTCCAGTTAAAGGCAATTCCTGAGAGCTACAAAGGAGTTTCCATTCACATCATTCAACCAGATGTAGACCCTAAAGAATTTGGAGTCAATTTTACAGATGCGACTGAAGAAGGGTTATTGGCACTGTATCGCCACGGAGAGGAAAAGGGCAGAGAATTTATCAATCGCTGAGGAAAGGATTTAGTGCCTTCTCAATACATTAACATTGCGACTTTTCAAAATAAAAAATCAGTCCATTGTCAGGCTGGACTGTAAAAGATATCGACAAACCACTTACCCATATTGGATAAACGTTAGCCAGGGAGCCGCCCGCCTGACTTAGGTTAACCATCTAGTCTTAGTGAAGTACCCACCACCAAATCGGAATACCTCTAACTGGTGGGGGCTTCGAGTTTCATCCATCGATGCCACGGCGCGGAATCTCCCAAGAGATCGCCAACCAAATCCCGTGATGGTCTTACGGGCGCGTCCGGAGGTTTGGGACTCGCCCCAGAAATTAGATTTCACAGCCAACGGCATAAGGGTTTCAGACTCATTTTCGGACAGGTCTAAAGGCTTCGAGGTGATTAGATACAGAACTGGGGTTCTTTCCATCAGGCATGATTGCCCCATGCAGGTAAGCCTGATTTAGATTCACATCACTTAGATCGACTTCAGTCAAATTTGCCTCAGTGAGGTTGGCTTGAGCCAAGTTTATTTTAGTTAATTTTGCCCCTTTCAAAATGGCACCAGTGAGATTTGCCCGACTCAAATTTGCCTGAGTCAGGTTTGCACCACTCAAGTCGGCACCACTAAAGTCGGCACCACTCAAATTGGCACTCTTGAGATTAAACGCAATCAACTTCAGGTTCCTAAAGTCTCTTTGCCCAGCTGCATATCGGCTTAAAAGTTCATTGGCATCCATATTGGCTGCCTCGCAACGAGTAGCGTTGTCGCTGTTTACCGATCTTAATCATAATTCACAATCAACAGTTTTTACCAAATTACCCATAAGTATAAGCTGACTGCCCTAATATGCGCCTTTCTGCGTTCTCTGTGCCTGGAGCGGTTCGTTAGTATTATATAGATATGCACTCCCAGCCAATTGTCTAAGTTTGAGTAAAGTATGGAAAAACAAACGATTCATGTTATCGGAGGTGGACTCGCTGGGACAGAAGCAGCGTGGCAAATTGCTTCTGCTGGAGTGCCGGTTATTCTTTGGGAAATGCGCCCAAATCGCTACAGTGGTGCGCATCATACGGAAGATTTGGCGGAATTGGTGTGTAGTAATTCTTTTGGCGCAATGGCAAGCGATCGCGCTGCCGGTCTATTGCATGAAGAATTGCGTCAACTCGGTTCTGTTGTGATCTCAAAAGCTGATGAACACGCAGTTCCTGCTGGCGGGGCGCTAGCAGTAGATAGAGGACGATTTAGCCAGGACTTGACGGAAACTCTCTCTCGCCATCCCCTTATTGAACTGCGGCGGGAAGAACTGCGTGTTATTCCGGAGGGAATTGTCGTTTTGGCAACTGGACCATTAACTAGTCCGGAATTGGCAGAAGATTTACGCCGCTTTACTGGGATGGAATACCTCAGCTTTTTCGATGCCGCAAGCCCTATTATCGTGGGAGAATCGATTAACCGCGACATCGCTTTCATGGCATCGCGCTACGACAAAGGTGAAGCTGCTTATCTCAACTGCCCGATGAATAAAGAGCAGTACTTGCAGTTTTGGCAAGAACTACGTACAGCCGAACAGGTGGAATTGAAAGATTTTGAACGGGAAACGGCGAAATTTTTTGAAGCCTGTTTGCCAATTGAAGAACAAGCACAGCGAGGGGAAGACACCATGCGCTACGGTCCCCTTAAGCCAGTGGGTTTATCGGATAGTCGGACTGGGGAACGTCCCTACGCCGTGATACAGTTGCGGCAAGAAGACAAAGCAGGTCAACTTTGGAATATGGTAGGATTCCAAACAAATCTGCGCTGGGGTGAGCAAAAGCGAGTCTTCCAGATGATTCCTGGTTTGGAAAATGCGGAATTTGTGCGGCTGGGGGTGATGCACCGCAACACCTTCATCAACGCGCCTCAGCTTATGCTGCCTAGTTTGCAATTTAAGGAGCGTCCAACGCTGTTAGCTGCTGGACAGTTAATTGGGACTGAAGGCTATACCGCAGCCGCCGCAGGTGGTTGGTTGGCGGGAACGAATGCAGCAAGGCTAGCTTTGGGGAAAGAACCGTTGACGATTTCAAATACAACGATGATGGGGGCGCTGTTTGAGTTTATCAGTTCGGCTTCGCCCAAGCATTTCCAGCCAATGCCTCCTAACTTTGGGATTTTCCCAGAACTGGGTGAGAAAATCAAAAACAAACAGGAACGTTACGGACGTTATCGCGATCGCGCTTTAGCTGAGGTAAGGGAATTCGTAACTCGTAATTTCTAACTCGTAATAGAGGGGGAATAATTACGAATTACGTATGCGCAAGCGTGCCGCTAGGCATACGCGTAGCGTGTCCGTTAGCCCTTGGCGTGCCGCAGGCATAGGACATATTACGAATTATTTTGATGGCTTGCGTTGGTCTTGAATTGTCTCCTCTTTAGTCGTTGCGATTCCATGTACGCCGATCGCGGCGATCGTTGCACCTATGAAGCCCCAAGTCCCGTTAGCAAATGCATTCATGCGATGACTGAGACTACGATGATAGGCAAGATCCAGTTGTCTATTATTAACTCTTCCATTCCTGGTTAACTTGTCCACATACCTTTCGGTTCTTCCTAGCGCTTCGTAGTCAGTGTTGAACGAGTAAAGTGATGACCCCGCCACCAACAAACCAGGAATAACCAAGGCAATAAAGAGAATCACTCTGCCTATGCTCATACAACCTCGTTAGGCAACATATTTGAGTTAATGCTGACATAGCGGGAATTTGCTGAGAGTATCTGGCGAACAAATTAGAAAAATCGTGCCTATGAGAGGTTCAGACATATTTTGGGAATAATACTCATGATGTTTGGAGCTATACCTTAGGGACTTCCAAATAAAAAAGTATCCAAAAATCTCTTGTGGAACGGGCGAGACGCCCGTTCAGATCGAGGGCGGGCAGGAGGGATGCCATTGGTGTCAACTTAAGCTAAAACCCTTTTATAGCGCAACTCAATTGAATGAAGTACAGATTTATCTGTGTCCATCTGTGTCCATCTGTGGTTCATTATTTCTTTGTGTACCTTACAAGGGTTGCAAAGCGCTATAAAATCTCGTTTCCAGGTTCCACCTGGAAATGCCCTTGAAGCGGCTAGTAACGCTCTTAAGCAAGGCAGAGCCTGCCAAGGCTGCATTCCCAGCCTCAGGCTGGGAACGAGGCAATCTCTTAAAGCTTGTTCTATACTGCTTTTCACCTTAAGTTGACACCAATGGCTAGAAGCCCATCCCACAATCCAAGGTTGTATTGCACTCAATTAAGAACCGTTATATAAGCATCGCAAGCGAAGCCTACGGTCCTTGAACAGGAATATCAGCAACCCTAATCTTGGGCAAAGTGCTGTAACTTTGGTCGCTACCAGACATATTATTCGTCGCTAAAGAAAATGAGGTGGCTGATGGAGACATTCTTCCCAAAAAAACAAATTCCCCCTTGAGAGTCGTTCCAGGTTGAATTTCAATTTGAGAGTTGTCTGGTGGTGCTACCAAGTTGTACTGATTACCCAGGTTATCTATCAGTACCATGTCCTTACTATTGTTCAACTTAATCGGGTCTTTATGACCATTGGTCACCGCAAGGTTGATCTTAGTAGTATCCTCAGCAAAGGATATACCAGTTAAACGTGCCACAGTGCCATTGGCGTGATTAACTTGGAGGTTGAGAGTTTGAGGTGGTGGTAGTAATGGTGAGGTATCTGTAGAGGTCGTTTGGGTATCGGTCGTTTGGGTATCGATAGTTTCGAGTGGTGATGCAGTAGGTGTCGCTGCTGTGTTAGCTGGAGGTGAATTTGTGGCAGCATTAGGATTGATTTGTCGCAATAGAAGCTGTTGCAATCGTGGGGTTTTGATCAATAGCCAAATACCAGCACCCAGTACTAGTAGTAAAGTAAACAGAATTCCTAGCAGAAAGCCACGAAAGCCATTATTGCCACGACGGTTGGTTTTAGGTTCTTGTTGAAAGCGGTTTTCCGTCATTTGAATTAAAATTGCTACTTTACACAACAAAGAATATCTGTTTTGCACCCACCTTTGGATCTATCTTATTAATGATTAGAAAATTTTATGCATAAATAATTCTATCAAATATCTATTTATCTATAAGATCTGTAACAGTACAAGATAGCCAGTTGCGCCCAAGCACCAAATTAACTAGATTTGGGATGAGGTTTCTGTTTATCCTCAAGCTGAAGCAGTTAGCAATTTTACGGTTTTCAATATTAAGGGCAATAAATATCGCTTAATCGTTAGTATCAATTTTATCTAACCAACCGCAAATGGTAGTCACTCAGGCAAATCAAAGCTATGCTATAATGGATCAAGATAGCGGACTTAGATGTTTGCTTTTTTAAGGGCGCGTGGCTCAGTGGATAGAGCAACAGGTTCCGGTCCTGTGGGTCGGGGGTTCAAATCCCTCCGCGCTCGTTTTGTGTCGATTGCCAAATTATTTGACCGCCTTGACACATTGATGTAAATGTAATTGACTGTCGCGATCGCCTGAAGGGTACTGCGCTGAGTCCTGTTCGCGTAGCGTGCCCGCAGGGCATACGGACACGCTACGCGTTGGTGGAGCCTGTACTCGTATAGAACCGCCGTGGTTGACCAATAAAACGTGGGTCATTTTTGAGCGCTTCACACATTTGTTTAATTTGAAAAATCGGTACAAGCAACTCAAGGACAATAGTCTGCAATTCCTGTAAAGTTGACACCAAAAACATATGTATGAAGGCTTTCAGAATTTTCCAGAGAAGCTAAAGCTTCTTTTTCTCTAGTCTCCGTGTAATTTCTGAGGTCTATATTACATTTATGAATTAAATCTGATATGGATTTTAGTAATTAAATATACTACTGATTCGCTAAAACTTCAGATTAATTCAGTTAATAGTAGGATTTTGCTTATGTATAGCAGTTTAAAATAAATAACCATTGTTTAAAATTTACTTTTACTCCTCTGTACAAACCAGCACAATTTACGTAAATATATTATACTGAGGAAAAATGGACAAGGTCGCATCTCAGTTCATAGGCAACGCTTATTTACTTATCAACGCTCAAGACGACATCTACCGTGCAGATGCTTGGTTAATCCTATAGGAACCACGAGACTGCTTTATTTCATCTCTAATATTTTTAAATGCATTTCTCTACAACGACGAATATGCATTGTTTTGTAGTGAAAAATTCCCTATTAACAAGTTAAGAATTACTGCTTTTCTGTACAAAATCAGGCTAGAGATTGACGGTTCATCAGCGATTTATTATTGCCCCGTTAACTGATGGCATCGTAACTGTTTAGCAGACTTTTTGATTCCTCTAAGCGCAGCAGATTTATATCTGGCTAGTGCCAAGTTGTCATGCTTTCAATTTTTGAGAACTGCTACGAGGTTTAAGCTTCGGGGTCAAACTTATGCTGCGCGGTTGTTAAGAAAAACACACTTCTGGAATAGCATCTGTAATATATGCTCGCATTAGAACTACAACAGTCAATCTTAAATTCACTCCAAAATTTGAAAAGTCTTGATGTACTTAAAAGATTATTTTGGAGGCAATTGAATTACGAACGAGTAAATCAAGAACTTTCTCATCGGAAATTGACTGATGCAGTTGCTTATGAAGTTAAAGGCTCCCCCTTGTTATTAGCTTCAGGGGGAGCTAACAATGCTTTCCATGTTATTTATACTCGTTTGAAATCAGAAGAATTATCAAGGCAAGGGGAAAGAAATATTGTTAATCATCTTCTAAAAGACCACCCGTATGCTTTATTCGTCTTTTCCAATAAATCACAATCGCGGTGGCACTTCCTTAATGTTAAGTATGATAATTCGCCCCAAAAAAGAAAGTTATTTCGCCGTATTACCGTTGGAGAAGGCGAACAATTACGCACAGCGACAGAAAGGATAAGTCTGTTGGATTTGGAGCAAATAAGCTCAAATGCATCTCCCTTAGATATTCAAACACGCCACGACGAAGCATTTGATGTTGAAGCTGTCACTCAAGAATTTTTCAGAGAGTATCGTAAAACTTTTGAAAAAGTTGAAGGACTCATTCAAGGGATTGAAGGTGATGAAAGTAAGCGGTTATTTACTCAAAAGCTGTTTAACCGTTTGATGTTCGTCACTTTTATCCAGAAAAAAGGATGGCTGAAGTTTCAACAAAGAACTGATTATCTATCAGCTTTGTGGGAAGCTTACCAGGATGACGATGCCATATCCAACAAAAACTTTTATAGAGATAGGCTTTCTCATCTATTCTTTGCAGGGCTAAATAATCCTCAAGAACCGGACATTGTAGGAATTAATAATGGTGGTTTTTTCAAAGAATTAATTGGTACTGTTCCTTACCTAAATGGCGGTCTTTTTGAACAGGGTGAAGATGATCAAAATCCTAAAATTATTATTCCAGATGATTGTATAGATAGTATTCTTCATGACCTATTTCAACGCTTCGCTTTCACGGTTACAGAAAGCACACCCTTAGATGTAGAGGTAGCAGTAGATCCAGAAATGCTAGGAAAGGTGTTCGAGGAACTAGGGCGTCGGTCAAGTAATCGTGATTGACAAAAAAGAGATAATGTGAAGTTGGAAAAACCAGGAAGAAAAGGATGCGATGGCACGAAGTGCCCGCCGGGGTGCGATCGTTAACTAGGGAGTTTA
>JAHHIB010000167.1 GCA_019359075.1 Kalymmatonema hyalinum WJT4-NPBG1
CGCGATCGCTGCCTTTATCCCCCTACTTAGTATATCTGTACCACTATTTCACATCTCTACTTACCACTTTGTCAATATTTAGATGCGTTTGCCCTGACGATCGCTTGACTTTCAAGACAGTCGCTACTAAATTTATGGCGTTGCATATTTGCAGGATGAATTTTGTGTTCTTGTGGGATGGGCCGGACAGCCCGTACCTTGAATTTTTTGGGCAGGCAAGATGCCTACCCCACAAGAATCATCGCAGGATTCAGCAACGCCAAATTTATTTAGACTGGTAATTGTTCAATCTCATCAGGAGTGTGAGTTGCTACTGGTTCACTGACTTGCGTCTGTTGCTGTGGCGGTTGCTCTTCTTCCTCAGGTAAGCCATAAATTGACCTGTACAGCTTGACGTACTGCTTGGCAGATTGATACCAACTGAAGTCTTGACTCATACCACGTTGCTGTACTGCCTGCCAGTAATCCTTGTAACGGAAACCTTCCCAAGCCCGGATCATACAGGTGAACAAATCCAGTGGTTCATAACGGTCAAAGCAATAACCAGTGCCTGCATGGTTTATTGGATCATGGTGGGATACGGTGTCAACTAATCCCCCAGTACGGCGGACAATTGGCACGGAACCGTAACGCAAAGCCATCATTTGGCTGATACCGCAAGGTTCAAAACGGCTGGGCATCAGGAAGGCATCGGTACCAGCATAAATCCGGCGAGCCAAGGCATCGTTATATAGAAGGTAAGTTGCCATGCGTCCAGGATAACGCGATGCCATCTGCCACATTTGGCTTTCGTAGTAGCGATCGCCTGTCCCCAACAGCACAAACTGGGCATCTGTATACGCCAAGAAGCGATCCAGAATATTCAACACCAAATCAATGCCTTTTTGTTCCACCAACCGCGTCACAATACCAATAAAAAAGGCATTGGAGTTGACTTCTAACCCGACTTCTTCTTGCAAAGCAATTTTGTTAGCTTTGCGTTTGTCCAAACTATCAGTAGTGAAGGTTTGGGTAATGTACTTATCGGTGGCTGGGTCGTAAACTTCTGTATCGATGCCATTGATAATACCCGACAACTTGCCGCTGATGAAAGACAATAAACCTTCTAAAGTTTCACCATAAGCAGCTGTCTTGATTTGCTCGGCATAAGTTGGGGAAACTGTATTCACCTTGTCTGCAAACTGCACCGCAGCTGCCATCGTGTTGTGTCCTTGCATATACCAAGGACACCAAGTAATTTTCTCTAAGTACCAGCGCCACGGTCCTTGATATGCCAGGTTGTGTATTGTAAAAACACTGCTGATATCAGGAGATTGATGCATCCACACGGGAATCATTCCTGTGTGCCAATCGTGACAGTGGACAATTTCCGGCTTCCAATAATTCCAGCAAAACTCAGCTGCTCCGTTGGCGAATAATGTAAACCGCCATTCTTCATCTTCTCCAGAGTAAATGCGACGGGGCAAAAAAGCTGGATGCCCAAATAAATACAAGGGAACATCAGTACCAGGCAGAACGGCTTCGTAAACTGCAAAGTCTTGGAACATGGCATATCCCCTCCATACCGGTTCTTTGGGAATTTCCATTTTGTCTGGTAGGAAGCCGTAGTAAGGCAAGAATATCCGCACATCATGCCCCATGTTTCTCAAGATTTTGGGTAGTGCTCCGACAACATCACCCATTCCACCAACTTTCGCAACGGGAGCTGCTTCTGCTGCAACAAATAAAATCCGCATGATAGTCTGTGTGTCCCTCGATTCTGCCTAGGTTAGAAGTCTACTTACAGAAAAGACGCGAATTGCATCTTTTCACATTCTGTGCCACAGAAATCAGTAGACGGCTTGCAACAATCCAAGTCTTTGTAGCATTTAAAACCACAGATAAACACAAAGACACACAGATAAAGCATCTGTGTTTATCTGTGTCCATCTGTGGTTTCATTTAAAAGAAACCGAATGATTGCAAGAGATCTCATTCTTATCTAATCACATCTGTTTGCAGAACAGCTCAGGAACCCCGTTGAATCTGGGTGAAAATTTCATCCAAAATTTCCTGAGCTCCCTGTTTCCGCAAGATTTGTGCTAGTTCTTTGCCTAGCTGTTCAGCATCTTGAGCAGCACCCGTGACTGTATCTTTGGCAAGCTTTTGACCATCGACGCTCGCAACTATGCCCGTTAAGGTCAAATTATCACCATTAATTTCAGTATTTACACCAATGGGTACTTGACAACCTCCCTCTAGCTCACGTAGAAAAGAACGCTCAGCAAGACAGCGATCGCGTGTTTCGGGATGTTCAATAGCTTTGAGGAGCGATAGCAGTTCGGCATCGTCACCACGGCATTCTATCCCCAAAGCTCCTTGCCCAACAGCATGGAGAGAGATTTCTTTTGGTAAGATTTGGTGGACGCGATCGCCCATTCCCAATCGCTGCAACCCAGCAACTGCCAAAATCAGCGCATCGTATTCCCCTGCATCCAGCTTGGACATACGTGTGTTTAAATTTCCCCGCACATCTTTAAACTGTAGGTGTGGGAAATGATGCCGCAACTGTGCTAAGCGTCGTAGGGAAGATGTACCGATCACAGCGCCTTCTGGCAGTGTATCAATTTGTTTACCTTTGTGTTTTTCATGCAACACTAACGCATCTGCTGGGTTTTCCCGTTCTGTAATCGCTGCGAGGACTAACCCTTCTGGTAAACGAGTCGGCAAATCCTTGAGGGAGTGAACGGCAAAGTCAATCTCCTGGTTGAGCATCCCCACTTCGAGTTCTTTGGTAAATAATCCCTTGTCGCCAATCTTAGCTAAGGCAACATCGAGGATTTTGTCGCCGTGGGTGGACATGGTGTGGACTTCAAAAGACATCTCTGGAAAGCTTTTCTGGAGTTGTTCTTGTACCCAGTAAGTTTGAACGAGAGCCAGTTGACTTTTGCGAGAACCGATGCGAATTGTGCGAGCAGGACTGGAAATAACTGATGTCATAAAGAAATATGTCAAGCCAAGAGATAAATTCACTTTATCTAGACTACCGCAGTGGGTGACTTATCAGCTTTGTGTCCAATTTGAGTTCAAGATTATTCTTAGTTCTCTTTACATATCTTCACTAAATTTGCTGAACTTCAGTAGTAAGAAGCAATTCAAATTTAAAGTCAAAATTCAAAAGTTACAAAATATTTCTTTTGTTTGACTTTTGACTTTCAGAAGTTGTTTTACAAAGATCATATTAGGCAGATATTTTTGCGGAATAGGGAGTCGTTGAAGGGTAGTACAACTTAATACACTATAAAAAGTTTGAGGCTAGTAGACTGTCGCATGGAAGTTCAACAGGGATGGCTAGATTTCTTTGAGCCTTTTGCAAAGGCAATACATAGAAAAAATTAATCCTTTAAACTAAAATTGACAGACTACTAGTTGCTGCATGGCATGATTGTAGGTACCGCAGTTTCAATTGCGAGGGAGCGATCGCATGGGTTGGGAAGAACTCTCATCAGTCTATGAGCAACTACACCAGTGTGCAGTTCAAATTGAGGACATCGCTAGAGCTAAAGAGCGCCAACGTATCGCTCGCGATTTGCATGATTCACTGGGACAAACGCTAACGGCGCTCAATATTCAGTTGCAAACTGCTCTCAAGCTTTGGAGGCTCGACCCTGAAGCAGCTAAATCGTTTCTGACGCAGGCTCAACGGCTTGGTGGCAATGCTATCAAGGAAGTACGGCAGTCTGTTTGTTTGTTACGAGCAACCGAGAATGCCGACAAGCCTCTAGAACAATTGATTGAATCTCTAGTAGAAGATATTCAGCAAGTCACTGGCTTATCAATCTCGACCTGCATAAACCTGTCTGGTGCTCTGCCTCAAGAGGTTACTACCACAGTCTACCGAATTGTGCAAGAAGCCCTGAACAACATCTGCAAGCACGCAGCAGCAACAGCAGTGAAAATTCAGATCAAAACCATTCCTGGCGGGGTGCAACTTATAGTCGCGGACAATGGCAAGGGGTTTAGACGGAATGCCTTGCCAAAGGGATTCGGACTTAAAGGGATGGCAGAACGGGTGGCAGCATTAAGCGGTCAGTTCCACATCGAATCAGAGCCAGGAAAGGGCTGTCAGATTAAGGTTGAACTGCCAATCCAGCAAGAAGCGACACTAGAGAAATCGCCAATCAAGGTTGCTTATAATAACGTTGCTCATAATAACGTTGCTCATAATAACGTTGCTCATAATAACGTTGCCCATAATAATAATAATAATAATAATGTCTCTGTCTTGACCGCTGCACCACCAACAGCAGCCTTAGTTCGTCCTAACAACGAACAATCCTCAAAGTTAAACTCTCCTCCCAGCCAACTGGAAACCAATAGGGAACATTATTTATCGAACTCAAGCTATCAAATTATTGATGAGAGCTTTCTGCGCCAATGCGAGCAACAACTGATGGATTTGGTGGGACCGTTCGCTCCGTTCCTGATGAAAGAAACGCTCAAGTCTTCGCCTGGAATTTCCCAACAAGAACTAGTAGAAAACATAGCAGCAAAAATTCCCGATCCTCAGGTAGCTGCTGAATTTCGACAAGCATTGAGCAGTCAGTTTCATGTTGAAACAGAACCAAGAAAGAGCCGTCAGTTTAGGGTTGAACTGCCGTTTCAGCAAAAGCAGTCACTAGACAATATTGCTGCTGATATTTTGGCTTTGACCGGCACACAATCAACAGGAGGCTTGGTTCTTTGTTACGAGCAATCGTCATGGTTGGAACAAATTTTGGCGGACTATATTGGTCCGCTCGCCTCATCTCTACTTCAACAAGTGACGCAACAGGTGCTTAACTGCAAAGAACTCGTTGCGCGGCTGTTGTCTCACATCCCTCCCGCTCAACAAACTGAGTTTGAGGAGCGGGTAACCCTTGTGTTTAGCTCAACCCTCAGGCAAGTGGAAACCACTGGGGGACATCTCTCGGAATCGAGCTACCAAATTATTGATGAGAGTTTTCTGCGCCTATGTAAGCAACAACTAACAGATTTGGTCGGACCGTTCGCCTCGTTCCTCATCAAGGAAACGCTCAAGTCTTCACCTGGAATTTGCGAACTAGAAATGGTAGAAAAGATAGCAAAAAAAATTCCCGATCCTCAGGTGGCTGTTGAATTTCAACAGCGGATGTATTTATGGAGCCGGAACAAAAGTTTGTCCTGATCATAAGTACCTGGGCAAAATGAATTTTACACTCTAGTCACTTCTTCAGTACTCGCCATTGAGTACAGAAGCCCAGCCTTCAGCCGTTCGCGCAGCGTGCCGTCAGGCATAAGCAAGGCTGGGTAGTTCACATAACCGTGGGTCCATTCGTAGTGAGGACAAGAGTCCTCTTCCACCAAAGCAAGGACTAAAGTCCTTACTACAAACAAGTTTTATTATGGGTAATTTTGCGAACATCATATTACCCCTACTGATTGGATGAAGAGAATTGGTATACCTGTGGTCTGAAAATTGCGGTTGTTCGTAGTGCAGAAGCTCAACTGAGAGTATTAATAGAGATAAAGCTTACTACGATAGTCACTCACTGCTATGAGTTGGTTGAACCCCCAACCCTATCCCGTCCGCTTTTTACAACGTATCCCTTGAGCTATTGCCTACAAAGAAGGTGCATTTTTATGATTCGTTTGTTACTGGTAGATGACCAAAGTCTTATCCGCAACGGTATCAAAGTCATGCTGAGCTTAGAGCCAGATTTGCAAGTTGTAGGTACGGCTGACAATGGAGAAGCTGCGATCCAGCAAGTAGAGGCACTGCAACCAGATGTGGTACTGATGGATATGCGGATGCCAGTCATGGATGGCAAGCATGCTACGCGGGTTATCACTCAGCGGTTTCCAAAAGTTAAAGTCATTGTTCTGAGTACCTTTGATGATGATGAATACATTGCTGAGTCGATACAGGCTGGTGCCAAGGGCTATTTGCTCAAAGATATGCCATCTGAAGAATTGGCAGAGTCAATTCGGTTTGTCCATCGTGGTTATACGCAGCTAGCCCCCGGACTCATGGAAAAGTTGATAACTCAATCTTCCAGTTCAACCTCCAAGCATCGCGAATCTACCCCAACTGTTCTGACTGAGTTACCTGCTAGGGAGCGAGATGTGTTGCGCTTAATTGGCACAGGTGCTACCAATCGCGAGATTGCTCAGCAGCTTTTTATTTCGGAAGGCACGGTGAAGTCTTACGTTACCAATCTATTTAACCGCTTGAATTTGAAGAACCGAGCACAACTTGCAATTTATGCGACTTCTATAATTTGGGATGAGAGTCAGGATAAACCATGACGAAAGTTATAAGAAGATTTACTTATCTGGTGAACTTTAGTCAATGGAAGTTTATCTATTCGTTGCGGTAAGAATCAAGACGTTTTTCAGAGATTTTTTCCTGGTTGAAATTTTATAATGAGATTCATGAACTGGTTGAGAACTCCTTTCTATAAAAACCAAGTTCTTCAATTTCAGAAAAATGCTTTTATAGAAAAAGTCATTGATGCAGCATACAGTTTTGTTGGTTATTCCTAACAGGAATGACTACAAGTTTTATTAAAGCACTAGAAAACTATCAAAAACAGGACTTACACCAAGCCTGCCTTCTTGAGGGAGGTTAGGGGGATTTGCAACGTCTGAAATCCCTGAAATGCCGTCAAGGGTGCGTAAGCTCTGAAGCTTAATTGTATATATGAGTACAAAAAGCACTTAAAATTCAGGAAAGTCAAAGCTTTCCAGTAAAAATTACCGTTATCTATGTGAAATACAACAGTAGGGAGTATAGTTGTATGTTTCTTCGCGATACCAACAACCGCAAGCTGTCTTTATTAACCTCACACAGGAGTAATGAAGCTCTAGACTCTAGAACGCAAAACCTTGTTGCTAAATTACGTAACGCGTCGGAGCAACTATACCGCGAGAAAGTTGCGCGTCTGCAAGCGGAGGCTGAACTGGAAAAGTCTCTTTCTTTACTTCAAGCAACTCTAGAATCCACTGCAGAAGGTGTTGTTGCAGTCAACTCCAAGGGACATATTGTTAGTTTTAATCAGAAATTTGTCCAAATGTGGCAAATTCCAGAATTCATCGTTAAGTCACGCAACCATAATCAATGTCTGACTTTTTATAAAAATCAACTGAAAGATCCAGATAACTTTTGCAGGCGTATCCAGGAACTAGATAGCCAAGCGGATGTTGAGAACTACGATACTCTGGAATTGAAAGATGGTCGGATTTTCGAGCGATACTGTCAACCTTTGCGGCTTGGTGAACAAATCATCGGTACACTATGGAGTTTTCGGGACATCACCAACCGTTTGCAAGTAGAAAAAGAAATTGACGAAAATGTAGCACAAGAAGAACGAGGTGAACAAAAAGAGCGATTTGTCTCCATGATTTGTCATGAATTCCGCTCTTCGCTGAACATGATTTCATTCTCCACGAGCTTATTGAAACGTCATCGTCACAGTTGGAGTGAGGAGAAAAAACTACAGTATCTCCAACGGGTTCAAACAACAGTCGAACAACTCAATCAATTAATGGATGAAGTTTTCATCATCGATACAGCACAAGCAAAAAAGCTAAAGTTCGAGCCAAAACCACTTAATTTGATTCAATTCTGCCATGACATATTGGCTCAAATAAATTTGAGCGAAAGCAACCAGCATACAGTTACCTTTGTCAGTCAAGGTGATTGTCAAGCAGTTTGCATGGATAAAAAATTGCTGCAGCCAATTCTCACGAATTTACTCTCGAATGCGCTCAAGTATTCTCCAAAGGGCAGTACGGTTGATTTAGTACTTTCCTGCCAAGATGAAAAAGTTATTTTCCAGATCAAAGATAAAGGAATTGGTATTCCAAAAGCAGACCAACAACTCTTGTTTGAACCATTTCATCGAGGTGGGAATGTTGGCGATAGACCAGGTAGTGGGCTGGGGCTAGCAATTGTCAAAAAGCTTGTGGATATACATGGTGGTCAAATTTTCGTGGAGAGTGAAGTAGGCGTTGGTACCACTTTTACAATCACATTGCCATTATGTCAATCAGTAAGAATAACTAAAGATTGAGGGAAACATGACAAAAGTTTTAGTAATTGAAAATGAGGCAGAAAACCGAAATATCTTTCTAGAATGCTTGGAGGCGGAAGGGTTCGATGTCATTAGTGCAGAAAACGGTCTTGTCGGCGTCGAAAAAGCACAAGAACACGCCCCTGACTTGATACTTTGCGATATTGTGATGCCAGAACTAGATGGTTACGGTGTTCTTAGCTCGTTACGCCAAAACAGGGTAACAGCGATGATTCCCTTCATTTTTCTTACTGCCAAGAGTACCACGGCTGAAGTTCGTACTGGCATGAAGCTGGGAGCCGATGACTATCTTACCAAACCTACTACGGCAGAGGAATTATTGGGAGCGATCGCCACCCGACTGGAAAAACAAGCAGCCATCAAAGAGTGGTACGCTGCTGAGTCACAACAAGTCACAGCACCTCCTGCTGCTTCTGCTTCTGTATCGGCACAGCCCCAGTCATCCTCTCCTGCTAGCCCTCAGTTGCAGGAAGTTTTCGACTTTATCGAAGCCAATTATCACTCCTCAATAAACTTAAGTGACGTAGCCCGGGTAGTTGGTTACGCCCCAGCTTACTTAACCGATCTAATGCGACGCCAGACGGGAAAGACGGTGCATCAATGGATTGTCCAGCGCCGGATGGCAAAGGCATGCTCGTTGCTTGTTGAAACCAACCAGTCAGTCGAGCAGATTGCTGAAGCAGTGGGCTATCAATATGTAGGGTGTTTCTTTCGCCAGTTTCGCATCAGCTTTGGCACGACTCCTCAAGTCTGGCGTAACGCGCAGCGCATTCAATCAAGTACTGCATAGAACTGAGATAAGGATGCCCAAGAAGTTAGCTGCGCCTACATATAGCGGTTGTGGTGTTGCATACAGCACAACGTAGGGGCACAGCATTGCTGTGCCCCTACAAACGCTTGTATTGCACTCAATTGAAAATGGCTATAAAAAAAGCCCACACCCCAGTTTCCTATCAACTTAGGGGTAGGCTGCTGTCGGTAGCCTTGGTTTAAGTGCCGTGCCTTCAGGAGGCTTCGGGCAACTGCTTAAGTCCTGAGTGAACAAAGGTAAGGCTATCACTGGGCTGAGTTATGGCTTTGGACTTGTGCTGAGTCCGTTTCAAGAGTAGACTAGCAATCAGAACGCTAACACACAGCAAAGCTGGGGCAGCGGAAGGTTCGGGGATAGTTGTCGGTTTGGGTTGCACACCTAGCGCTAGAATAGCTCTATCTGCCCTAATCAAACCATAGCCATATCTGGAATCAAAACCTGGCAAAGGGCTTTCAGCCGTATTTCTCAAAGCGTTGTAAATATCAGTGGGCGTTGCGTTCGGGTTTGCCTGTTGTAGCAGCGCTGCCACTGCAGCTGTATACGGAGCCGATATCGAGGTGCCGAAGAAGGTAAAGAAGCGGGGGTCATCATCATAAGGACGAGAGCCTCCACCCAAATTAAAGGAAATCGGCAGCGCGTCTGGAGCCACAACATCAGGTTTTAGGGAACCTGGGTTGCCTTCCGCAGAGAATGGTTCCACTTGCCCCTGCTCTACAACAACACCGAACGATTGATTTGAGTAAGATTGGGCATTCCCGTAGTACACTGCTCCGACAGTCAGCGCATTTGGGTTATTTGAATGCCCATATATTGGTACTCGGGGTTCGCGAGGACTATTACCTGCGGCAGTGAAGTAAGAAATCCCCTGATTGAATACCGTGTTAATTGCTTGGTTGATAGGTCCGTTTGGAGGCTCTAGATCTAGCAGGTTTGAAGGTGCATCAGGAGTATCCTGGGGAAGCAAACCGATATCATCCACTATGATGTTTGCCCCAGCAGCCCCTAGAGCCTGAATGCCCTGACCGACGACATCCACGCCGCCCGCACCTGTGTAGAACGCCAACTTAGCTCCTGGAGCCACAGCATGGATGAGCTGCGATATGGCGCGACCCTCGTCAGTAGGGTCATCTTCGGTAATTGTGGGATCTGGGTCTGGATAGTCCCTCAATACCTGAACATTCGGGGGCAGGTAGCCGTTGGCAACGTTCGTGGTATAGTTATCCACCCTTCCGGAACTGTCAAAGCTGATCGGGGAGGTATCGAAGCTATTTGATATCACACCGATGGTGATTCCGGTGCCGTCTAGACCGTAGCGATCGCGCAAAACATCAACTCCTGTAGCTTTGGCTGCTGCTTCAATCGGCAGGGTGAAGGTAGCTGCCTGAACCTTAGCAACGAAGCTCCCAAGTGCGGCAGTCGTCGCAATCACCCCTGACGTAACAATTCCTTGAAGGAGTCTCAAATCTCTCATGGCGTTTAAAGACCTTGTCAAAATTCTATGGGTTAGAGCAGGTGGTTAGCGTTACGAACTTTAGACAGAAAGAGGCACTTTATTGGTATTATAAATTGTATGCAAACACCACCTGTCGCTGCTTCGAGAGCTTCCTCAGACAATACTCCCTCAGCAGATTACTCAATTTGCTGCTGTTCGAGTCCAGATCTGGTGGTCATGGTCTAAGCGATAACGTTTTTCAGTTATTCTTGCATTGTTGTGTCTCGTAACTAGTAAGTTGGGATGACGGAAGCTAGAATATCGATGCGAAAACCAAACTGTCAATTTTAATTCTTTAGCAAGAAAATCGAAATAATTAGGAGGAATGGGCTGAGAGACTTAAACGTTAATTATACAAGAAAACCCAGCAAGCCCAGAAGAATTTTCTAGCAAGGCTCACTGGATTAGAACAGTAAATCTACTGCTTCACTGGCATTCTGAACTTAGGGTTACACTAGGTTGTTAGCGTTGCGAACATTAGTTGTGAACCAAATGCAGGGGGTTCTTTTGCTCCAATCACGACAAACACCAC
>JAHHIB010000012.1 GCA_019359075.1 Kalymmatonema hyalinum WJT4-NPBG1
CTGCTACTGCCTCCAGAGCTTCATCAGACAATTCTCCTTCAGCAATCTGCTCGATTGGCTCCTGCTCGAAATTGGCGCTAGTGTTCATAGCCTCAGAGATGACTTTCTTCAGTTCGTCTTGCATTTTCATGTCTCCTATTTTCTAATTTGTTTCTGTCAATTGTGCTGTTACTGGCATTCTGAACTTAGGGTTACACTAGGTTGTTAGCGTTGCGAACATTAGTTGTGAACCAAATGCAGGGGGTTCTTTTGCTCCAATCACGACAAACACCACCTGCTACTGCCTCCAGAGCTTCATCAGACAATTCTCCTTCAGCAATCTGCTCGATTGGCTCCTGCTCGAAATTGGCGCTAGTGTTCATAGCCTCAGAGATGACTTTCTTCAGTTCGTCTTGCATTTTTCTATCTCCTATTTTCTAGTTTGTTTCTGTCAATTCAACCTTGACACTAACCAGAATAACGACACATAAACTAAAGCGTCAATTTGAATAATTTAGGAAGAAAATCTAAAAAAATAGTAGTCAAATACAAGAGAATTTAAAGCGGTTTAAATAATTCTCAATATTAGCGAAAGAAATTGAATTGTGATTCTGAATTTGCATCTTCTAAACTAGAAATCTAAATATCAGTAGAAAAAACATTCTGAACTCAACTAAAAGTAGGATGCAAATACATGGAAGTTTTACAACAAGATTTACTCAAAATAGTCGAGCAAGCCAGTACACTTGCTGAAAGATTGGGCAATTGCTTTGTTCTGGATGAGGCTGGAGACAACGACAAGCTAATTATGTCCCGCTTGAAAGCGTGGTGTCAGGTTGTCGCACAAGGCAACCCAGAAAAGTTAGCCAAACGCCTCGTCTGGGATGGTTTGGATTCTGGCACTATTGTTAGGGTTCTCGGTGCTGTCCGCCTCGCTAATGGACAACAACCGCCCGTTTGGGCAGAAACTTTGAGGGAAGTTCTGCAAGCAGACTTGGAAATGGGGGATGCGCGTGGATACCGCTGTCTGAATCCTAAAGAGCCAATTCCCTTTGAAGAAGTTTATCTGCCCTTTATTCAAGTGGCGCGGCAGAAGCTGATTGCTAAGGTTAGTGACAGTTGGCAATTGCTGTCCGAAGCAGTCCACATCAGTCTGGAACGTCAACTGCTATTGAAGTTAGCATCTCTTTGCGCTCGGTCTTTAGAGCTTGAGTTTTCACGATTTAAAACTGTGAAACAATCCGCTTCCATCTCCTTACCGGAACAGCAAGGTAGGTATTATAATGTGCAATACCAAACCTTTGTCAAAGATTTGAAAACAAAAGGATTGTTGTATTTTTTCCAGAAGTACAGCGTCCTAGCACGGCTAGTGGCGACGGCAATGGATTTTTGGGTGGAGGAAAAAGCGGAATTTCTTCAGCGATTAGCATTAGACTTGCCAACTATCCAGCAATCATTTCAAGAAGAGACGGGTCAGGTTGTTGAAATCCAAGGAAATTTCTCCGACTCTCATAATCGAGGACGCTCAGTGATGGCTTTGACCTTCGCCTCGGGATTGAAGCTGGTATACAAACCTAGAGGGTTAGCCTTGGAAGCCGCGTATTTTCAGTTACTCGCTTGGTGTAATCAGCATTTTGTAGAGACGTTGTATCCAACGTCTCTACACCCGTTCAAGTTAGTCAAAGTTATTGACTACACCACCCACGGCTGGATGGAGTACGTGGAGCATTTGCCATGTGAAGATGAAGCAGCCGCACAGCGATACTACCAACGTGCCGGGATGCTTCTATGTCTACTCTACGTGCTGCAAGGGAATGACTGCCATGATGAAAATCTGATCGCCTGCGGAGAACATCCGGTGCTGGTAGACCTGGAAACCCTTGTACATCCTTGTGCTCGCGAGGTCAACCCTATAGAGGAGGTGGGAGCACAATCGCTAGCGAGTCAGCAATTTTTTCAAAATTCCGTGCTGCGGACTGGACTCCTGCCGAGATGGGAATTTGGAGCAGATGGAGGAACAGCGCACGACATTAGTGCTTTGGGAGGATTTGGCGAGCAGGAAACCCCTTTTCACATACCAAAGTGGCAGAATATCAATACTGACAACATGACACTGGGGTATGAGCCTGGCATAATGCCATCCCAAGCCAATACACCTTTCCTTAATGGCATTACCTTATTACCCAATAATTACGTTAATGAAATCATAGATGGTTTCCGGCAGATGTATCAGTTCCTGGCGCAACGGCGAGAAGCGCTTTTGGCAACTGGTAGTCCTTTAGCAGTCCTGGCTCATCAAAGAGTACGGTTTTTGTTTCGCAATACACAAGTCTACTCTCATGTTCTGGGTAAAACCCTCGACCCGAAGTTTCTACAGCATGGTATAGACCGCAGTATTGAACTGGATGTGTTAAGTCGGGCATTTTTGGTAGCCGATGAGAAACCCTCCATCTGGTCAATACTTGGGGTGGAACTACAAGCAATGGAACAAATGGATATTCCTTATTTCATTGCTGACTCCAGTAGTGATGCTCTGACACTCAATTCAGACCTAATTGTTAAGGGATATTTCAGAAAACCCAGCTATAACCGGATGATTTCTTGTCTACAGCAGCTTAATGATACAGATTTGGCTCAACAGATTGCAATTATTCGGGGTTCTTTTTACTCGCGGGTCGCTCGTGGAATGACTAGTAGCCTACCCACTGAGCGTGTTAGTGCTAGTTTAAATTTGGATGTAATCGCTCCCTTAACACCAGCACAACTGGTGCAGGAGGTAGTAGAGATTGCTCAAGAACTGCAACAACGAGCAATTTACGCCGCTGACGGTAGCGTTACCTGGATTGGCATGGGGTATCTGCCTAAGGCTGAGCGGATACAACTTCAGCCCTTGAGCGATGGTTTGTATGATGGTGTTTGCGGAGTCGCCTTATTTTTAGCGGCGTTGGCAAAAGTAACTGGTGACGCAGGATTTCGAGATTTAGCGCTGAGCGCCTTGCACGACCTGAAAAAAGTCTTGCAGGACAAAGACCCGAACTCTCAGCTTAGAATTATCAAGCGAATGGGTATCGGTGGAGGTACTGGATTAGGTTCTATAGTTTATACCTTAGTACGGGTCAGTCAGTTTCTGAATGAACCGGAGCTTTTGGATACTGCCAGTCTTGCAGCCTCATTTATAACTCAGGAAAGCATTGCGAACGATCGCTCTTTTGACACAATAGCAGGCGCAGCAGGGACAATACTAGGGTTACTACCTTTGTACCAAGCAAAGCCAAATCCAGCCATTCTCGATCAAGCCCAAGCCTTAGGTTATCACCTGCTAAATAACCGCACAAAGAGCGAGACTGGATTTAGAGCTTGGGCAACCCTAGAAGGCAAGTTAGCAACAGGAATTTCTCATGGTGCAGCCGGCATTGCCTACGCTTTACTGCGATTGTACAAAACTACGCAAGACCCCGTTTTTCTGGAAGCAGCAGAAGAAGCGATCGCCTATGAACGCAGCGTCTTCTCACCGACTGACGGCAACTGGCCAGATGTGCGAAATTTTTCCCTCAATAAGAGTAAACTATCGTTTATGACGAGTTGGTGTCATGGTGCTCCTGGCATTGGTTTAGCCCGTTTGGGAAGTCTGCCTATACTTGATACAGCAGAAATTCGCCAAGAAATTGCAGTCGCCATCAACACGACTCAGCAATTTGGCTTACACAACATCGACCATCTGTGTTGCGGTAACTTTGGCAGAATGGAGGTGCTATTAGTAGGAGCTAGCAAGCTGTCGCGTCCGGATCTGTGGAATACTGTGCAAAAACAGGCAGCACGGGTTGTAGCAAGGGCAAAACAAGTTGGTAGTTTTTCTCTGTTTTCCGAACTTTCCGGAGATATTTACAACCCTGGTTTGTTTCAAGGCACCTCTGGGATCGGTTATGAACTCCTGAGGTTAGCATATCCGGAATCGCTTCCTTCAGTATTGTTGTGGGAGTAAACAGCGATCGTTTCATCCTCGCCATTCTAACAGAAGCCGCTCAAGCGGCTTTTACGCGTACGCACGCTTTTATCTATACCAAGTAGAACCCAAAGAATTGCGAGTCTGACCGAAACATTGTGCATTGTTGTCGCACGTTACTTTCTTTATGCTGCTGCTATGAATTACTGGCTGAACACTCAATCCCATCCTGTCCGCTTTTTGCTTTACTTAGAATGGGGGTTGCTATTAATCGCAATCGCTCTTTGGGCGGTTCCGTCTGCGAGCATCGCCTTCTCCTTGGGAGACGCTACCGCATTGGCGGAGCCTGTCCGCAGGACTTACGGCACTGCTCAAGGTGCAATCGCAGCTCTTTCCCTAGAGTCTCTGTTAGTGCCGCAACTATGGCAGCACAAGGCACTCGAACTGTTCATGCTGGCTGTGTTTGCATTGATCGGTGGCATATTACCCAGTGGTAGATTTGCTGCCAAAATGCTGTACATTGGCATACAGTTCAGTTTAGTTTTGGCATGGCTGGCTTTAAGTGGACAGGTGTGGCTGTTGCCAGTTCTGTTGCTCATCGTCGTGATTCGCAGTTGCTTTTTGTTACCATTGCTCGGGCGTTGGGCAATGGCAGGGTTTGTTTTGGCAATTATGTTACTTACAAGAGTGCAACAGCTTGGCAGCAGTCACACACCTGCGTTGTTCAATCAGTCCCCACAACATTGGTTGAGCCAGTGGAGTGATATTTTCTGGTTTGGGATTGTGCTGTTGCTACTGATGCAGTTGATGCAGTACGTGCTGGTAGTGCAACAGATGCAACAGCAACTAGCGCGTGAGCAACAACGATGGCAACAGTATAACGAACAACAGGAAGAACTCACCACACTCCAAGCACACCACCGCGTCGCTTATGAAAGCTATGACGCGTTGGGACACGCGTTGATTGCCATCAATATTCAGTTACAAAGCGCCCTAAAACTCTGGTCTATCGACCCTAGTCAAGCGCAAAAGTTTTTGGCACAAGCCCAACGCTTAGGAGTCACGACGATGCAAGAGATTCGCAATTCTGTTCGTGTACTACGCATCTATCATAGTGTACCACCACCACGACCAGAACTGTCCTGTGAAACGAAAGATCAAGACACCTCTGAAAATAAGGCAGAAGGCACTTATGTTGAAGGGGTGAGGGCTTGTTAAAACTTGTTAGAACTCGTTCCAAGTCTCTGACTTGGAATGCCTTAAGTGAGACAGAGTCTCACAATCACACAGCTGCTAGAGGCAGAGCCTCTAATAATGCATTACCATGCAGAGCATGGTAACAAGGAAAAAGCTCTCCAGCACTAGTTTTCGCCTTAAGTTGACACGCTTTGGGCTAGACGAAAAATTTAATGTTATTTAAGCACTAAGTATGAGCCGCAAAGTGCTTTATTTTTGATAAAAAGCCCATAATAAAATGTAACTTTATTTCGATGTTTTGTGCTTCATCGTGGTTTATACGGATAGGTGCAAGATATCAGGTAGTAGGTTTTCCGATACGTTGATAACAATAGCTGCGACCTCTTTTGACCTTAGTCGTAGCTATTTTTACCTATTGACTTAACTTTAGTCGAAGGGAATGTGTCTATTTGGTTGTAGGATTCAAGACGTTTTTCAGATGTTTGTGACTGGTTGAATCTCTACGATGAATACAGTTCCTAAAAGACAGAAAAAGTTGTATTAAACCTATAGCCTACTGGCAATACAACTGAAAAAAAATAATACTAATTTTTTATCTAAGAGGAGCGATCGCTTACCTTAACATCGGTAGGACATTTTCCTATAGATAAAAACAAGAAAAGCAATGAGAGGTCATTCTAAGCTTGCTACAAAATTTACCTTGCTCCTTTCGCTAGTTTTTATAGGGGCTATCTTAATGAGTGGTTTTGCTTTATCAAAGGCACTTGAGCAAAGAGCTGAAGATGAAATAAATTATCGGGGGCAGATTCTCATACAAATGATAAATTCAGTAAGAGAGTATAGTGCTACCCACATAACTACTCTATTAGCATCTAACTTAGAAAATCAAGAAAATTTTATTCCCGAAACCATACCAAGTTTCGCAGCTAGAGAGGTATTTGAAAATCTACGCAAAAACAAAGAATATACAGATTACTTTTACAAAGACGCCACAATCAACCCGACAAATACAAGGGATAAAGCTGATGAATTTGAAATTAAACTTATAGAGCGCTTTGGTAAGGAACCAGAGTTGAAAACCTTATCAGGTTTTCGGAATCTGTATGGAGACAAATTATTTTATAGCGCCCGTCCGTTTGTTCTTAAAGACTCAGCTTGTCTTCGCTGTCATGGCATTCCAGAAACAGCCCCTAAGAATCATTTAGAAACCTATGGAACAGAGAATGGTTTTGGGTGGAAGCTCAATGAAATTATTGCTACTCAAATTGTTTATTTTCCTGTCAAGGAAGTTTTTGACAGAGTTTCTCAAGCTTTTTTCTTATTTATCGCAATTTTCACTAGTATTTTTACCCTGGTCATTCTTACATTTAATCATTTGCTAAAGCGAAACGTTATCCAACCCCTCAAACCAATGGCGCAGCTGGCTCAAAAAATTAGCACTGATACATTTGTTTATAACCGGACTGAGATGTTTGAACTCAGAAGCTTGGTGGCGATCGCTAAGCGCACCGACGAGTTAGGACAGTTGGGACAAGTTTTCCTGAGAATGGTTCATGAAGTCTACACTCGTGAGCAACGCTTGAAAAAACAGATGCAAGAACTCAGCATCCAGATTGACGAAACCAAGAGAACTCGTCAAGTGGCTGAAATCGTTGATGCAGAATACTTTCAAAATTTAAGTGTACAGGCAAAAGAAATTAGAAAAAAATGGGCAGAATCTGATTCATCAACAACAATTCATGAACAACAGTAATACCAATTCACTTTTTGGTTGAAATACATAACCCCTTCTCATCTCCCTCATCTTCCTCATCCCCCTCATCCCCTAACCCTTAATCTCAACTTTTATCTTTGGAAATACATTATGTCTAAAGTTGTATCCGTCCATTCATTCCGTGGTGGAACTGGCAAATCAAACGTAACTGCTAACCTAGCAACTATCATCGCTCGCTCTGGACAACGGGTTGGCATTGTCGATACCGACATCCAATCGCCTGGAATCCACGTCCTTTTTGGTCTCAATGAGGAAAAGATAGGCTACACTTTGAATGATTATCTGTGGGGACGCTGTGCCATTGAAGATGCAGCCTACGATGTCACCCCACTTCTCAAGACGAGCCACAAAAGCGCTGCGATCAGGGGTAGTATTTATCTGATTCCCTCCAGTATCAAGACTGGCGAAATATCCCGGATACTGCGTGAGGGATACGACGCACGCCTGCTCAACGAGGGTTTGGGCAATCTCAGCCGCCGTTTGAAACTGGATTACTTGTTGATTGATACTCACCCTGGTATTAACGAAGAAACCCTGCTCTCTATCATTCTTTCCGATGTCCTAGTCATTATTCTGCGTCCAGACCACCAGGATTACCAGGGTACGGCTGTAACTGTAGATGTTGCTCGCAAATTAGAGGTGCCTAAAATGCTGTTGGTGGTCAACAAGGTACTGCCAGCTATCAATTCTCAGGCTTTATCGCAACAGGTGCAAAGAACTTACAACACAACTGTGGCTAGCGTTCTACCTGTGTGTGAAGAGATGTTTCAATTGGGTAGCAGCGATGTTTTCTCTCTGTGCTACCCGAATCATCCTTGGACGCAGGGGGTGAGTGCGATCGCAAAGCACATCGTTCAAAACAAAATAACAAGTTTATTCGGGCAGAATGGTTATCTAAAATTTTGACCTTTTTGTATCCCCAAATTAAAAATGTCTCGGCGGTGCTGCATCTGCTCATTTCTCCTCTGAAATTCGAGCGTATACGGCCTGCTGAATCGCTTAAGGTCCTGTGTTTCCTTCAGCTCGTCCTTAAGGTTGACATTAAAACTTTGAATTTGCTGGTTAATACGTGTTCGTAGTATTTTCTCTTGGTCTAATCCAGTTGTTTTTGGTTGTGCCAACACAGTGGCAGGTGTAAGAGCCAAAGACATTGCGAATAATACTGCTGCTACCCTCATTCTTGCCACCCTGATTCGCGTCTTTTCATTGTAGCTAAAAGCTTTTGTGTGAGGCTTATAGGGCATTGCTCAAGAGGCATATTTTTGGGTTTATCTTTGGATACATCTTGAGGGGAGCGGTTTTTTGAAGTGTAGCGTAATTGTTGCTCTGATAGCCAGTGCACTCGCAGGCTAACTCGGTTGTTGCTGCCAGCCATTCATTAAATTGTTCTAAAATAACTCCTCACTTCTGGGGGACGGGGAAATAATGAAAAGATGCGTCCTCATGAAAGCAGGCATGACACGGAGAGAAAAAAGTGCAAATCATTAAGCGCAATGTCGAGTTGAGAGTAGATGACAGTTTGATGCGTGTCTATGTAGCGGCTCCCAAAACAGCAGGACTTTACCCAGGTATTGTGTTCTATAGTGATATTTATCAGTTAGGTGGTGCCATGATTCGTCTGGCTAACTACTTAGCAGGATATGGCTATGTAGTGGCAGCGCCGGAAATTTTTCATCGCATTGAGCCAATTGGTTTAGTTATTGAACCAGACGATCTAGGTCGGATGCGGGGCAATGACGATGCTCGTCGAACTGCGATCGCTGATTATGATGCCGATTGCCGTGCTGTGATTGAATTTCTCAAAGCAGAAAGTTCGGTTTCTCCAGGTCAAATAGGCACTCTAGGCTTTTGTATTGGTGGGCACTTAGCTTTCCGTGCAGCATTCATAAGCGAAATTAAGGCTTCCGTGTGCTGCTACCCGACTGGCATTCCGAGTGGCAAGTTGGGGCAGGGGGTAGCTGATACAATCGATCGGGTGAGTGAAATCAAAGGCGAGATGCTAATAGTGTTCGGTACACTCGACCCTCACATCCCAGACTCGGATCGGCAAACCATAATTACAGCTCTGTTGAATGCTAATGTACCTCACAAAGTTCTCTTTTATGAAGCAGAACATACTTTCATGCGTGACGATGGTTATCGCTACGATTCTGCTGCTACGACCTCTGCTTGGGCTGAAATAAAAGCTTTCTTGGAACGTATATTTGCAAACTGAAGAGATGTAGTTCTGGAAAGATAAAATCTGCTCTTATGCCTACACCTACAAAGTAGAGAGGTGTAGGAGTGTCGCGTCAAAGCATTTGCCGAGCTATAAGCTGAGCAAACAGCCCCTGTTGATTTGCGAGTTGCTCAAAACTGCCCTGCTGCACAACCCTACCGCCTTGGAGCACATAAATACGGTTAGCATTACGGATTGTGCTGAGTCGGTGAGCGATCGCGATTCGGGTCACCTGTAGCCGCTCTAAGCTTTGACTGACTATAGCTTGTGTTCTGTTATCTAGGGCACTCGTGGCTTCGTCAAACAGCAAAATCCGGGGTTTCAACACCAGTGCGCGAGCAATCAACAGCCGTTGCCGTTGCCCCCCAGAGAGATTGCTACCCCCCTCACTGACTACAGTGTGCATACCCATCGGCATAGCATCGATATCATCCGCCAAGCCTGAGGCTCGGGCAGCTTCCCAAGCTTCATCCATAGTAATCAGGGCACCGCTGGCAATGTTCTCAAAGATGGAACCTGACATCATTCGGCTATTTTGCATCACAACACCTAACTGTCGGCGCACAGCGTGGACATCCAGCCCAGCCAAGTCTTGCCCATCGTAGTAAATAGTACCAGATTCAGGGAAGTCAAATCCCAGTAGTAACCGTAAAAGAGTAGATTTGCCGCTTCCAGAAGGTCCGACAATGGCAATAAACTCTCCCGGCTCAGCCCGGATAGTCACATCATCGAGCGTCAGGGGTCCATCATCTCGATAGCGGAAAACCACATGGTCTACAACCAGCCTGCCCGATAATCTACCAGGATCAGTCTTACTGGAATTTAATTCTGGTACAGCTAAAAGAATTGGCTCAGCCCGATTCCACAAAGGCAAAACTTGCAAAACGTCCACAATCGTGCCACTCAAGCTGGTTGCTCCACTAATAAAGGTGCCATAAGCGACGTTAAACGCTAAGAAGGTGCCAATAGACAAGCCTCCTCCTGGTACCTGGGATTTTTGCAGCAAACTCGTAGCAAACCAGAAGAGGGCGGCATTCGTTAAAGGTGGCAGCACCTTGTTGATAACGGTGAGGATGTCTTCAATCCCTTGGGTACTGAGCATCAATTTTAGCTGCTGACTATAGTGTTTACCCCAGTAGGCAAATGCCCGTGCCTCAGCTACGGCGACTCGGAGTTTGGCAACTCCATTAATCAGCTGCACCATCACTCCAAAAATCTGTCCTTCTATCTCGAGCATAGGACGAACCTGACGCAGAGTCAGGATGCCAGAGACGATCGTGACAGCAATATTCACAATAGCTACAACACAGGCTATCAGAGCTAGTGAAACATTATAGTAAAATAGCAATCCCAGGTTGAGTAACGAAAAAAGGCTTGAGAAGATGGTTTTTAAAACAGTACTACTCAGTTTCTCTCGGATCTGAGTGATAGCATTCACCCGAGAATTCAGGTCACCGATTGAGTAGGAGCGAAAAAACGACGCCTTGAGGTTCAACAGCCGATCCCACACCGCCGCTTGAGTGGAGGAGTCTGCGAAGGTTTCCAACCTGATGATGGCAAATGCCTGGGTGAGTTGAAAGATAGCTCCCCCCAAGGCAGCAGCCAACAGACCCAAAGCAATTTGCACCAGCAATTCCCGCTTAGCATCCGGGATGGCGTTGTCCATAAGAATGGCGGTGGCAGTTGGGGTAAGCATCCCCAGGAGGGTGGTAACAATTCCAGTCAATAAGATGACAATGAGCTCCTTGAAGTGACCCCGTAGCGCGAACTTAAGCAAATCTAGGGTTTTGAGTTTTTTATCGGGCAAAGGGCGATAAAATATGTAGGCAGTCGGGTCCAGCTTTGGTGCTTTGCGAGCATTCACAGGGATGCGAGTCCGCGACTGTGGGTCGAAAATCTGATAGCTGCTGTTAGATACTGGCAACAGGGCGACTGGACGGTTGT
This sequence comes from Kalymmatonema hyalinum WJT4-NPBG1, assembly GCA_019359075.1. Classification (GTDB taxonomy): domain Bacteria; phylum Cyanobacteriota; class Cyanobacteriia; order Cyanobacteriales; family Nostocaceae; genus Kalymmatonema; species Kalymmatonema hyalinum. Next base: position 11,056 of record JAHHIB010000012.1, read on the forward strand.
CTTCCACAGTGTAGGCAAGCATTGGACCGGAATCCTTTTTCCACCACTGATCAGTCAATGCGATCCGACGCATCCGTATTTGAGAAGCGCGGGCGATCGCCTCTAGGGGATCTTGAACGCGTTTGAGGTCTTCCGACTTCGCTGGGGGACGAATCGTAATTCCCAACGCTCGCCCCACTGCACCAGCAGCGATCAGTACGGCTTGGTCTGGGTCAGTGGTAGCTGGTGTTACCACTGGGGAAAACACTGTTTTCCGTGCTTGCAGTACGGATGACAGTTCTCCTAATGTCTCTTCCATTACCTGATAATTGAGACGTTCCCTTTCCTCAAACCTACGTAATTCTGCAAACACCTCCCGCTGTTCCAACATCTCAATGCAGCCGAGAAAATAAGTTGCAAGTAAGGTCAAACTGTCTATTAAGGTATCCACATCTCGAATTGCAGACGTATTCACACTTGATAGCTCAACTGTTTCCCCAGCTTGCAACCACATACAACTATCCAAGGGCAAGATTCCATCTCCAAGGCAGAGCGGCAGTTCTTCAAACCCCATCCATCTGGCATACCCTTGCTGGATTTGCACCCAGGATACGGTGCTTTGCTGAGGCTGGAAGATATCACCACTGCCTAAGGAAAAGTAGTTGATACCCTCAAGTTGCGCTGGAAGCGTGGGAGGGGTAAAGTCGGAGAGTACCGAGCCTAGTTGATGAATCCAGTTCTCTAACAGAACCGTTGCGTTGCGATGACCATCGCCTTTTAAAGCGCTGGGTTGCGCCCAATCGTCGTTAGCAATCGACTTGCTAAAGTCTTCTATTGACACCCTAATGAGTTCTGTCTCCTCCATCGACACCGCCAGAATCTGACGCACCTCATCCTGCGAACTGAGTGCTGTTGAGAACATTGCTTCCCCAGAGCCTATGCTAAATAAATAACGGCGCGAACCCTCTGGGATACCATGTTTAACCTTGATGCCAAATAGTGCTAATGAACCAGATTTCACTACCCAAACCGTCTGCGGATCATCTAGAAGTATCGGTTCATTGCCTTGAAAAAGATACTGTTGTCCCTGTTGAATTACGGTTATAGTTTGCTGTAACATTTTCGTTATTTTAAATTTTGACTTTCTTAAAACAGTACCAGCCGCAGTGACGGCAGCGGGCGCTTTGGGGGATTTAAAAGAGCCACCAACGCTTATGCCTACGACACGTCTGACGACGAACGGTACTCTTGGTGGGGGACTTAAACATGCAAAGGATGAAACTGATAACTGATAACTGATAACTGATAACTGGTAACTGTTAAAGCGCTTCGCCCTCGCTGCGGATCAATTGCAAGTATGTCCCCTCGACCTGCTTTAATTCTTCATGGCTCCCTCGTTGAACCACCTTTCCGTGTTCGAGGACAATAATTTCATCACAATCGCGGATGGTACTTAGGCGATGCGCCACGATAATGCAAGTGCATCCTCGTTGGCGGAGTCTACGGTCAATGAATTTTTCTGTTTCGGTATCAAGAGCGCTGGTGGCTTCATCCATCACTAGGATCGCGGGGTTATTGACCAAAGCTCGGGCAATTTCCAGGCGCTGACGCTGACCGCCGCTCAGATTGGTAGCACCTTCTGAGAGGTCGGCATTATAGCCGCCTGGCATTGAGAGGATAACATCGTGAATTGCTGCATCTTGACAAGCCCGCACCAGGTGACTCTCGGGCACTGTGGTATCCCATAGCGTCAAATTGTCCCTGACACTGCCAGCAAACAGAAAGATATCCTGCTCGACCAAGGCGATAGAATTGGCGAGTACTTGGCGTGGAATTTGCTCTCTTGGTTTTCCGTCAAAGCAGATATCTCCCTGCCAAGCTTCGTACAGCCCACACACCAGTTTGGCAATCGTAGACTTACCAGAACCGCTTCCGCCCACCAAAGCAATTCGCTGCCCTGGTTTGAGCGAGAGATTGAAGTTTGAAATCAAGGGAGCAGCAACTCGGTTGTAGCCAAATGTAACATTCCTTAACTCGACATATCCCTGCAAGCGTACCGAAGCATGGGGTGCTTGGGTGGTGGGGTGGTAGGGAGAGAGGTTCTTTTCATCTCCCTTGCTTTCCTTCTCTAATTGCAGATCTATTGGGTTGCGTAGGACATCATCTAAGCGATTCAGATTGCCCTCCACTTCTTGGAGCTCACTCCCAAGAGTGACTAAATTGTTGACAGGCGCTAGAAACTCCTGCATTAAGCTCTGAAATGCCACGAGCATTCCAATGCTAAGATATCCATCTATCACCCGCAGACCACCCACGACCAAAAGAAGCATGGACGACATCGTGGAAAGGAAGGATGGCAACACTCCCAAAGTTTGGTTCGTCACATCCATTTCCTGCTTAGCGTTAATCGCCTTGGCATAGTAGCCCGCCCAGCGGGAGAAAAAATCGGACTCCAAACCGGATGCCTTCAGTGTTTCCATACTTTGCAGAGCAGAAATTGATACTCCGGAAACTTTTCCTTCATCCTGTTGTAATCTCATATTGGCATCCACGCGCCGCCTTCTTACCCATTGCAAGGCAAGGAAATTCACAACAACAAAGGCGACTCCAATCGAGGTCAATACCGGGTCATATTGCAGCATGACCGCACCATAAAAAATCACAGTTACAGATGCAATGACAGTAGTCGCTAACTTACCTGAAAGAAGGTCGGCTAACGAGTCGTTGAGGTGGACACGGTCGCTAATTTCCCCAGCAAACCGTTGGTCGTAAAAACTGACGGGTAGGCGCAGAATGTGCCACAGGAACTGACTCGACATCGCCACAGACAACTTAATTTTCATGCGGCGCAGGGACTGCAACTGTAGTAGTGTCAAAAATCCCATCAGCCCTGCTGTGAAGAGCATCCCCAAAATCAACGGGCGCAACCACTCATCTCTGCCTTGAATCAAAATATTGTCTACAAATACCTGAGAGAACGCTGGCATCGCCAGTCCGGGAATCACGAGGAACAATCCTGCGACTACAGAGTAGACGAGTGCCCCACCAGACCTCTGCAACCGTTCGCATAAAGCTAGGAGTGTGCTGGGTTTGCGTCCCCCTTTTTTGAACTCTGGACCAGGTTCGAGAACCAGCACGACACCTGTGTATGCCTCATCAAATTCCTGTAGAGAGACAGTACGCGGTCCGGTGGCGGGGTCATTGAGATAGACACGCTCTTTGCGGAATCCCTCTACGACTAGGAAATGGTTGAAGTTCCAAAATACTATGTAGGGGCATTGCAGTTGCTGCACGCTATCTAAGTCTAACTTAAAGCCTTTTGCCTTTAGCCCGTAGCTCCTAGCAGCATTCAGGATATTAGAGGCTTTACTCCCGTCCCGCGATATCCCGCAGTCTTGTCGGAGTTTTGCCAGTGTCACAATTCGACCGTAATAACCCAAAATGATACCCAAGGCAGCAGCGCCACATTCTACCGCCTCCATTTGTAGAAGAGTAGGGGTACGGCGTCGTCTGCCCTTACCCGTAAGCAATTTTTGTAAGTTTAGTAGCATAAATGACTTTGCTTCCTTGAAAAATTCAAAATCAAAAATAGCTTTTTTTGAATTGTGAATTTTGAATTTTGAATTGTTTAATAGATCCCAGTCCAAGATTTCAGCATGGGAAAGACAAACGCGATCGGAGCTTGTTCCTCAACGGTAACCCGCACAGAAGTTGTGGTTCCAGGAGACATTTTCATCTGTGGACCCTTGGAAGAAGACCATTGATAGCCGCTGAAGGTGGAGGTATCCGGCTGAAGTTCGGCAATAACTTGCAGATGAGGACCTTGGGATATAAGCCCTTCTATGATTTCAGAATTGCCCACCAGATTAGACGCACCTTCTTTAGTGATAGGAAAGGCTGAGACTCTGCTGACAGTGCCCATTATGCCGCCAAAGCGTTCGCGCTTTACTGTGGAGGGTGTAATTTGCAGCTTCATACCTTTTTGAACCTTCTTGCCTTCGCTGACTGGCAAATATGCGACACTAACCAGTTTGGCGGATTTCTCTTGCACTTCTATAGTCCCAATGCGAGTTCCCTGACTCAGAATTTGTCCGGGAGTTGCAGTCATTTCCAAAATACGTCCGGTGTGTTCGCTCTTTATCTGGCTGTTATTTTGTAATTGCAGTTGTAGCTGGGCGATATTCCGCTTCACTTCCTGAATCTGATTTTTTCGGGTAATTGAAGATTGGAAATTTTGCTCAGCCAAAGTTTTTTCCTTGCTGTCGAGTTCCCGCAACTGGGTTTTGATGTCAGCAATCTGGTTAAGATTTTCGCGGTAGGACTTTTCTGCCTGAACCTGATTGATGTCTAGTTGCTTCAACTGGTCTTCAAAATCAGCGATTTTTTTAATGCCATCCAGGTAAGTCTGTTGTGCCTCGAGCAATGTATCTTCTGAAATCGCCCCTTCAACCTTAAGCTTTTTGCGCCTCTCGAGCCTGTCCTTAAGAGTAGGAGCCAGAGCTTTAGCTTCTTGTATGCGTTGTTGTAAGTTCTGTCGCTGCTGCTTAATAGCGCCTATATCTTTATCCCTAATAATTGGAGTCAAAGATTGAGCTTGCAAAAGGCGTTGCTGTAGGCTCAGACGCTGCTCTTGCATCGCCCTAATTTCCACTTCGCTGCGTTGAGTTTGAAGTACACCAGCATTCTGATTCTGTGTCTCCAGTTCCACGAGCTTGGCGTGCTGCTGCAAAAGTTGCTTTTGCAGTTCCGCTTGACCAATCGTTCCCAGCAGCTGTCCCTTCTTGACGAAATCCCCGACACGTACATTTATTGTTTGCAACTGACCTGAGGTTGCTGACTGAAATGGTACAACCTTGCTGGGATAAACAAGCACCCCCTGACCCGTAACCGTAATCGGGATACGACCCACAACACTCCATGCCAGCCCAAATGCAACCAATGAGCCTAGAGCAGCCAAAGGTAGCCACTTCATAGGGCTAACGACTTGCATGAGCTGATCCAGTCGTTCGGGGGAAGATGAATGCTCTAAAGCTTTTTTGCGAAACAGGTTGTTTTTTTGAGTAACCATCTGAATATTTTCCAAATTGTGAATTGCTTGTTAGTTGTAGAGACGCGCTGTTTGAAGCGTCTGTACATTTATCTGTACATTTATTAGTTGTTGGCTAGTAACCATTAACCCTTGATCAACTGCCACGAATTCTTTTCAACATCCAGTCAAATCTGGCTCCAGCCAATGCCACTTGAGCCAAAAAATCTGAACTAAGTTCATTTTCATATTTGAACCTTTTATCCAAGGGCTGACCAGTGCTATAGATAAGCCTGCCGTAACCAAGCCGAGTGACTATTGCCTGTTGTTTGTCTGCCAGCAACACCGCAAGCACTCTATAAAAACGGGCAGCAAAACCCACATCGTGCAGCAGTTTTGCCGTAAGTCGCCACCGGGGAATTGACAACACGAGCGAGTCTTCCAGCGCCTTTACAGTGACAGAGGGTGGGGGAGCTTCTACAAAAGGCGTTTCTCCTACCATGTCGCCTCGACATAATCTCGCGAACTCACGTTCTGGTGTTTCGCTGCCTTCCAAGCTCGAAAAAGCACGGGCTAAGGGATTGCGCTCATCCTCAAGGGCAGAAAGCGTGATTTTGCCATCCAGTAGGATGTGCAGCGCTTCCACAGGTCTTCCTGCATGGATGAGGATAGTGCCAGCAGTAATTCTGCTCGCATTACCTGCCGTAATCAACCAATCGATGTCACTATCACGCAATTCTGCAAAGATAAATAAAATTTCTCTTAACTGAGGTTGGGCAAAGACGAGTGTGCTATGACCAAGCTGACTCACTATCCTCTCCAGTCTGTCTGCAAGCAGAATCGCGCTCGCCCGATAAAGATGAGCAGCAAAACTTACATCTTCTTGCAGTTTTGCCGCCAATAACTGTTGCGGAATCGACAATATAAGCGACTTTTTCAGGGCTTTAACAGTCATAGAGGGCAGGTAGGAGTCTAAAAAGGGAATTTCTCCTACCATTTCACCACTGGATAATCTCGTGATTTCTCGCTCTGACATTTCGCCACCTTCTAAGGCGGCAAAAGCGCGACCCAATGGATTGTTTTCAGCCTGAGAGATGGAAACGCTCAAGGCTCCGTCCAACAAAATATACAGTGCATTGACAGGTTGACCTTGACGGATGAGAACTGTGCCAGGAGTAATTTCTTCCCTACTACCCGCCGCAAGCATCCAGTCAATATCACTATTACTAAGTTCTTTTAGTAAAACTTCTGTCATAATTTTTAACTTCCTTTTGCTCGGCGAACGAGAGAGGGATTTGCACGTAAGTAATGCATATGTACTATTGATGTGGAAAACTTGATTGTCCACAAGTTGGTATTAAGCAATTCAAAATTCATCTCTGTACGGCATTAAGAAAACCAGTGCTGGTAAGCCGTAGCATCAACTTTGTTGGCATTGGCAACAGTAAAAGCATTAGCCACTGCATAAAAATAGTTCTTAAGGTAGTTGCGCTCTTTTCTGGATATGGAAAAAAAGAATTTCTAATCCTTGTTTTGACGTAGTTTCGCAACAATAGTATTTAAATGAGAAATATCAAATTGCGTTGCAAAGAAGCGATCGCTCTGCGCCATCGCCTTCAGCACTGTCGATGTGCCCAATCGCGTAATTCATGATTTTGTCTAAGTTTCAGGGTAAGTGTCATATATTTATTTCACCAAAGTGAGGAAAAGCGAGATTATAAGGGGCAACCTCTGCTTCGTTCCGTTTGGAACTGTATTCATAGTAGGAATTTCACAAGGGATAAACATCTGAAAAACGTCTTGAATCCCATCTCGGCAATATGGCGAAATAGATAAATTCCCTCTGACTTTTGTTGATACTATGAGCAAATGTACTTATGACAAAAGTTGGGGAAGTGCTAGAACTGATGAAAACTCGTGCCTTATGCTTGATGAAGAAAAACTACCATACACTCAGCGGTTTTGCATCTCCCGCCAAACTTTATAATGATCAAGAAATCAGCCTTTAGGAACTACCTCTTTAAAGAATCACACATAATTTCAGCGAGCTAGTGTACCTGGAAGCCTAAATGATTGACACTTAATACAATACATACTACATACAATCACTGGCTAAATGCCAATCAGGTAGAAGGAATCATTGTATGGGCTTAAGCAATGGAAGTAAAATTCCAGAGGTTCTTGAAAAATATGAAGCACAACTGTTGGCAGACTGGATGCAAGCCCTCGTGGCTGACAATGCCAGTAAAGGTTTGATCAAAGAAACACAGTTGCGGGAGGAGTGTCAGGAATTCCTAAGTTTGCTGAGGACATCTGTCCATAACGGCAACTTAACCAACGTGCAATCCTCCGACTGGCGCTCTGTGCGAGAAATGCTCACCAGTGTTTCTCGTACTCGTTCGCAGAAAGGCTTTACACCGTCCGAAACTGCCACATTTATCTTATCGTTTAAGCAACCGCTATTTGCTCGGTTGCGCGAGGAACTCGCTGGTGATGCAAACGCCTTACTGGACGATACCTGGTTAGCGACCACTCTCATAGACCAGCTGGGACTGTTGACGATTGAAGCTTATCAAAAGTCGCGTGAAGAAGTCATCATTCGCCAGCAAGAAGAATTGATGGAACTTTCAACACCCGTTGTCAAGCTGTGGGATGGGATTTTAGCTCTGCCAATTATTGGCACATTAGACAGCAGCCGTACTCAGGTGATGATGGAGTCTTTGTTGCACAAGATTGTGGAGACGGGTTCAGAAGTCGCCATCATCGACATCACCGGAGTGCCAACAGTGGACACCCTCACAGCTCAGCACTTACTCAAAACAGTCACCGCAGCTCGGTTAATGGGTGCAGATTGCATTATCAGCGGAATTCGCCCCCAAATTGCTCAAACAATTGTTTACCTAGGCGTGGATCTGGCAGACATAATCACAAAGGCATCTTTAGCCGATGCTTTTCTGCTGGCTCTAAAACGTCTTGGGATGACAATCAACCGTCCCCAAGCCCGCTAAGGAGTTAAGAGGTCTTTTTATGGAACGCATTCCCATACTCCAAATGGGCGAATTCCTTATAGTATCGATTCAAGTTGATATGCACGATCGCCTGGCGATGGCTTTGCAAGATGACTTGACAAATCGCATCACCGATACACAGGCTCATGGAGTGCTGATTGATATTTCGTCTTTAGAAATTGTGGATTCATTCATTGGCAGAATTATAGGCAACATTGCCAAGATGTCGCAGATACTTGATGCTAAAACCGTTGTAGTCGGAATGCAGCCCGCAGTTGCTATCACCTTAGTAGAGCTAGGGCTTTCCTTAACAGGTATTCGCACCGCGTTAAACGTTGAGAAGGGCATGGCACTTCTGCGGGCATCGCTGAAGGCGACTGCTGGAGGAAGCGCAGATGGATATGCCCAGCTGTGACATGAGCATCCAGTCCTCACAAGACGTGGTTTTGGTGCGGCAGGCGGTGCGCCAGTTTGCCGTCAAACTGGGGTTTAGCCTGGTAGATCAGACGAAAATTGTCACGGCAGCCAGCGAGCTAGCCCGTAATACTTTGGACTACGGAGGCGGTGGCACTGTTAAACTGGAAGCACTGCAGAATGGAATGCGTCCGGGTCTGCGGCTCGTTTTTGAAGATTCCGGACCGGGAATTCCAGATATTGAGTTGGCGCTCAAAGACGGTTACACCACAGGTGGTGGGCTGGGCATGGGGCTGGGCGGTGCAAAGCGACTGGTGAACGAATTCCATATCGTTTCCCGTGCGGGTGAGGGCACCAGCATCACGATTATAAAGTGGAAGTAACTATAGTAAAAATTATGAGAAAATCCCTCGCCGTACCAATTTTAGAGCAAAGCCAGGCAGGTGAAGCACGACGCAGCGCTCTAGCCCTAGCGAGTCATCTCGGTTTCAACGAAACCGAACGGGGAAAGGTCGGTATTGTCGTGACTGAAGTTGCAAATAACCTGGTGCGACACGCTAGGGATGGGGTACTGCTGCTACAGGCAATTGAAAAGTACAACATAATGGGTTTGGAAGTCCTGGCGTTGGACACTGGACCTGGAATGGGCAATATCAGCGAGTGTATGGAAGACGGGTTTTCTACAGCCGGAGGTCCCGGAAATGGGTTAGGAGCGATCAGCCGTCTTTCTGGTTTTGTGGATATTTATTCGATTCCGAATGCAGGGACAGCTATCCTTAGTCAGCTTTGGGCTAGCCCCTTACCCACAAGTCAAACCCCAGATAGTTTGGAGTTGGGAGTTGTGTGTCTGCCAAAGGCGGGAGAGGAGGTTTGCGGCGATGCTTGGGCAAGTATTATCACTCAAGAGCGCTGTTTGCTGTTAATTGCTGATGGATTAGGTCACGGACCACAAGCCGCTCAAGCATCAACAGAAGCTGTTAGAGTTTTTCAGGAAAATGTCAACCGTAGTCCTCAAGAAATGGTGGCAGCAATTCATCAAGCGTTACGCAGTACACGGGGAGCAGCGCTGGCGATCGCAGAAGTCAACTTTGAACACCAATCTGTTCGCTTTGCTGGGGTGGGCAATATTGCTGGCAGTGTCATCTGGTCTGACGGAAGCTACAACATGGTTTCCTACAACGGTACAGTCGGACATGAAGTCCGCAAAATTCAAGAGTTTACTTACCAATGGCATCCAGGGGCAATCTTGCTGTTACATTCCGATGGCTTGGGAACCCAATGGCGATTAGAGCGCTATCCTGGTCTAATGTACAAACATCCCAGCTTGATTGCTGGCGTTTTATATCGAGATTTTAAGCGAGTCCGCGATGATGTCACTGTGCTGGTTGCCCGTGAGAATATATACCCATGAGTACAACTATCCTCACCTTAGAAATTCGCTATGAGCAAGATGTGGTGCTGACTCGTCAAATGGCACGCCAGATTGCCCAAGCTTTGGGATTTGAGACCCAAGACCAAGCACGCCTTGCCACAGCTGTCTCAGAAATCGCTCGGAATGCTTTTGTGTATGCTAAGGGCGGAAGCGTTGAATTTTCGGTAGATGACGAATCTCCGCAGAACTTGTGGATTAGCATTCGCGATCAAGGTCCGGGGATTCCTAACTTGCAGGCGATTTTGGATGGGCGATACACTTCCACAACCGGGATGGGGTTGGGGATTATCGGCACTCGTCGGCTGATGGATCAGTTTCAAATTGAGTCGGTTGCGAACCAGGGAACTACAGTATTGATGGGGAAAACCCTGCCAAAACGCTCACCTCAACTGACAACAGAGCGCTTGCACCTTCTTAGAGAACAGTTGGATAATCGAGAACCGCAAAATCCGTTTGAGGAAATTCAACGGCAGAACCAGGAACTCCTGCGTGCAATGCAGGAATTACGCCAGCGTGAAGAGCAGTTAACTCAGATCAACCACGAACTAGAAGATACCAATCGCGGTGTCGTGGCTTTATATGCCGAATTAGACGAAAAAGCTGATTCTCTACAGAAGGCAAATGAACTGAAAACTCGATTCCTCTCGAATATGAGCCATGAGTTTCGCACGCCTCTGAACTCGATTATGTCTCTGTCTCGGATTTTGATAGACCGAATGGATGGTCCCTTAACAACAGAGCAGGAAAAGCAAGTCAATTTCATTCAAAAAGCAGCGGAAGGTCTGTCGGAGTTGGTCAACGACCTCTTAGACTTAGCAAAGGTAGAAGCTGGAAAAATTGTCGTCCATCCCAGCCAGTTTGAAGTCAGCGACTTATTTGGGACATTGAGAGGGATGTTGCGTCCCCTGCTTGCTCATAACTCTTCGGTTGCTCTTGTCTTTGAGGAACCTGTTGGCATTCCGCCTCTGTATACAGATGAAGGTAAGGTCGCCCAAATTCTGAGAAATTTTATCTCTAATGCACTAAAGTATACTGAACAGGGAGAGATTCGGGTGGCGGCAGTCATGGCAGCCAACACCATCACTTTCTCCGTCGCCGATACAGGTATTGGAATTGCACCGCAGGATCAACAGCGGATCTTTGAGGATTTTGTTCAGATAAACTCTCACCTCCAACAACGGGTAAAAGGAACAGGTTTAGGGCTGCCCCTCTCGCGCAAGCTGGCAGAATTATTGGGAGGAAGAGTCTGGCTAGAGAGTGAATTCGGCAAGGGCTCAACGTTTTTTGCTTGTGTCCCATCGGTCTTTCCTGATTCTGGTGAAGATTCCTCAATGCCACAAGCGACTTGGCAAATTGACCCGAATCGCCTTCCTATATTGGTTGTGGAAGACAATCCTGAAACTATTTTTGCTTACGAGAAGTATTTTCAAGAGTCGAATTATCAGATGATTTCGGCACGAACGCTCAACGCGGCAAAGCAGGCGCTCATGGGGTTTAAACCAATCGCCATTATCTCGGACATTCTCCTAGAAAAGGAAAACACTTGGGCGTTCTTGGCTGAAACGAAGAGGAATGAAGCAACTCGAAATGTTCCGATTCTTGTGATCTCTGTTGTGAATAACGAGAAGCAAGTGATGGCTAAAGGAGCCGATGGGTTCTTGATTAAGCCTGTAGATAGATTTTCACTGTTGAACAAACTCAGTACGCTTGTCAAGCAGGGTAGGCAACAAAAGCTTTTGCTGATTGATGACGATAAGACATGCCGGTACGTGTTAAAGCAACTTCTAGTCCATATTCCCCTAGATATTCTAGAAGCAGCAGATGGACGTGAGGGGATTCGTTTAGCTCAAGTCGAAAATCCTGACTGTATTGTGTTGGATTTTAATATGCCAGAATTGAGTGGCATTGAAGTTTTGAACCAACTCAAAAGCAACAGCGCAACTAGCACGATTCCCGTAATTGTCAACACATCAAAACAGCTAGAACCCCAAGAGCAAAAGTTTCTAGCGCAACACACTGTGGCAATTCTTTCTAAAGAAAGTCTTTCTCAAGAAGTTGCTCTTGCTCAATTACGGGAAGCCCTGAGAAAAGCTGGGCTATTTTTAGATACCTGAGAGAAAAACTATGTCAGAACCGTTAGTCACAATCTTGCATGTTGACGACAACGAAACCAACCGTTATGTTGTCGCTCGCGTATTGCGAAGTGCTGGCTTTGCGGTGATGGAGGCGACTACAGGCGAGGCAGGGCTAAGGGCGATCGCTCAAGCTGAACCTGAATTGGTGATTCTGGATGTCCAGCTTCCTGATACTAACGGCTTTGAAGTTTGTCGTCAGATTAAATCCAACTCAGTGACTGCCAATCTTCCCGTGCTTCATCTGTCTGCCCATTTTACTGAAAGTCGGGACAAAGCTCAAGGGTTAGACAGCGGCGCAGATGCTTACCTGGCGCAACCTGTCGAGCCGATTGAATTAATTGCGACGGTGAAAGCGTTACTGAGAATGCGACGGGCTGAGGATTTAGCCTTAGCTATGGCGCGGGAGTGGCAAACAACTTTCGACTCGATTAGTGATGGAGTTGGCTTACTCGACAAGGAAGGTAAATTCCTGCGTTGTAACAAAGCCATGACAAAGCTTTTGAACAAACCGTCTAGCGAAATCATCGGGAGGCTGCATCAGGAGTTATTGCAAATGGCACTCGGCTGCGATGTCACTCCCTTCCTTCGTGTTCAGGAAACTCGACATCGTCAAAGCTTGGTGATTCACACTCTTGGACGGTGGTTTTCTGTCACAGTCGATCCGGCGCTGGATGAGTTTGGAGGGTTTACTGGTGCTGTTTACAACCTGGCTGATATCACAGTTCAAAAGCAGGCAGAAATAGCGTTGCGCTCAAGCGAAGAACGGTTCCGCTTACTGCTGGAGAACGTCAAGGACTACGCAATTTTCTTCTTAGACTCACAAGGGCGGATTAACGGTTGGAGTTTGGGAGCCGAGTATATTTTGGGCTATCAGGAGGCAGAGATTCTCGGACAGCTTAGCGGCATTATCTTTATACCAGAAGACTTGCAGCAGGGGGAAGACAAGAAAGAACTGGAACAGGCAGTCACAGAAGGGCGGGGTGAGGATGAACGCTGGCATGTGCGGAAAGACGGCAGCCGTTTTTGGGGAAGTGGCTTCGTCACACCGTTACGAGATGAAGCTGGACAGCTACGAGGCTTCTGTAAAATTATGCGTGATCTCACTGAGCGAAAGCGAGCCGAAGATGAACGCGCCCAGTTACTTGAGCGCGAGCAAGAGGCACGAAGTGCAGCAGAAGCAGCCAATCGCATGAAGGATGAATTCTTGGCGACTCTTTCCCACGAATTACGCTCTCCCCTGAATGCGATGCTGGGGTGGATTCGCTTACTCAATACTCGCAAGTTTGACGAAGCCACAACCGCACGCGCAATGGAGACGATTGAGCGCAGCGCCAAGTCACAAGCGCAACTGGTTGAAGATTTGCTCGATGTCTCCCGCATTATTCAGGGTAAGCTGCGGTTGAATCTTGTTCCCCTTGAACTGGTTGGGGTGATTGAGGCAGCGCTGGAAACGGTGCGTCCAGCTGCTGATGCCAAGGAAATTCAAATCCAATCACTGCTTGACACAACCGCAGGTCTAGTTGCGGGTGACTCTGACCGTTTGCAGCAAGTTGTCTGGAACTTATTATCTAATGCGATTAAGTTTACTCCTAAAGGAGGACTGGTTCAAGCCCGGCTAGAACGTGTTAACTCTTATGTTGAAATTACGGTTGCAGATACAGGCAAAGGGATCAGCCGTGAGTTTGTCCCTTATGTGTTCGATCGCTTTCGGCAGGCTGATAGTTCCACAACCCGCACCTACAGTGGATTAGGACTGGGATTGGCGATCGTGCGTCACCTGGTAGAGTTGCATGGTGGCACAGTTCATGCAGAAAGTCAAGGTGAGGGCAAGGGAGCAAGTTTTACAGTTAGGTTGCCACTTGTCAAAGAAAGCAGAACCAGGGAACAGCAAGCCAGGAAAGAAAATATGGCTCCTGTGATTTTGTGTACCTCTACACCTCTGCCCATACTTGATGGAGTACGAATACTGGTGGTTGACGATGAAGCGGATTCGCGAGAATTTCTCGTCGCCGCAGTAGAGATGTGTGGGGCGGAAGTTATTGCAGTTTCATCGGCAATTGAGGCAATTCAAGTTATCTCGCAACACAGATTCGATGTCCTTGTCAGCGATGTTGGTATGCCAGGAGAAGACGGCTACAGCTTAATTCGCAAGGTACGGACGCTGCCCAAAGAGCAAGGAGGAAATATTCCAGCAGTGGCATTAACAGCTTATGCTAGGGAAGAAGACCGGATGCGATCGCTCTCCCAAGGGTTTCAAATGCACTTGTCTAAGCCTGTGGAGCCAGATAAATTGGCAACTGTCATTGCAAGTTTGGTGAAAAAAACTGGAAAACGTTAAGGGAGTACCAAAAAATAAATTATCCATGGGGAATAGGGAATAGAAAAGAATTCGCCAATTCCATATCCGTGTTATTGAACGTATGGCAAGAGAAAAGCTACCCAATCAGGAGTAATTATGGGTAGCTTTGTTCATAAATTAAGTTACAGTTTCATACCCCAACAACGCCGTGAAAGTAAGGCAACTACTCAACTGATGTTCTTTCTAGAACGCTCTTGCAGTAATTAGTAGTCGAAATCCGCGCCACCCATGCCAGCACCAGCAGGTGATTTAGCCTTTGGTGGCTCTGGCTTGTCCACCACAATGCACTCAGTCGTCAGCGCCATACCGGCAATCGAAGCCGCGTTTTGCACAGCAGCACGGGTTACTTTAGTGGGGTCAACGATACCAGCAGAAAACATATCGACGAAGCGATCGCTCGCTGCATCATAGCCGACATTGAACTCCTTCTCCTTGATGCGCTCTGCGATAATTGCACCGTTCTGACCAGCATTTTCCGCAATCCGTATTAGCGGACCATACAGGGCACGGGTGACAATCATTGCACCAATAAGTTCTTCACCGTGTAAGTTATCTGCTGCCCAATTTTCCAATTGTGGGGCTAAGTGTACCAACGTTGTGCCGCCACCGGGGACGATACCTTCTTCCACAGCTGCCTTGGTGGCGTTAATTGCGTCTTCTAAGCGCAGCTTGCGGTCTTTCATTTCAGTTTCTGTTGCTGCACCCACTTTCACCACAGCAACACCACCCGCGAGTTTCGCGAGACGCTCTTGCAGTTTTTCCTTATCGTAGGACGAATCGGTTTCTTCCATTTGACGGCGGATTTGTTCGCAACGTGCCTTAACAGCCTTCTCGTTACCCTCCGCAACAATGGTGGTGTGTTCTTTGGTGATGGTGACGCGACGGGCTTTGCCCAGCATCTCCAGTTTGACATTTTCTAGCTTCAGACCTGTGTCTTCGCTGATGACTTGACCGCCCGTGAGAACCGCCATGTCTTCGAGCATCGCTTTGCGGCGATCGCCAAAGCCAGGAGCCTTGACAGCAGACACATTCAGGACGCCCCGCATCTTATTAACCACCAAGGTAGCTAAGGCTTCTTTCTCAATGTCTTCGGCAATAATCAGTAACGGCTTGCCACCCCGAGCCACTTGCTCTAGCACGGGTACTAAGTCTTGTACCAGGGTAATCTTCTTATCGGTCAGCAGGATGTACGGCTCTTCTAAAGAGGTTTCCATCCGGTCGGTATCGGTGGCGAAGTAGGGAGAAATGTAGCCTTTGTCAAAGCGCATCCCTTCGGTGACTTCCAGTTCAGTGGTCATGGATTTCCCTTCTTCCAAGGAAATCACTCCTTCCTTACCCACCTTGCTCATCGCCTCAGCAATCATCTTACCGACTTCTTCGTCGTTACCGGCAGAGATGGCACCAACTTGCGCGATCGCTTTCGAGTCATTTACAGGTTTGGAGTGTTCGGCAATGCGATCAAGTAA
The DNA here is from genome assembly GCA_019359075.1 of Kalymmatonema hyalinum WJT4-NPBG1. Taxonomy (GTDB): domain Bacteria; phylum Cyanobacteriota; class Cyanobacteriia; order Cyanobacteriales; family Nostocaceae; genus Kalymmatonema; species Kalymmatonema hyalinum. The sequence continues at coordinate 26,875 of JAHHIB010000012.1, forward strand.
GTAGTGGGTAGCTTTATCGATTCCCCGTTTCACAGCAATGGGATTAGCACCCGCCGCCACGTTACGCAGCCCTTCCTTTACCATTGCATGAGCTAGAACCGTCGCCGTGGTTGTGCCATCACCCGCCGCATCATTAGTCTTAGCAGCGGCTTGGCGGATTAGAGACACGCCTGTGTTTTCAATATGGTCTTCCAGTTCAATTTCTTTAGCAATAGTCACGCCATCATTGATAATTTGTGGCGCTCCATATTTCTTCTCTAGAACCACATTGCGCCCTTTAGGACCAAGGGTAACAGCTACAGCTTCAGCCAGAATATCTATCCCTTTTTCTAAGGCACGACGCGCCTGTTCGTTATAAACGATGTGCTTAGCCATGATTTTCCTCCAGAAGTAAAGAATTCTTGCGCTGATGAACTAAAGATGATTTACGGGATTTGATTAATGGTTAGGAGAAAGTTTGAAGGTTAAAAGTTCCAACTTGCTGGCGTGACTTCTTCGACTCTCTTGAGCGCCACTTTCCAACCTGCTAAGTTTTTAACTTTCAGCTCTGTTTAAGCAACGGTTGCCAGAATGTCCTTTTCTGAGAGCAGAACGTACTCTTCTCCACCCAACTTAATGTCAGTTCCGGCATATTTGGAGTAAAGAACTTTGTCGCCAATTTGGACTTCCAGTGTTTGGCGTGAGCCATCGTCATTGTGTTTGCCAGGACCTACGGCAACAACTTCTCCGACTTGGGGCTTCTCTTTTGCCGTGTCAGGCAGGAGAATTCCACCAGCGGTTTTTTCTTCAGCTGAGTGCACCTTCACGAATACGCGATCGCCAAGCGGTTTGACAGTAGAAACGCTTAAAGAGACAGTTGCCATCCTCAATTCTCCTGATTCAGTTAAAAACTCAAGTTTTCCAAAAAATACTCAGCATCAATGAGTGAGGAATTTAGATCCCCCTAAATCCCCCTTAAAAAGGGGGACTTTGATTGAATTCTCCCCTCTTAAATCAGTTATCAGTTATCAGTTATCAGTCAGTCAGGCGGGCTGGTGGGGGATAAAGAAGCGCCACCAACGCATAAAGGTCCAATTGGTGGGGGACGCGCGACCACTCGTATTTAACTGATAACTGTTTACTGTTCACTGTTCACTGTTAAAAAGGGGACTTTGACTGAGTTCTCCCCTCACCCCTCTCGTTCTCCCCTTTTAGGGCAGAGGAGTAAGGACTAAGACTTTTATTCATTAGGGGGGCTGGGGGAGATCTCCGGGGCGAGAAAACACACCTATCCCCTCTCCCGTGTGGAGTGCTGCATCAAGCGACAGTTGCAAAAGCGGCGCTACTCTCGCTCTTTATCGGCTCACTGGCAGCTTCCAGAGTGGTAGTTGGTGTTGCCGATGCCATCTCACCCAGGTTGATTTTGACGACCTGATGACGATACTCTTCCGACTTGGGCAAAGTCAGAGTCAGGATACCATCACAGAACTCTGCGCTAGCCCGCTCGTGCTGTACGGGTAAAGGTAGGGGAACAACCCGCTGGAACTTGCCGTAGGGGAATTCAGAACGGAAGTAGCCTCGATCTTCAGCGCCCTTTGGGTAGCGACGCTCACCTGCAATCGAGACAGCTGAGCGGCTTACGTGGATATCGATGTCGTTGCGATCGATACCAGGAAGTAGAGCACGTAAAAGCAGGTTTTCTGGGGTATCTTGTAACTCAATTGCCGGTACCCAAGTTTGTGAGCGCTTATTACTTAAGTCTTTGAACTCATCAAACACTTGGTCAATTTGGCGACGAAGGGTTTCCATTGGTTCAATTGGTTGCCAACGCCGGATCATCATAGATTTCTCACCTCTACAACAATCTTAATTTTCAAGTCAACAATCGGTTTAGCTGGTTTAAAAGTTGATAATTCTACAAGCGCGACAGGATCAGTTGGATACTAAAAAGTAGGGTTGAAAGCAATCAAGTCGGCACTTCCCGACATCTGTGTCGTGGAAATCGATGCACTTCCTATTTGGAGGAGAGAACCCCACCTCTAATAGCTGTCTGCTTGAGAAAGTCGTGGAACAAGCATCGGAGCTTGTCATCTCACTTTAGCCAGAGATGTACGTTAGCACTCTCTATACCTGAGTGCTAATTTAGCGAAGGAGTCTGGAAAATAGCAACCCACCCTCGTGTGTAGTTTCCCGAACAAAAGTTTTTCGGTTCTCCGTACTTTTGGGGGATTTTCAAAACTATAAAGTTTTTCTTAAATTTAACTGTAAGGTTTCATGAAATTCTCTTATAAGAGCTGGTTCAATAGCGGTGAATAGTACCTTACCAGCGTTCTTTTATTTACCTTTTACCCTACTTGTAACAGGAGAAACGAGCAATGCGGATTGCCCAAGTAGCCCCTTTGTGGGAGCGAGTCCCACCTCCAGCTTATGGAGGAATTGAACTAGTTGCCGGATTGGTTACAGATGAGCTGGTTAAGCGCGGACATGAAGTCACCTTGTTTGCTACTGGGGATTCCATTACCCTTGCCAAACTAGAATCCGTTCATCCCAAGGCTCTGCGTCTAGATACCACTGTCAAGGAATATGAGATCTATGCAATGCTGCAACTGAGTAAGGTTTACGAGCGAGCGTCGGAGTTTGATATCATTCACTCCCACATGGGCCATGCAGCTTTGCCTTACGCCAATCTGGTGAAAACGCCCACCGTCCACACGCTTCATGGCGTCTTTACCCCCGACAATGAGAAGTTATTTATGCACGCCCGCCGTCAGCCGTTCGTAAGTATCTCTGACGCTCAACGGGAACCTAGATTAAACTTGAACTGCGTTGCTACCGTCTACAACGGGATTGAGCCGAGCAACTATGAATTTTACTCTCAACCGCAAGACCCCCCTTACTTAGCTTTTCTGGGACGACTGTCTCCTGAGAAAGGACCGCACTTGGCAATAGAAATTGCCAAGCGTTCCGGTTGGCGCTTGAAAATGGCGGGTAAGGTGGATGTCGTTGATCGCGACTATTTTGAGCGAGAAATCAAACCTCACATTGATGGCAAACAAATTGAGTATTTGGGAGAGGCGAACCATGCTCAAAAATGTGAATTGATGGGCGGTGCAGTGGCAACCTTGTTCCCCATTACCTGGCGCGAACCGTTTGGATTGGTGATGATTGAGTCAATGGCAACGGGAACGCCAGTGATTGCAATGGAACTCGGTTCGACACCGGAGGTCATTGTCCACGGGCATACAGGCTTTTTGTGTCGCACTGTTGATGAGTGTATAGCGGCACTCGATAAAGTGCCTCAGTTGAATCGCTTGGCTTGTCGAGAGCATGTGGTGAAAAACTTCAGCGTGGAGCGCATGACGGATGGTTACGAAGCAGTTTATCAACAAATAAAGCAAGAGCGTTTTGCACAAAACGGATATGTTCGGAGTTTGATTCAAGTGTAATTGCTAGGTGGAGCCAGATGGTATCCACCTTTTTAATCATCCCAATAGGGAATTGTGGAACCTACCTGCATATGGATTGTTAGCTGGAGGAAAAGTTATTCAGACCGATCCAGGTAGAGTTCCTGAATCAGTTGCATATCCCAATAGGATGCTTCAACCTTATGACCATCTGGATCGCGGACAAAGCAACCATAGTAGGGTTCGCCATAATCCGGTCTAGGACCAGGAGCACCATCGTCCACGCCTCCAGCCGCTAACGCTGCTTCATAGAACGCATGAACTGATTCTTTGGTTGGAGCAACAAAGCCAATATGGGTGCCATTCCCGACTGTTGCGGGTTGACCATCAATTGGTGTTTGTACCCAAAATTCTGGATACTGCTTCCCATAGGCAACGGCACCGGGATGCTCCATAATCCTCTTGCAGCCTAGCGTTGGCAGAACTTTGTCGTAGAATGCGATCGCTCGTTCAAAGTCATTCGTGCCGATCGAGACGTGTGAGAGAATGCTGGGATTATCATCCATACCTAAATCCTCCATCCGCTTCGTTGACTTTTTAGCTAAAAACTTAGCAATTCAACGGCATTATAGCAGTATAAATGTACTAAAATCACTGAATTTTTGTGACAACGATTCACTAGCAGCAACTCGATTTGTCATCAATACCCTCACTGCCAGTGACCTCATGCTACTGTGAGAAATTTACCTGGGGGAGTCCATGTACCCCCACCCTACTCCAGTTCGTTCCGCCCTTGGATGGGGTACTATAGCTCCCCCAGACCCCCATATACGATAGGTTTTATGATTTTTTGCCAGTAAGATGTTTCCAAGCAGAATCAAAGGCTTTCCTTACGCGATCGCCTGCAAGGTTCAGACTCTGTTGAAAGCTTTCCCACTCCAGAAGCAAGAACTCTGTCGCTTGTTGCAAGGCGTTTTTGTCGTGCTGTCCAGACGCTTCGAGTTCGTCACGCACTTCCTTTATCTTCACCCGCACGACTTCTGGATTGTCGTGGGGTGAAACCAGAGATTTAAGGCGCGAACTCATCCGGTTCACCAAATTCTTCACCTGCTGGGACTTCTCGCTCAAAAAGCCTTTGAGTCCCTCTGATTCACTCAGTAGGCGTTTGCTTGTCCCTTCTTTGATGACAATGACTTCCGCTTCGATTGTTTCCACATCTTCAGGGAATAATACCGCTCGTCCACCAAAGGGCGTGGCAATGTCACCTCCCAAAATATAAGCAGCAATCTCTCCAGTTTCCCAATCAAAGAGAAAATCATCGACCCAACCGAGGGCATCTGACATTGGAGAGCGAACACTCAAGCGGTGCAAGCGACGAAGATTTGTCAATGGCGGCTCTTTGAGTACAGAACTATAGGTCAGGACGGCATCCGGTCCCACCACTGATACCTGCTCTAGCGGCGTGTATCCGTGTTTTCCAGCAAAGTAAGTCACCCGTCCTGCGTCATCAATCCAAACTTCTTCAACGGTATTAAAATTGGTGGCAGTAGAACTATCCATCGCTCTCAAACCTACCACTTGACTGCGACGAACTACACTAATCATAGTTTTCCTCCTGTAAAGTTTTAGGTGAATGACGGCTTAAGTTTTAAAAGAAGTAATGCTCTCCTCGAAAGGCTTGATATTCAGACGATTCAGCATTGCCGTTAGCCGGGGCAGGATTAGTGAGATTCACACTAGTGAAATTTCGGAACATCCAAACCCGCACTAACAAAAGCCCAGCCAGAACAACCAAAAAAGCACAAACTCCTAGAAGGCGGTTAATTGGAATATTTAGCACTCCTTGTAAGATGACTTCGCGCAGTGCAGAAACTAAGGAGACTTCTACTGCTGCTCCCACCGAAATGCGCTGCTCTTGTAGATAGATGATCAAGAGTCGGAATAGCTCGACCAATATCAAAATGAATAAGATATCAGAGGTAATGACCTGAAAATTTAGAGGCTTGAGTAGGGAGATATACATCTGTCCTAATCGAATTAACATCACGCAAAATAAGCCAAGGCAGAGAGAAATGATAATGAAGTTCTGGAATATTTCCAGATTGCGGACGATGGTGCTTCGCATGAACCAGGATTTCCTTAGCGTCAGCGTCTTCAGGAAAGATTCAGTTCTCATAGCTATAGAACGGCGCTTGGTAGAAGAAAATACTAATTATTTTCCAATTCGATAACTTTTGGAGTAGCGCGGACATTCCCTCCAAGGGCACTCGTGAGTATTCCCTAAAACCTTTGTCGTCGTAAGACTTGCAATTGGGCCCGCAGTTGATTAATTTCCTGTGCCATATCTAATACCATTGCAGCACCTACTAGATTTAGCCCCAAGTCCCGTCGCAAGCGCATAACTTGGACAACACGAGTTAACTCAGAAAGCCGTAGCATTGATTCGACTGGCTCAATTAATCCCAAAGCGGCAAATCGCTCCAAGATGGTAATGGAAGTTTGAGTGAGGTGGGCGGCTTGCTCAAACGTGACTAAGCGCTCTCCATCTCTAGATACCACCACGCGAGACAAACTCATCTGGTTCATAAACGTATCTCCTTCAAACTGCGACGGGGATTAAAGCTGGTAACTTGGCGCAGCTTTTCATAGCACTCCCGTTCTTTAGCACTCAGCTCCTTGGGAGTCACAATTTTTAACTTGACAATTTGGTCACTGCGCCCTCCTTGAGGATTGCGCCAACCCTTACCCCGCAGCCGCAAAGATTGTCCGGAATCGACTCCAGGCGGAATCTTCATCGTTACGTTGCTATCTGGGGTAGGAACATTAATTTGTGCTCCCAACACGGCTTCTTCCGGGCTAATTGGGACTTCGCAGACAATGTTGTCTCCTTCAAACTGGAAGAAGGGATGGGGCAGCAACTCAATAGTCAGATACAAGTCTCCTCGCTGCTGGCTAAACGGACTCATGCGTCCTTTGCCCTTGACGCGGATGCGACTGCCTCCTTTGGCTCCTGGGGGAATCCGCACATTGATGGTTTCACCATCCAGTTGCAATCGTTTCTGAACGCCGTGGAAGGCTTCAGAGAGGGTGAGTGCGATCGCCTCTGTGGGACGATCATAAGTTAATAAAGCCATCGGGTTTCTGATGGCTTTTGGCGAGTTTTTGAGTCAGAAACCCGATGTTCATTGGCTTGCTTAATGCCAATCACAAGTGAGGAACAGTTGAGGGAATGGCTCCTAACCTCAACACAAGATTAACCGATATTAACTTTGACGACTTTATTCTTCTCTTGTTCGGCTTTAGGAAGCGTGAGGTTCAAAATACCATTTTTGTATTCAGCTTGAACATTGGTATTCTGAACTCGTGCGGGTAAAGGAATCACGCGGCGGAAGCTACCGTAGCGGAATTCAGTGCGCTTAATTCCTTTATCTTCCGTCTTTGCTTGTTCCTTACGTTCGCCGCTAATGGAAACAGCTTCTGCGGAGACTTGTACGTCGATATCCGACGCTTCCATTCCTGGAACTTCTAGTTTCAGGTGGATAGCATCAGGAGTTTCGTGCATCTCAGCCGCCGGGACAAAGGCTTTGCTAAACCTTTCCCCATTCGTAGTCGTTAAGTTGTCAAACAGACGGTTCATTTCTTGCTGTAAGCTTTCAATTTCTTGGAAAGGTTGCCAACGAATTAAAGCCATAATCGTTAACTCCTTATTCTGTCAATTTACACTGATGACACCAAGAGGTTTGAGAGGTTAACTTTGCACACCTCTTCTAATATTTTATTTACGATAACTGGCGGTCAGATTAGGTTCGGTTTTGCACCTCCTCTAAGTCGAGATTCCCCTCAACGCATGTTATATCGTGTCCGGTGAAAGACTTATCATTAAGACCGCAGCTTTGCTGGGGGCACCCGAGCAGGGGGAAAGAGGGTTTTCCGGTTTTTGCACAGATCCGGGAATTATCACTAATTAACCGGACTTCATATTAGACAAGTTTCGATCAATTTCTGCCATTTCACGTTAGGGCATTTTTGGTAACAAAGCCGAGGGCTAGAAGCGGCTGGTAAATTTAAAGTCATCCTTTCGACAGAGATACAAGGCGTGTCAGATGTCCTATTGTCTCTCTTAATGAAAATGAGACAAAATAATAGTTGCAACAGGGCAACTCAAGATAGCTTCTTTAGTCGGTGCGGCACCGACTTGAGCTATCCCAAGAAAAGTTCGCTGCGAGGTTGGGAGGTTAATTTACGGTTGGATAAGTTATGGGTAACGACAGCTCAACACCCGCTCGAATTCTCCTTGTAGATGATGACGCCCTAATGCGGGACTCACTGAAACTCCTGCTAGGTGAGCACTATGAGGTGATCGTAGTGGAGGCAGCGGCTGCCCTAAGTGCAATTCAACAGCAGGTTCCCGACCTCATTTTAGCAGATGCCCTGATGCCATTGGACGCGTTGGCTCTGTTGCAGGCACTTCGGGCTGATCCTCAAACTCAAGAAGTGCCCGTTATCTTGCTGTCTACTCCTGGTGAGGAACAGGCGTGCATTGAAGGGCTGGAAGCAGGAGCCGATGATTATATCATCAAACCTTTCTCTGAGCGTGAGTTGTTGGCGCGTATTAAAACAAAGCTCAGGATGGCTCGGTTGCATCGCACAGCGGCGCATTGTGAGCAGGAGTTGCACATTCAGGCAGAAGCGGCAGAAGCAAACCTAAGCAGTATCCTATCTTGCATTAAAGACCAGTTTTTGTTCCTAGACCGGGAGTGGCGCTACACTTATGTCAACGATCGCGTGGTAGAAGTTGTTGGTCTGCCCAGAGAAGAACTGTTGGGCAAAAGCATCTGGCAAGTGTTTCCAGACATAATAAACAGCCAGTTTTACACCCAAGCGCATCGGGCACTAGCAGAGCAAACCGCAGTCCAATTCGAGTACTACTATCCCCGTTTACAGCGCTGGTTTGAAAACCACATTTACCCTAGCGAAAATGGTGTATCTATTTTAGTTACGGATATTACCGAGCGCCAGCTTGCTGAAATTGCTTTGCGCTCAAGCGAGGAGTTCAATCGGCAAATTTTTGACAGTATTGCGGACTGCGTGAAAGTTCTCGATACGGACGGGCGATTGCTCATGATGAACACCCCAGGACTAAGCCTGGTGGAAATTGACGATCTTACTCGCTTGATCGGCTGCCAGTGGCTCGAGTGGTGGGAGGGCGAGTACAGCGAGGCTGCCCACGCTGCGATGGCAAGTGCCCGAGCAGGAGGCACAGGACGTTTTCAGGGGTCTTGCTGCACCGCAAAGGGGACACCGAAGTGGTGGGATGTGCTCGTCACACCAATCTTAGACGTGCAGGGCAAGGTCGTGCGTCTGCTTTCTGTTTCACGGGACATCACCGAGCAAAAACGGAATGAGGCGGAATTAGCGGCACTCAAGGAGCAATTGACTACCGAACTCGCTGACATGACCCGACTGCACTCCTTGAGTACGCAGTTGCTTCAAGACCGGGAACTGGAGCCACTTTTGCAAGAAATTCTGGAAGCGGCGATGCTCCAGCAGGGAGCCGCGCAAGGCGCGATCGCACTCTTGCAGGCGGATATGGGCAATCTACAAATTTACGACCAGCAGGAACCAAGTCTGAAGATTGTCGCTCAGTTCGGCTTCAAACAGGAATTTCTCGATTTCTGCAGCGCTACCGCAGAAGAGGCACTGTGCGGCATATCGATGCGAGAACGCCGCCGGGTGATTGTGGGGGATATACAGACTGATCCGCGTTTTGAGCATCTGCGACTTATTGCCGAAAAAGCCGGGTACCGCGCTGTGCAATCAACACCGCTGTTTGGTCATAGCGGTGAAATTCTGGGAGTGCTGTCCACCCATTTTCGACATCCGCATCGTCCATCTGAGCGCGAGTTACGCCTGCTCGACTTATACGCGCGGCAAGCAGCACAATTGATCGAGCGCAAACAAGCAGAGCAACGTCTGCAAATCTATGTTGATGTTGTCCGCAATACTCAAGTTGGGATTGTGGTTTGGCAACTGGAAAATCTCAACGATCCTGGCTCGTTCCGCCTGTTGGTTGGCAATCCCGCTGCATTAAAAGCCACTGGTATCAATTTTGAACAATTAATTGGAACAACAATGGCTGAAAGTTTTCCCATGCTGCTACAAACGCCACTTGTGCAGCAGTATGCGGAGGTGATTCGTACAGGACTTGCCCTGGATTTAGGAGAAGTTCCGTACAGTGAGGACGGCATTACCGCAGGCATTTATAGCTTGAAAGCTTTTCCATTACCAAATCATTGTTTGGGATTGGCGTTTGAGAATATCACAGCGCGAAAACAGACCGAAGCTCAATTACAACAGAGTCAGCGCTTTGTTGAGCAAATCGCTGAAACCATGCCCGGAGTTTTATTTGTCTATGATTTGATTGAACAGCGAAATATTTACATCAATTGTCAGATTACGGACTTGTTGGGTTATACACCTGAGCAAATTCAAGCAATGGGTTCAGATGTTGTTGCAACGCTAACTCACCCAGACGATTTAGCAGATTTATCCGCTTACTTAGAGGAATTTCATTCAGCGCCAGAGGGGGTAGTTCGCGCAATTGAGTATCGCAATCGCCATGCCAATGGTGAATGGCGTTGGCTATATATTCAATGTCTTGTATTTAATCGAACGGCAAATGGCATACCCCGCCAAATTTTGGGCGTTGCGATCAACATCACCAAGCGCAAACAAGCTGAACAAGCTTTGCGGGATGCACACGTGCAGTTAGAATCCGCTTTGGTGGCGGGAGCGGTTTACACGTGGAAGTGGCAAATTCCCGGCGATCGCATCATCGTCAATGCAGCCTTTGCTCACTTGTTCGCAGTCGATCCAGTGGGCGCGGCAACAGAAGGGTTGCCGCTTGAGATATTTTTGCGTGCCATCCACGAAGAAGACCGCCCACACATTGTAGCAGCGATTAAGCGGGCGATTGAGACGGGGGAGGAGTATATTGCTGAGTACCGCGTTCATACTGCCACTGGCGATGAGCGCTGGGTTGTCGCACGGGGTCGTGTTGAGTATGATGCTGCTGGCAAACCTGTCGCTTTCCCTGGCGCACTTGCAGACATCACTGAGCGCAAACGGGCACAAGAAGATTGCGATCGCTTCTTTCAACTTTCCCGCGATATGCTGGCAATTCTCAACACGGATGGGTATTTCCTACAGGCAAGTCCGGCTTGGACAGAAACGCTGGGATACACCTCACAAGAGCTAACGACACAGCCTTATATCGAATTTGTTCATCCAGATGATCAAGCAAAGACCCTGGTTGAAGCGCAAAAACTTGCCCAAGGCATCCCAACCATTGCGTTTGAAAACCGTTACCGATGCCGAGATGGCTCCTACCGCTGGATTTTGTGGAGTATTGCCCCCTTTGTGGAGCAAAAGCTCCTTTATTGTGTTGCGCGTGATATTACCGAACGCAAATCCGCTGAGGTAGAAATGGAAAGGCTTTTGGCACGGGAACAAGCAGCACGAGAGACAGCCGAGGCAGCGAATCGAGTCAAAGATGAGTTTTTGGCAGTGCTGTCCCATGAACTCCGCACCCCCCTCAACCCGATTTTGGGTTGGTCGCAACTGCTGCAAAACCGCAAGCTGGATGAAAAGCGAACAAGTTATGCGTTGGAGACGATTGAGCGTAATGCTAAACTTCAGGTGCAATTGATTGATGACCTACTCGATGTCTCCCGAATCCTTCAAGGGAAGCTCAGCTTGAATGTCACTCCTGTTAATCTTACCACGACTATTACAGCGGCGCTGGAAACCGTGCGACTGGCAGCTCAAGCAAAGTCGATTCAAATTCAAACGGCGCTGGAGCCAAATATCGGGCAAGTGTTAGGCGATTCAGGTCGCTTACAGCAAGTCATCTGGAACCTGGTTTCTAATGCCGTTAAGTTTACTCCCCAAGGGGGACGGGTGGACATCTGGTTGGAACGCTTAGATGCTCAAGCTCAAATCACAGTCAGCGACACAGGCAAAGGCATTCATACCGATTTCCTCCCTCATGTGTTCGAGTACTTCCGTCAAGCTGATAACGCCACGACTAGACAATTTGGCGGATTGGGATTGGGTTTAGCAATCGTCCGGCAAATTGTTGAACTGCACGGCGGTACTGTCTTTGCAGAGAGCAAAGGTGTTGATCAGGGAGCAACCTTTACCGTAAGACTACCCCTGATGCAGCATCAAAGCGAGATGCCTCAACAGATGAAAGCGTCTGAACCATCTCTAGGGTTGCAAGGCATTAAAGTGTTAGTGGTGGATGATACTGCTGATATGCGGGAGTATGTTACGTTTGTTTTGGAGCAATCAGGGGCAAAGGTGATTGCCGTAGCTTCAGCCGCAGAAGCCTTAGCAGTTTTAGCTGAGTTTCAGCCAGCGGTGTTGATCAGTGATATTGGCATGGCAGAGATGGATGGCTATATGCTGATGCGACAAGTCAGAAGTTTACCACCAGAACAAGGCGGGCGAATTCCGGCGATCGCCCTGAGTGCCTATGCAGGAGAGATAAATCAGCAACAGGCGATCGCCGCAGGGTTTGAGAGGCACATTTCCAAGCCCGTAGAACCAGCCGCATTAGTTGCAGTCATTTTAGACTTGCTGAATTTTTAGCAAAATACGCCGTGTGCGACTTTTTCTTAAGCCCCCTTTTTAAGGGGGTTGGGGGATCTAAAATCTGGGTTACATCACGTGAAGATCCCCCCTAACCCCCCTTTCTCAAGGGGGGAACAAAATAAAGTTGCACCGAAGCGTCAAAATGTAAGGGACGCGATGGCACGGAGTGCCCGCATAATTGCGATCGCCGTACCCGGCGGGGCTTTGCCCATCGCCTTGATTCACGCCGCGCCAACTTGAAAGACTTGTTCGGCGGTTAAGGTAAGCTCGCTAAACATTGGTGAAGTAATGCGTTCGCTTGCTTTAAACTGGCTAACTTGGTACTCACCTTCAATCAACTGGTAGACAGAGATAGTCGGTTGCTTGGGGTTGCCAATAAACGCCCGTCCGCCTAATGCTGCATAATCCACAATCCAATATTCAGGAATACCCATTTCCTCATAGTCAGCAAGCTTTTTGTGATAATCGTCACGCCAATTAGTGCTGACAACTTCAACCACTAAGGGAATTGATGCGGAACTGGATACAGTTGACTCTTTTTTCCACAGAGGTTCATTTATGAGATTGGGGCGATTTAATAACAGCACATCTGGTGAATAAGCTGATTTGCCCTCAGGCGGTTTAATGAATGCGGTTTTGGGAATGAAGTAAGGCAGTTTTAAGCGCCGATATTCTGCGACTATTTCTTCAACCAAAAACCCTACAACCTCTTCATGGTCGCCTGTAGGTGGTCGCATCTCAATAATTACTCCATCATGCAGTTCATAGCGTCGTTGCGGGTTCTCTGGATACCAGGCAATAAATTCATCGAAGCTTACTTGTTTGGTTAAGGCTTGAGTCATTTGTCCTTTCTCTTGTTTATTTGCATACATTGGCATGCTCCCGCCTGAATGCAGTTAACTTTATTTTTACAGTGTTGAGAGCAGAAAGCCCTACGCCTTCGGCGGGGGTGAATGCGTTGCAACTTTAGTTGCACTCAATTAAACCTGTCACAAGACAGAAGCTGGGATAGGCTCAAGCAAATTACTATAATAGACATTCGTATATTTGTTCTTAGACTATAATTAATTGCACCCTATGAATCGTTCCGCCTGCCTTATCTTTAATCCAGTCGCGGGTCAGGGTGACTCAGAGCAAGACTTGGCAATGATTCGGGCAATCCTAGAGCCGGAAATCGACCTGGATATTCAACTGACAACTGAAGAAATCAGCGCTGAAGAACTAGCGCATGAAGCGGTTAGGCGGGGTGTAGATACTATTATTGTGTCGGGGGGAGATGGGACTCTCTCCGCAGCTGCGGCGGCTGTGGTGGGTACCGATATTTCCTTGGGGATTATTTCACGGGGAACGGCAAACGCTTTTGCCACAGCTTTAGGAATTCCAGACACAATCGATGCAGCTTGTCAAGTCATTTTGCAAGGAGTGACTCGGACTGTGGATGCAGCTGATTGTAACGAGCATCGAATGGTACTGCTGGCAGGTATTGGCTTTGAAGCTGAAACCGTAGAAAGAGCAGACCGGGAAGCGAAAAATCGGTTTGGTGTTCTGGCATATATTCTTGCAGGGCTGCAAGAACTACGGAATCTACACACCTTTGATGTTGAAATTGAAACAGAAGACAAAATCATTAAAACTTCCGCAGTCGCAGTCACAGTCGCTAATGCAGCACCTCCCTCTTCAGTCTTGGCTCAGGGACCAGGGGGAATAATTGTCGATGATGGGTTACTAGATTTAACAATAGTGGCTTCAGTTACCAGGGCAGGAGCGATCGCCGCAGCGTTTCATCTGTTTCAAACTGCTTCTGCTGGCAATGGCGCAGAGCGAAATGACATTGGTTATCTGCGAGCAAAACAATTTAAAATCACAACTGACCCTCCGCAAAAAATTGTTGTTGATGGAGAAATTTTAGGGACAACTCCTGTGGAGATTCGCTGCATTCCGGCGGGTTTGAAAATCTTTGTCCCTTCTATTGACGAAGAGGAACCCGTAGAAAAACTGGAGGGACTGCCAAATTTGACGATTGAGGAGAAACAAAGCCCAGAAAACTCTCCTGATTAATGTCAAATGTGTATTTAGGAGCAAGTTGCGTTGAAACTCGTATCCGATCCGGCGATCGCCGACAAAATTCGCAAGATGAACCAGCGGGTGCGGTGGCAAGACCCCGTAATTCTCGAACGGGGTATTGACCAAACTCAGTTGGTGCTGGACGATGGAAGCTCTGACAACCCAGAGTTTTCATTTTTGGTAGTGGGTGACAGCGGTTCAGGAGGGCACCGGGGACACAATCCTCAGCGACAAATTGCCGAACTGATGCAACCCCATCAGCAAGAATGCCGTTTCATGTTGCATACAGGCGATGTGATCTATCTGGTGGGGTCAAAGGAGTACTATCAAGAAAACTTCATCAAACCTTATCGAGAGTTTCTTCTAGGGGGAGAGCATCACAAGCGCATTGCCTATGACAGGATGATTTTCAAACGACCAATCCTACCTGTACCAGGAAATCACGATTACTACGACCTGCCGCTTGTCTTTGGCTTAGTATCTTTTGCAACAATGCCGCTGCGTCGCCTACTCCGGTCGAAGCTAGACTTAGATGTTGGCGCTCATGGTTCATGGCAAGGTGACGCCTATGCAAAGGCGTTCCTGGATTACCTCAAGGCGTTTATGCTTCCAGGGGATCTGGCTCGTCACCTAGACGAACATTACACGGCAAAAACAGATACAGGTCGCTGTTTGCGCTACGAACCGGGGCGTTTTACCCGCCTTCCCAATCGCTACTATACCTTCCGCTATGGTGGAATAGACTTCTTTGCACTCGATTCCAATACATTTAACGATCCGCCTCCGCTACCTGCAACAAAGGAAGGAGATGCTGAACGCAAGCAATTGGAGGTGCGCCGCGATGAGCTGGAACAGCAGAAGATGCAGTTTATGGAGCAATCAACAAACCTCAATCCAGATAACCCAAGCGAAGCTGAGCAACTAGATGATATGCAGCAACGGGTGTCACAAATTGAGGAAATAATTGTTGATATAGATAAGCAATTAGCCACTGACGAAAAAACAGTGACTGATATTGAGCAGTTGGAATGGCTCAAGCAAAGACTTATTGAATCTTGGCATACCGCCGAAGTTCGGGGAAGAGTGATTTATTTCCACCATCCTCCCTACGTGACTGAGGCGACGAAGTGGCAACAGGCGCAAACTCTAGCAGTTCGTAACCGTTTGCGGGAAGTGCTGAATGCAGTCGCTAAGGTAGTAGGTTCTAAGACTGGTGGTCGTCCCTTAGTTGATTTGGTTTTAAACGGTCATGCTCATTGCTTGGAACATCTTGAGACAATGGACACCGGAGGTGCTGATTCTCACATTCACTCGATTGTCTGCGGCGGGAGTGGCTATAGTCTGCGACGCCAGCGGATTGAGGGAGCAGATCTGATGGAAAATCAGAAGTTAGTGGCGCATTCCCACCTGTTTATTGGTCGCAACGGTCAGGGTTCACAAAAGCGGAGACCTTACTCTTGTGTGCGTATTGACGTTAAAGGCGATCGCCACCCCAAGTTCATAGTCCGCCCCTTGATTGCCGAATGGTATCAACGGCAGTGGCATAATTATGAAATTGAGCCGTTTACAATTTGAGCGAGCCGATATAGGTTTGGTCTAATCACCTGTTAGACTCACTTCTGTTTGGCAAGCAAGGCTCTTGACCAGGGAGGTTAACTCGTCTAAGTCAAAGGGCTTGGAGAGGTGTCTGTCAAAACCTGCTGACAATGCACGTGTGCGATCCTCCTCCATTGCATGTGCCGTCAGAGCAATGGCAGGAATTTCTCCTCCTTGCGATGCATCCAAATTTCTCACTTTCTGGAGCAGTGAATAGCCGTCTTCATCTGGCAAACTGATGTCACTGATCAACATATCCGGTTGAAAACAAGACAGTGCTTCTAGAGCCTCAAGAGCCGAAGCAGCTGCTATAATCTCTGCTCCGTCCCCTGAAAATAAGATTGTGAGTAGCTCTCGCGCATCCGGATCATCATCGACAACAAGCAACCGCAGACCATCAAGGTTTTGCATATGACACATTAATCGCACTCAGTGTAGTTTTTTTGCCCAATGATGTAGTATAAACAAGTTTAATATTGGGATCTGTACGGTTGCAGACACAGGATACAATTCATAATAAGCTCATTTAGAATCAGATTCAGGGTGATTAGCCAGCAAACGGGCGAACTCATCAGAAATCACCCGATAGCACTCGCAGGCGGTTGCTTCCAAAGCCTCCCGATTCACAATGGTAATTCTACCACGGGTGTAGCGGAGCATTCCCGCTTGTTGAAGACTACCAGCAGCCTCCGTGACGCCGGAGCGTCGCGTACCCAACATCTGGGCGATAAATTCCTGAGTGAGCGCAAACTCGTCTGATTCTACACTGTCCTGAACTAAAAGCATCCAACGGGCAAGCCGCTTTTCTATAATATGAAAGCGGTTGCAGGCTGCCGATTGTGAGACTTGGGTGAGTAGCGCTTGACAATAGCGTAGCAGCAGTGTTTGCAGCGGTCCACCCCGATTAAACTCGGTTTTAAGTATATTTGCATCCATCCGCATAGCAGCGCCTGGAATCTGCACATACGCTCGATTGTTCGTCATGTTGCCGCCCAAAATCACAGGGATACCCACCATCCCTTCAGAACCTACCAAGCCGACTTCAATCGTCGAGCCGTCTTCCATACTGGTGACTAAAGAACCCACTGCCTCATGCGGAAAATAGACGTGTGTGATGGGTTCATTTGGCTCATAAAGAACTTGATGCAGTGAAAGTTTGACAAGTTCCAAGTGGGGAACTAGGCGTTGGTATTCATTAGCAGGCAGTGCGGCGAGTAGCCGATTTTGGATTGGCAGGCTGGAGTCTATGGATACGGGCATTAGGAGTTTTCTTAAATGTGGATTTCAAAAAACATTTAACAGCATAAGGAAAACAACTTAACTAGAGGGCTTTAACAGTGAACAGTGAACAGTAAACAGTTATCAGTTAAATACGAGTGGTCGCGCGTCCCCCACCAAGAGCACCGTTCGTCGTCAGACGTGCCTACGGCATAGGCGTTGGTGGCGCTTCTTTATCCCCCAAAGCGCCCGCCGTCAGGACTCAGGACTGATTTAACCAAGCCGCCTGAGAACTTGTGGAGGTTGGAAGCAAGCGTGGGCGAAGAGACGAGATACTCCGCCTTCAACCCCTTCGGGGTTGAAGGCGGGGCAGCTCATTAAGATTGCTAATGATAATACAATTCTAATAATCTTCGATGGTTACGAAGGCTAAATCATCTATACTACGAGCTACTTTCATTCTTTGTAGCGATGAATACATAGCACCTTCATGCTTTTTCTACTACTAGAGCTAACTACTCAGGAAGAGGTTATCCCATCAACTTCTAAGTAGCGTATGAGTTATGCAGGTATGTTTGACATTCACAAAGCCTAGGACTTATGCACAAGCATCAAAGAAACCGGGTTTGTGCGTAAGTCCTACACCCTTTGTACGCGAAGAATAGGAAATATCACGATGGCATTGCAAGGCGTAATTTTAGATGTAGATGGGACACTGGTTCTCAGCAATGATGCTCATGCCGAAGCTTGGGTTGAGGCGTTTAAGGACTTTGGATATGAGATAAAATTTGACCAAGTCCGACCGCTGATTGGGATGGGAAGCGATCAAGTTGTTCCCAAGCTGGTGCCAGAACTATCTGCAGAGGAAGGGAAGGGAAAGGAAATCTCCGCTCACCGCAAAAAACTTATCGTCAACAAATATGCACCGAACGTAACTCCCGCTAATGGTACGCGTCAACTGGTGGAGAGAATGCGGGATGACGGGTTGCGGCTGATGATCGCCACTTCAGCAAAAAGTGAAGAACTTTCTGTGTTGCTGAAATCTGCTCAGGTGGATGATCTGCTCGATGAGGCAACAACATCTAATGATGCCGAAAGCTCGAAACCAGCCCCAGATATTGTGGAAGCTGCACTCAGCAAGCTGAATATGCCACCTGACTCTGTTGTGATGATAGGTGATACACCCTATGACATCCAGTCTGCAAACGCGGCTGGTGTGGATGTTATTGCGTTTCGTTGCGGCGGCTTTGACGATACTCAACTCAGTGAGGCGATCGCCATCTACGACGATCCAGCTGACCTTTTGGCGCAATACGAGCATTCTCCTCTAGCAAATAGAAAGCGATGATTAGGACAAAACCTTAATCATCGCTATGGTGCCTTTATGAACATCAGAGAAACATTGAAGCAGCAAAATTAGAGAATTCCTGGTCCTCTACCCCGCTTGTCATCTTCCATTGTCAGTTGACCTTCTTGATCCTCATTCACTTCTCTGAGTTCTTCAGCACGCTGTGCTTTGTCTTCTGCTGCTTGTTGTCGCGCATCACCCGGTGTTTCGTAGTACATTTCCGGTTCAACAGCATAGTTATTTAACAAACCTTCTTTGTCAACTGTGTAGCCGTCTGTAGTACGGATACTGTCACCTACATGAGTCTGGTCGTCAGTAATTGCGCCTGCCTCTCTCTCTTCTGTAGGCACTGTTTTGTAGAGATCTCCTTCTCTTTCTCGACGAGCAGCAGTTTCGGCAGGTACAATCCCTCTATCGTAATTATCTTCTGCAGCGCGATCAGATGAATCTACTCCTGGGTTTTTCTTAAATTGTTCATTTGCATTTGTCATAATTTATGTCCTTTTAAAAAATCTCTCAAACTTCTTCAAGATTCAGATTATGCTTTTAAGAATCAAGAATAAACTATCTTAAGAAGTGATTTAACTTAATAGACAAACTATTTTCTCTATCTTGAGATATATTTATAAGCAATTTTTATATCTTCCTAATTCTTAAGGGTATTTACACAATTATTAAAACGGTCAAATAGAAAAATTAACTTCTACTTGACCGCAAATACCCAACTAAGCATTCATGGCAAAACAACAAGCTTTTTGATTCACTTATTTGACTTAAAGCTGTCTTTTTCGGGTGTTCCTTGCTCACCCGGAGGGTGAGCAGTTCCTACCCTGCACCGAAGGCGTTCCGCCTACAACGGGGGGAACCCCCAAGGGCGGACTGCTCACCAATATCTCAAATATCCATCAAGTAGGATTTTACAAGCAAAGAACACCTTACGATTTGTGTTCTAATCATTTCAAAAGCGCTCTTCAAATCTTTAGAAACTTGCCGCCTTTAACGACCAGCAATGTCGTTTCTAATAGACTGAATTTGTGCAGCTAATTCTTGCCGAGTTGAAGATTTGATGAGATAACGAAAAACAAACCAGCTTGTGTAACCAAGTCCAATCAACTTAAATGTTGGATATACCAGCGGAATATCATTGATTGCATCCAAGACTGCCACAAGTACCTTAACTGCAATAATTGCTGTAACAATCAAAGCAACAGTGATAATCGGCTGATTATATTGATTGAAAAATTTACCGGTGTTATCAGGTAATTTGGCTAAAAAATCAGAGGTTTGTGTAGCAATTTGCTGCCATTTTGTAGGTTTCGCAGGCGGTAGGAGTGGCTGAGTTCCAAGTGCTGAACCTTCTAGCGCTGCTATAGCATTGTTAGAGGTGGTATCGACGACTTCCGATTGCTGTACGTTGGCTTCCATAGTTTTCCGGTTTTTTCTACAATAACAACAGTTTGACTACTGGGCTTGATTGCCAGTTCCTTCAGTTTTTGACTGGGCAACTGTTGCTTTATTAACTACAGTTGTAACGCCTTTGATTTGCTTAGCTAAAGGTTCAATCTTAGCTAGCTGATCCTTGTTAGTCACAGTTCCCGATACGGTTACCGCGCCATTGTCTGAAGCGTCAACTGTTAAATGACCGTTGGGGATGTTAGCCTCTAACTTCGAGCGAACTTCACTTTCTAAGTTGTCTTCGTTTCTGTTAGTAGCCTTACCATCATTAAATGCATTATTCCGCTGTTCCCGAGCGCGAATATCAGCATTGAGTTGATTTCTGCGAACTTCGCTCTGAGCATCGTTGAGAGCAGCTTCCGTAGCTTGTGGAGATGGCGCTTGTGACACTGGTGTTGCCGCCGTTTCGGGTGCATCTGCACTAGTTTTTGCAGGATCTTGACAAGCAGCAGCACCAAAAAGTAAAACGCAGCTGATTAAGAAGGGAGTTAGCTTTTTCATTTTTATCAGTCCTTAGTCAATAGTTATTAGTCATTAATTCATAGGTAGTTTTTTTGCTAGTAGTTAATTGTTAAGTGTTATTCGTATGAACTATTAACCATCAACAACTAACTACTAACCAGGAACTACTAAACAGTGTCGTCGCGGCGGTCAATTATGATCACAGCAGGATCGTTTTCGTCATACCCTGCCGAGTAATTAGTGGGAACGCTATTCACAACTGGTATTTCGTTGGCAGTCGTATTCACAACGGGTGTTTCGTGACGAACAGCTCGGTCATGATCTGGGTGATGAGCACCATGTGTGTCGGCGGCGTCAAAGATGCCAAACTCTTGAATTCCGTGACGTTTGAGAATCGGTTCTGCACGGCGAACTTGATCTTCGGTACCATCGACGATTACCAAGTAGTCGCCTCTGTTGATGCGATCGCTATAAACTTTTGCACGGTTTTCTGGAATTCCCAAACCAACAAGTCCGCCAGCCAAACCACCAGCAGCTGCACCAATCGCACCACCAGCTAGGGTTGTAGCCAAAGCAGTTGCGACTGCGCCGCCTGCAAGAATCGGACCGACTCCAGGAATGGCTAATGCGCCCAGCCCAACTAACAAGCCTCCTAAACCGCCTAATGCACCACCTGTCGCAGCGCCTGCTTTTGCACCATCATCGGCTTTATTGCCTTTATTGGCTGTAGCTGTGCCTGCAGCCGGATTGACATTCACTCCACCTCCAGCGATGTTGTGAGTGCCGTCTGCGTCTTTGGCTATCAAGGATACTTGGCTTAATGGGAAACCTGCATTTCGCAAATCAGTCAATGCTGCTTCTGCATCTCGGCGGTGAGGAAACACACCGATTGCTCGTTTCGTTCTTTGCACAGGTGCTGTACCAACTCCAGAATGAACACCTCGGTCATGATCTGGGTGATGAACACCATGTGTATCGGCGGCGTCAAAGATGTCAAACTCTTGAATTCCGTGACGTTTGAGAATCGGTTCCGCACGGCGAACTTCATCTTCGGTACCATCAACGATTACCAAGTAGTCGCCTCTGTTGATGCGATCGCTATAAACTTTTGCACGCTTTTCTGGAATTCCCAAACCAACAAGTCCGCCAGCCAAACCACCAGCCGCTGCACCAATCGCACCACCAGCAAGCGTTGTAGCCAAAGCGGTGGCTGCTGCGCCACCCGCAATCACAGGACCGACTCCCGGAATAGCTAATGCGCCCAGCCCAACTAACAAGCCACCTAAACCGCCTAATGCGCCACCTGTAGCAGCGCCAGCTTTTGCACCATCATCGGCTTTATTGCCTTTATTGGCTGTGGCTGTGCCTGCAGCCGGATTGACATTCACTCCACCTCCAGCGATGTTGTGAGTGCCGTCTGCGTCTTTGGCTATCAAGGATACTTGGCTTAATGGGAAACCTGCATTTCGCAGATCATTCAGCGCTGCTTCTGCATCTCGACGGTGAGGAAACACACCGATTGCTCGTTTGTTTCTTTGCAGAGGTGCTGCAATAACTCCTGGTTGGGTAGAACTTACTGTAGAACTTACTACAGTTGGGTCGTAAATCTCCCACTGTTGAATTCCATGTCTACTTAAAATTCCAGCAGCGCGGTGGATATCATCGTCTGTACCGCTGACGACAACTACATAGTCCCCATGATTGAGTCGGTCATTGTAGAAGCGAGCACGAGCATCCGGGAGTCCTAATCTGATGGGATCAAAGCGATCGCTTATATTTACTCCTGCAAACGGTTCGCGTCGAGACAAGTCTCTGTGAAATAAGGAAATTTGGCTCAAAGGAAAGCCCGCAGATCGCAAACCGTTAACTGCAGCTTCAGCATCACGCAGATGGGAAAAGTAACCAACAGCGTGTTTGCTTGCTCCAAAACCTGTGTTAGGAACGCCAGTAGCTAAAGCAGTTGGGGGGAGGTAATCCGCTGTTCCAGTTGTAACACCAGGTCGGTTAAAAATTTCAAACTCTTCAATTCCTTGCCGTCTTAAAATCTCTTCGGCTCTGGCAATTTCGGTGTCTGTACCATCTATGATGACTAAATAGTCTCCGCGCTCTACTCGTTCGTTGTAAACTTTGGCTCTTTCTTCAGGAATTCCCAGACCAATCAAGCCACCAAGTAAACTCCCAGCCGCAGCACCAATACCTGCTCCCGCAAGAGTGGTAGCCAAAGCAGTCGCAGTTGCTCCAGCAAGCATAATTGGACCAATTCCTGGAATGGCTAAAGTGCCAAGACCGACCAACAAGCCTGTCAATCCGCCCAAAACACCGCCGGAAACTGCCCCGACTGTAGCACCTTCATCAGCTTTATTACCAACATTTTCCCGTACCTCAGCACCTGCAATATCATCATTGTGGTCTGCATCCCGCTTAATGACAGCTACTCTATCTATCGGAAAGCCGGAATTTCTCAACTCATACAGTGCGTTTTCTGCATCTCGACGATGAGAAAAGACACCGACACCACGCTTATTATGTACACCTATAACCATGCCTTGTTACCTCAATAGTAAAATTAGTTATTCAGTATTTTTTAAGGAAGCCAATAATCTTATATATACAAATTTTGATAAGACTTTGCATCAATCTACTGGGGTAAGTTTGGAATCTACCGTTAGTATTAGAAAAGTTCAATGTTAATTTTAGTGGTCTTTAAGTTTCAAAAATAAAACTGTCATATTCTCGCTTGAGTATTTATAAAATTTACGATCTATTATGAATTCAATTATCTTTTTTTAGAAGCAATATAATACATATGTTAATTATAAATACAGACTGAGAATAAATACTTATTAATCAAGATTTCTATTTCTATATATAACTATAATAACCAATTTTTCGATTTAGTAAATTTGCAAGACAAATGTATAGATAGGTCAGGAAAAATTATCAAAACTATCCCTCGCTGTATTTCCTATTTTAGACTATTAGAAACTTGTGAAATCATTACCTACCGTGGCTATATTGAAGACCTTGACAGCGAGAAAGTGCAAGGAATTGTTGTCGTTATTAAACATTGCTACCTTGAAGTGTTAACAATATTTCAATATTTGATCAGGAAGAGAATAAAATATATTTTGGACAAAATTAATAAAAATATATAAAATTTAATATACTAATTTCATACTTTTGGTAAAGGAGTATATCACTTAAGAAAGTGGAAGCCAAAGCTGCTGCTAGCTACGGTTATATGTAACTAGGTGCAAATAGACATAACTGTTTTGACTAGGTTCAAGGGTGTAGGAATGTTATGCATTGCGCTTGTACAGGTGTAAGAAAAATTAATTCAAAGGTTCATCTACATTGCTATACCCCCACTAGTTAACCTTATTTGTGCCAGTTTCCTGACTTAAGCTAGAGCGAGGAAAAGCTGATGATTCCAAATATTTTAAATGAGTCGTGGCCACAGATTGAATTAGCACCATTGACATTGGCTCAGGCATTGGCTCAGGCAATTGTCACTCCAGAAGAAGCATCCGTTCTCTTTTCTGGTCCAAAAATTTTTGTTGCCTTACTTGCAGGTGTCTTAATGGCATTTGCCTTCCAATTACTATTTACAAATTTCTCAGTTGCCGTAGGAATTTCATCTTTGGGAACTGACTCATTTCCTGATAATGAGTCAGAAACTTTGGGTGGTACGATTCGTAAAGTTGAAGCCACAGTTGGTTTATGGGCGCTAGTAACAGCTAGTATTGCATTATTCATCGCCTGTTTTCTCGCGGTGAAACTGAGCTTGATTGAGAGTGCGTTACTAGGGGCGATTATTGGTGTCGTCATTTGGTCTACCTACTTCTCGCTGGTAGTGTGGCTGGGTTCATCTGCGGTAGGTTCGTTAATTGGTACTGTCGTCAGCACTGCGACTTCTGGCTTTCAAGGACTGATGGGTACTGCAACTGGTGCCATTGGTGCTAATGCTGCGAGAAAACAGGTGGTTTCTACCGCTGAGGAAATCACAGCCGCCGTCCGTCGCGAACTCACTTCAGGTTTGGATGCTGATAGTCTTAGAAATACGCTACAAAGTTCTTTGGCTTCTCTACCATTACCAAAACTGGATTTAAAAGAAATTCGCGGTCAATTTGATAACCTTCTCAAAGATGCAGATTTGGGATCTATTGCCGATAGTGACTTGCTGAAAAATATTAATCGCCAGACATTTGTTGATGTCATCAGCAGTCGCACAGACTTTTCCAAAGAAGATATCAATCGCATTGCTGACCAACTTGAAGGCGCTTGGCAACAATCGTTGAGTCGCGGAAATCCGACGGAACAAGTCATTAATTTGCTCATGTCTGCAACTCCTGAAGAACTAAATTCAGATCGCTTAGGTGAACGACTGCAAGAATTGGTGACAGTCGGAGGAGGAAATGGTAAGGAAAGCAATGGCGTGATGAAGCAAGCAATTAGATATGGCTTGAGTGCTGTTGCTCCAGCAGTGCTAGACAGGGTAAATTTGTCGGATATCGATTTTGAAAAACTGACAGGTCAACTGCAAAAGCTACAAGGTAAAGTTCAGCAAGTAGACATCGAGAAAATTACAGAACAGCTGCAAAAGCTTAGAGAGCAAACCGTTGAGACAGTAGCCCAAACAATCCCGGCGCAAGGCGATGATAATACTATCAAGGCAGATGTAGAAGATTACATCCAGAATTCTTTCCCTTGGCATTTGAACCGCATCACCCTCAAAGATGAATTCAAAGACGTCATCTATGATCCAAATGCAAACCCTGCAACTGTCAGACGGGAATTGGAAGAAATCAACCAAGAGTATTTTGCTCAATTGCTGACGCAACGGGGTGACATTAGTGAAGCGAGGGTCAAGGAAATTGCTTCTCAACTTGAGAGTGTTCGCACGGAAGTTTTAGAAACTGTGCAGCAAGCGCAAGCACGAGAAAAAGCAGAAGATCTGCGCAGTCGCATGGAAAATTATCTGCGTTCAACAGGGAAAGAAGAACTCAACCCTGAAGCTATTGAGCAAGAGTTTGCTAAGCTGGTGGATGATCCAGAGGCTGGTTTTGAAGATTTAACCCAGCGCTTTAAGGTATTTGACCGCGATACCTTTGTACAGTTGCTGCAGCAGCGTGAAGATATTAGCGAAGAGGAAGCTAATAATATTGTTAGTCAAGTCGAACGTACCCGCGACAATGCTTTAAATCGAGCCAGAGAACTGCAAGAGCAAGCAACAGCAAAAGCTGATGAACTGCGGCAAAGAGTAGAAGAATATCTGCGCAATACCAACAAAGAAGAACTCAATCCTGAAGGTATCAAGCGTGATTTTAGAATTCTGCTGGAAGATCCGGAAGTAGGAATTCGCCTGTTGGGTACTCGCCTATCCCAATTTGACCGCGATACGTTAGTAAAATTACTCTCTCAGCGTCAAGATTTGAGCGAGGAGCAAGTTAACCAAATTATCGACCAGTTGGAATCGGTACGGGATAACATCTTGCAAGCACCGCGAAAAGTAGCGGATACAGCAAAAAAGCAATACGATCAAACCATAAGTGCGATCACTGAATATCTCCGCAATACCAACCTGGAAGAACTCAACCCAGAAGGTATCCAGCAAGATTTAGCAAAATTACTCGATAATCCCAAAGAGGGTGCTTTAGCACTACGCGATCGCCTGTCGGGTGTGGATCGCGAAACTTTGGTTAAACTGTTGAGTCAACGGGGAGATTTGAGCGAAGAGCAAGTTAACAAAACCATTGATCAGGTACAAGAAGCGATTAGTCGTATAGTAGGAGCGCCACGACGCTTGGCAAACCGCGCGACAAAACAAGTTCTGGACTTTGAGGCAAATCTGGAAGATTACCTGCGTAACACGAATAAAGAAGAACTCAATCCAGAAAGTATCAAGCGCGATTTGCAATTGCTGCTCCAAGATCCACGCGCCGGAATTGGAAGTTTAGGCGATCGCATCTCGAAATTCGACCGTTCTACGCTTGTCGCTTTGCTATCCCAACGAGAGGATATCTCAGAAGAAGAGGCAAATCGGATTGTAGACCAAATTGAATCTGCTCGCCACTCGATAGTTGAACAATTCCAGCAGATTCAGCAAAGAGTGACATCAGTCATCGATGGGGTTTTTGCCAGAATTCGCAACTATCTCAACTCGCTGAATCGTCCAGAACTCAACTATGAAGCTATTCAGCAAGACTTTGCCAAAGTGTTTGACGATCCACAAGCAGGATTTGATGCGTTGCGCGATCGCCTCAGTCACTTCGACCGTGGTACTCTAGTTGCTCTCTTGAGTTCGCGTGAGGATATTTCTGAGGAAGATGCTAACCGCATCGTCAACCAAATCGAAGCAGCGCGGGATAGCGTATTGCAACGCGGTGAACGCATCCAGCAAGAAGTTCAAAAACGCCTTTCTGCTGTTCAGGAACAAGCGAAAAAGCAAGGTATTGAAGCCAAAAAAGCCGTTGCAGGTGCTGCTTGGTGGCTATTTGGGACTGCGTTGACTTCACTTGCAGCAAGTGCGCTTGGTGGAGCGATCGCTGTCGCGGGAATCAACTTCCTGGGGTGATCACAAACCTGGTTTTTTCAAAGGTGCACACCAACCTATGTCGCAATTTATAGGAATCTGGCAAAAATCCAGATTTAGTATTTAGAACCACAGATAAACACAGATGGACACAGATAAATCATCTGTGTTTATCTGTGTCCATCTTTGGTTTATTTTTACAAAATTAACTTTTAGAAGAAGTTTACCTACAGCGGTTTTTGGGACAGATTTAACTGAGGTTTTCAGGCTTTTTAATACTTCTTGCACAAACAACAAGTGCATAACGCGGGTCATGATAGTTTAACTGTGCTTTGGTAAAATCAGGAGTGGATAATCCACGCAATTCACCCGCTGCTGTCACAGAATTTCCGTAAGTTTTCACAGTGACATTTTCATCTCCAAAAGACTTTGCCAACACCAAGTGCAAGCCTTTTGCAGTGAAACGCCAAAGTTCATAATCTTGATAATAATTTACTGTGATATCTGGTACTGAAACGAGCAACACACCACCTGGTTTTAAAATGCGATGCAATTCCCGAATCATGTAGTCTAAGTCTGCAATAATGTGCAACGTGTAGGTACAAATAATACAATCAAAAGTGTTACTAGGAATATCATTAGGCTGAGTTAAATCAGCAATGATAGTGGCGTTAGGATTATCTGTTTCCTTATGGATGATGTCTAACTTAGTTACCTGGGAACCGCCAAAATATGATGTGTAAGAATCTTCTTGAAATTCTAAACAATGTCCTTTGATATCTGGAGAATATTGCTGTAAAAACTGCTCTAGATAAGTGCGATGAAGAGTTACTCCGCGCCTACCCCAGCTATTGAATAAGGGTTCCATCCCGCTGATCAATAACTCAGTTCTACTTTTGAGCATCAGCGGAAATTTAAGTATTCTTTTGGCAGACTGCTTGAGGTTTTTGGGTAACACTTGTTTTATACTTTGCCCCTTAATCATTGTTTTGAGCTAGATGTAAATAGGATAGAGAAGAAAAGACGGACAGAAGAAAGTCATGTATAAATTATCATTCTTGTGGCTTTTGAAGTTTATGATTGTAGAAAATCTAGATTAAGAGTGTCTTAATCATGTATAAGTACTATATCCTGCTACACTCTTAGGCGAAGAAGCGTGACCGGGTTTTTGTTGAGATTGATAAGCTTTATGGTAGTCAAGCCAAGAATGTATGTGTTAATTTTATACCAATAAACCAATTGCGCCAAAATTTTATCTGTAGGCACAAGTCAAAATTAAACCCTTGAGGCATTGTATATGTATCAGTCCAAGCGCCAAGAGTTGCTTTTTACCCTCTCTGCTGTACTCACTGGAGCAACGCTTTTGGCTGGAGTTGGCATATACATAGCACTGAAAAATGTACAAACACCAGTTGCAGCACCAAATCAAACAGTAACCGCGCCAGACATTACAGAAGTCCCTGTAGATACATTAGTTGCGTCACCAGAAGACACACCAGTCGTACCAATTCAAGAACAGCAAGAACCTGGAAAAAACCTCGGTGGCGTTAATTGGAAAGGAAAGGACTTACGGGGAATGAAGCTGCGTAACGCCAATTTAGGCGGTGCGAATCTTGCCAATACTGACTTGAGTGGTGTTAATTTGAGCGGTGCTATTCTCAGTGGTGCAAATCTGAAAAATGCTAATTTGAGTCGTGTTAATTTGAGCAATGCTAATTTGGGTGGTGCAAATCTGAAAAATGCTAATATCAGCAATGCTAATCTAACTAGTGCCGACTTCAGGGGTGCCAATCTTGATGATGCTAACCTTGAGGGAGCTATTTTAAAAAGCACTCTTCTAGAAGGTGCAAACCTTAATGGCGCAATTATGTCCAAAGGAGTTGATTTTAGGTAGCTAGAGCGTACATAAGGTGTATGTGTGATGAGCGTCACCAAAAAGCTAGATGAAAGTCACTTTCCCCAAATTCGTTTATCTCTTAGCTTGGGAGTAAAGATAAATCATATTTATACCCAGATTATAAATACTGATTAATGACTAGGCGGTTGTGGGGGAATGACCTATGCTGGAAAAACTATTATTAGCTGCTACTCTAACATTTACCTTGAGCTTATTTGCAGAACTCAACTGGTTTTCCTCAGCTCGAACATCTAGAGAAAATATCAGGCAAAACTTGCCTACTTTCACATTGACTCAACAGCATAACTGAATCATACCTCATAACGGTACGCATACGGCTAAATAATAAAAAAAGATAAACTCATATTCCTGTGTACTCAAAGGTTCAGTTTTCAGGGCAAGATATTGCTACACCAATTATGAAAAGCCAAATTCTCGCCACAGCTGCATTTTTAACTCTGAGCAGCCTGAACCAGACTGCACAAGCAGCAAATCCTCAACATATCAGACAGTTACTGGCAAGCAAACAATGTCAAAATTGTGATCTAAGTGGGGCTGGTTTAGTTATGGCTGACTTATCAGGAGCCGATTTAAGCGGAGCCAATCTTGCAGGTGCTAACCTCAGCCGCGCCAACTTAAGCGGCGCAGATTTGAGGGGTGCAAACTTGAACGGTACTGGTTTATTTGGTGCTAACCTGAGCGGTGCTAATCTCAATAAGGCAAATCTAGAGGGCGCTGATTTTAGAAATACCTATTTAGTTAACGCTCAATTGAATGGTGCGAACCTCAATGGTGTTAACTTGCAAGGAGCAATAGGCATACCATCGCAAATTGCTACACATGAGGAATTTTATGCTTGGGGTGTTGCCGAAGCCCAAAAAGGCAACCAACAGCAAGCAATTGATTATTTCAATCAAGCTATTGTCATCAAACCTGATTATGCAGGCGCTTACTTAGCTCGTGGTGTCGCCCGTTACCAAATATTTGACCGACAAGGTGCATTCCAAGACGCCCAAGTCGCTGAAAAACTGTTTACATCCCAAAGCAATAGCACCGGAATGCAAACAGCACAGGCTTTTATCAAAGAACTGCAAACACCCTACGACACCAAGGTTAAACCTGCCAAACCTGATTTGATTGATTTTGTCGGTAGTGTTGGCTCTTTGTTGCTTCAGTTTTTGCCATTTTAGAGAGGACTTAATATATTCATTCAGTTGCTTTTGCGGAACTGCTCTAGCTCATTGACTATGTCTAGGATTTTGACGAAGCGCTGACCAAACTCAGTCAGCGTGTATTCGACACGAGGTGGAATTTCTGGATAAGCAATCTTTTCAACAATTCCAAAATTAAGCAAATCAGATAACCGCTCATTCAGTACTTTCGTCGTCAATCCGTCTATTGAACGAGTCATTGCACCTGGACGATTAACGCCTGTGCGAATCAAGCGAAGAACTTCCAGCATCCACTTACAGCCTAGGGTGTGTTCAACAATATAGGCAACTGTCGGCTGAGATTCAACGTTGACTTTCTCAGGAGGAGCAAAATTTTTTTCTCGGCTATGAGCTTGCTGTTGAGTCATTTGTTACCAAACGGTTCCTACCCTACCAAATGGTGCTTACTTGTGGGTTACTAAAATACATCCCTATGCTGGATAGCAAAGCAAGAACACTTTAAGTTAATTCTAAAGGATAGGGAAATCAATCATGCAGTTGATGAAAGCTCTTGTGCTGACGAGATTTGGTGATGTTGATGGGTTTGAACTTCAAGAAGTCCCCAAACAAGAGCCAAAGCCGCATCAAGTGTTAGTTCAAATTCATGCAACGTCGGTCAATGCGGTTGATTATCAAACTCGTCGCGGTGATTACAAGCATTTGGTGAAACTACCTGCCATCCTCGGTGTAGATATCTCTGGTGTGGTTGAAGCTGTAGGAGAATCCGTCAAACAATTCAAAGTTGGAGACGCAGTGTACTACTCCCCGCAGCTTTTCGGCGACTTTGGCAGTTATGCAGAATATCACGTTGCAGATGAACAGATTGTCGCGAAAAAACCCACAAACTTATCGCATACTGAAGCTGCCTGTTTTCCGTTGGCTGCGGGAACAGCTTGGGACTGCTTAGTCACCAGAGGTCAGTTGCAAGTGGGCGAGTCGGTTTTGATTCATGCTGGGGCTGGTGGTGTGGGTTCATTTGCCATTCAGCTAGCAAAAGCAATGGGCGCTTATGTTTTCACAACCTGTCGTGCACTGAATCACAATTTGGTCAAAAAGCTTGGTGCTGATTATGTGATTGATTACATTGGTGAAGATTATGTTGAGGTCATTCAACGCTTCACTAACGGCAAAGGTGTCGATTTGGTGCTAGATACAGTTGGTGGAGATACGATTGGGCGGAGTCTAAACGTTATCCGTCCGTATGGTCGGCTCGTTTCCATTGTAGATATTGCAACCCCTCAGTCATTACTCGAAGCCTGGGGTAAGAACCTCACTGTGCATTTTGTTTTTACACCCCAATATCGTGCGAAATTAGATGCCCTCAAATATCTCATTGAACGCAATCAGTTACGTCCTGTCATTGATTCTGTCATGCCTTTAAATCAAGTAGCACAAGCTCATCAGCGCTTAGAGCAAGGTGGCACGGCAGGTAAAGTTGTTCTTCAAGTTTTAGGCTGTTTGAGTTGAGGAGTGTGAAAAACTGGATGGTGTCGATTAGCAGTGGCAAAATGTAGATACTGCAATAGTAAAAGCAAGGTTTTGGTATGTTAAGTGAGATTTAAAGCTTGCAATGCTAGAAGCAAACGAGCATAGATAATTAGTAGTTAGTAGATAGTATAGGAATCCGGTTTGGTTTATGAACTTACTAGTTGAGCTAGCGAACTCTTAACAGGGAACAGGCAACATAAACTGTACTGAGTTCTGTTCAAAAATCAAATAGGAATCTTATAGTACTTTAGTAACAACCTACAACTCATGGCTACCTCAAAGAAATTATGGGAAGCAAATCAAGATATAGCCCAGGCTTGTCTTGAGCATCCCTTTGTCCAAGGTATAGGTGACGGGACTCTCAAGCAGCAAAAATTTGCCTATTATGTTGGGCAAGATGCTTTTTTCTTGGAAGCCTTTGCCCGTGCTTACAGTATCGCTGCAGCGAAAGCACCAGATTTCTCTGTATTTACAACCTTTCACTCGTTGGCTGATGGAGTTTTACAAGAACTGAAGCTACATGAAGGTTATGCTGCAAAGTGGGGAGTCAGTTTGCATTCTGTAGAACCTGGAGTCACAACTCGTCGTTATACCGACTTTTTGTTGGCAACTGCTTGGAGTGGAGATGTGGGTTTAACTGCTGCGGCTATGTCTCCCTGTATGCGTCTGTATGCCTTTTTGGGAGAACAGTTGGCTTGTGATGGCATTCCCAATCATCAGTATGCGGATTGGATTCGGACTTACAGCGGCGCAGATTTTCAACCACTAACGCAACAATTAGAAGATTTGGTTGACCGTTACACTAGCAGTACAGCCTTGGTACACTCAACCTATCGCTATGCCATGCTATGTGAGCGAGACTTTTTTCAGGCAGCATGGGAATATTTATAAGCACTTTAAGCACAACCAGTGTGTGTTTTCTTCAGTAGCTCATACATAAAAACTTTTCAACGATATTATTGCATTATGAACGCGAGTTATCTTATTCGTCGCTTAAAGACCGGTCTGCACAACAAATGGTGGTTGCTTAATTACAGATTGCGATCGCTTGGGATGAAACTACAGTTTTATTGGCTTTTGTATGCAGGCAGTCAAAGGTTAGATTTGAGCCAGAAATCGGCACTTGTATTTGCTCCTCATCAAGATGATGAAACGTTGGGCTGTGGTGGAATCATTGCCCTTAAGCGAGAACAAGGTGTACCTGTTAAGGTTGTTTTTGTCACGGATGGAGGGGGTTCTCATAAAGGTAATAGCAAGATAACCCGTGAGGAAATTGTTCAAATTCGCAAACAAGAAGCACTGACAGCTTTGAACATTTTAGGCGTTGAGTCAAAAAATGTTCACTTTCTCAATAAATGCGATGGCGCACTGCATAAAATGACGGAAGCTGAACAACAGCAAACTCTTGAAAAAATGGCACAATTGCTGGGTGATTTCCAGCCGCAAGAGGTGTACGTTACTCACAGCAAGGATCGAAGTCCAGATCATGAGACGACTTATCAACTTGTGACAGAGGCGATCGCCCTCGCTGGAGTCAAGGTAGATTTGTGGCAGTATGCTATCTGGTTGCTTTGGGACTCTTTACTGTTTCGCGATCTCAAGCTGGAGGAATTGACAGGAGCATATCAATTAGCTATACACAAGGTGCAATCCAAGAAGGAGCAAGCAGTTAAAACTTATCGTTCCCAATATTTACCTATAGATGCTGAATCCACTGACACAGTGCTTCCAGCGAATTTCCTTTGGCGGTTTTTCTTACCTCATGAGGTTTTTTTCAAAACAGATTGATGATTGTAATGTAAATGAAGAAACAACTATGAGTAACCAAGAAAAGAAAGTCTGTTTCTGTACTTTAGCGTTAGGTAACAAATATCGCGCTCTTGCTTCACTCCTAGCAAAAGATATAGATAAATATGCACCTCACACTTCTTTTGTGATTTTAACTGATAATCCTAACGAATTTAGTAACTTCTCTCAAGTTTTAGCATTTAAGCATCAACAGCATGGTGTTAAGTGTTACCACGATAAAAGATTTGTCATCGCTCAAGCTCTATCCTTGTTTGATTCATGTATCTTCCTTGATGCAGATATGCGAATATTAGCACCAGTGTCAGAAGATATACAATGGCTTAACGAACCAGGAATAACAGCAAGAGCTTGTTTCAATCTGCCGATAAAATTTGCCAAAGTTATTGCAGGGACTGCTGAAGCAAAATATTTTAGAGAATTTAAAATCGTTAAATCAGCCATACAAAAATTAAATCTGGATGCAGAATGGGAAAATATTAAATTTGTACAAGAGTATTTATTTGCTATCACTAAAGACTCTGGCAAAGAAATCCAATTTTTGCGCTTATGGGAGATTCTTGCCAACTATTTTGAACGAAATGGACTTTACGACGCAGAAGGAAACGCAATAGGTTTAGCTGCGTATAAAGCTGGTTTTCCTGTTAGATGGGGCGAAATGCCAGGTCTTTCATTTTTCAATGAAAAAATTGAGAGGTTTAGAATTCAAAAGGGTCAGTCAAGCATGGATGAAATGTCCATATATTTTGAAGAACACGCAAGAATTGCATATCCCAAACGCTCTATTTTGGAAAAACTTGTCTCTAAAATTGGGGAAAGTATCAAGTATTTTTACAGATTATTACGATTAAAGATTGTGACTAATTGATTAACCTATGAGTAAAATAAATCTTTTTACTTGCCCGTAAGCCAATGACGGGTTAAGAAAATGAGTTCTGTTATCACCAAAACAGTTTTGAGCAATGAGTGCTGAGTGTTGTAATACGAAGCATTATATACAACTTGAGTTTGTGGTAGTGCTTACGCCTTAACAAACTATCATTGATGACTTGTTCATCAATGACTGAGTTTGAATTGCGATAATGATAATTTGTTCATAGATAATGACATAATTTGTCATAAGGTCGCATGGTAACACTATCAACTTATTAAAGTCTGTTCTTTGAGACACACTACAACAGGAGTTATGAAATAGGGCAATGAACCAACAGGTGTTGTTAACTAGTGCAATGAACGTGGATGATTTTTTGAAACGCTATCAGGCAGGACAAAGAAATTTCAAGGGCGTAAACCTTATAGGTAGTTACCTAAATGGAGTTAATCTCAGTGGAGCAACTTTAAAAGGAGCTTCCCTGAGTGAAGTTGATTTGAGTAAAGCAAATTTGGTTGGGGTGGACTTGACAGAAGCATCTTTAGTGAGAGCTAACCTGACGGGAGCCAACCTCACAGGAGCCAATCTTAGTGGGGCAAATCTTTTTGAGGCAAAGCTCACAGGAGCCATACTTGATGGAGCAGATCTGAAAATGGCAGATTTGATAGACGCAGATTTTACCGCTGCAAATCTACAGGGAGCTAATCTGTATGGGGCATACATGATGGGTACTCTGTTGCAGGGTGCAATTATGCCAGATGGTACAATCAACGGTTAGCGATCGCTAGCTCCACTCTTTGTGCCAATACATGAAAATGAGCTGTAGAGTATCTGGTATTTTGAGATAATCACAGAGCGAATGTGCCAAGAGAAAGATGACGGCACAAGGAAATTATCAAAATGTCAGAGAATTTAAGAAGCCAAGTTGTAACACAAGGAGTGCAGCGATCGCCTAATCGGGCAATGCTGCGTGCTGTTGGTTTTAAAGATGAGGATTTCACCAAAGCCATTGTTGGCATTGCCAATGGCTACAGTACTATTACCCCCTGCAATATGGGGATCAATAAACTGGCGCAAAGAGCAGAAATTGGCATCAGAAAAGCTGGGGCAATGCCGCAAATGTTCGGCACCATTACCATCAGTGACGGCATTTCCATGGGAACCGAAGGGATGAAATATTCCTTGGTATCGCGGGAAGTCATTGCTGACTCAATAGAAACCGCCTGCACTGGGCAAAGTATGGACGGTGTTCTTGCCATTGGCGGTTGTGATAAAAATATGCCAGGGGCGGTGATTGCCATTGCTCGGATGAACATCCCCGCTATCTTTGTTTACGGGGGTACAATTAAACCCGGAAACTACAACGGACGCGACTTAACTGTTGTCAGTTCTTTTGAAGCTGTCGGTCAATACAGTGCTGGCAAAATTGACGAAAATGAACTCCTAGAAGTCGAGCGTAATGCTTGCCCAGGCGCTGGTTCCTGCGGTGGAATGTACACGGCAAACACGATGTCTAGTGCTATTGAAGCAATGGGGATGAGTTTACCTTATTCCTCGACAATGGCAGCAGAAGATGAAGAAAAAGCGGAAAGTACTGAAAAATCTGCCTTGTTCTTGGTGGAAGCCATTCGCAAACAAATCTTGCCCAGCCAGATTATAACTCGCAAATCCCTAGAAAATGCGATTTCTGTGATCATGGCGGTGGGTGGTTCGACAAATGCAGTGCTGCACCTACTGGCGATCGCCCACACCGCTGGTATAGAACTTACCCTGAACGACTTTGAAACCATCCGCGCCCGCGTTCCGGTTTTGTGCGATTTAAAACCTAGTGGACGGTATGTAGCCACAGACTTGCACAAAGCTGGCGGCATTCCTCAAGTCATGAAAATGCTACTGGTACATAATTTATTACACGAGGACTGCCTAACCATCACCGGGCAAACAGTAGCCGAAGTGTTGGCTGATGTTCCAGAAGAACCATCAGCAAATCAAGATGTCATTCGTCCTTGGAATAACCCGCTGTATCAACAAGGACACTTAGCCATCCTTAGAGGTAACTTAGCGATTGAGGGGGCTGTCGCTAAAATTACTGGGGTAAAAACACCCAAAATTACTGGACCAGCACGGGTTTTTGAATCTGAGGAAGCCTGCTTAGATGCGATTCTGGCAAAGAAAATTTACCCAGGGAATGTCATCGTCATCCGCTACGAAGGACCAAAAGGTGGTCCTGGTATGCGGGAAATGCTAGCTCCCACCTCGGCACTTATTGGTGCTGGTTTGGGTGATTCTGTGGGACTGATTACCGATGGGCGCTTTTCAGGCGGTACTTACGGCATGGTAGTGGGTCACGTTGCACCAGAAGCAGCAGTTGGGGGTGCGATCGCCCTAGTCGAAGAAGGCGATACGATCACCATTGATGCCCATGCTCGTTCACTGCATTTAGATATATCTGATGAAGAGTTAGCAAGTCGTCGTGCCAATTGGCAGCCACGTCCACCGCGTTATAGCACCGGTGTGCTGGCAAAATATACCAAGTTGGTATCTTCTAGCAGTCTTGGTGCAGTAACGGATTTGGATTTATTTTAAGACAGGGTGTAGGGGGGCTAAGGGTCCCCAGGAAGTGGGGTTGGGG
This sequence comes from Kalymmatonema hyalinum WJT4-NPBG1, assembly GCA_019359075.1. Lineage (GTDB taxonomy): Bacteria > Cyanobacteriota > Cyanobacteriia > Cyanobacteriales > Nostocaceae > Kalymmatonema > Kalymmatonema hyalinum. Next base: position 63,493 of record JAHHIB010000012.1, read on the forward strand.
ATATAGATGAACAATAAAAGAATTCAAAATATCCTTTATACCCTTACACCCTTAGACCCCTGCTTGCGCCACTTTCTGTAACCGAGCATAGACATTATCATCGTCCACAACAAAAGCGGCGTTAACGTCGATGACTCCGGTATCGGCTGGACACCGCCTCCGGGAGGAGTCACACCGCCACCAGGAGGAGTTACACCGCCACCGGGAGGAGTCACACCGCCACCAGGAGGAGTCACACCGCCACCGGGAGGAGTCACACCGCCACCGGGAGGAGTCACACCGCCACCAGGAGGAGTCACACCGCCACCGGGAGGAGTCACACCACCACCAGGAGGAGTCACACCGCCACCAGGAGGAGTCACACCGCCACCAGGAGGAGTCACACCACCTCCAGGAGGTTGTTCACCTACGGGTGGAGGAGTCACACCACCTCCAGGAGGAGTCACACCGCCTCCTGGAGGAGTCTCGCCTGCAGCAGGTGGCTGCTCGCCTACAGTCGGCGGCGGTGCTACGGCTACCCTATCTGGGGAATCATCTCCACCGCCACCGCCAAAAAGAAAAGGTAGAGCAAGTAAGGGAATACCGCCGAGGACCCAGAATGGGAACCCACCACCTCCGCCTTCTGGTGCCACAACATCTCCTACAGGACCGGGAACGATCTCCTCGCTGATCACGTCTCCCTCGGGCAATACTGGAACTGCCGCTACAAAGACATCTCCTGGAAGACCTTGCCCAATGATCTCGTCAAACTCCCGAGGAATGCCAGCATTTGGACGGTTGTACTCCGCTCCATCTGGGGAGAATGGCTTGGAGAGGACTTCGAGGAGCTTCCCTTCAAGTTGACTCTCATTGCCACTATTCAACGCACGCAACCCTTGAGAGGCGTTACTTGCATAAAACTGCTTGACGTCTGCTGGCAAATCCTGAGACTGAATCTGCTGCTTGAGGTTAGGGATTTTTGCGACTTCTTCCAATAGCAAACGCCCATAGGAGTATTTCAAGTTCAGCAAGCCACTACGGGGATCAAGTGAGTTTCCAGAACCCTCTGGTGCCCAGTAAAAGTTCTTAGTAACCTGTCCTAAACCTGGTTGAGGCGTCCGACTCACTGTTTGCCCAAGAAGATACCGATATCCATCCACCATATAAGGGTTGTCGTTTTGCCAGAAGGAGGCGTACGGCACTTGAGAAATATTGGGATTGTTTCCGTAGAAAGAAGCGAAATTTTGGTAGTTTTGCTGCCCACCAGCCGCTCGTATCAGTAACTCTTGGTAGCTAGGTCCGCCGTTGGACTCAACTATTTGCTGAAGTACTGTTGCAGTTTTGTTACAGCCAGCACCATCTCCCACACCACATCCAGGAATGACTCGCATTTGACTCAAAGAACGTCCTGACATCTGATACTGCAGATAGTTTGACTCCAGTCCTGGTTGGACACCATAGCGCCCAATACTGAGCTGAGCAAAAGCCTGCTGAGGTGCAGTCAGAATTGCAGCTGCATAGGATGAGAACGCAATTAGGGTTTTTGTGATACGGGATTTAAACAAAATGAACCTCCAATAAACAAGGGTGTAGGCAGTTGGAAATAAATCAATTGACAATTAACAAATATCAGTTAAAATACTTTTTCGAGTTTAAAATTGACTTTTGAAAGACTCTCTCGAAGAAATTCAATCTGAGAGACTAGAGAGGAACTTAAGTTCTGAGGCGAATTGATGTTAATCGTGGCTCTACCCTTAAGTGTTCCTTCTCTGACAGGGTGGTATAAAACGACTGCACGATTTGCTTGATCTAAGAAATACCCTCTACGTGATATTGCTACCTTCTTTTGCTTCACAAGCGTTATGAAGAATTCCAGATACCTTTGGATACTTTGATAAATACTTTGACGATTCTCTTGATTAGGGATGGCAGTAAACGCAGACACGGAGAGAGTGAATGCGCTCAGCAAATGAATCTTGACATTCATGAGGCTTGTGATGGTAGATGACTCAATAGCGTTACGGCGTTAACCGTTGGAATTTAAGACGGTTTTTTGATATTTGATGTTTCTAAGAAAAAATGCCGAAGTAGTGAAATCTTGACAAGATAAAGTAATCGTCGCTATTATGTCAGATGAAACACAGTTTTGATTTATAAACTCAAGCAAAACCTCGCAAGTTTGCAACAAGTGCCAGAATATGCTTAATATTGGTGTATTTGACGTTGAAATTGCTGCTTAGCAGTTGTCATTGTGGTATTTAAGCATATGGCGTTAGCGACAAACTAGGGTTTTAGATTTCTTTTATTTTGACGTAAAAAAAGTAGATGCACCCTCGAAAAAAGCCTTCAGTTGGGTATAGTAGTAGATTTACAGGCTTTAACTATTTTAACTGAACCTTGTTTTATTTGTAACAGTAGGTAATATCCCCGTTCTTCTAACCTAGGGATGATCATACCTGCTGACTAAAGGATGAGCTGTGGAATTGGCAGTAAAACAGGTTATTGAGTCTGTATAAAGTTAGACTGCACCAAGTGTTTAAAGTACACAGTAATTTAACAAGCCTGTCACAACAACTTTATCAGTGCAAATATAGTTATTGTTTATGCACTTCCTTCTAAGGGTAGAATTTTGATTGGCAAAAATTTACAGTCAACTTTAAAAATTTTTGCTTACATTGAACTTAATCATCTCGCTTTTCACTATCCGTGGTGAAATACTCTATGGCATCTCCAGCGGAAATTTCTTATTTAGATAAAAATATAAATCTATCTGAAAAACTTTTTCAACATTTTCAGCAAACGAAAGATTTGGTTAACCAAAGCGTTAACTCTCTAACTCAATCAACACAGCAAATTGGGGAGTCTTGGAAGCAAACAGCAACTCAAGCCACCAGTCAAGCTGTTGATACAGTGACGACAAACTTTGGGCAAGCTAAAGCTTCTTTACAAGAAACATTGGAATCTGCCCAACAAGTAAAGAGTACAACATCGGCGGCTGTTCAAACAGCTATTTCTTCTTCGGTGGTTGATTGGTTTGAGCAACACCCTACACTTATGCGGTTGGTTCAAATTTTTGGTTGGGCGGTTAACCATCCAATCATCAGTTTAGTGATTCTGCTTTTCGCTCTTGCGATCGCTTGGAGTCTGATCAAGGCAATTGGTCGTATAATTGAGTCAGCTAGTTTGTCACTTTTGCAAGTTCCTTTCAAATTACTTCAAGCTTTTGTGAAGATTAGCTTTTTATCATTTACCAAAGTAAGTAGCTTGGCTGTTAAACAACTGAATGATACGAAAACAAGTGATCACATACCAACTTTACTGCCTGTAGTCTCTCCACAAATTCACAAGGATAAGCAGCAAAGATTGGTAGGAATTTCTACTCGACTGGAGGAAATTCAAAAAGAACAGAATCAGCTTTTACAAGAAGCAGCAGCGATTTTGGGTTCAGAAAAAATTGATGTGGAAGTAGGGTTTAAGCAGTATGCGGAGTTGGGGGTAAACTTAGATAATACTTAACCACTTTGAAAGTTTATAACGTCTTTAGTACTCCTTTACTTAAGTAAGGTAAAGTATATTTGTACACTCATATTTTCTTTGGCTGATGAAAAAATCATAAGCACGAAGATTAACACATTTTTAATGGCAAAAGTTAAAAATTATTAAAACTTCACACTATTTAAAATTTTGCTATTTTTAAAAGCAGGTAGGAGACAGATGGGCGAGAATTTCGTCCAGCTCTATAGTGACTTATTGGCAAAGCCGGAATTGCTCAACCAGCAAACAGCTTGGGCATCTTCGCCTGCCAGGATACCTGAGCCGGGAAGACTTGCCTGAAAAAATAAATACATAGGTAGAGTAAAAATTCCGCAATGGCACTATAGTCAAAAACCCACCCGACGAAACTAAATTGAGATAGAGGTAGATCGCAATGAATCCAGACAACAAGATATCGCCAGCTTTCGAGCCGTTTCTTGCCGAGATGGGGCAGGATGACAAGCGGGATGCAATTGTGATCTACAAAGCACCGCCTTTTGAAGGTTTGCCGCCACGGGGTCGTCTGCGCGAACTACAAAGGAGGATGTTTCAGGTTCAACAGCAGGCGGCGATTAAAGTAGCTGCAGAAATTTTTGAGGATTATCACGAAGCTAGTCACGACCTTGGATATCATGATGAACCTTTAGCGGTTTCTACCATCGGTTTTGGCGCATTACCAATGGCGACGGTTGAAGTGACTCCCAAGACCCTAGAAGCCTTGGTGGAACAACCGAATATCGTTGCTATTTTGCCCAATCAAAAAATTCATCTGATCCAACCTCGAAAAATTGATTATTCTGAGCTATTTGCTGAGGAAAACAAAGACAACGTGACCTGGGGTTTGAAACAGCTTGAGATTCCTAAATTATGGGAGACAACCACGGGTGAGAACATCAATGTGGCGGTGCTAGATACAGGCGTGTATGCTGCCCATCCAGCACTCGACAAACGAGTTAAAGAGTTTGTGGTCATTGATCCCCTTGGTAGGCGGATTGAAGCCTCTCCAGCTTTTGACTGCGGACAGCACGGTACTCATGTTTGTGGCACAATCGGTGGAGGAAAGACTCCAAAAGGTCTCTCTATTGGCGTTGCACCGCAAACTAATCTGTTAGTTGCTGGCGTGCTGATCGGAGATACGACTTTGCGAACCTTGTTGGAAGGTATTTCTTGGGCGATCGAAAGAGGGGCAGATATTATCAATATGTCCCTCGGTTTAAGTTATTACGAACCATTGTTTGCTGAAGTACTTGACATACTGGTGAAGCAGTATGGTATTTTACCTGTAGTAGCGATCGGCAATGAAAACCACGGTAATACGAGCTCACCTGGTAATGCTCATAATGCCTTCAGTGTGGGTGCAATAGAAAAACTGCCAGACAACAAGGTTGATGTCGCATTCTTCAGTAGCGGGGCTAGCCTCGTGTTTCCTGGAGACGAGCCAAATGGTGTGGTAACAAAGCCAGATGTTGTTGCCCCGGGTGCTCAGGTTTATTCCTGTATACCGCCGACGAAAACAGCTCACGGAACCTACGAATACAACTATATGGATGGCACTTCTATGGCAACTCCCCATGTTGCAGGTGTTGCAGCTTTATTAATGGCAGCTAAGCCAACAGCAGCTGTAACAGATATCATTGATGTATTGAAGGAAACGGCAAAACATCCTCAGGGAAATGGTCGCCGCCCGGACAATCGATGGGGTTGGGGTTTACTCCAACCCCTGGAAGCGTTAAGTGCTCTTAGTAGTTGAGGGCAACCAGGGGATTGCATCATGTACCATAACAAAACACTTAGCAAAAACAAGATCAGTTCTGAGTTTGCGTGTCGGCTGAATAATCTAGCGCCTCAACAGAAGGTCTGCATCATCGTGTTTTTGAAGCTAGAGAATCTTGACAAGCCGATGTCGCGCCAGTCGCGTATTGAACGCAAAGCCGCGATGGAAGGGATACGCAACTCAGCTAAGCAAGCTCTAGGCTACATACACAAAATCATACAGGACTTCGGAGGCAAACAGTTAGCCGATAGTCCTGATGCACTAGGCTCAATCCCTGTTGAAATCTCTGCTGCTGGTGTGGAAGCTCTTGCTGAATCGGACGCGGTGAAGGCGGTAGTAGAGGAACAGGAAATTGTTCCTGCAAACGATACCAACAGATTCTATCTTCAAAGTCTTGAGTGCTAAAGAAAGCAACCCCTGTTTCGCCTCGTACCTGTAGCAGGTTGCTTCAGGTATTAGTTTTTATTATAAACGTTCTGAGAAATTTTCAAAGCGAACAGGAGACAATTTGGTAATAATTTCGTCTTCTATTCCAAAGACCCAATCAGTAAAGCGCTGTGCTAAGGGTGGCACAATCACAAGGGGATTACTGAAACCAGAAAAAACATAAACGCCTTCGCGTTCTGGGATAAGACCAATCAAGGGGAGTGCATCACTACTAAATGACACTAAACAATGATGCCAAGTTCCTGGTAAGTTGCCTAATTTAGGCAAAATTTTTCTGATGCCTGCTCGTAACGCTGCTTCGCTTTGCTCTAAGTTTACATTGGCGTGAGGATCGCTAAGAGCGCGGCTCACTTGACCAAAGCGAAAGCTACCGTCTCGAAATTGAACTGCGCCTGCATCTACAATAGGTGGTACTAGTTCAAGACCTGGTTGTTCCCACAATTGATCATTTTTAGTGGAATCTGCTTCTAATTGGAACCGTTTGAGATTCGCTGGCATAACTAAGGTACGTAGTTGCACATCCACAGGTGGAGTTTCAATCATTTCTGCGTGGGTGAAATACAGCTTGGTAGAAATGCCAGATGATTTCAGGAGCTGTCGGCTGAGTCCACCAGCACAGACTACAGTGTTCGCAGTATAGTATATCTCGTTTGTTGTCTTAACTTTGTTTTGTAGTATTTGTAAAACTTGGGTAATCTCCATTTCACCGCCAGCACGCACAAAGGCACCAATGTAGGCTTGGGTGGTTTTTTCAGGGTGGATATGACCATGTTTGACAGTTAAAGCACCTGCGAGTTCCTCTTGATTTAACAGAGGTTCCAATTCACAGGCTTCTTTTATACTAAGTAATTTGGGAGGGATAGCAAAACGAGTATACGACGCCGCCACAGCTTCTGGATCGGTATCGGTGGAAATCGTCAACAATAAGTCTAGCTCCCGAAACTCAGTATCGGCGTCCAACTCTTGGGACAGGATTTGGTAACGTGCAAACCCCTCATCGCATAGTTGGCGAGTGAGTGGAGTGGTACCAGACCAAAAAGCTAAACCACCATAACTATAACGAGTTGCGTTATCTGGCGTTGCATATTGCTCTAACAAAAGCACTTTACAACCTTTTTTCGCCAGTTCGTAGGCGAGTGCAGCACCCGTAATTCCAGCACCAACAACAATCCAGTCGTAGGTTTTCATGAAATATCTTGTTTATTGAAAGACTCAAAAGATATTTTCCCTCTTTGGTGCTACCCCAACCAATTTTATTTTGAGATTGTCATGCTACTGCAATTATTTACCAACAGTATACGTGATAACCTTTCTATTTGAATAGCGATTTGATGGAGCACCTGGACGTCTACCTTCGATAGGTACGACCTGTGAGCCAGGCGTTGATAGTAAAGTTAAGCTACGTGATTGTTCTGGTGCTGCTACTCTCGCTTCACCCGTTCTCAAGGCGACTAAAGTAACATTTGCTTGATTATTAAAAGAGTGTTTTACAGAACCACGAATAAAAGTGCTAGCAAATTTTTGATTTCCTTCAAAATTAGAATCTTTGAATTCAGTGCTGAACGTCACATTTTCGCTTTTCTGACTTTTCAAAAAATTATCTTTTCCAGAACTGTTTAATTTCCCGGAAACAGAAAAGAATACTAAACGGGTTTTTTTTATGCTGCTCGGTTCAGATAATAAATTGGTAAGAAAGTCTTTGATCTTTGCTTTAGGTATATCAGAAGTGTCGTATAAAGAAAACGAAATATCTCTAACTGCACTAACACTCTCTATCCGTTGTGGAGCATATATCGATGTTTCTAAGTCTAGAGCAGACGTGAAATTGAAAGACAAATTGTTACCAGGAGCTACAACAAAATTATCAACAATAATTGCATGAGTTTGTGCGAATCCAAAATAATTTTTATTTTCACCACTTGCTGAACTAGTAGCAAAAGTCAATGCTTCTGTCTCGCCGGTTTCTACGACTGCATCATTGTGAACAGTCGCCGTAGTACCGTCCGCAGAAGCTGAGGTATTAGCCTGATTGTCACTATCAACAGAGGAAAACTTTTGACTAAAGTTTGTTAAGAATAAATCTCCATAAGACAGGGCAAAAGTCATACTCTGACTGAGTGACGCGGACGGCGCAGAAGTAGCTATGCTTGGAGTTGGCATTATAAAAAACCTCTTTGCTAGTTTGAGATAGAGATTGACGCAATTTTCTATCTATAATTTGTCTGTTACTTAGTTTAACTGACTTGACTGAGTGGTTGGGCACAATGAAAATCTACACACTGCACAATTTAGTTTCCGCAATTTTCAGGCTGATTTTGCTGGATTTACATGAAATTTTTCCTAGCCCCCCTTACTCAGGAGGTTGGGGGGAGCGGATCTATAGTTAGGACAGAGTAAATTGAGTTCAAAGTACATCCCCTTTGACTCAATCCTCAACAGTTAACTTGATCACCTTGAGGAACGAAGAGCGCCCTGAGATATTTGCTCTCAATCTACCTTTATTAGCTATAGCCAGTAATGCCAAAAATAACAGTAAAGCTAAACTCGTTGAAGGTTCAGATGCTGTTACTCTCGCTTGACTTCTTCGTGTTGCGATTAAAGTGACATTGGCTGGATTACCAAAATAGCGTTGGAAAGAACCCGCAAAAGAAGCTTTAGCAAATTCTTGATTTCCTCCAGAAATAACATCCTTAAAATTATTGCTTAAGTTAATATCTTGGCTATTTTGGGTGAGAATAAAATCATCACCAACAGTGCTGACATTCCCAACAATAGAAAAGAAGGAAAAAGGGTTTCTGTTAATACTGCTTGGGTTATCTAACAAATTAGCAATAAAGCTTGGAAGAGCTTGCTCAGGTATATCTGAAGTATCGAATAGAGAGAAAGCAATGTCTCCATTAGCTTGGGCATTTTCTGCTGGAGGTGCATCTATTTCTGTTCCTAGGTTTAGAAAAGATGAGAAGTTGAAAGCAAAAGTTTGACCAGCACCTATATCAAAATTCCCAATAATTTTTGAATCACTTTTTACGAATCCTGTGTAATTTCTACCCTCACCACTTACTGAGCTTACAACATCAGTAAATACTTCTTGCGGAAAATTTGTTGTATCTACTACTGGATTATTTTCTAACTCTACAAAATCATCCTTCCCCAAGGTAATACCTTCAGTTTCAGCATTATTGTCACTATCAAATTCTGTGAAAAGAACTCCACTAAAATTTGTAAAACTTAAATCTCCGTCAGAAAAAGCAAAAGTTGCAGCCTGGCTCGGTAAGCTGAAGAGTACAGAAGTCGCTACCAATGGAGTAAACAGGAGTGAAAACCGCTTGGCAAATCCCAGATATTGCTTCATAAGATTTTCTTATGGTTTATTTACTTGATGCTCTACCTTGCTCACTTAACTGACTTGTTAAGTAATTAAGAAAATATACAAAAGCAATGACTACAATTCCGTAATTCTCAGGCTACTTTTTACTTCTGACTCCTGACTCCTGACTCCTGAGTTCTAGTATATGTCGCCTGCAAACGGCTCAAAAGATACTCTCCTGCAAGAATAGGCGGATAAATGGGTGATTTATCCCTTTGACAGCTTTCCAGACAAACAATTTCTGTATCATCATTAGGATGACAGAAAAATGCTACAGAATATCTAGACTGCTTTACCGTATCATCATTAGGAATCATCACCCGATGCTTCGTTGAGCAAAACACATGGTTTGTCCAGCGTTCCATTAAATCGCCAGTGTTGACTATGACAGTATCAGGAATTGGTGAAGCTGCAATCCACTCACCTGACGCTGTTCGTACTTCCAATCCCCCAACTTCATTTTGAAACAGCAAGGTGATGCTGCCATAGTCGGAATGTTCACCAGCGCGAACCTGTTTTAGTTTAGGTGGCTGCGACAAAGGTGGATAATGCAGTAGTCGCAAGGTATGATTTTGCTGGTTATGGTTTGTAGCAAAAAAATCTGCTGGTAATTCTAAAGCTAAAGCAAACGCTTGTAACACCTTGTTAGCAAGTTCTGTGCAAGCTTCATAAAAGGTGAGAATGTCAGGGTTGTTTGCAGGAGAAGCTGAGGCAGCGGATTTAGCGGATAATTTATCTGTTACATCTATATCTGTTGCCTTTGTACTAATATTAAACGCCTCTTTCAAATCTCCTGGGTTATTAGGGTTAAGACGTTCTCTCTCAATTCCAACGTAACCTTGATTGCTAAATTCATGACTCCAAGCTAGCTGCTGCTTCACTGCTAAAGGTAAATCAAAAAAGTCTTTGCTTTGTTTCAGGGCTTGCTCAACCAAGTCATTAGAAATACTTGTATTTTTTAAGTACATAAATCCAATTTCATGACAAGCTTGATAAAGTTGCTGAATTATGGTTTGCCTAGCTGTTGCACTGCTGCTGGTGAAGAGAGAAAAATCAATGACTGGAATTTTCACCATACTATTTTGTTATTGGTTGTTGCTTATTTAATAATGAACATATTGAATAAATATCTTACAAAAGTCAATTAATGTGAAAATGAAACCACAGATAAACACAAATAGACACAGAAAAATCATCTGTGTTTATCTGTGTCCATCTGTGGTTTAAATACTAAAGATAAACTTTGACAATCAATCTAATTTTTAATTTTGAAGAGTTAGCGGAGAAATTAAATTTGCTTAAGATTATACAAGTCAAGACAAACGAACAGAAAAGGCATTTTCGTGAATTGTTTTGGGAATATTGGAACTCGGCTAACTTGATGTTTAGCCGTGAATTTGACATCAGTTTTGATGTGAATGCATTTTTAGAGCAAGATATGGCGAAACTCCAACAATTTGCACCACCAGAAGGAAGATTGCTGCTAGGAGAATATGAAACCAAGATAGCAGGTTGTGCTTGCTTGCGAAAAATTGGTGAGGATGTAGGCGAGATTAAAAGGATGTATGTTAGACCAGAGTTTCGTAAGAAAGGAATAGGTCGGTCTTTATTACAAGCTATCATTCATGAAGCTTGGCAGATAGGCTATTTAAAAATCCGCTTGGATACCGCCCCTTTTGCAAAAGAAGCACAAGCGCTTTATCGTAGCCTTAGATTTCAGGAGATTGAGCCGTATGCTGAAAGTGAAATTCCTGAAAAATATCGTCCGTCTTGGGTATTTATGGAGTTCATGCTTCAGCCTTACTAAGAAACCGGGTTTCTGATTAAAAATATATTACTGATTCCGAGATTCCGAATCAGGGCGTGTCACTTTTTGCTGCTCAATTTCAACAGTTTTTATTACATCAGTATCGCGACAAAAAAATTCGTAGCCGATGTGGAAGCTCTCCCACACTTCGATACCCAAAACCCAATACCCGAACTGTACATGGAAGATGTCCATCAGGAGCACTTAAGCTAAAGTTATAGTCCTCGTATTTCAGCCACTCACTATTGACAAGATTTACTAGCCATCCTACACGATCGCCAAAGCGCTTATAGTCTTCTTTCGCATCCTGCCAAGTGCGCTTCTGAACAGTAAAACCAAATTTTCCGCCGCTATATTTTTCCCAGAGGTTGTCAATAATGCGGAGGTCTTGACGAGGAAATCTTTTGATGTCTTTGTCTTCTAACCAACGTTCTTCTTCTCGCTCTGATATTTTAAGCATAAAAGTGTAGGTTTCGATGTCGGCTTCATTCCATTTCTTTGCTGCTAACAGTTCTTGCAATTTTGTATAGTCTACACCAGAAGCAGGGGAAACAAGGGTCAATTTTGCTTCCAATTTAGAACACTGTAACTGCAAATTTGATAGAGATTGTAAAATTTGTACTGACAAATCATTTTCATGTTTTGGCTGCTGAACTTGAGATTGCCATTCAGATAATTGTTCTTTCAGTTGTGCTATTTCTTGAATAATTTTATAATTTGCACTGAGTTCACTAGTCATAATTTCTTTGATAGCCTGTAGTTCTGTTTGAGCAGCATTAGCGGCATTTTCAGCATCAGCTAAACTCTTGTGAGCTTCTGTTGCAGTTTTTTCGGTTATTACAAGCCTTTCCTGTGTAATCTGAAGCTCAGATTTCAATGTGTTTATTTCGGTTTGGCAATTCCGAAGATTTGATTCTAGATTTTCTATGTAGGTTGTTTTAAAATTTTGAAATTCTTCCTGTAACTCTTCGCGTGTACGTCTGAGGTCTTCTATAGCCCTTTCGTAATAACCTAACGGTGTTTTCCAGTTACTATTACCTGCACTATTCATAAACAACCTCTAGAAATTCCATTTATTTGCCTGTTAAAAGTTTCTGTGAAGGCTTGTCCTCTAGCATAAGTGGCTCTGTGGTATCGGAATTTTTCATCGTGTTTCGCCAAAACTCACAAAGTAAACCATACTTAATCCAGTCTTCGATAGCTCTCCTTTTCAACTCTGGAGCCTTTTTAACTAAAGCAGACATCATTGCTGCATTATATTGAAGTTGTCCATAAATCTTTAGTACGTCATCAATTGAAGTATTCTCGTTTAACTTACTCAGTTCATAGCACTCGCTCAATTGATAAAGCTCAAGATCGGAAAGCATACTACCAGGCTTAAATCCTATTTTGATCCTCTGTCTACATTTATCCAAAGGATTCGGTAAAGCATGAGCCAAATGCTTTTTCAATTCATTCCGAATCATTTCAAGCTTTCCATCTATGATTTCGTCTATCTTATCAACTATTTTCTTCGCATCCTCAAATAACTTATCTTCTAAAACATCAATTTCTGCAAAAGTCATCTTAATGATTTCTTCAGAAAAAGTTAGCCCTTTCATTACCGCAAGCGAAATTTGGTTAATTCGATTTTCTAAATAAAAATCTGTTTGACCAATGGTTTCTCTTAAATCTCTGATTGCTGTTTCACGTACTGCATCTATTTGTTCAAGGTTACGCCTAACTTTCTCATCAGCTACATTCAGCAGAGACTCAATATCAGCTTTCACCTGACTTTCTAATTTCTCAGATTCTTCTATTGCTTGTTTGATGCGTTCTTGAGCTAGATAATCAAGCTTGTCAGCCAAAGGATAAAGTTTTGTATCAAACAAGTAAGCTATCTCATTGCTACTCTGATTAACGAAATCTCGTGAAACCTCCTTCGCTGCGCGCTCAATTTTTTTAACAAAACCCCCAAAGACCCATCCCAGCATGTCTCCGCATCCTTTTACCGCATGACTAGCAAACACCATATTCTTTCAAAAATAACACCCCTTTTACGGAGTGTCGAGCAATACTAAATTACTGAATAATTAATTAATATTATGGAGAATTTATCCTAAATTTGTATATAATACACCCTTTTTGCCCACAGGCTAAAAGTCTGAGGCTACACAAACAAAGCCCGCCTGCGCGGGCTATACAAAAGAGAGTTTACAAGTTCGTGATATCACACATTAAAACGGAACAACATCACATCGCCTTCTTGCACGACGTATTCTTTTCCTTCACTGCGAACTAACCCTTTTTCCTTGGCAGCATTCATCGAACCAGACGTGACTAAATCATTATAAGCAACCGTTTCAGCACGAATAAATCCGCGTTCAAAATCACTGTGAATTACCCCGGCTGCTTGCGGTGCTGACATCCCAGCGTGAATAGTCCAAGCGCGGGTTTCCTTTTCTCCACTGGTGAAATAAGTACGCAAACCTAACAGAGTATAAGTAGCGCGAATTAATGATTTTAAACCGCCTTCTTCTACACCTAAAGATGCTAAGAATTCACCTCTTTCTTCTTCTGGCAGTTCAATTAATTCTGATTCCACTTGTGCAGAAACTATCACAACTTGTGCATTTTCAGCGGCTGCAATTGGTCGCACTTTTTCTACGTATTCATTACCCGTTGCCAAGTCATCTTCTGACACGTTAGCAGCATAGATAATCGGCTTAACAGTGAGCAGTTCCAGTGGTTTAATAATCTCGGCTTCTTCTTCGGTCAAACTAACTTGCCGCACTGATTTACCTTCATTTAATACAGCAGCTAATTTTTCCAGCAATGCTAATTCAATCTGTCCTTCCTTGCTCGTACGGGCTTGTTTCCGCGTGCGTTCTATCCGCCGTTCAATTTGTGCCAAATCAGCTAAACCAAGCTCTAAATTGATGATTTCAATATCTCGCGCTGGATCAACTGAACCGGCAACGTGGATAATGTCGTCATTCTCAAAACAACGCACCACATGCACGATCGCATCAACTTCCCGAATGTGGGACAGAAATTGGTTACCCAGTCCCTCACCCTTACTAGCGCCCTTAACCAAACCGGCAATATCTACAAACTCAACACGCGCCGGAACAATTTGTTTCGCGGAGGAAATCTTCGCTAAAACATTTAACCGCTCATCCGGCACAGAGACAACGCCGACATTCGGTTCAATCGTGCAAAAAGGAAAATTGGCTGCTTCTGCCTTGGCGTTAGCAACCACGGCATTAAACAAAGTTGATTTTCCAACGTTAGGGAGTCCGACAATTCCGGCTCGTAGCATTTTAAATTTGAAATTTTGGAGTTTGTACCAAACGTTATCTTAAGACTACCTGCAAAGAGTTTCAAACAGGTCCTGGCACTGTTTGAGGAATTGGTGCTGGAACTGTCTGAGGAATGGGACTCGGTACAGGTTCCGGTACTGGTGCTGGAACTGGTTCAGGCGCGGGACTAGGTATGGGTTCCGGTACAGGTCCCGGTATAGGTTGGGGAATCATTGGTGTCGGTGATGGATCAGGATTTGGAATCTGTGGGTCAGGTAAAGGACCAGGAGAGGGATAAATCATGGTAAGTCTACTTAAATCATGCGACTTTTCCAAGCTAGATGACAACAGACGCTGCTGACATCTCCCCATATGGCTATTCCATTTATGTCTTTCGTTGCAATCTCTGATAGAGATTTACACTGAATCATCTGCGTTCTCTGTTGCCTTATGCGGTTCATTCCACCAAAATGCTCAATCAAAACCAAACACCCTTATTAGACACCTTAAAAGCTTGTGCAGAACATCCTCATGCTCCTTTTTATACCCCAGGACACAAGCGGGGACAAGGAATTTCTCAATCCTTGGCTGATTTTTTTGGCAAAGCTACATTCCGCGCCGATTTACCAGAATTAGCAGAATTAGACAACCTCTTTGCACCTGGTGGCGTTATCCAAGAAGCACAACAACTGGCAGCTGAAGCCTTTGGAGCATCACAAACTTGGTTTCTTGTCAATGGTTCCACGTGTGGAATTGAGGCGGCTATTCTCGCAACTTGTGGCACAGGAGATAAAATCATTCTGCCTCGCAATGTCCATTCCTCAGCCATCGCAGGCTTAATTCTCTCTGGTGCTATCCCAATTTTTGTGAATCCTGAATATGACCCAGTTTTAGATATTGCCCACAGTATCACTCCCAACGCCGTACAAGCAGCACTGGAACAGCATCCCGACGCGAAAGCGGTGTTTATGGTTTACCCCACATATTACGGTGTTTGTGGAGATGTGAAGGCGATCGCCTCCCTCGGCCACCAATACAATATCCCCTTACTTGTAGACGAAGCACACGGCGCACACTTCGCCTTTCATCCCCAACTACCCACCCCAGCTTTAGCCGCAGGTGCTGACTTAACCGTACAATCCATACATAAAACACTGGGAGCGTTAACTCAAGCGTCAATGCTGCACGTTCAAGGTGACAGGATAGATTGCGATTGGGCTTTGCCCACGCTAGGCGATTGGGCTTTGCCCACGCTACGCGAACGCATCAGTAAAGCGTTGCAACTCGTACAATCTACCAGTCCCAGTTATTTACTTCTAGCTTCCCTAGATGCAGCACGTCAACAGATGGCACTGCACGGTAAAGAGTTGATGTCCCGCACATTGCAACTAGCCCAAGAAGCGAGAACCCGTATCAGCCAAATTCCCGGCTTGTCAGTTTTGGAAATTCCTCATAGCCCCCCTTATCAAGGGGGGTTGGGGGGATCACCTGGCTTTGTTGCTTTAGACAAAACACGGTTAACCGTCACCGTTTCTGGCTTAGGTTTAACTGGATTTGCCGCCGAAGAAATTCTCGACCAACAGCTAGGTGTAACAGCGGAATTCGCTTCGCTACAACATCTCACCTTTATCATTAGTTTGGGCAACACTCAGGAAGATATTGAGCAGTTGGTGCAAGCTTTTACTAAGTTGGCGATGACCTCACCTCCAAACTCGGAAGCTTCTGTGGAGATAGGGGAAAAAAAGGGTAAAGTTTTATGGGATAATCTTTTTATGATGGGCAATCCTATGCGTATATCGCCCCGTGAAGCTTTTTTCGCTGCTACAGAAACATTACCCATCCAAGAAACTACGGAACGTATTTGTGCCGAAATCGTTTGTCCTTATCCTCCGGGAATTCCTGTGTTGATGCCCGGTGAAATGATTACTCACACTGCTTTAGAATACTTGCAACACATTCAGATCATGGGTGGATTTATCAGCGGTTGTGCGGATACTAGCTTAAAGACACTTAAGGTTGTCAAAGTCTAACTTTAGTCTGTTGGGCATAAACATCATCCTCGGCGTTATCCCAAACTGCATCAAGTGATGTTTGGCTGGCTTGAAGCCAAAACTCAGCTTCATAATCACGAAGAAGTGTTACCAGCACTCTTGTTCCTTCAGGCAGTTCAGCTGATTCCAGCAGTTCAATTTTTCCTTGCCGAACGGTAGCCCAAAGCGTTTTTAATATATCCATCTTATAAATGGTCATGCTTTGATGCTGGATCTTGCGATTGCCTGACGAGCTCAAATCACTGTCCCACAGATAACTTCAAAACAACTGACGAAACAAGCTAACGGCTGAAATCAGATGCGGCAGACAACCTTTAGACAACCTTTGCAACTCCACCAGGGCTTTTGTTAGTCCGGTGGCTGCATTGATTTGTTGTGGATCTGGGCGCTCATCTATTTGGTCGTCTTCTGTAGTGCCCTCTCACACGGGTTCCATCCTTTCGATAATACGTGTCAACATATACATAATCAGTTTGATTAGAAATCTTCTCGTATTCTTCTACTGTAATTATTGGTTTAGTTTCTACTCTCTTAACAGGTTGTTGCGGTGTTGTATAGGTAGAGCTAAAGGGTTGTGAGCGATTGATTTGGGAAATATTTTTTATTTGTGCTTTCAAATCAGCTATTTCTTTTTGCTGTTGTTGATATTGCTGAAGTAATATTTGATATTGTTTTTGTAATTCTAGCTTTTGAGAGATGAATTGAGACTTCTCATCCTGCAAGTTTTCAATCTGAAATTGTTTGTTTTGAGCAAGTTCCGCTACATCTCGAATTCTTTGCTGTAACTCTAACCTCTGCTGGTTGAGTTGATCTACTTGTTTTTTTAATTCATTAATTTGGTTTTGTTTTCTTTGATTAAGTTCTGTTGAATTTTCAACTTCCCTTTGTAGATTAGCTATCGAATTTTGCAAATTGTTTATCTGGGCTTGTTTGCTTCGATCAATTTCTGTTAAATCTTGAATATTTTTTTGCAAAGCGGCTATGCTAGCATCACGAGCAGATATATCTCTATGTAAGTCAGAAATGTTTCTAGTAAGATTAGAAATCTCCTGAATACGCTTATTCAGATCGTTACCGTTCTCTTGCCTAGTTCTAAGTAAACTGTTGAACTGTTCAGATAACAGATTAATTCGAGAGCGTAATTCATTGACAAGAGCCTGATAGGTACTATCAGTTTTAGAACTATTAGCTCCTAAAACCAGCTTTGCTGATAAAATCCTGATTAAATCATCAATTTTATAGGCTAAACGAAGACGATATGGGCTGATTTGATTGGCGTTCTGTGCTATTTCTACAGCTAATCGTTCAATCACTTCTGAAAGAATAATTTGCGAAGGTTGCCTACTTCTAGCAAAAAGAACTAAATTAGTTACAATCCTTTCGAGTTTTATGTAATCCTTTTCAGCCTGACTAGCTAAAAGAGAACGAGTATAGTCCTGTATCTTTGCTAGAATGCGGTATTTTTGAGGTCTGCGAGGCTCTAACTCTTGTAATATCTCATTTCTTTTATATTCTAATGCCTCAAGTGTTCTTGCAATTTTCTCATGGTTTGCAGAAGGATCTTCACCAAGACGTTCTAGAATACCCTCGTAAAGCCATGCTTGAGACTCTAAGTTATTCAGTTTTTGAACTTGCTGT
Source organism: Kalymmatonema hyalinum WJT4-NPBG1 (assembly GCA_019359075.1). Lineage (GTDB taxonomy): Bacteria > Cyanobacteriota > Cyanobacteriia > Cyanobacteriales > Nostocaceae > Kalymmatonema > Kalymmatonema hyalinum. Next base: position 81,371 of record JAHHIB010000012.1, read on the forward strand.
TGATTATCTGGTTGAGAAACTATATCTATTCTTTGTAACTGCTTTTGTAAACTGTTAATCTTTGCTGAAACAGTCCCTTTGAAACAAGCAAGCAATAACTCTAAAGCTTGACCATAAGGGAAAGAATAATCAGCAAACCAACCAAATAGAACCCAGAAAAATAGAGAGAATACCAAAAATATAACTACTTTAATGTAGTTTAAAATCTTCTTAAGTAGGTTCCCGTTTAGCTCTAAATCTAAGTTTTCAAGGTCAAGGTAAAGTTGATTAACGAAAAAATTGCTTATCTATTTGTTGACCTATAACTGTACCTGGATTGTTATTAACATTAAGATTGACACCTGATTCAGTGGTCTGAGAAACATTAGAGGTATTTTGTATCTGCTGATACCGAGTAACAAGTCTTTCTAAATCCTCCTGGAACCTCTTGTCAGATTCGGCTTCACTCACGATTGCAGCTTCTAAGAGCTTTGGTTCTTCCTTAGCTCTCTCAAGCTGAAGTCTGCCTTGAAATCTTGCTTTCAAAAAATCTAGGACATCTGCTCCAGCCCTCTCCAAAGCACCGCCAGTAGCTTTGTCAATTGTATAAAGCGCAATATTTACTGCTTGTAAAGCCAGTACAGATAAATCCATGTCGGTAGTGATTCTGATCTAAGCCTTGCCAATTTATAGCACATATACACCGATAACTTTCAAGTACTGCCCTACAGACAGCATAAAAGTAACTTGACACTGAATATGTAGCAACAAGCACAGGGACTGTTCTCACTAAGATAAGAGATGAAGCAGCCCAACTATTTATTACACAAAATCCGTATATCTGTCCATAATCGCTTCACGCACCCCATCCCGTTATTTACTGAGCGATCGCCAGCTGATTTTCTTCGATCACCTCATACCCATTCGCCAACTGTGCGATCGCCTTATCAATCAAATCTATACCTTGCTGCACAGTTTCAATCACGCTCAACTTTCCACGTAAATCAGCAGCACCAGCGAAACCTTTTGCATACCAAGTCATATGCTTGCGTGCTTGACGCACACCGCGATCGCCCTTGTATTCGTACAAAGCTTGTAAATGTTCCTTCGCACATTCCAAAAGCTGAATTGGAGTTGGTGGCGGTAACTGTTCTCCTGTTTTCAAGAAGTAATCAACTTCTCCCACCAAAAACGGATAACCCAAAGTCCCACGCGAACACATGATCCCATCCGCGCCAGTTTGTTCCAAACACTTCACCGCCGCCTCAACCGAGAAAATATCTCCATTACCAATCACTGGAATATCAAGAATTTCCTTTACACGGGCAATCCATTCCCAGCGGGCATTGCCATTGTACCCTTGGGCGCGAGTACGTCCGTGTACTGTAATCATTTGCGCCCCCGCATCCTGCATTCGCTTGGCAAAGTCGAGAATCGTAATTTCCTTGTCGTTCCAACCGATACGGGTTTTCACAGTTACAGGTACATCTACCGCCTTCACCACTTCCCTAACTATTGCCTCAGCGACTTCCGGCTGACGCAATAGCGAAGAGCCACCACCATTTTTGGTAATTTTATTTACCGGACAGCCCATATTAATATCAACGGTATCAGCGCCTTCCTCAACCGCCTTTACCGCTGCTTCTGCCAAAAAATCAGGGCGACAGTCAAACAACTGAATACTAATTGGTCGCTCGTTACGGTCTACCTCCATGATTTTGGGCAACTGCTTCACATAGTGCAACCCCGTTGCATTCACCATCTCCGTGTACATCATCGACTCAGGTGCATAACGACGCACCAGCCGACGAAATACCATATCAGTCACCCCAGACAAAGGCGACTGGAGAACCCGACTTTTCACTTCAAAAGAACCAATTTTTAGAGGAGTCGAAAGTCTAGCTTTTAGATCAGGAGACAGCGTAAGCATATATCATGTCGAGGCACATAAGCTTTTCTATTGTACTAAGGGGATTCGCGAGTAGGGATAAGTAAAGATGTAGTCACAATATCATTTTTTAGTCTGATTCTTTTGCCAATCGCTAATCAACCGCCCCCATCCTTTATTCCCTAAAGACGGCAAACACCACATTATCGATACGGTTCACCCGAATTGCTCCTAGTATTAATTCTCATACATTAGACAAAGAAAGTGAAAGCAATTCAGTCCATGAACAAACAAGAAGAACAAACAAGAAAAGTTTTGCAGGATAACCGCCCTAACCTAGGTTCGGAAAACCACCCTTCATGGACTGGCTACACAGGCTCAGTATATATATCAGCAGTAAGTAAAACCAAAGGTATTCATGCTGAATTCGCTGCTTTCTAAATTCAGTTAGTTCAAAAATTTCGCCCTTTATACTCTCATTCATTCATTTGTAGTTATACGGAGCCAGCACCTACAATGGCAAAAGTAGTTGGAATTGACTTAGGTACGACAAACTCCTGCGTAGCAGTTATGGAAGGTGGTAAACCCACAGTTATAGCTAACGCGGAAGGTTTTCGGACAACGCCTTCAGTAGTCGCCTTCGCAAAAAATGGCGATCGCTTGGTTGGTCAAATCGCCAAACGCCAGGCGGTGATGAACCCCGAAAACACTTTTTATTCTGTAAAACGTTTCATTGGACGCAAGTTCGACGAAATTACCCACGAAGCTACTGAAGTTTCTTACAAGGTAGTGCGTGACAGCAACAGTAACGTTAAAGTTGATTGTCCGCAAGTCGGCAAGCCTTTTGCTCCGGAAGAAATTTCGGCACAAGTTCTCCGTAAGCTGGTAGAAGATGCTAGCAAGTACATCGGTGAAACTGTAACTCAAGCCGTGATCACCGTTCCCGCATACTTCAACGACTCCCAGCGGCAAGCAACCAAAGACGCTGGTAAGATTGCTGGTATTGAAGTGTTGCGGATTATCAACGAGCCTACCGCTGCTTCCTTGGCATACGGCTTTGATAAGAAGAGCAACGAAACCATCCTCGTGTTTGACCTTGGTGGTGGTACATTCGACGTATCCATCCTCGAAGTCGGCGACGGCGTGTTTGAAGTGTTAGCAACCTCTGGTGATACCCACCTTGGTGGTGACGACTTCGACAAGAAAATCGTTGATTTCTTAGCGGAACAGTTCAGAAAAGACGAAGGAATCGAGCTGCGCAAAGACAGACAAGCCTTACAGCGTCTGACTGAAGCTGCAGAAAAAGCGAAAATTGAACTTTCCAGCGTCACTCAAGCGGAAATCAACCTACCATTTATTACCGCTACCCAGGATGGTCCTAAGCACCTGGATACAACCCTGACTCGCGCTAAGTTTGAAGAACTCTGCTCTGACTTAATTGACCGTTGCCGAGTTCCCGTTGAGAACGCACTACGCGATGCTAAATTAAGCAAGAACGATATTGATGAAGTTGTATTAGTTGGTGGTTCTACCCGCATCCCCGCAGTACAACAAATCGTCAAGCAGGTGTTGGGTAGAGACCCCAACCAAAGCGTCAACCCCGATGAAGTGGTAGCAGTTGGTGCAGCGATTCAAGCCGGTGTGCTTGGTGGTGATGTTACTGGTATCTTGCTGTTAGACGTAACACCCCTGTCCTTGGGTGTGGAAACGTTGGGCGGTGTCATGACCAAGATTATTCCTCGCAACACCACAATTCCTACCAAGAAGTCAGAAGTCTTCTCCACCGCTGTGGATGGTCAAACCAACGTGGAAATTCACGTCCTCCAAGGCGAACGCGAGATGTCAAACGACAACAAGAGCTTGGGTACCTTCCGTCTCGATGGTATTCCCCCAGCACCACGCGGTGTCCCTCAAATCGAAGTGATTTTCGATATTGACGCTAACGGTATTCTCAACGTTACCGCTAAGGACAAAGGTACTGGTAAGGAGCAGTCTATCAGTATTACTGGTGCTTCTACCTTGGATAAATCTGACGTTGAACGGATGGTCAAAGAAGCCGAACAAAACGCTTCAACTGACAAAGAACGTCGGGAGAAAATTGACCGCAAGAACCAAGCCGACTCCTTGTCATACCAAGCTGAGAAGCAGCTGCAAGAATTGGGCGACAAAGTCCCCGCAGCTGATAAGACTAAGGTAGAAGGTTTGGTGAAAGACCTACGGGAAGCCGTCTCCAAGGAAGACGACGAGCAGATCAAAAAGCTCACACCTGAATTGCAACAAGCGCTCTTTGCTGTTGGTAGCAATCTCTATCAACAAGCAGGTGGTGGCGATGGTTCTGCTCCTGGTGGTGGTCCTGACACCTCTGGTGGTGGCGCTTCTTCCTCCTCCACTGGCGGTGCTGATGATGTGATTGACGCTGATTTCACTGAATCTAAGTAGTTATTGGTTCGGTGGGCGATGCCCACCTTACAATCAAAATCCCCCATCCAAAATGATTCTTGGGTGGGAATTTTTTTGTGAAGATGGGGTACACGAGTGTAGGGGTGTGGGGGCTTAATTTGTACCTCAAGTAGGGTGAGTTAGTCCTAACTCTTTTCTATGATTGGGCTTGTATTGCAAACAAGAATCGTAATTTGATTCAGCAACACCAAGTTATTCATTCAAAACTTGCGAAAAATGCCATACCCACAAGCTCCCTGGACACTTCAAGGCTACGCAATCGTAACTGGACATCTCATAAATATTGACCGAGTGCGTCACCTGATTCCCTCGGAATTAGAAATTATTTCTGTATTTCCTGGTAAAACCGTTGGTGGTGTATATTTATCCTATTACGGATCTGGCTCGGTGCTAGAGTACAGCGAATTGATTGTTATTCCTGCTGCGGTGGGTTATCAAGGAAAAATCGGTGGCTGGGTTTCTCATATTTATGTAGATAATCCTGATTCGGTAGCTGGTGGTCGAGAGGTTTGGGGACTACCGAAGGAATTAGCTGATTTTACTTGGGAAAGAGGAGAACGTGTTACTGTTCGCCAAGGAAATCGCATATTGTGTAGTTTGAACTATAAGCAGCAAACCTTCGCATGGCAACAGTGGTTAGGTGGATCTAGTTTCAGTGCAAAGGATGCAAATTTGCTGAACTTCTCTGCTGAATTGGAATCGCGTTTAGGGTTTATTGGCTCTAAGTTAGAAGTTCCCACCGAAAGTCCTTTTTCTGAAATCGGTTTAGGTCAACCTTTGTTAACTGTGCGTTGCGAACAGATGAGTTTGAGAGTTCGTGCGCCGGAAGTTGTGGGACAAAAGGCAGTTGAGTATACTTATCAGTAAATCTGAAAAATGTTAAATTGGCACTCCCCATGCGTAGAAGAACGCAGGGGATTTTTGGGTTCATCAGTCATCCAAAACGGAGAAAAACACGCTGACGAATCAAACTGCATTAAGCTATACCCAACACTTTCCGCAAGACCACTTGGTCTTCTAACTTGGCTTTGAGGCGACCATTTTCCAAATCTCGAATCCAGCTTTGACTTTTCCCTGCCAGTTTCGCTAATTCTCTTTGCGAAAGATTAAGATTTTTTCTTGCCTGCAAAATCTGTTCGCCTAGCAGATATCCTGTTGTGATTTTTGATTTTGTTCTGTTTTTTGTCGTTCGTCGCTTTTTTTCAGATTCAGTGGTTTGTTGCTCCCATTCTGGGGGTACTGTAAACGATAAAATCCGGGCATTCATCAGCATGTTCCATTTACCACGGGGACTTTTATCTGTCAGGCGTCTGTCTCCGCTAGCGTCCTTAATCCAAAATTCTAAGGCATCGTCTGGATCTTCGGGAATATCCACCAATTTCGCCCACAACGGTTGAATTTCTGATGGGTACGTTACTGGGTCGAAACTTGGTTTCATACCATAATGATTCAGAACTTCCAAATCGTTTTCAAAGGTTCGCAGGAGTCGCTTGCGTTCCTCCCGTTGTCTGCAAGCAAGAGAAACTTTCTCTTCACCGTAAGCAACACGCAGCAAGGTGGGAACTGTAATACGCTGTTCTTTGCCCATTTTAGTTTTAAACAGCAACCACAGCATCAGTCGCGCTGCTCCTTCGTGTTGCTGCCAAATACTCATGACCGTCGTTAACAGGGTTTTAGGCAGACTGCCATATTGATAAAATGTATTTCGTTCCTTGCATCCTTGTTTGTTTAAGAAGTACTGCGCCCATATACCTGCTTTGACTTTAAAAGTGAGTCCAACTAGATATTTGCATCCTTGATCATCTTCTTGAAAGTGATGCTGAACTTCTACCAAGTGCCACAAGCGACATTTTTCCACTGAAAATCCTTTGACTCGACCTTGTTGGGGCCAATTAATAGAGGTTATCAGCGAGCAAGTTTGCTGCACCAAGTTCTTCATTAAAGCCAACTTGGCGGGTTTGCTCAGATCTTTGCGTTTCTCCAGCCCCAAATATTTCTCAATTTGGCGATCGTCAATCGTAAAATCTTGCACCCAAGGCTGATCTAAAGCTGTCGCATGAGCTGCGAAAATTAATTGCATACAAGCCGCTCTGATATCAAGCGTCTCAATGACTTCTAAGGAAGTTGCAAGTTCGCTTCCATTGCTGAGTTTGGTGATGTGAAATGCGATCGCCCCTCGCCCCTGGTTGACTTGTCGGCCATAACGCACCTTGCCGTATTCATCAATTTCCCAAGGTAGGGAGGTTCGCTGTGCCAACACATTGCAAGCTTCCCAGATAACGATCGCCGAAGCAAATGGGTTGCTCTTACCGTTAGCAAATAAATCTGGGCTGGTCGCATCTCTGGAATCAACTTTACATCTCCCCCTTTTCGCCTGCATGGGTATAGGGGAATCAATCGGACAAACGACTGCACATTGGGGTTCGGGATAATAACCTTCGCAGTTGTTACAAAGACTAGGGTCGATCCAGTATTCGTTGTTCTCTAATTTGATGGCACCAGTAGGACATTGGGGACGGCAGTTGTCACATCCAACGCAACTGTTATTAGGAATTGTATAAGGCATAAGGCTTTTTCCTACTTTAATCGTTGAGATGTCTGGCTCAAGTCTCCCCTGGATGTGTCCTCTTGATTCACTACTCACTACCACATTGTTTGGACGGTAATAATAAACCTTGACCGTACTACTTAACCACATCCTTATTCGGACCGCGCATCCAATTGGAAGCTATTTAAGGCTTGTAAGCCGAGCCTAATTTTTAATATTTCTTACTTTCTAACATTTCATAAATTTCTATTTCAGTTTGTTAGCAATGAGCTAAACATATTTTTTGAATTCTCTTTAATAGGTAACTCCATAACATTTTTGATTGTAATTTAGATATTTATTCAAGTGTTATCCCTGAACAATCAATCCTCTTGTTAGTGCTTCAAATTAACCATATTTATATGAGTAATATTTCCTTTCGTATTGATTTTGTTATTAATTTTACCTTTTTTAACTCAACTCCATTTTCTTAAAGCAAACCAGAAAAAAAAGATTAAAGATGATGTCTGTCTATTGTTTATAGATAACTGGCAGATCCTCTGATGAAGGCAGTTTCCCATTATTTTTGAAAAAATTACTAAGAAAAAGTTGCATTTAAAGGTTTAACGTTAACCATGAGCTTAGTCTTATTTGATAACTCATCAAACTTTAATTGAATTAAGAAACATCTTAAAAGATCAAAAATAGGAAAAATAGGTTATGTTAGTATGAGCTTAAAAGTCAAACAGATGTGTCAGCAAAGCAGAAGGTAAATTATGGCGACGCTAACAGGATTAACATTTGGTGGCAAAACTTGGACACCTAAATTCGTTGAGGAAATTGACCAGGACAAATGTATCGGTTGCGGCAGATGTTTTAAAATCTGTGGGCATAATGTGCTGGAATTAAAAGCAATGAACGAAGAAGGAGAATTTGTCGAGGATGAGGACGATGATGAAATTGAAAAGAAAGTGATGACAATCGCCAACAAAGAAAATTGCGTGGGTTGTGAGGCATGCGCCAGGATTTGTTCCAAAAATTGCTATAGCCACTCTGCATTAGATAACTAAAGTTTTTGGGTTGTTCAGAGGTCGGTTAAAGAAGGCGCTGTTTGACCCCTCGGATTTCGGCATGAGGCAACGACTGTGAGCTCAGCCGAACCGCGCTCAGTCGAACGCTAGGCTCGGGGTCAACGAAAGTGTAAAACGGTGTACATCCAAATGGCAGTTTCTCTCTTGAGTAGTAAGGTCACCAGAGAGGAAGGTACTAGAGGGGAATATTTAAAGTTACAAGAACTAAGAGCAAAAAGTTCATAGTAAACGAATCCGTAAATCTCAAATTGTCAGCTATTAACAAATTAAAAATTGCTGCCTTTGATAGCCTAATCACTTGCTATAACAGACAGCCGCCTCTGCAACTAGTTTATCTTGAAGTGCAAAGCTCCTGTACTAGGAGTAGAGAGATAGTTTTCATTTTTCTGGGGGGAGCGAAGAATTAAAAGATTTTAAAATTCCCCCAATTTTCTAGAATAAACATAGAAAATGAATTTGGTTAAAACAATAGCTAATTGCGTCATGAGTCATTAAAACAGTGAACAGTGACCAGTGAGCAGTGAGCAGTGACCAATGAACAGTGACCAATGAACAGTGAACAGTAAACTCAAAGGCTGGTAGCTGATAACTGATAACTGATAACTGATAACTGGTAACTGTTAATGACTAGTCATTAAAATTAAAAAAAAGATGACAATAGATACATGACCAAGGATGCTACTAGCAATTAGCCATGTAAGCAAGAGACACAACTATTCTCTTTCCTCGCTTAGAGCATATATCAAGAGTACAGGATGTGGTGTACTGGGGTAAAACTCAGAAAAATATACCTTTAACGACGTTTCACAAAGCAGGTATTTATGCAACAAATTCCTGTTTCACTATGGACTCTAGTGGCTGGGATATTAGTTACAATTGTCAGTATTTGGGTAGGACAAAATCACGGTCTACTACCGGTGCAAGCATCGCAACAAGCGCCTTTGGTAGACGGATTTTTTAACATTATGGTCTCCATTGCCACAGCTCTGTTTTTGGTGGTAGAAGGAACCATTGTGATTTTTTTGGTTAAGTACCGCCGCCGTCGTGGGGATGACACGGATGGCGTCCATGTTGAAGGTAACTTTCCCTTAGAAGTTTTCTGGACGGCGATCCCATCTATTATCGTCCTCTGCTTGGGAATCTACAGTGTTGATGTTTTTAACCGAATGGGAGGGTTTGAGCCGGGGAGTCATCCTCATATGCCTCATTCTCCAGCTCATGTTGCCCAAATTCCAGGAAGTGCGATCGCTGCTACCCTGAGTGATGCTTCACCGCATGAATTGCAAACAGCAGCACCAGCAGCAGCCCCGAAAATCGGCATTGGCGCGACTCCTCAAGAGGAAGGCAAAAAAGCTGACTTGGTTGTCAACGTCACGGGAATGCAGTTTGCTTGGCTGTTCGACTACGCCGATAGTGGAGTGAATGCAGGAGAATTACACGTTCCAGTCGGTGCTGACGTGCAACTCAACCTTTCTGCAACGGATGTGATTCACTCGTTCTGGGTGCCACAATTCCGGCTGAAGCAAGATGCGATTCCCGGAATACCTACCGAACTACGATTTGTCGCTACGAAACCAGGCACATATCCTGTAGTTTGTGCTGAACTGTGCGGCGGCTACCACGGCTCAATGAGGTCACAAGTCATTGTCCACACGCCTCAAGAGTTTGAAAGCTGGCTCTCTGAAAACCGGGTTGCCCAAAAGCAAAACCTGAAAGAAGCTGTTGCAGTTAATCCAGCAGACTTATCAACATCAGAGTTTCTTGCTCCCTACGCCCAAGAGATGGGGATTCATTCTGCAATCGAGTCATTAGTCGTCAGTCACTAGTCATTGCTAAAAATACACGACAAACGACAAACGACATAGGACATAGGACAAAAATATGACCCAAGTAGAACTTCCACGAAACACTCCACCCGAAGACAATCAATCTGGTACTCAGGTCGTTGCCCATGCAGAACATCATCAGGCGTGGAAATGGTACGACTACTTCACGTTTAATGTTGACCACAAGGTTATTGGCATCCAATACCTGGTGACGGCGTTTGTATTTTATCTGATCGGCGGACTCATGGCTGTTGCCATACGTGCTGAACTGGCGACACCAGATTCAGATCTGCTCGATCCAAACCTCTACAACGCTTTCATGACGAATCACGGGACGATCATGATTTTTTTGTGGATCGTACCCAGTGCAATTGGCGGATTTGGTAACTATCTAGTGCCATTGATGATTGGCGCTAGGGATATGGCTTTCCCCAAGCTGAATGCGATCGCCTTTTGGTTAAACCCACCCGCAGGATTGCTGCTAGGGGCTAGCTTCTTCTTCGGTGGTTCGCAATCTGGTTGGACAGCTTACCCACCCTTAAGTTTGGTTACGGCTAACACCGCGCAAACGCTGTGGATACTTGCCATTGTCCTGGTAGGAACTTCATCAATTTTGGGTTCGGTGAACTTTGTAGTCACCATCTGGAAGATGAAAGTTCCCAGCATGAGATGGGACCAACTGCCCTTGTTCTGCTGGGCAATTTTAGCAACCTCCGTGCTTGCACTACTCTCCACACCTGTGTTAGCGGCAGGGTTGGTGTTGCTGTTGTTTGACCTCAACTTTGGCACCTCGTTCTTTAAACCAGATGCAGGCGGTAACGTTGTTATCTACCAACATTTGTTCTGGTTCTATTCCCATCCGGCAGTTTATCTGATGATTCTGCCTATCTTCGGCATCATGTCCGAAGTAATTCCGGTTCACGCCCGCAAGCCAATCTTTGGATATAAGGCAATCGCCTATTCTAGTTTGGCAATCTGCGTCGTCGGTTTGTTCGTCTGGGTACACCATATGTTTACCAGCGGTACACCCGGTTGGATGCGGATGTTCTTCACTATCTCCACCCTGATCGTTGCCGTTCCCACTGGCGTGAAAATTTTCGGCTGGGTTGCTACCCTTTGGGGCGGTAAAATACGCTTCACATCTGCCATGCTCTTCGCCATTGGCTTGTTGTCGATGTTTGTCATGGGTGGCTTGAGTGGTGTGACAATGGGAACAGCCCCCTTTGATGTTCACGTCCACGACACTTACTATGTGGTGGGGCATTTCCACTACGTCTTGTTTGGCGGTTCCGTCTTTGGCATCTACGCCGGAATCTATCACTGGTTCCCCAAAATGACGGGGCGGATGCTGAATGAAACCTGGGGTCGCGTTCACTTTATCCTCACCTTCATCGGTACAAATCTGACCTTCCTACCCATGCACGAATTGGGTTTGCAAGGAATGCCCCGACGAGTTGCAATGTATGACCCGCAATTTGTCACCCTTAATGAGATTTGTACCATTGGTGCGTTTATTTTGGGTGCGTCCGTGATTCCCTTCACCATTAACATCCTTTGGAATTGGATTGCTGGACGTAAGGCGGGTGATAATCCTTGGAATGCTTTGACCTTAGAATGGACAACCAGCTCGCCACCTCTGGTTGAAAACTGGGAAGAATTGCCCGTCGTCACTCACGGTCCCTACGACTACGGTTTGAATGCTCATAGTCCTGAGATACAGCCATCTGTTGCAAGTGAAGTGGGTGCTTAGTTAAGGAAGTAAATGCCCACAGCATAGTTCTTGTGGGGGAGCCAGCGCTGCAGGAGGTGAGACCAGTGCTGCAGGAGGTGAGACCAGTGCTGCAGGAGGGTTTCCCTCCGCAGGCAACTGGCTCTCCCGTTGGGGTTTCCCGACCTAGGCAACTGGCGTAAGCGCAAAGCGTGCCGCAGGCTTGCGCGTAGCGTGCCGAAGGCATACCCGAAGGGGTTTCCCGAACTCACAGCGACTGGCGTTGGGCAGAGAGAGGATTGCCCCCCCTTTATCAAGACGGGCGTCGCACTGCGTGTTGCACTCCGTCGCCCGTCCCATAAAACAATCAAAAGCATAAACAATATGGCTATAGCGACAACCACAAATCCAGCTGATCACGAAGAACATCATCCAGATTTGCGAGTCTTGGGGCTGTTAGTGTTCCTCATTTCCGAATCTCTGATGTTCGGCGGATTTTTTGCCACTTACTTGTTTTTCCGAGGCAGTACTGAAGTTTGGCCTCCAGAAGGAACCGAAGTAGAGTTATTGTTGCCTACAATCAACACCATCATTCTGGTTTCCAGTAGTTTCGTTATTCACTTCGGCGATACAGCAATTAAAAAGAATGATGTCCAAGGAATGCGGAAGTGGTACAAAATCACCGCAATCATGGGCGCAATTTTCTTGCTTGGTCAGGTGATTGAGTACGTAAGTTTGGGATACGGTCTGACTACCAACGTATTTGCTAACTGCTTTTACTTAATGACAGGGTTCCACGGTTTGCACGTTTTCGTGGGACTGTTGTTGATTTTGGGTGTATTATGGCGTTCCCGTCGTCCTGGTCACTATTCTGCCACCAAACACACTGGCATTGAAATGGCAGAAATCTACTGGCACTTCGTAGACATCATCTGGATTGTTCTCTTCACCCTGCTGTACATTCTTACCAAGTTTTAAATCGAGAATCGGGAATAGAGAATTAGTAAAATCTATTCCCCATTCCTTCAAGGAGATTGCTATGCAAGTCGATGCAGAAAGATTTTCATGGTTTCAGGTTCCAGACGATGTCAAACAGTTGTTGATGTTGGCGACAGCAAATTGGGATAATACTTCAGAATCAGAAAAGTATATTAACCAAGCTTTAGCAAAAACTGAAGATTCGACAGACGTTTTGGTAGCAGCTTATAGATATTTTTTCTATAAGAATAATTATTTAATGGCTTTGCAAACAGCCGTTAAAGTTATAGATATAATTAAACTATCAGAGCTATTTCCAGATAACTGGGAGCAACTTAAACCAATATTGATGAGCCGCAAAGATGAGCCACAAATAAGACTTTATCTAAATGCTTATGCTGCTTATGGATTGGTATTGGCAAAGCTGGGAGAAATAGACAAAGCTAAAAAAATAAGTGCTCAACTGAAGGAAGTTGATGATAAAAATCAGTTTGGATCAGCAATTTTATATGACATTCTAACACGACCAAGTGAAGAAGAATGAATTCTATATTCAATTGATCATTAATGTTATGGTTGAACGCTTATGAAAGGAAGGGATTGGCTTGTTACTGAAGACGGACAGTATCAAGTCTGTAAATCTGTGAGAGCATGGGATTTACTAAGAGATAATTATCGCTTCTATCGATTTCTGACTGAAGTGGAAGATGTTCTCAAAGATGCTGAAGATGAAAGCAGCCATCTTCCAGAAATTCGGATGCTAGTCAGGCGGTTGATTGTTAACTCCTACTGGGTACAAAGTCGATATTTAGAGCCTTGTTCTAAAACAGGAATTTCAGTTGTCCTCCTTTATGACGAGTTAGGTTTTCCATTTACCGTGCAAACGGTAACATTTGCACCAGGAACCCCATCGACAATTCACAACCACGGGACTTGGGGTGTTATAGCGGTGTTAAAAGGAGAGGAGAAAAATACATTTTGGCAGCGTACACCCAATTCAGAATTTAAGGACAAAATTGAACGGACGGGAGAGTTAACCTTATTTCCAGGGGATATTATTAGCTTGGCTCCCAATGCAATTCATAGCGTGGAATCAGTCGGTGATCAACCAACTGTGACTTTTAATATTTATGGCGAAACTCGTATGCAAGAGCGTTTTGAGTTTGACACCGTTAGCCATTTGGCTAGGAATTTTTAACTAGTAGAAAAGCAGGGGGAGAGGGGGGGGATGAGGGGGATGAGGAGGACTAAAAACTAATAACTAATAACGGAGAAACTTAAATGGCAAGAGTAATTTTTTATGAAAAACCTGGCTGTAAAGGTGGTACTAAGCAAAAAACTCTGCTAACAGCCGCAGGTCATGAGGTGGTAGCTTACAATTTGCTTACTGAACCTTGGACTATTGAACGTTTGCGCTCATTTTTTGGCGATCGCCCTGTCGTTGAATGGTTTAACCGTACTGCTCCAAAGATAAAATCTGGAGAGATAGTTCCTGAACAAATAGATGCTGACACTGCCCTGTTGCAGATGCTTAGAGATCCGGTATTAATTCGCCGTCCTTTGATTGAAGTGGGCGATCGCCGTGAGGTGGGTTTCGATGTGCAACTCATTGATGCGTGGATCGGTTTACAGCCTGTGGACGAGTCCCTGAAGGAAATCAGCGAAAATCTCATGAAACAGGATCTGCAAAGCTGTTCCCACAAACATGAACACAAACATGAACACAAGCATGAGCAAGGTTCCTGCAAGCACTAGATGAGTTTGTTCAGTACTGAGATGGCTTGTGTACTGGTGAGAGATTATGATGATACTTTGGGCGATCGCATTTCAGCGATGCGCCCTTTTTGCTGGTATCCTCTAACAACACGACTTGCTGCTGACTTCTAGAATTATTAATGAAATCGAATTTAGGTAATTTTCATTTAAGGTGTATCTGATGGCTGCTGATATTGCACAAAATAATAACGTCTTTTGAAGCTATTCAATTATCCTTATAAGTTGTGAATGCGTAACTGATTATTTCGCTGGCTTGTTATACTTCGGCGGCTTGCTTCTTCTTATGATTCTGTCTGCTTTCTGTTGAGCCTCCTGGATACTGTCCATTCGTTCAATGCAAACTTTGGAGCCAGGCACATAATTCTTTTCACCCTGTAAATGCTTTTGAATATTTGCTTGAACCTTTCCTCTCTTCGCTACTCCTGTATAGTTGTTTCTCCCTCCTTCGGTCAGAATTTTATATACAACAGGTTTGTCGTTCGGCAGCTGACTAATTCCCTCAACCGTGAGATCCACAGTTTTGGTATTAGGTTTTGGAGATTTAGAACCATCTGATGTCCTACGATGCTTTGAAAAAGTTGCTTGATCAGGTTTTCGTCTGCCACAACCTACAGCTTGTACAGTATGTTTTGAGTGGTTAGCTCCTACGCTGGACTTAGTAGGTTTTAACGTAGCTGAACGAGCAAGCTCAAGCTTCTTAATGATGATCTGAGCAAATTGTTGGGGTGTATGATCTTGTAAGTTAATATAGGCAACTGTTGGGCGAAAGCCTGGAATTTCTGTGTTGTCAAAACGGGCAGGAAGAATATACTCTTGCTTTTCTTGAAACGCTCGAGCCTGAGCGCTTTCCCGCTCATGATTGGTCCAATTCTTTCTCCGATAATTTTCCGAAATAAATATAACACAGAAGCGCGCCTTGTTGCGGTAAATCTCATCGAGGTGGGTGTACAGATCCTTGCCCCAAAGAGCAACCTGCTCGAATTTGTCATAGAAAACTTTGATAATAGAATCTTCAAGGGTGGTTGCAACTGCTTCAACGTACTCTCGGTCTTCACCTGCAAAAGACAATGCAACCTCGTATTCGTATTTTTTTATCATTTTTAAAGATTTATATACATCCTAATCAAACTATCCTAAAAGGGGTTTCGCCCTCATCTCGTAGAGTGATGCACTGGTTGTCTAAATTTTAATTACACTGCATAGGTAAATTTTGCGAACACCTATTAAAACTAGAATGGAGATTTTGACGCGATAACCTTTTTCTTTCAGAGGAGTTAAAACTTATGTCAGGACAAGCTGTAGGTTCTGTGAATATACCTAGATTGAGTAAAGGCAATCAGGGTCAGGCTGTCAAGATTTTGCAACTGCTTTTAGACAACTTTCATGGCTACTCAGTTGCAGTTGACGGCATTTTTGGTACGAACACAGAAAATGCTGTCAAAGACTTCCAAAATTCCCGTGATTTTGTAAATGACCCTCCAGGAGTCGTAGCTAATCAAACTTGGGAGGCGTTAGCTAATAGACAGTAGGCTCGTTGCAAAAGACAATTGGATGAAAATGAAACCACAGATGATCACAGATGAACACAGATGGACACAGATAAATTATCTGCGTTTATCTGCGTTTATCTGCGTGCATCTGCGGTTGTAAATATCCATGAACCCTACTTTTATAAAAAATCTAATAATTGGCGTTTACAAAAGGTAGGATGATCCCACCTTTATATCCCTACCAAAATTGTGGGGATTTTTCTTTTTTTTTAGTACGTGAGTATTAGTTAAACAGGCTTTCCAATACACTTTAAATCGAGCAAAAATATTGTTTTTATATCCTCTTTCTGGGGTAGGACAGCGACATGGCTGACCATCTGAATCATAGGTTTGCTATGACTGCTAGATTTTGGTAGTGGACGAATAGTTAAGAGTGGTAATTCCACGATATCGGGCGGTTCATCTACCGAAATTCCATAGAGTTCCCCTTGGGAATCGTGTGTAACCACCATAAAAGATGGGTTATCTACCCAGTGATGTAAACCATCTAAGCCTAACTGTTCATGCAAGTCCAAAACCTTAATCATGTACTTGCCTATCTGAACTAGCCCCATTGTTGTTAGCTTTTTACTGTTTGCAGGTGAAAAATTCACCACCTTCAGCACATCGCTGATCGGGAGCGCTAGGAGATAATCTGCAATCTTAAAAACAATAAACTTGCCTATCTGTGACTCGTCGTCCATTACTCTCTCCTAGCAACAACTTCAGTATTTTTTTCCAAGATATCTGCCAGTGTCTCCAAGAGCATATGCTCCAAATAAGGTTTGGTAATATAAGCGTTTGCGCCCAACTGGGAAGCAAGCAGGCGGTGCTTCTCACTACTTCGGGAAGTTACCATCACTACAGGAATATCAGCCAAAGCACGGTCGCGCTGACGATTTTTCAGAAACTCAAACCCATTCATACGTGGCATCTCGATATCGCAAAATACCAACTGGATGTTTGTATGGTATCGAAGTTGTTCAATCGCTTCGTAACCATCTTTTGCCTGAAGAACCTGGTAGCCAGCCTTCTGTAAGATTAAAGCCAGGGTTTGGCGTACTGTAATTGAATCATCCACTAAGAGAATAGTTATCTTTGGTCTTTCCTCATAGTCTGAATTTGGTGATTCCGGTAACGCCACACGAGCGGAGGATAGTAATCGCGGTTGTTCTATCCTGTTCGTGAGGATGACGGATGTTGAACTAGCTAAATTGCTATTGGTAGGATGATCGGTTTGCTGTTCAGACAAAGATTCCATCAATGTTGATCCATCGAGTACCAATGTCAGCCGACCATCAGCAAGAATACAACTCCCGTAGATGTAGCGAGGTGGTATAATCATAGCTCCTAAGGAACGGATAACCAATTCTTGGTCACCAATGAGCTGGTCTACTTCTAGACCGAGAAGTTTATCCTGACAACGAATCAGAATAACGGGCATCCCCTGTTCTTTAGAACGGGAATGCTTAGTCTTAAAGACTGAGGGTTGAGTGACGGATGAGCAATAATCTAGGGCTTTCGTAAGTTGGTAGATCGGAATAAGTTTCATCGCAGTGCCTTTACCCCACTGGAGGACTTTGCCTCCTTCCCAGGAGCGAATCTGGGCTGCTGTAGGAATAAGAATTTCCTCGATGGAATTGGCAAACAAGGCGTAGGTTTGGTCGCCGGCTTCACACAGCAGTAAGTGGGCGATCGTTAAGCCTAAGGGAATTTGCAGCCTGAACATTGTGCCCTGATTGGGTTGAGAATAAACCGCAACTGAACCTCGAATTGCTTGCAAATGAGTGCGAACCACATCAAGACCAATTCCTCGCCCGGAGAGGTCATTGACACTAGAAGCTGTAGAAAAGCCAGGTTCAAAAATCAACTGCGTTAGCTGGGCTTCATTGAGACTGCGAGCTTGTTCTGGGGAGACAAGTTGACATTCTACCGCCTTGGCGCGAATCTTTTCAAAATCTAATCCATGACCATCATCGCGAACTTCAATCACCAAGTACCTGCCCTGATGGTAGGCGCTCATTTCAATCTGACCTTTCTCTGGCTTGCCCCGTTTTTGCCGACTTATGGGCAATTCAATTCCGTGGTCAAACGCATTGCGAAGCAGATGCAGCAGGGGGTCATACAGTTTTTCAACCACTGCTTTGTCAACTAAGGCGTCACTTCCACGGAAATTTAGAGTTACCTGCTTTTTGTGTATAACTTCTAGCTGGCGCAAGATACGGGGAAAGCGTTCAAACAGATGTCCCAAGGGCAACATCCGGGCTTCCATTAGAGAATCACGGGTATTTGTCAACAACCGACGTTGTTTTTCCAAAGTCTCCTGAGATTGGCGAGCAAACATTTCAATGGCGTCGGTAGCTTCTCCTAATTGCACGGCGTCTTCTAGAAGCGACTGAACGAGATTATGGAACTCCTTAGAACTAGTCGTTATGGAGGTTTTCATTTGAGTTGCATACACCGGGCGTGGCAAAATGTGGTGTTTATACGAGGGCAGGGGGTTAACTGTATGAATCCCTACCAGGGATTGAAATAGCTCTAGAGAATCAAAACGTTCATTATCCTGCCCATTGCCAACCAACCACTCTTGTTCTGGGACACTGAACTGACAATCAGACAAATCCTGTAACTGATTGAGCAACTGTTGATGGTGCTGTAGTTTTGTCAGGAGTACTCGAACGGTAGCCGACAGCTGTTCGTTCTGGAGAAATTGGCGATTTTGATTTGTTAGCAATTCTCCGATCAAGTAATTTAGTTGTTCTAAATGCTCAACATTAACCCGTACGGTACGAGTTGAGGAGGAGATGGCAGGCTGAGCAGGTGCGGGGATGAAAAGATGCGGAGATGAGGGCAGATCTGGTTCATTGGTCATTTGCTCATTCAGGGCTGATTCCTCACTATCTAATTCAGTGTCAAGTGGAGTTTGAGTGACTGACTTTTGAGCATCAATGGGTGCATCTTGGGACTGTTGGGGTGAATTGTGGAATAGTCCGCCCAGTTGTTGTAATGCTAAGGATGGTTGACCGCCTTGACTTCTGTCGCCATTTAGCACGGCTGTTCGTGCTTCTTGAAAGTTTGCCAGAGCAACGCGGGCAATAACCACAGCTTGCTCAGGATAGTTGTCCAAGCCAGCAAGCACCGCCTCAGCTATAGCTTTGAACCCTGGTAAATTCAAAGATTCAGCCAAACCAAGGAAAACCTCTGCCTTAGTCCTGAGCGTAGTGGCAATCTGTTCGGGATCACCAGTGGCTATGGCAGTAGCGAGCTGGTCTAATCGTTGGGTGACTCCGACTTCAAAGATAGACTGCGTCAAGTCAAAGCCCAATTCTTCCGAACTGGGAATGTGAGCTTCGTGACTAAAACAGTCTCCTAACTTCTCTTGCAGTTCGGCAAAAATAGCAGCACTTTGGTTGAGAACCTGAGTATCATTGACCAAACCTCCTGTCAGTTCAGTCATTAAGGGTAAGCATAAACACTCATAAGCCTTGAAGAGTAGAGCTTCAATTTCTTGGTCAATCAACAAGTCGGGTTTGCAGATAGCTCTAAAAATATCTTCCAACGTGTGAGCCACGGTATTAATCGTTTCCAAACCGATGCTGGCTGCTGCTCCTTTAAGCGTGTGAGTCGCACGCATCAACGTATAAACTTTGTTGATACTGAAGTTTTCTCGAAGGCTAAACAGTTCTTGTTCTATAACTTGCAGCAGTTCCGGCGCTTCTTGGAGAAAGTAGCGGTAGCTTTGCTCGTAAATGGTTGGGTCGTTAGTCATGAGTCATTAGTCATTAGTTATTAGTCATTAGTTATTAGTCATTAGTTATTAGTCATTAGTTATTAGTCATTAGTTATTAGGGAGTACCAAAAAATAAATTATCTATTATGTAGGGGGGCTGACGGCGCACGAGAGTTGAGGTCTTACATACAGGACTTGCATTGCGCCGTAAGCCACCATTGTTTCTGCATCACTACAAATTGGAAATTTTTTTAATTGGAAGTCCCTTAGCACTTAGACAAAAGACAAATGACTAATGACTATTAATCAATTGACCTTGAACTGGTCAGCACTAGCCTGGAGATTTTGAGCCATTGTTAAAAGTTCCTCAAAGGATGTGGAAATTTCAATTGAACCCTCTTTGGTTTGGTTAGCAATAGCTGCGACCTCTGTCATGGTTTGTGTTACTGATTCAATCTGCTGACTCTGTACCTGTGTTGCTTGGGTAATACCCACCACGAGTTGGCTAATTTGGGTTGTGGCTGCAACGATGTCGTTCAGATTGTGACGAGCTTCGTGTGCCTGTGTTGTTCCTGTTGCAACTTGCTGAATGGCATTTTCCATCGCTACAGAAACCTCTGCTGTGCCCTTTTGGATTTCCTGAACCAGCTGCTCTATCTCAGTAGCGGCTTCAGCAGACTGGCGCGCCAAAGAACGCACTTCATCAGCGACAACGGCAAAACCACGTCCGTACTGTCCGGCTCTGGTCGCTTCAATTGCCGCATTCAGCGCCAGTAGTTGAGTCTGAGTCGTAAAGTTGCTAATCAAATTCACGACCTTGGAAACCTTTTGAGAAGATTCCGAGAAGCGCTTGAGGCGCTTACTGGTTTCCGCTACTGTCTCCCGGATGTCAAGAATGCCGTCCACAGTGCGGTTCATCGCCGCATCTCCTTGCTGGATGGTTTGATTTGCCTGTTGAACTGCCAGTTCCACCTGTTGAGCGTTTGTTGTTACGGCTTTCGTGGAATTGACCATCGTTTGGATTTGCTCCAAAGCATGAGTTAGCGACTGAAACTGGTGCTGTGCTTGGGTTGATAAACCAATGACAGAAGATTCACTTGCCTGAGAGGTTTGAGCAAGTTTCCTTGAAGCTGTCTGCACCTGCATGACGATTTTTCGCAAACTTTGCAGGGTGATATTGTAGGCGTCGGCGATCGTGCCCACTTCTCCTTCTGTCACGGGAGCCCGGACTGTCAGGTTGCCTTGCAGTGCGGGTTGCACCGCCGACAGCAACTGAATAACCTCTTGTTGAAGTTGCTCTTTTGCTGCTCTTTCCCTGGCGCTTGCTTCTGTCAATTGCTGTGCCTGAGTTTTCAGTTTCTCCAAGTATTCTGCTTGTTGTAAGGCAAGACCAATTTGCACCCCTACCTGAGCTAGCAAGTTGACATCTATCTGCTCCCAGTGACGCGGTGCATCATTTTGATAAGCTCCTAATAGCCCCCAGAGCTGGTCGCCTTTGAAGATGGGAGCAATCATGTAAGCCTTAGTTCCCCACTGCTCCAGAATTTGGATGTGGCATTCCTGATGCCCAGCAGCTCGCAGATCATCTACGCTGAGCGTTTCTTTGCGGCGATACCGACCGCCGCTAGTTTCCTGAAGATAGGTATCTTCGGCTCGACCTAGCTCAGTTCCTGCAACTTTGACCCAATCGCTACCAAAATCCTCGACCAAAAATTCACCACTCCAGTCAGGATCAAAGCGGTAGATACCTACCCGATCAGTTTTCAACTGTCTCCGTAATTCTTGAACAGCCATCTTTAACAGGTTGTCAAGTGAAAAGTTCTCCTGAATCAGAGCTAGCCCGAGTCTGTAGACCAGTTTGCTGTAGATTGTTCCTTGTTCAAATGACTTAGCTAACTTTTGTGACTGCACACGGAGTTCTTCAATATACTCTGCCTGCTGCAAAGCCACTCCTAGTTGAGTTCCAATTTGCGCTAGGACCTTGACTTCACCGTCTTCCCAGTGCCGTGAGCCGCTGTGTTGAAATGCCGACAACAAACCCCAGAGTTTCTGTCCTTGGAATATAGAAACCACTACGCAGGATTTGACTCCAAACTCCTCTAGGGCTTCTACATGGCAATCGGTCAGGTTGGCGTTGTAGACATCATCCACGACAAAAGGTTCATTGTTGCGAAATCTGCCGCCCTGATGTTCGTTCAAATAGGGGTCTTCCCAACCACTGCCGACTAATTTAGGCCATCCCCCAAACTCCGACTCTACGATAAAGTCGCCGAAATAATCCGGACGAAATTTATAAATCGTCACTCGCTCTACGCCCAGAAGTTTCCTGACTTCCTGCGTTGTTGTCTTGAAAATGGTGTCAATGTCTGAAGTCTGGCGAATCTTGTTGATAACTTTGGCTGCTGCTCGTTCTCGGTCTGCAGCTTTAGCTACCTGGATGGATTGCTCCTGTAATTGTTTCAGGTACTCCGCTTGTTGTATAGCTATCCCCAGTTGATTGCTAATTTGAGTCAGAACCCTGATTTCACCTTCTTCCCAGTGACGCGGACTGGAGTTTTGATATGCTGCTAACAGACCCCAAAGCTTTTCTCCTTTAATAATCGGAGCAATGACATAGGCTCTAGCTTGATAGCGCTCCAAAATGTTAATGTAACAAGGCGAAAACCCTGCTTGGTAAATATCGCTGACAACCCTAACTTTTGCTTCAGTGGAAAACTGTCCTCCTTGTGTTTGTTGCAAATAGGTATCTGCAACACTAGTTTTTGTCCCACCCAGAATTTTCACACTGCACTCGCTGACATTGTCTTGCAGGAGCGGATTGTCTAATTGCTGCCGCATCAAAGATGTCCATCCACTGGATACTGATTCGGCAACAAATTCCCCACTCCAATCTGACTCAAAGCGGTAGATCACGACACGCTCTGCTTTGAGGAGATTTCGGACTTCATAAGTTGTTGTCTTGAAAATGGTGTTGATGTCCAACGAGGCGCGAATTTTGTCGAATACGATCGCCAACGCTCGCTCCCGCTCTGCTGCTTTGGTCATCTGGGAAGATTGGTCGCGCAACTGCTCGAGGTACTCCGCCTGCTGTAGAGCTACGCTAAACTGAGCTGCAATCTGCTTGGCAAACTCAATTTCATCTTGCTGCCATTCACGTGAGCTACTGCATTGATGAATGCATAACAATCCCCACAGTTCACTTCCTTTAAGGAGCGGCACAATCAGGTTTGCCCGGACTTGAAACTGCGACAGAACCTCGATATGGCAATCGCTCAAGTTTGCATTGTAGATATCAGCAACTGCCTGAATTTTTCCTTTGGCGTAGTGGGCGGCATACTGTTCGCCAAAGCAGTGGTCGTGAACCTTTGCAGCTAGCGCTGAAGTGTAGCCTGACTTCACATCTTCAGACACAACTTCCCCATCATCAAAGCCGGACTCGGGATCAAAGCGAAACACACCCACCCGGTCAGCGTTGAGGAGCTGTCGAACTTCTTTAGCCGTTGTCTTGAAGATTGTCTCCAGGTTCAAGGATTGGCGGATCTTGTCTACCGCTTTGGCTATGACTTTTTCCGTGAGCGCCTGTTTTTGCTGTTGGGCGCGAAATTCTGCTGGCTGTAGGAGTACAGTCAGTTCGGTGACAATCTGGGAAAGCAGGTTGATTTCAGCTTCCTGCCATTGGCGGGAACCAGAGCATTGCTGGACCACGAGCAAGCCCCATACTTGCGAGGACACTCCTGTGTGCGAACCTCCGTTGAGAGAAGTGTCCGTCGTGTTTACCACAATCGGCAGACTCAAACTAGCTTTGACCTGGAACTGTGTGAGCAGTTGCAGTTGGTAGGGACTCAGAGCTGTTTGGTGGATATCATCCAAAGCTAGTACTTGCTGTTGCTGGTAGCGCTGATTCTCACTGCCAAAAGCGATGCTCTCAGAGGGAGCCGCCCAAAAGGCGATCGCACTCAAAGACTCGTCCAAAGAAGGAGTATAACCAGCCACCATCGACTCTGCCAGCACCGTACCCTGGTTTTCTGACTGGAAACGGAAGATCAGCGCCCGATCCACTTGTAAAACCTTACGAACGTCAGTTACTGTGCTTCTCAACAGAGCGTCAATATTTGCTGCTTGGCGCATCCGACTGACGAGCATGAATAACTTTTGCCGCTCGTGCTTGAAGTTTTGCTCGCAAGCAACAGCCAGATTCGCCTTAAATTGTGTTTGCAATTCTTGAACCCACTTTTCCAAATGGAGAACTTTCTGGCGAGCTTCAGGTTTGACCGAATCTCCCACCTGTTCAAGATCTGCTTTGATAGCAGTCACTAATTCCAAGGCTTGGTGTGGATTTAACCCAGCTATTTTGCCATTGCCATTCTGCGACGGGGAATTGAGTGTTTGCTCGCTTTGCTCAAAATCCTGTAATACCATACCTAAATCCTTGGGGTTTATATCCTTAATGTTGATCAACTTGGTTTCTGCGGTTATTTCAATAACCGGAAAAGTACTTAGAACTCAGGAGCCAGAATAAACAATTTCGTGTTTGAGTATCTGAGTGAAGTTTTGGTTCTGAGTAAGTTCGCATGCCCATAAATTCAGGGGCATGAAAAATTCTTTGCTTAAATTCCCCAAATTTCATCCCTGGGAACCCAACTGTCTTCTGCGTTCTGGATTATGAGTTCTTCTTAAAAAATGTAAGATTTCAAGAAACTCCTGTTCGGTGTATCTGCCACAAGTGATACTGAGTAATACCTATGACATCCAAAACAGTACTACCATTCGGCAAAGCCCCTAGAACAAAAGGTAGGAGTTTGGGAGGAAATAAGCCCCGTGCCGATGGCTGCAGTTGTTGCAAGTCGTGTAACTCAATGTCATCAACTTGCGGCACTACTAGACCGACAGCATATTCGTTGACCGTAACGACGATCGCTACAGGGGTTCCCGCAGCAGTCAATGCAGGATAACCAACAAGATGGTTTAAGTCTAAAAGCCACAGCATTTCTGCGCGCCAATTGCAAATTCCCAAAACGCAACTCGGCATTTCAGGAACAGGTAGAATTCCTGCTAAATTGACCTGGATAATTTCTGCAATTTGCTCTAGAGGTAATAGCGCACTCTCTTGAAGTCCAAGGGGAAAGCGAAGCAATTTAGAAAGGTTGGTTTCTGGGGGGAGCGGGTCTAGTCCTAATGCGTCAAGACTAGTCACTGCTAGTACAGATTCAAATGTCTGCATAAATTCAAGAGCGATAATTGCTAATTAATAATTTTTATGTGATTAACAAGATAAAGAATTACGAAACATTAAATTATGCGCCCAGTCCAGTGCTGGAAACCTGAAGTCAACTGCTGGATTGTTTGGACTAGGTGTTGCTGGTTTACCGGCTTAGGTATATAAGCATCAGCTCCCAACATCGTACCCCAGAGTTTGTCAGCTTCGGTTCCTTTGGTTGAACATATCACCACTGGAATACCCTTGGTATTGGCATTAGTCTTGAGTTCACGGCACAATTCAAACCCACTTTGCCCTGGCAAAATGACATCGAGCATGACCAAATCTGGTGTCTGCAATTGCAGTTTTAACTGTGCTTCCTCAACGCTTTTAGCCGTGATCACTGTGATACCTGCTTGTTTGAGGTAAAGCGTTAACACTTGCATTTCTGTTAAGCTATCTTCAACTAAAAGGACTGTAGTCATAAAAAATATTTCCGTAATACAAAACTATTCATTTTTTAGTAATCTTCTACAAGATTAATGAAAATCCGTGAATTTTCATTAAAATTGGAAGCTCATTATAGCTAATTTTTGATTATGCTAGCTATTAGCGATCAAAGAAAAGACTTAATTAATAAGAATGCTATTCTTTGTTTTGCTTGTTTTAAATTGATTTTTTCAATCAATCATGGATGACTGCTTGTTAACTCTCAAAGGATGTCAATTTGATCATCTACAAACTAAACTTGAACTGTTTGTAGACTTTCCAATTGGACAGGCTTAGGAGTTGGTAGATGCTTTTGTAGGATTTTGAGTACCTTCTCTGCGGTGATGGGCTTTGCTAAAAACCCAGAAGAGCCAACCATTTTTGCACGCACCCTATCTACTATACCGTCATTGCCCGTAAGAATAATCACAGGCGTGTTCTTGAAAGCCGAGACGCGGCGAATTTGAGTACAAATTTCATATCCGTTGGCGATCGGCATAACCAAGTCTAAGAAGATGAGGCTTGGTTTGTACTCTAGCAACATTGGCAGTGCTGTGACTGGGTCTTGAACATTAATAAACCGATAACCAGCTTGAGCAAGAATGTTACCCATCTTCAGGCTATCGCTATGGCTGTCATCAATGTGGGCTATCAAGGAACCAGTTTCTTCAGGTTGAACCAAGTTTACGGGTGGAGAGTTAAAGGTTGACTGAGAGTGAGTGGCTTGAACTGGATGAACCAAATCGTATTCCTCAACCTTAGTGGATCTTGTCAACTGTGGAGCCAGGTGGGGATGAGTTTCTGTTAGAGGTTTTGACAAGCGTTGAGATGACGGAGCCAGTATTCTGCTATCAATAGAGGCACTTAAAGGTAGGGTTTGTTTTGCCGTTGAGGGCGAGGATACCGCTACTGCAACTGGAATAGGTAAGTCTGGGATGGTTAAGAGTTCTACAACACCTTGGTCAGCCAAATTTTGTATGACACTTGCCACGGTTGTCAAATTTTGTCTCATCTGTGAGGCAATATCCCAAATGGTGTTTTCACCATTGATTAGTTGGCTGAGGCTGAAGAAAGTTTTAGAAGTCGTTAGATTTTGCTCAGAAATAGGCAACTTAAAAATCGGTGCCATGTCAGGGGAAAGCGTTCCTGAACCTATGTTTTGCCATTGCTTGCACAGATCAATGGCTGCTTGTAAGGATTGCTTTACCTCTATTAAGGCAATTGGATGTACTTTTTTGGGCAGCCAAAGGCTTCTTAACTTTGAATGACCTACTAGGGTAAATAAAACCTCATCAACGATTTTGGTAATAATGCTTTTTGCCTGTGTTAGAGTCAACTGATTTTGATTGATACCGCCCTTAAGCAGGCGATATTCCCATAGTTCATCCTCTTGCCCATGAGGAGCATCAAATTTCAAGTCAGGACAATCTTGCGTCACTGCTCTGTGCCAACGCCGAACCCGGTGAACTCCTACCGTAGCGTATAGCAAACGTCCCAAGAATAAATATAGATGCCACTGGTTATCGCCCGACGACAAAATCAGTTCTCCAGTTGCTCGTTGCTGGCTTAAGACTGCTAACCTTTCGGCAATATTGGCAAAGCTTGGATACACTGGTTGCATTACGTAATTTCCTTTAATTAAAAGTTACCCGATAGGTAAGCTGCACCCAGTTGTTCTCAATTTCTAGCCTTTGGTTTTTACCGTCAAAGAGCAATACTCCGGCTATCTTATTTATGGTAGACAAGTGTAATTAAATGTTATATCAGTAATATTACTTAAAAAAAACCATCATATTTTAAATAATTGTAAAGATAAAATTAAACATTGGGTAAAATAAAAAGATTAGTTTATTGAGTTCACACTATGAGTGCAAGAAATTAAGCAATTTAGAAGGACCTATTTAACAGTTGTTTACAAAAAACTTATTTTTCTCATAACTCAGCTTTTTCCTCAAAAAATGCGAGAAACAAGGATATTAGCTAACTATGCTCATAAAATGTAGTGCAAGGATCTTCGACTAAGCATAATGCTAAGAAATAAATGCCTAGAGGTCAAATCTAGATCCTCGACACCTAACCAACCCAACACACGGCTGGGCATTTATTTTTATAGATCACCGAAAAAGAACTCAGAACTCAGAATTAGCTACAAACACGTAGGTTAATATTAGCCAAGTTCTGTACAGCTGGCTGAAGAGTAGAGGTCAGAAGCCCCTAATTTTAATTAGGTCGAAAAGAAAAACTCTTTCCGTGGCTGTTTCCCCCGGATTTCTGTGTGGGGTCATTCTGCGTTGTACTTACTCTAAATATGTGCTGACTATGCAAGCAAGATGAATAGTAAAGATTTATTTTTGTTAAAAAAGTTAACGAATATTTTTTACGATAGGTTAATAACCCAAGTTGCGGGTTATCAAATACAAATTTACTATTTCAGGCGATCGCGCACGACGAGTTACTAATCGGCAGATTAGCATCAACAGAACCCTTCGGGTTCGCCAGTTGCTTCAAGTCGGCAAAGCCGCCCAACGCACTGGCTCACCACCAACACTCACTTGCCACAAAGTGGCGATGGCGATTGCGCTCCGCGCAGTGCCCCTTGGGCAATCGCTAACCAATGCCTTTCGGCACGTTTGGGATCGGTAATCTTTGTTTGATGCCAACACAAACCACCGCGTTTACCATCTTTAAACAGACACTCAATCCAACAGCGCATGGAATACCAGCAAGCATCCGCAGCTTCCGGCTGTAAATCAGTGAGAATTAACCAGGAGTCGCTATAGCCTTCATCATGGCGAGCTAACACGCGTACACTCGAGCGAGTTAGTTTTGAAACAAGTTACTAAGCCCTTCCACGAGTGACACTCCTTGTGGGACGAGAGTGTTTAAAGGTTGCCAAGACTCAATTCCATGTGGGACGAGAGTGTTTAAAGGTTGCCAAGACTCAATTCCATTAGCTTTGAACTGTCCAATTTGATTAATCCGCATAAACGGATGCCAACCAAGAGATTGAATTTTTTTGTACAGCCAGTCGGCGTAAAGTCCAAGGGAACGTGGTAACAATCACAAACCAACACCGAGGTACAGTGCGCGCTTATATGGCTAAATAATTCTTGCCAGTGTGGTTTCCAACTCCCTGGTTTGGTTGCTTCTACTATTTTCCAAGCGATAGGAATTCCACAACCACGGGTTACAACGCTAATGACTAATACGGTAAAGCGATCGCTTAACGTCGAAGCATCTGCTGCCAATGCCAAACGTTTCTCGTCCTCCGGCCACATACTTAAAATCCAGCATAGCAGTGGACTAAAGCAAGCTGTAATATCTAATGAAGTTCGTCCTGTCTTAGTTTTATCGTCAGCATCTCGATACCATTCTCGCAGTTGCTGGCGCACAGTATTCTCTTTTTTACCCAGTAACTCTGCTAAAAATACTGAAACTGTCGTCAGTCCGCGCTTATTGGGTCATTACTATTCCAAAGCTCCACATTGCCAATACAACTGCTTGCGGCTTTGTCAGATGAGGCATTTTTTTTATGACTACCCTGGTCCACTCTCTTAATTCCTCACTTTTTCCTACCTGCATTCACCCTCCTACACACTTGGATGATGCCCTGCATCTGCTGCGTGTTGTTTCTGCGGACTTTCATCAGATAAGTATTTTACCTGCTTTAGAGTGCCTTTTTTAAATACCTACCCTTGAAAGCGGTATTCGTGGGCATTGGGGAATTGAGAATCGTCTTCCGCAGCGTTAAGGATGTGATTTTTAATGAAGACCGTTCGGCAATACGCATGGGCAATGCTCCTGCAAAGCGTTCAGTTATTTTGGCGATCGCCTTAAATGTCTTACGTCGAAATGGTTATTCTTCCATCACTTCTGCCCAACGATTGATTACAAATGATATTGACAAACTCCTCCTCCTTGTGGAATGAAACAGCCCTGCTGACGCTAGGAAAGCAAACTCAACCCCACGCCGTTACAGTCTGAAAAACTGGAAGTGGTTCTTCATGCTTTTGCGGAAGCCTGCAATTACACTAATCAGGTAATCAAGCCAGAAATAACCAGTAAACTGACAATTCAGGGTATTGTTTACCGAAAAACTGGGTTTAAAGCCCCGTCCTTCTAGGACGGCTTTTTCTTTGTCTTCAGATTTCTGATGAGTTCTCTAAGTACATCAGTTTTTGTTCTGCCGACAGATAAGCAGTAGTCTTCAAGAATTTGAAGTTCATACTCTTCTACTCTAAAATAAGCATCGTTTCTTCATACTATTGTACAGCTTTATTGTGTACAATGATAACATGAGAACACTAAGATTTAAGTTGTACGAACACAAGCGCAATAGATACCTCAAGCGAATGATTAATGCTTCTGGGATAATGTATAACCATTGCATTGCTCTTCATCGTCGGTACTACAAGATGTGGGGTAAGCACCTAGCTTGCGGAAAACTTCAATCTCATATAGCCAAATTGCGGAAACGCAACCCGTTTTGGCAATCGGTGGGTTCTCAAGCAGTTCAGGACATTTGTCAACGTATTGAAAAAGCATACCAGTTGTTTTTTAAACACCATAAGGCATGTGTTAGACCGCCGGGTTTTAAGAAAGTTAAGAAGTACAAATCATTCACCCTCAAGCAAGCGGGGTACAAATTTTTAGGTGGGAATAGGGTCAAGATTGGTCCCCTTGCTTATCAATTTTGGAAATCTAGAGAGATAGAGGGAACAGTCAAAACATTAACCATTAAACGCACACCTTTGGGTGAATTGTTTATGGTTATTGTGGTTGACACTGTTGATGAGTCAGAAATCAAATTTGAGACGGGTAAAATTGCTGGATTTGATTTTGGCTTGAAAACATTTCTCACTTGTTCTGATGGTTCCAAGATTGAATCACCACAATTCCTCAAACAGTCTTTAAATACTATCAAGAAAGCGAGTAGACAGCATTCCAAGAAGTTGAAAGGGTCAGCCAATCGAGAGCGGGCAAGAAAGAATTTAGTACGCAAGTATGAGGACATTTCTAATGCTAGACGCGATTGGTTTTGGAAATTAGCCCACGACCTAACTAATAGGTTTGATGTGCTGTGTTTTGAAACCTTGAATCTCAAAGGAATGCAGCGTCTTTGGGGTCGTAAAATCTCAGATCTAGCCTTTGGGGAATTTCTTCAAATTCTAGAATGGATTGCCAAAAAGAAAAGCAAACAGGTTGTGTATGTGGATCAATGGTATCCATCTAGTAAAACTTGCTATCACTGCGGATACGTTCTAGAAAAGCTGGATTTGTCAGTCAGAGAGTGGCGTTGTCCGTCTTGCCAGTCAGTGAACGGGAGAGACGACAACGCAGCTAAGAATATTTGTGCAGTTGGGGCATCAACTGTTGGGTTAGACGATGTAAGACGGGCTATGCCTGCAATTGTTGTTTGAGCCTAGAATCCCTGCCCTTATAGGGCGGGGAGTATGTCAAGAAGATTTGAGAGCCAAATTTGGGTTGCCAGCTAACTTAGCAGTCAGAGCTTGTGCCAGGGTCGGTGCTAATCGGCTGACAGCCAAAAAGAAAGACAAGCCTGTAAAAACATTTAAGCCCACGTCTGCTGATTATGATGCTAGGATTTTTGCTTTTAGGGAGAAGGATTGGACTGTTAGCTTGACCACATTGTCTGGTCGGGAACATATCAAGATTAATGCTGGCAACTATCAACGTGGTAAGCTTGCAGGGCGTAAACCAACAAGCGCTCAATTGTGCAAACACCGCGATGGTCAGTACTATATCCACATCGTGCGACACGAAGTCGTACACCAAGAGGGTAACTCCCTCCAATAAGTGAGGCTCCTAGCCTCCAAGGCTGTTCTTCGCCTTGTCCTCACGTAAAAGGGTCATCGACCCCATCCACACCGAGAGTAGG
>JAHHIB010000011.1 GCA_019359075.1 Kalymmatonema hyalinum WJT4-NPBG1
TATTGTCCAATTATTTAGTTCAGCAACTAAAACGCCCGAATGTTCCCATGTTTATTGTCTAGTTGTTTGGCGCTCGGTGCGGCGCAGCCGCACCGTCGCTTGTGACAGTTGCGTAAGTCCTGTTATTGCTTCCATTTAACAGCAAACAATTATTTGGGTTCAACCGACTTAAAAGCTGAATATCGACATCCTCAGTTCTTTGGCTAATTTTAACAACTGACAACTAGGCGCATATCTTACCCCACTAGGAAATTTATCCAAAAGACAATTCCCCTCTTCCCCAATCTTACTTTTCAGTGGATCGGTTGAACCTCTCTCCAAACCTCTCTCCTGCAAGGAGAGAGGCTTTGAATTGTCGCCATTTCCTAAGAGGGAATCGTGCTGGGGGATGACGTTTCGCGTTGGTTTTTCCCCAATAGGCAAAGCATGCAGCGGTAATAAATGCAGGTAGCGATGGGGTACGAGAATTAAGGCTTGGCAGGAAGATGGTATGAGTTCGAGAATATTATTGATGTGCAAAATATCAGCTAACTCGCTCAGTTTGGCAGCCAGTTGATATCGCCAGCGTGGTTTATCGGTAGCGTAAGTTTCCAGATACTCATCTGACCATTTCTTCAAATCTTTGACATCTTGCAACGAAGATTGCCAAATTATCGGGTGTTGGTTGTCGCGAGTGATGATAAAAGCGCGAAAGCAATTATCAAAGATATACCATTGCACAATAGCTGTGCAGTCATGCACAAGCGCTTGAATTTCAGCAAAGCGGATATGTTCCAATTCTTCGGCAATTTTTTGGTCGAGTTCGTGCAGTGGCTGAAAACGCTTTTGACTTGCTATCACTTCCACCAAGTTACGCGTTTTGCTGCGCTCGATGTATTCCACTGCCTGGTCGTAGTATCCTAATTCCAGACAAACTTCCACCATGCGGCGATAAATCCTGTTGTATTCTTCCGCGTGTTTTTGTTTGACTTCATCGCCAGAGACAATTTCACCCCGCAGAAATTCTACAGTGTCGATGGCAGATTTCAAGATGTTGTAAGCATCGGCAAACCGCTCAGCATCTATGTAAGCTAAACCCAAATTAAACGCAGTTTCAGCATGGTTTTGGGGCAAAGCATCGCGCGTGCGTTCTTGCAACGCCTGTGTGTAGCATGAGATCGCAATTTCTAAATTCTCGGCACGCTCCACCCGGATGCGATTCCAGTAAGCTACGCCCAGGTTGTTTTGCGTGGTTGCCCATTGGATGGGAAAGCGATCGCGGGTGTATTCTTGCAACGCCTGTGTGTAGCATGAGATCGCAATTTCTAAATTCTCGGCACGCTCCCCCCGGATGCGATTCCTGTAAGCATTGCCCAGGTTGTTTTGCGTCATTGCCCAGTTGATGGGAAAGCGATCGCGGGTGTATTCTTGCAACGCCTGTGTGTAGCATTGAATCGCAATTTCTAAATTCTCGGCACGCTCCCCCCGGATGCGATTCCTGTAAGCATTGCCCAGGTTGTTTTGCGTCATTGCCCAGTCGATGGGAAAGCGATCGCGGGTGTATTCTTGCAACGCCTGTGTGTAGCATTGAATCGCAATTTCTAAATTCTCGGCACGCTCCCCCCGGATGCGATTACTGTAAGCATTGCCCAGGTTGTTTTGCGTCATTGCCCATTGGGTGGGAAAGCGATCGCGCGTGCGTTCTTGCAACGCCTGTGTGTAGTATGAGATCGCCACTTCTAAATTCTCGGCACGCTCCCCCCGGATGCGATCACCGTAAGCTGCGCCCAGATTGTTTTGCGTACCTGCCCAGTCGATGGGAAAGCGATCTCTGGTAAAAACCGTTAATGCTATCTCGTAACCTGTGATGGCAATTTCTAAATTCTCCGCCCGGTTGCCCAAGGAGAAGCCCTGCATCAGGTTACTAAAATCACCGATATTGGCTGCGATGCTTTGTGCTGTTTCTGTCTCCAAGTCTGGCAGAGTCGCCGTTGCCCAGCTTTGCAAAACTTGGGCAAAGCTCATATCCAATTTATCTACATTAGCTTCCAGTAGCGGGTGTATGACTGCCGCATCAGCGTCACTGTCTTCTGTAGCTTTGAGTACCTGTGATAAAAAGTCGAGTTGAGTGTCGGGCGTGGGGGCAATCTCTGCGTCGTTCTCCTGGGCGGAGGTGAATCCTAGCGTACTCGTGATTTTTTGGATAATCTTTTGTAAAAAAGTACGCAGCATTGCTCTTTCCCAGATTTTGATAGCTTCGTAGTAGGGCTTTAGCGCTAAAGCGCTGACTACAAATTAGGCTTACCTCTCAATTATTTTGTAACAAACCACAAGCACAAATGTGTCAGAAATCTTGTGGACGAGTTTCAAACACTCGTGTGCGAGTATTGTAACCTCGTCAACGAGTATCAAACACTCGTGCGCGAGTATCAAACACTCATTAGCGAGTATTAGAACCTCGTGCGCGAGTATCAAACACTCATTAGCGAGTATTAGAACCTCGTGCGCGAGTATCAAACACTCATCAGCGAGTATTAGAACCTCGTGCGCGAGTATCAGAAACTTGTGAACGAGTATTAAGGGATTTCCAACAAATAAATTATCCCCTAACAGTGGGGTGGGCATCCCGGCATTGGTGTCAACTGAAGCCACAACCCTTTGACAATCTCGTTTCCAGGTAGAACCTGGAAACGCACTTTCATTGCGGCTCTGCCGCTTTGTAAGGGAGGCGGAGCCTCTTGGGAGGCATTCCCAGCCTGAGGCTGGGAACGAGGCAATCTCTAAAAGCTTGTTCTATACGGGTTTTCACCTTAAGTTGATACCAATGCTGCCTTTATCTGCGGTTCCAACAAAAAAGTTATCGCCTATCTATTTAAAAATCAAATCTAAGCGCTGCTGAGATTGTTTGAGCGCTTCTTGAGGCTCACTTTTCCCCAACATCACAGCTTCCAACGCTCGTCCGATATTTTCTGACACCCGATTATAACCCGGAAAAACTGGACGACTGCGCCCATATTTTGCCTGATCCAAAAACACCTTCACTGCTGGTTGTTCCTTAACATATGCCAGATATTTCGGATTTTGACGCGACTTCATATTCGCAGGTAAATATCCAGTTCCCAACGCCCATTCTGTCTGAAATTCCTCACTCAAAACATATTCAGCAAAAGCAAATGCTGCTTTTTCCCTTTGGGGAGTCGTTTTAAACAGGAACAAATTTTCACCACCAGTGCTAGTAGCAGGACGTTCACCAACGGGAATCGGAAAAACAGCAAAATCTCCATTTGGAATATCTTGTTGCAAATATCCTAGCGTCCAAGGACCTGTTATTTGCATTGCTACCTTACCAGCAATGAAATTATCTGTTTCATAACCTCGTTCTGGTCCAGATAAAATGACTGAACCATCAGTAATCAAATCGCGCCACAATTGCAAAGCAGCAGTAGCACCTTTATTATCTTTTAATTGCACTGCTGCTGCTTGCAGTACCTCACCACTAACCAACTCACCGCCGCCACTCCACATAAACGGTAACCAGATAAATACCGAGAATTCTCCCTTTCCTAAAGGCAGAAAGATGCCGTGTTGATCTATACTCCCGTCACCATTTGTATCACGAGTCAATTTTTTAGCAACTTGACGCAACTCTTCCCAAGTGCGGGGTAATTCAGTAATTCCTGCTGCTTGAAACAAACTCGGTCGGTAGTAAATACCAACATTATTCGTCGCAAATGGCACCGACCAAATTTTCCCCTTGTATTCCATTGACTCAAACAAAGCAGGGTCAATCTCTGCTTTGACTGGTGAGTTTGCTAACATTTTATCTATAGGTATCAGGGCATTCAATTCCACGAGTTGACCGCCAATTGCTGGGTTATACCACAACAAATCGGGAGGTGCATTTCCCACCACCGCTGATAAAATCTTTGGCATTTGCTGATCTGGTTGTCCCACATAAAGCGATTCCACCTGGATATTTGCGTGGGTTTGATTAAATCGGTCTACCAGCTTTTGCAACACATCCCGATTAGGCGGCGGATTTACCCCCTGCCATAAAGTCAGATGAATCACTTGATCTGTGTTCTCGCCCCCTGGTAAAGCTTGACATCCAGTCAAAATCAAGATGCCCACTATGAGTAAAATCAATAACCTTGCTCTAAGGAAAGGGTAAGTAGGAAGTTTGATGAATTTCATGAGTGCGTTGTCAAGTGGTTTAACATTGAGTTCCCATTTTTTGGGAAACTTAAAGATGAGTATGCAAAAGCTAGAATCTAGCTATATCGTATCTGGTGAGTAGATAGCATTATTAATTTCCGAATATGGCAGGACACAGTAAATGGGCAAATATTAAGCGCCAAAAAGCAGTAGTCGATGCAAAAAAGGGTAAGACTTTCACCCAGTGGTCCCGTGCGATTATTGTGGCGGCGAGAAGTGGCGTTCCAGATCCAACAGGAAATTTTCAACTTCGTACGGCAATTGAAAAAGCAAAGGCGGCGGGTCTTCCTAATGAGAATATAGAAAGAGCGATCGCCAAAGGTGCAGGTACACTCTCAGGCGGTGCGTCTAGTTTAGAAGCTATTCGTTACGAAGGTTACGGTCCTGGAGGAGTTGCTATCCTTGTTGAAGCCCTAACAGATAATCGCAATCGTACTGCTGCTGACTTACGTGTTGCCTTCAGTAAAAACGGTGGTAATCTCGGTGAAACAGGTTGTGTCGGCTGGATGTTTTCTCAAAAAGGCGTTTGTACTGTTGAGGGAGTTGATGATGAAGAACAGCTTTTAGAAGCATCTCTCGAAGGTGGTGCCGAGTCTTATGAGATGACTGAAGAGCAAACCGCTGAGGTGTTTACCGAGGTGGCAAATTTAGAGAACCTCAGCCAAACCCTGAAAGAAAAGGGCTTTAAGGTAACTGATGCCGAACTGCGCTGGATTCCTAGCAATAGTGTAGAAGTGAGTGATCCAGATCAGGCGCGATCGCTTTTCAAGTTAATAGACACTCTAGAAGGTCTAGATGATGTACAAAATGTTACAGCAAATTTTGATATGTCAGAACAACTGATGGCTGTGATGGCTTGAAAGTAGTCAATAGTCAAAATCTGTATACTCTTAAGCTTGAATTATCCTTATGAGTTATTTGCATCGCTTCTCTCGTCCGTCCATCTACCCCCCTCAACTTGCTCTCCCACAGCTGCTTGCGTCAAAATAAGAATGAAAACGCTGTAATTTATCTTAACAATGGCGCAACCGCAGCTTACTCAAACCTTTAATGCTCCCCAAACATCAACACATCAGCGGGGATATGATTATGATTTGGTTATTGTCGGCGGCGGGATAGTTGGCTTAACTTTAGCCTCTGCATTGAAAGATTCCGGCTTAAGTGTACTGCTGGTGGAGGCAAAAGTAGAATCAGCAGCAGTCGCCAAAGGGCAGGCTTACGCAGTGCATATGCTTTCGGCGCTGATTTACCAAGGAATTGGAATTTGGGACAAAATATTGCCCAACATCGAGACTTACCGCCGTGTGCGTCTTTCAGATGGTGATTATCCCGGTGTGGTGGAATGGGAAACCGGGGATATAAACGCACAAGATTTAGGTTATGTGGCGGAACACCAAGCACTGTTGCATCCCTTGCAGGAGTTTGTTAAAGATTGTTCTCATGTGACATATTTATGTCCAAGAGAAGTGGTGAATATCCACTATCAGCAGGATGTGGTGACGATAGAGATCAAATTTGCAGAACAGATGCAGACGGTTCGCACTAAATTAGTGGTAGCCGCAGATGGTTCACGTTCCCGTATTCGTCAAGCTGCTGGAATTAAAACCCACGGCTGGAAATATTGGCAATCTTGTATTGTTGCCTTTGTCAAACCAGAAAAATCCCACAACAACACAGCATACGAAAAATTCCAGTCAAGTGGTCCGTTTGCGATTTTACCTTTGCCAGGAAACCGTTGCCGGATTGTCTGGACTGCCCCTCACGAAGAAGCAAAAGCTTTGTGCGCTTTGGATGATCAGCAATTTTTAGCAGAATTACAAGCGCGTTATGGCAATCAGATGGGCAAGTTAGAATTATTGGGCGATCGCTTTATTTTTCAAGTCCAACTCATGCAAAGCGATCGCTATGTTCTCCACCGACTCGCTTTAGTTGGTGATGCAGCGCACAATTGCCATCCTGTCGGCGGACAAGGTTTAAATTTAGGCATTCGCGATGTTGCTGCTTTGGCGCAAGTGCTGCAAGAAGCCCACGCCAAAGGTGAAGATATCGGCAACATTCAAATCCTCAAAGGTTACGAACGCTGGCGTCAGCGGGAGAACTTGACAATTTTAGGTTTCACCGATTTGTTAGACCGAATGTTTTCTAATAACATCTTGCCAGTTGTGGTAATTCGTCGCCTCGGGTTATGGATCATGCGTCGAGTACCTGTGGTAAAAATATTTTCTCTGAAGCTGATGATCGGTTTGAAGGGGCGGGTTCCGAAATTAGCACAGCAGTAAATTGTGAGCAAAACTAATTAAGTGCTGAGTCCTGAGTAATGAGTTCAAATTAACTTTTTCCAAATTTCCTTTATTCTACTGTGAACTCAACACTCGGTACTTAGGACTGTTTTAGTCATTTCTATTTAGACAAAACAAAGCCAAAAATTATGGATCGGCGATCGATCACCAAAGTTTCTAAAATACTATGGTGAAAGAATATATTGAGATTGATACTTATATCTTGCTGGCATCCTCCATTAGGGGGATAAAGATGCAAATCAAGGTTCATCCAAAGACTTAACTATTAACAGCATTGTTGACAAAATAATTGTATGTTTTTGTACTAGTATTTCTATAAAAAGTGTTTAATTCCTAAAATTATCCTCTATTTTTTAGATTATAGATTTGTTATATAAAATACAGCAATACAATTTAATTAAGTGTTTGTCTTGATAAACATGGATTTGATAATTGGAGTAATATGTCTTTGTTTTATGAGATACGACAAAGATTATCTAACTTAACAAAGCGCCAATGATAAGTTCGGATTTGAGATTGACATCTCATTGATCCCCAAGATTAAAAATACAAAAGTTAAAACTGACGACGTTGACCACTAGTAATGCTAAAGTGGCAAGAAATTCATGTGAAATTTGCAGCGGGAATCGATGCTGAAGAAGCTACAGACAAAGCATATTTCTCTAATTGCGGGTGCAGGGCTATGTGCCTTTTTAGCTGGGGCAATCGTGTCAGCTCCCGAGATAGGAAAATCCGTAGGACAATGGCTTAAACCACGCAAGATTCAGCCTGAACAGCTTTCGGAAGAAAGCAAAGCTAAATCCCCAGTTTTTGCCTTGGTGTCACAATCTCCACAAGAACGTGCTGCAAAATTAGAAGCGCTCAAGGAGGGGGCAAAATCAGCAGATCGAAATCGCGCTCGTTATCTTCTAGCAAGTGACTTAATTGAAAGGAAGGAAGCTAAACCTGCACTTGAGTTACTAAAAGGACTAGAGAAAGATTACCCACTCCTTGCGCCTTATGTGTTGCTCAAGCAAGCGCAAGCAGAGGAACTCCTAGGAGAAGAAGGCAAAGCCTCGGATCTTAGGCAGAAAGTGGTGAAAGAGTACCCCAAACAACCAGCAGCAGCGAAAGCTTTGTATTTGATTGCGCTACCAGAGTATCAGGACAAAGCGATCGCGGAATTTCCTTCGCATCCCCTGACTTGGGAAATTGTCCGTAAGCGATTGCAGGAAAATCCCAATCAGCCGCAATTACAGTTAGTCTTGGCAAAATACGCTTATGACCAACTAGGAATTGTTCCTGTATTAAATCAGCTGGCGAACAACTCCACCCTAAAACCTGAAGAATGGGAAATCATTGGTACGGCTTACTGGAAAAACAGTGAATTTGGTAAAGCGGCGACAGCATATGGCAAAGCCACGCGCACACCCCAAAACTATTACCGCGTTGCACGGGGATTGCAGGTAGGCGGACAACGAGCAGAAGCCGTTGTCATGTATCAACAACTGGTGAAAACATTTCCGGATGCAAAAGAAACTGGCACTGCTTTGATGCGTTTAGCAGAAATTGCCCCAGTACGTAAAGACGCCCTGCCCTATCTGAACCAAGTCATTAGTAAATACCCTGACAAAGCAGGTACAGCGATCGTAGAAAAAATCAAAATTCTTCAAACTCAAGATCAAAAAGCAGCCTCTGAAGCTCTGAAGCTCCTTCTTACCAAGTATGGCAACTCTGAGGAAGCCGCAGAGTATCGCTGGAAAATGGCACAACAAAAAGCGAAGGCAAAAGATTATAAAGCTGCATGGCAATGGGCAGAACCGATTCCCAAAAATAACCCCAACAGTATTTTGGCTCCCAGAGCCAGCTTTTGGGTTGGCAAATGGGCAACCAAATTAGGGAAAAACCAAGAGGCAAAACAAGCTTTTGAGTATACAGTCAGCAATTTTCCCTACTCTTATTATTCGTGGCGAGCAGCGGCAACCTTGGGACTAAATGTTGGCAATTTCAACACAGTGCGTAAGATGAACCCACAGGTCGTCCCAATCCAGCGTCCCTTACCAACGGCGGGTTCGGAAACTTTTAAAGAATTGTATCTACTCGGTCAAGACCGCGATGCTTGGTTGCAATGGCAGACCGAATTTCAGAACAAAATGCAGCCAACAGTCGCAGAGGAATTTACCGATGGTTTGATGCAGCTGGCAAAAGGAGAAAATATCAAGGGAATTGATCAAATTTCCAAATTGGAAGACCGAGAAACGCCGCAAGAACAAGCTGAATATCAAGCTTTAAACAAACAAATCACTTACTGGCAGGCGCGTTATCCCTTCCCCTATCTCAAGGAAATTGAGCAGTGGTCTGAAAAACGTCAGCTCAACCCCTTGCTCGTTACTGCCCTTATACGTCAGGAGTCCCGGTTTGAGACAAAAGTTCGTTCTACGGCTGGTGCGACTGGTTTAATGCAGGTTATGCCAGATACAGCTAAATGGATTGCCCCACAAATTAAGTTCGATACCAAAAAAATTGATTTACAAAACCCCAACAACAACATCATGCTGGGAACTTGGTATTTGGATCACACTCATCAGCAGTATGGCAATAACTCCCTGCTTGCAATTGCCAGTTACAATGCTGGTCCTGGTAACGTTAACAAGTGGTTGCCAATTCTGCCTAAGGAAGATCCAGATGAATTTGTAGAATCAATTCCCTTTGATGAAACCAAAAATTACGTGCGTCAGGTGTTTGGTAACTACTGGAATTACCTGAGACTTTACAACCCGGAAATTTCCCAAATAGTATCAAAATATTCGGCTGAACACCCACAACTACCGCTTCAGTGATGTTAAAGAGTGCAGAGGCGCTAGAGATGAAAGCGTCTCTACATCCACCTGCTTCCCAGTACAATGGTTAAAAGGTGATGCTCTCTAGCTAACTCATGACATCTTCACAAGACATAGACACAACAACTCCTCCTAGTATTGACCTTGAAGTACAAGGCGACTCAAAACCAGAAATAGATCCTATAGATCCTCTTGATGACTTGCCTGGTGAAGTCGAAATGTCGATTTTCGATCACCTAGAGGAGTTGCGACAGCGGATTTTTTACTCGTTAATTGCTGTAGCAGTAGGTGTTATCGGCTGCTTCTTAGCGGTTAAGCCAATTGTTCAGCTGCTAGAAGTGCCAGCACAGGGAGTAAAGTTTCTGCAACTGGCTCCGGGAGAATATTTCTTTGTCTCTTTGAAAGTCGCAGGCTACAGCGGGTTAGTGTTATCTAGCCCTTTTGTGCTATTGCAAATTATCCAGTTTGTCCTCCCTGGACTGACTCGCCGTGAACGCCGCTTACTGGGACCTGTGGTTTTGGGGTCAAGTGTTCTGTTTGCCGGGGGGATAATATTTGCCTACCTTTTGTTGATACCAGCTGCTTTAAAATTCTTTATCAGCTATGGTGCAGACGTAGTCGAGCAATTGTGGTCGATTGACAAGTATTTTGAATTTGTCTTGTTGCTGCTCTTTAGTACTGGATTAGCATTTCAAATCCCCATCGTCCAAGTGCTACTTGGTGCTTTAGGGATTGTTTCTTCTAAACAAATGCTTTCTGGTTGGCGCTACGTCATTTTGGGAGCAGTGGTTTTAGGAGCAATTCTCACACCTTCAACTGACCCCTTCACCCAAAGTCTCTTAGCAGGAGCTGTGCTGGCGCTTTACTTTGGTGGTATTGGTCTAGTTAAGCTGATAGGAAAATGACACAAATGACAGGGAAACTCAAAAGTCAAAAGAAAAGACCCCATAGACAAATTCACCGGCTTGCACAAAACATCCTTTCAACTTCGTTGTCAGTCATCTCGGTTCAAATCTTTCTTGTGTTTTCTTACCATATGTTCTGGGGTTAGTATCTTTATCTTTTTTATTTTGACTTTGAGCAAAGCCAGTGATTTGGACATCAAAAAATCTAGCGAGCAAATTACCAAAATATATCAAAAATGAAGATTTAACGCACAAGTTAATATTAGCTGTCACTAATATTTAGAATACTTTCAACTATTCAATTAACCATTCGGCAGCGCGTTGACCCAAATCTAAGGGAACGCTCACAGCTTTACCAAGTCGTGGGCGTTCTCGTGTTTCTCTAATATACTTTTTCACCTGTGTCTCACAACCCAGGCTAGTCAGATAATTGGCAATACTATCGAGATGCTCTTGGTAATCTGCCTCACTTAATGGGAAGGAAGCTTGCTCTAAATATTTCCACATAACTTGTAAGAATATTTTACCCTGTGTCCGACGCAGCTGGACATCATAAGAACGTCCCCACTTCTCAAGCAATAGTTGGTGTAATTCCTCTCCCGTCATAGCTTTTCTCAAATATTTTTACATTTAGTTATGATGTTAAGTTCCATTACTCAAGTATGATAGGACTATAAAGAAATGTAATGCTACTAAGAAAGATGCTGGAAATATCTTTGTAGAGAATATTCTGGCATCCTTGTGAGCATTATCATCTTGGCTCAGACAAGAGTTTCTTGATGAAAAACTCAAGTCAAATTGGTTAACAAAATACACAAAGAACGCGTAGGTTATGGCGCAATTTTCTGAATCAGTGGACGTTCCCGATATGGGGCGTCGTCAATTCATGAATCTTCTGACTTTTGGAACTGTAACCGGAGTGGCACTGGGAGCATTGTATCCCGTTGTCAAGTATTTTATTCCACCAGCAACTGGTGCAGGTGGTGGTGGTACAACGGCAAAAGACGAGTTGGGCAACAATGTCAGCGTTAGCAAGTTTTTAGAAAGCCATAATGTAGGCGATCGCGTTCTGGTTCAAGGACTCAAGGGAGACCCTACCTATATTGTGGTAGATAGCAAAGAGGCGATTACTGATTACGGTATTAACGCTGTTTGCACCCACTTAGGTTGTGTTGTTCCTTGGAATGCAGCAGAGAACAAGTTTAAGTGTCCCTGTCATGGTTCGCAGTACGACGCTACTGGTAAAGTTGTCCGAGGCCCAGCACCGCTATCTTTGGCTTTGAGTCATGCAAAAGTAGAAGAAGACAAAATTCTCCTAACTCAGTGGAGTGAAACTGACTTCCGCACTGGGGAAGCAGCTTGGTGGGCTTAATCAGGACTAAAGTGCATACGACCCAGTCTGGAGTCGAAATTTGACTCTTGACTAATGACACATCAGGCATGACTAATAACTAATATCAGAGAACGTTGTCCAAGTTGTCCTTATAGAGATGAGAAATGTTTGTCAAACAGCGAGTATAGCTCGCAGTGCTAGAGCAGTTGTAAAAACATTGCTTATAGCGATCGCTACAGTGACATTTTTCTTCACCAGCGATTTCGCCTTTCCTCAAGCGGCTTCAGCATATCCCTTTTGGGCACAGCAAACTTACCCCGAAACCCCTCGCGAACCGACAGGGCGGATTGTGTGTGCCAACTGTCACCTAGCAGCAAAGCCAACCGAAGTAGAAATTCCCCAGTCTGTTCTACCTGACACGGTATTTAAAGCCGTGGTCAAAATTCCCTACGATACCAGCTTGCAGCAGGTGGGTGCCGATGGTTCCAAAACCGGCTTAAACGTTGGTGCTGTGCTGATGCTACCAGAAGGCTTCAAAATTGCTCCGGAAGAACGCATTCCTGAGGAGTGGAAGGAAGAAGTCGAAGGTCTGTTCTACCAACCCTACAGCGAAGAGAAAGAAAACGTCGTTATCATCGGACCACTACCTGGTGAACAATATCAGGAAATCGTCTTCCCCGTTCTTTCTCCGAACCCCGCAACGGACAAGAACATACAGTTTGGTAAGTATGCTGTTCACCTAGGTGCTAACCGGGGACGCGGACAAATTTACCCAACAGGCGAAAAGAGCAACAACGCAGTATATGCTGCTTCTGCTACTGGTACGGTTAGCAAAATCG
Source organism: Kalymmatonema hyalinum WJT4-NPBG1 (assembly GCA_019359075.1). Lineage (GTDB taxonomy): Bacteria > Cyanobacteriota > Cyanobacteriia > Cyanobacteriales > Nostocaceae > Kalymmatonema > Kalymmatonema hyalinum. The sequence goes on from JAHHIB010000011.1 coordinate 12,391, forward strand.
CCAAAACAGAAGATGAAGACGGTAACGTCAAGTATCAAGTCACCATCCAGCCAGAATCTGGGGATACAGTCGTTGATACCATCCCCGCTGGACCAGAATTGATTGTTTCCGAAGGGCAAGCAGTCAAAAAAGATGATGCTTTGACTAATAATCCAAACGTTGGTGGATTCGGTCAAGATGATGGGGAAATCGTGCTGCAAGATGCCAGCAGAGTTCAATGGTTGATTGCATTTGTCGCACTTGTGATGTTGGCTCAAGTTATGCTTGTTCTCAAGAAGAAGCAGGTTGAAAAAGTCCAAGCTGCAGAAATGAATTTCTAAATAAAGAGCCAATTTATGAGTTATAAGACAGGCAAAATGCCTGTTTTTTTTTGCGGTACAAAACCGCTTTGCGTGGCACCTTTATGACAGAAAATGAGCGTGGCGATGCTCCTCTGGAGCCGCCCAAAGGGCGATTGGCTCCGCCACTGCCCCGAATCGCAATCGCAGCTTCTTGGCGGGAAAGCGATCGCCTTTGTTATGCGCTTTATAGCGATCGCACACCTTCATCTGGGACTGAGCGATCGCCCCTCGAATCAAAGAGCGAAAGAGCCAAGTACATCAAGACCCACAGTTCTTGACGCCATAACACCAATAAGCACACCAAGACCTAGCGCTCTACGAAAATAATTAACGCCTTGAAATAATTCTAGCCACGCCCAAGTAAATAAAGAGCCAAAAGCAAGTGCCTCTAACCCTGTATTCACAACGCCTGTTGTAAAAACTAATTTGAGCAAACTAGCTGTTATCCAAACAATAAGCGGTAAGTTTGGCATCTGAGCTAAAACAATTTTGCCATCGCTGTCACGGAAGATTTTATCGAATAATGTATTTTTCATCACTTTAAATTGCAACAATTAGCCAAAATTATTAACTTACAAAAACTACGATTCGCATTACAACATTCAGGTTTCTCTCTTATCAACCACCATTATGCTGAGATTAGAGCGGCAAAGCATATTCATATTGGGCTTGGGTTTGAAGTTGAGCAATGTCCGTATTTATACTAAAAAATGGTATCGAATACTGAGCAAAAACCTATGTAAATTCTTCTTAGCTAAAAAAGTGGGACTTTGAGACAACTGTTTAAAATTCATACCTTAATAGTCATTGTCAGCCACACAAATCCCTTTACATTTAATACCGTTCGTAGCGGTGCGCTGACAATGAGAACATAGAACTTTTTCGTTTTCTGTTTCTTGATTTGTTTTGATACTAGTGCTTGCCGTAGGAAAGTCTTTTTCGGTCTGGATTTTTTCACTCATAAGGTAGTTCTTGTTAGATAGCGATTAGTTCTCGAACATCGTCTATACTTAATTTTATTAAACTTGCCCAATGTTAGGGTTTTCCCTCTTATCAAATTAATTCCTCTTCTCTTAATCTGGCTGCTTTTGGAACCAGTGATGGTCCATCCGTGAGAGGTTAAGGTAATTGCACGTTTGCCAAGAGGGTGCGGGAAAAGGAGATAAATCCAGCTTGGAGACTGGTTTTCGCAGGGCTTTGACTACCCCTAAATCTTGATTTTCTTTAGCAGCGAAGTACTTATAACAGGGTCATCCGCGTTGCCTTTGTCATAAGCAACGCTGAAATGATACAAACCTCGATAAATCATCTCTAAAGAAATGCGGTTAAAAGGTAGAGATAATTCATCAGCAACCGCATCACCTAAATCAACTAAAACAGCATAAAATAACCAAGTAGCCCATACTTGTAATTTCAGTAGACCGAAAAGTTTTCTAGAAGCTTTGCCCGCCGTTCATTTGATCTGTGGAAACACAATCCAGTGGAATCCCCTTCCAATCTGCTTTTCAAGTAACGAGCGTTGTCGGTGGACTCTACTGCTCCGGCAAGCGATCGTTCTGGTCGCCCTCAGAAGCGTAGGCTGAAACCCTCATTATTTCGTCAACTTACAAAAGTTTTCGATCTACTGAATTTGACACCATTAATAGAACCAGTCCATAAATAAGATAGTCTCAACAGACGTTTAACAGTGTGAAAAGCTTCTTCAATCCTCCATCTTCGTCGATATAAATCAGCCACGGCGTAAGGAGGTAAAATTTGTGGGTCAAGGACAGAAGTAATATAAGAATAGCTGGTTTTACCAACTTTTATCTCGATTAAACTTTTTGGTTTCACATTTAAACTGTCAAAAACTTTAACAATAATAATAATCAAACAAAGGGGGAAGGAGGCGAGCGGCGCTCGCCTCCTTCCCTCTTCCCCGCACACGATTATCATTTTTATTTAGTTTTTTTGAGTATTTTAAGTGATTGACAAAATTTACTTTATTTTAACCTCTCACGGATGATCCGTTGAGAATTGCCAGAGAGTATTTTTTACCAGTAATTTCAGTTGCCTTGCGTTTCCTTTTATCGCTTTTAGTCTAAACTCCAACAGGATAAAATTGCAGATATAAACCTGGTTCAGCATCATGATCTGGTAGAATATCATGGATGCTCACACCTTTGCTTTTGCAGAAGTGTGTAAAATCCAGTAAACTTTCTAATCTAGCTAACAATTCACTTAAAGTATCAAGATACTTAACTACAAAAATTTGTGTTTCTATCCACTCTGGATTGTTTAACTCTTCTCTGTTTTCAGTCAATTTAAATGCTATCTGCACATAATCACGTTTTTCTTCTATTTCATCTTTAGATAATCCTTGATCTACAGGCGAAATATAAGCGATTCTATCAACCTGCTCTCTTGTTATATTTTTATTTTTAAAAACAGGTGCAGTAAAACGATAAGCAGTAGCTATCTCTGAATATTTATGATTTATTAAATTAGCTGCCCACTTTCTAGTAGTATTTCTAAATTCTGTAACTTGATTATTTAGTAAGTTTTCTGCTTTATCAATCTGTCCATTCTCTAGTAAAAAATATGCTAGTATTGCTGTCGCAGATGCCCAACCTTTCATAGCAATATCAGCCAATAAAATACTTCTGCTGCTTAGAGCAGGCTGCTGTATTTGTGCTTTTGTTGAGAAACTATCGATTAACTCAAATATTCTGTTAAAAATGATTCCGTTGGGTATATCAGGGCAAGAAATTTTAGTTTCAACTGCGGCTTTTAATGTTGATATGTTTTCGTTTAATCTTTCTTGACGAAGATAGTAAATTTCTTCAAAAATATTATCCTGTTGTTTTTGAATTTGTTCTACATGGAAACATAAAATCTCTAAACGGTCTTCAATACGATTAAATCCTTCTGCCATAAACGGCTGCAAATTATTTATGGCAAGTTGAATTTGATTCAACTTCTTATTCATGTGAGCAAATGCTGCTAGGCTGATACCCAAATTTAAAACACTGGCCCCAGTAGCAAGAGATGACATTTGCAGTGGTATTTCCCCAACCCCATTGATAGCTAAAAAAGCTCCTTTTGAAATAAGAGAAAGAGGTAAGTGATTGGTTTCCTTTTGTGGTGCCTCAAGCAGAAAACATACGATATTTCCAGTCTCACTATCCTTAATTACGCTCCCATGTCGTTTGAGTGTCTCGTCTTGTAAACCTTTAAGGATTACTATAAAATGCTTGTAATTTTGAAGATGCTGAATATATTTTTCAATATTGTGATCACTTACATCATCAAATACACCATTGATGTGCTGGATAGAATCATTTATAATTAAAAAATTACTAGGATTTACAAAAAGGTTAACTACTACTGATGCTAATCTTATGTGAGTTTGATAAGCTTCAAAACTTTGAATATCTTTCCGAATAGTTGGTTGATTTTTTGGAAGATAATGCTTTTCTCCAGTATGTATATATCCAAGTGAAGGCGAAGATGGGACAGGATCATTACCATATTCAAAACGATAATGTGTTGGTGTATATTGGCTTTCAAAATACTCATCACCAACGCGAGGCGCTCCATAGGTATATACTGCTTCGATCTTATTATTAAATTGAGGAATATAACTAAATTTAGCAGCTGCTAGGATAGCTAATGCTCCACCAAGACTATGCCCAGTTAGCAGTATTTTCTTATCATGGCTAAAATATGTTTGTGTGATATTTAATATGTCATTCCAATTGTTAAGTATTGCTTTGGCAAATCCAGAATGAACTTGTCCATTAAAATCTTTACTATTTTTTAAAAAATCAAAATTTTTTATCCAATCATGATTGCAATCTGTGCCTTTAAATACTATTACAATATAATCTTTATAATATCCTAAAAAGCCTGATATGCAATACTGGTTACTTGAATTAAAGTTAAATGTTTTAACATTAAATATTCCAATTCTTGCTTCTATATCATTAAATAAAAGCTTTTTGTAATAAATAAAGCTGGAAGCTTGAGCAAGGATTAGAGATAATTCTAATTCTTTAGGTGTTAAAATATGTGAATTCATGAGAGTGGACTCTATGCTTTGCTTAGATTTTACAATTGAAAACTTTAGATTAATTTAATATCTGTTTTTAAGAGTATAAGCCTTAGTTCGTGACTAATCTCAAGATGATTACTGGTTTATTAAAATAGATATAAGCATTAGTGGTAAGCTTTCAAAAAGCTAATGAATTAACATTTAGTAAATTTAAATTTAATCTTTAAGTTTAGATATAAAAAAATGTAATATTTTTTAAAAGAATAAATAAAATTATATAACAACACTAGTTGTTGTGGTAACTATATCTTGTTTGTATAAAGAAAGTTTCTTAAATGTCCATATAAATTTTTCTATCTTATCTATTGTACAAATGTTTGTTTCTATAAGCTTTACTAGATAAGCGAGGGGAAACCAAAACTTCTTGTGAATTTTCCGGTAATTTGCGGAATGCGTCCAGTCGTTCTAATTGACCTGCGTCAGATTTAAAACCGGAATTATCATTCTTTAAAGAAATTTTAACAAGATATACATCATACTCAGATTTTTCATTTTCTGGCACTTTATAATTTTCATCAAACCAAGGTTGAAACTCCTGAGAAAAAACATTTATAGAACCTATCCATAAGGCTTGTGTAGCACTATATAATTCCTCATAATTATTGATTGTCACTTGAGGATCTTTTTGCAAAAGCTGTATAATATTCTCTTTCCCTACGTTTATAACTAAAACTAAAACATCAGATAGTGTTTTAGTTTGTTCCTTAATAGCTTGATTTAATTTGCTAACAACAAGATAGACTGCGGTAATTACAAAGGCAACAAATACTACAAATCCTATATCTGTAAAATACGGGGTAATATTAGGAATCATATTTCTAATCTTTAGTTTCTTAGTACTAATATATTGCTTTAAGCTTCCAACTGATTTTTCGCTTTTTTGTTTATCTAATTCTCCTCTATCATTTCTTGTATAACTTCTCCATATACTAACAACATCAGTAACGTAAATGTCTTTTATCTCTTTATAAAATTTCCTTATATCACTAAATTCTTCATCAGTAAGGTTAAGTTCATTACCCCAATACAAAAGAGTCTCATTCAAGAAGTCCAAAAAAGTAATACGTTTTTTCTTCTTGCTTCTTTCGTCCTTTTCATTTTCATTAAATGTCTCAGACCATTGTGCAGATTTAGTGTGAACTTTTTTGAACTTTTCCTTAAGTAGGTCTATAAAAGACATTATTTTTTATCAATAGTTTGCTTAAGACATTGTTGTCCTAGTTTGTTACGGAATATTTTTGACTCCGTTAGTTTACTTTCGATTTTGTTCCAATACTCTTTTTGAACTCCCAAGTTATTTTCTAACTCATGGAGTCGTTCTGCAAGTATTGTATCTGCTAATTTAGTAACTTCTAATGCTGAAATTTCAAAATCACGACTGGACTGTTGTAAGCAATTAATCATCCATTTACAAATAATATCCCATATTTCTTGTTTTTTTTCTATAATTCCTTGTGACCATTCTTTAACAGTTGTTTCTGCATTTGGAAGTATCAGAGTAGAATAATCAATATTTTTCTTAATTGGTCTACGTTGTTTCTGCTCGTCTACAAATATCCAACACTTTCTTACCGGTTCTGTTACTGTTTCTTGTCCTATTATTTCTTCTTTTTGTGTCTCATTCCTGTTGACGGTCGCATTCAGGTTGAACAATTCATTAGGTAAACATAAACAATCATTTCTATGCGCTTTTTTTTCAAAAGCTTTATCAATCGCTTCTTCCAGATTACGATTTTTTAAAGTTATTTGTAAAAGATTATTAAGTTCATTTTTCTGGTTGTCAATTAAGCTTTTTATAGCAAACTCAATTTTTTCTACTTGTCCTTGAAGTACGAACCCGGCTCGTTCTGATAAGGCTTTACCCATTAATATATAAAAATAATGAAAGTCACTTTCTGCTTTTTTTAATTTTTCCTTTGTTCTTGTATCATCCTTACGGAGTGTTATCTCGATCTGTCCGTTAGTAGAAGGAAATTCACTAAGTATCTGATTTACGAATACATAGGTACTAATAATCTTATCCACAAGAGCGGGATTAATACTTAAGGCTAAGTGTTCTTTTAGCTGTTCAGCACTTTTATTTTTGTTTAATGCCTCTCGAACAGGCAAAATTATTGTTCTTGTTAAATCTCCTTCAACTTCATTAAATGTCTCAATGAGTGGCTGAAAACCTTTAAAGCCTTCCTGCTGTAAACTATCTACTAAAAATGATAATTTTTCTGGAGTAGTTGCTTCTTTTAATAGTTTTATTTTTGTTTGTATTTTATTTGTAAACTTATCGTTAATCTCTTTAATCGATTTTGGCAGAATATCCCGACTTCTATAAATTGTTTCTTGCTGTTGCTTAATATCTGCTTTAGTGCTAATTTGTCTAGTTGTGGTAAGATAGTTGATTTTTTTTTCTAATTCATCGTATTTGATAAAAACCTCACTTAGGATTGGAAACAAAACAAGTTGCGGGAAGGAGGAGTGAACGCGATTACGTAGTGTATCCCATAATTCTTTTCCACCAGTCCAATCCAGAGCATATTTGAGAAGTTCCCGTATTGTTTCGTCATTAATAGGTTTATTATTAATTACTTGTGAACGGAGATTTAGAATCCAGCTCTCTACTTCTAGTTCATTCTTGGTTTTATCCAGAATAATACTGAAACTATCCTTTATCATTGCTTTTAAAAAATCCAAACGTACTAGTGGCTCAACTAATGACAATTGATTTAGCGGCCTTGAACCCCAAGCACATTGAACATAATAGAGAAGTAAGGAGTTAAAGGGGATAATCTCAGGCGATTTGTCCAGTTGTGGTAATATTGATTTAATTTCTTTCTTAAGCTCAGAAATACGCTGTTGAAGTGGTATATCGTTAGCAGTTGCAAGATTAACTTTGTTTAAAATGAATATTATAGAGTCAGTACGCCCCCGCTGGTATTCTATAGTTGTTTTAAGCTCTTGTAGTAATGTTTGTCTTTGTTTATCATCTACCTGTAGATAGTCGAGGGCGACAATACTGAAAGCTTTGTTAACTTTTTGCTGAATAACCTCAAGATTCTGATTATCGGTAGTCGATTTTAATCCTGGTAAGTCAATAAACTCAACATCTACTCCAGGTGGCAGTCCCAAAAGACTTGGATCGCAAACAGGCAGGAGTTCAACAAATGCAGTAACTCTTGGTGCTTCAATGTCTTCTTTCGTTTTACGCTCTTTATGATAAAGCCGCATTATATCATCTCGGATTTGCTTATAAAGGCTTTCATCGCTTAATCCTATCTGTTTACCAGGTTTCCATTTTGCGTTCTTTGTTGACTCGATAACTAACTCACTATCCGGTGAATTAGAATGCTTAAGTGTTAAGATTCCTGCACTTGTTTCTTGGGCTTCGATGGGGGCGATTTTACGTCCGATTAAGGCGTTAACAATAGTAGACTTGCCAGATGATGTTGTTCCAATCATGGCAATAGATAAGCTTGGTTTTTTCAACCTTTCTACAGCTTCTTTGTAGGTTTTATCAAAATCTATATAAATTTCCTTGATGGACTTATTTTCATCATAATTATTTTGTTTAATCTTTAAATCATCGGGATTTCGTTTAATCTTTAAATCATCGGGATATGGATAAGTTTTTATTAAATATTCGATAAGTTCACCTAGCTGTAATAAGTTTGTCAGGCTGCTTTTCAATAATTCTTCAATATTATTATTATTCATCGTTCTTTGTGTTATACAATTAATCTTATTAAATTCATAAATATCACTTAGTTATCTTTTTGTCAATATCCTATCTAGTAACGATTCGTAAAAATTCTCCTACTACGCTCATTTTGTTGGGGTAGCAAGCATTTATATATTTTTATAATCCCGCACTCAAAGATTAAACCTGCACCTTGCAACGCATCTGATTTATGCAAATCATAAACTATTTGGAGTTTAGACTAAAAGCGATAAAAGGAAACGCAAGGCAACTGAAATTACTGGTAAAAAATACTCTCTGGCAATTCTCAACGCATTAGTAACTCTTTCAAAATGTGTAATACGTCTATAGGAGAAAAAAATACAATAATGATAATTTTGTAAGAGGGGAGAGAAGCGATCAATGCTCGCTTCTCTCCCCTCCTCCACTATTTTATTATCATTATTACAGGGGTTGAGACTAAAAGGAGGCGATTGGCTTTGCCACTGCCCCTTGGGCAATCGTTAACTCCAGAAAGTATGTATTCTTGGTATAAAATAGTTGGCAGGGTAGTCTGCGGTTAACACAGATCCCCTTTGTTGGAAGATGAGAGAAGAACGACCAACTCTCACCTACCAATATGAAACGTGCCAAACTCGAAGAATTTCGTCAAGTAGCTTACAAACATTTAGGCTTCGCCAAAGATGCTACTTTCAGTAGACCGAAAAGTTTTCCAGAACCCTTAAGCGGCGTTCATTTGAGTTTGGGAACACAATCTGCCAAAATCCTCTCGGAATCTACTTTTCAAGGAACGGGCGTTGTTGGTGAGTTAAGAGTGCAGTGGAAGCGATCGCTCTGGTCAGCCCAAAAACGTCGGCTGAAACCCTGATTTTTTCGTCAACTTACAAAAGTTTTCGGTCTACTGACTTTTGAATTGACTGATGCGATATTGTTAACCCGCAATGTTTATTCCTTAGCGGACTTATCCGATTTAGAATTCCTCGTGATTTCCCAGCCTCCCAGTCATGGCGACCGGATTCTTAGCGATAGTATATAACCTAAGCTCCTAATGAGTTGAGGGATTGGTAATGACAGCCCCAGTAGAGTATTTCCCCATTACTCCAATTGAGTACCCAGATGAGGACGGTAAGCCGATGGCTGAAGGAGATATCCAGTGCAGTTACTTAACTTATGCAAGAAACGCGCTACGGCTATATTTCCAAAACCGTTCTGATGTATATGTTGCTGGCAATTTATTTATCTACTACGAACAGGGTAATCCAGAATCAGTTGTAGCACCAGATGTATTTGTGGTGTTTGGAGTAGATAATCGTGATAGACGCTCTTATAAAATTTGGGAAGAAAATGATGAAACACCTGATTTTGTTCTAGAGATTACCTCAAAAGCAACTCGTACAAAAGACCAAGGTGCAAAAAAAGGAATTTACGCCTTTTTGGGAGTTTGCGAATATTATCAATATGACCCTACAGGAGATTATCTCACTCCCCAACTCCAAGGTTTGCGTTTAGTCGATGGAAATTATTTCCCAGTCGCAACCAGTACTTTGCCAGATGGTACAGTATCCTTATCCAGTGAAGTCTTGGGTTTAGAGTTGCGAATTCAATCAGGAGAAATGCGCTTCTACGACCCAGCGACAGGTCAAACACTGCTAAGCTATGAGGAAGAAGCAGCAGCACGACAAGCTGCTGAAGAGAAAGCGCAACGCTTAGCCGCTAAACTTAGAGAATTGAACATTGACCCAGATACCCTATAATACCAAAGCACCTCACCCGCAACTCCTCTCGGTGCCAGTGGGGTGAGGTTCTTGGTGTATTTGAGCTAAGTCAAAACCCCTATAATTACAATGGACGATACACTCGGTAGTTGATATTAGGGAAAATATTGTCCATCAATTCAACTTTTTCCAGCCAACCGCTATCGATTTTGCCAATATTGATGTCTTCGTAAAGCTTGTTGAAACGCATGAGGTGCGATCGCGTCCTTCTGACAGCATAAGGTACCATCGTTCCCGTCCGCATAATAAATGCCCAGTCGGAAGATTGCGCTAACAACAATTCCCGTGCTGCTTGGTTGAGTGCTTTCCATTCCAACTCATCTGCTGGTTCCCGGTTTGATATTTCAATCATCCGTTCTGCAGCTTTGTGCAAATGTGGGTAAATCCACGCATTTGTTTCGTTCAACCAATACTCGTGGAATCCTTTATAACCCCAACTCGATTGCGAAGGACGGCAGACTTGCTGAGTTGGTTCAGCCCGCAAATAATCCGCCAAGTGGGTCATTGCATAGGTCTTTTGGTCAAACCAGGACTTGCGGAACAGGTAATCGATGAACCACGGACCCTCGTACCACCAATGTCCAAATAACTCTGCATCGTAGGGAGAAACAATAATCGGCGGGCGCTGCATGATACCATAGAGGTGCCCGGTTTGCTGTTCTCTATTATACATAAAATTGGCAGCGTGTTCCGCAGTTTTTTCCCTTGCCCAGTAGGGGTCGTAGAGTGCCTTATCTCCTAACCCTAAACCGCGTCCAGTAATTTTGTGATACTTAATGCCCGTATTTTTCCGCTGACCGTTGGGCATGATGTAGGGCTTGATGTATTCATATTCTGCTTCCCAGCCCAAGTCTTTATAAAATTCCCGGTATTCCGGCGCACCAGGATAGCCTACCTCAGAAGACCACACTTGCTGCGAAGATTCATGATCTCGACCAAAGACAGCGACACCACTTTCTGTAAAAATTGGGGCATAGCCGCCAAATCGCGGACGAGGACGGGCATAAAGAATGCCATGTCCATCAGTGAGGAAGTAGCGCAACCCTGCATCCGCTAACATTCGGTCTACACCTTCGTAGTAGGCGCATTCTGGTAACCAAATACCTCTGGGTGGCTGTCCAAAAGTTTCCTCGTAGTGTTCGCAGGCTACCTTAATTTGTGCCCACACAGCTTGCGGGTACATTTTCATCAGCGGTAGGTAGCCGTGGGTAGCACCGCAGGTGATGATTTCTACATTATTACTGTCTTGGAACTGCTTAAAAGCTGTGACCAAGTCCCCTTTGTAGCTTTCCCAAACTTCTCGTATCGCCTTAAACTCACTGGCGTAATGCTCGGCTAAATACCGGATATGACCATTGTCGGCATTATGTTCGGCTTCTAGTTGTATAAGTTCTTCTAGCTTGGCTAAGTGAGCGTCGTAGCGTTCTTGCAGCAAAGGATCGCGGAGCATCGACACAAGAGGTGGTGTCATGCTCATCGTGATTTTGAAGTCAACGCCGTCTCGCTTTAAGCCTTCAAATACTCGCAGCAAGGGAATGTAAGTTTCGGTGATGGCTTCATAAAGCCATTCTTCTTCCAGCACATAGTCACTTTCTGGGTGACGAACGAAGGGCAGGTGTGCGTGGAGTACAAGCGCAACGTAGCCGATAGCCATAATGAATAGTTCCGGGGTGTTACCTATTAGTTGAAGGTTGGGGATTTGGTAGATTTAAGATTATTTTAAGACTTTATGGGAGTTAAGAGACATTGCCCCATTAACACAACATCGGCTATCATTCTTCACTCTCTTGATACAAGTGTTGCAACTCCTGCAACTGCGTCCTGCGGGAACTACGGCGATATTTTTTAGATTCCAGCTTCGGTTCGTACTGAGTTTGTCCCTTACCTTTGCTTTTGACCTTGAGAGTGGATTCAGGATCTGCTTGCTCGTTCTGGTGAGTCTGGCGCTCAATCGCTTCTTTCAAGAAATCTAAGTAATGTTGATATCGTTCCCATTCTCCGCGAACGATACACTCTGGTTCGTCTCGGTGTGAACAATCACTAAAACGACAGCTACCAACCGCTAATCTCTGCCTTGCTTCTGGAAAATAACTTGCTAATTCTTCTGGAGGAGAATCAAGGTCAGGTTGGTTAAATCCCGGAGTATCTGCGAGTAAACCCCCGGTAGGTAATTCAAATAATTCTACGTGACGAGTGGTGTGCCGACCCCTTGCTAGTTTGCCAGAAATCTCTCCAACTCGTAAGTTAGCATTGGGAATCAGTCGATTGATGAGGCTGGACTTGCCAACCCCGGAAGGTCCAGCAATCACCGTAATCTGATCTTTGAGCTTGTCTGCTACTTCGTCAACATTTATACCTTTACCGACACTAATAAATATTGGTTGGTAGCCCCAATTTCCCAACTGCTGATAAATTTCTGCCTGCTGTTCTTTTGAGATTAAATCGGACTTATTCAGGCATAAAATCACATCTATATCGGTAGACTCAGCCTTTACCAAAAATCGGCTAAGTTGGTATGGTTCCAAGGGCGGATCTGCGACGGCAAAAACTAACAGAATTTGGTTAACATTGGCGATCGCCGGACGATCCAATTGACTTTGACGGGGTAAAACTTCAGCGATTGCTCCTCGTCCGCCAGCCCAATCTGGTTCTTCCACGACGACGCGATCGCCCACCATAACTTGTTGCCCGATCTTTTTCAATCGGCTTCTGCGGGTACACAGGAGGATAAGGGGCAGGGGGGAATTTGGAGGTTTCATCTCCTCTGCTCCTAGGCTCCCTCCGAAGTTCCGAGCGGAGGCTTCCTCCGCTCGGACTTCTCTGTGCTCCCCTGCATCTAGCTGTACTCGGTAAAAATTAGCCTGCACGGCTAAGACCGTGCCTATTAACTGCTTAGTGGCTTCTAATCCTTCCCCTCTCATGACCCACTATCGGGACGGCGGACTAGCAAGGAAAAATAACCAACGCAGTCTGTGATTTGCTCCACCTGATAGCCTGCCATTGTCAGACTATCAGGAACCTGCTCAATCGGCTCCCCAGGATCTAGCCAGACTTCTAGTAATTCTCCCGGTTTCATTTGCTCCAAACGCAGTTTCGTGCGTACAAAATTTATCGGGCAAGGGGTGCCGCGCAAATCGAGTTGAGCATTAGGAGTTGAGAGGGTAGATAGACTCATCGTTGCTGAAAAAAGTTTCCCAAAAATCCTTCTAGACCACCTTTACCTGTGCGATCTCCTTTAATTTTAGCGAGCTTCTCCAGTAGTTCACGTTCCTCAGTCGTTAACTTGGTGGGAATATCAATTAACACAGTAATCATGTGGTCGCCACGGCTGACAGGATTACCCAAGCGTGGTACACCACGATTTTCCATTTTCATCACAGTATTTGGCTGAGTTCCAGGTAGAATTAACAATTCCTCTGGTCCATCTACCGTATTTACCTCTAAGCGGCAGCCTAAAATCGCTTGCAGGTAGCTAATTTTGATTTCTGAGAGAATGTTGATACCATCCCGATGGAATTCCTCATCCTCATTCACAAATAAGTAAACGTACAAATCTCCTGCAGGACCACTGCGTTGACCGGCATCTCCTTCTGAGGAGATTCGCAAGCGTGTGCCGTTGTCCACCCCAGGTGGAATGGAAATTTTCAGTTTCTTCGTGACTTGTTTTGCACCCTTACCGTCACAAGTATCACATTTGTCTTCTATGACCATTCCCGTAGCATTACAGGTGGGACAAGTCGAAACTTGGGTGAAGCTGCCAAAGGGCGTTCTAGTGACGCGCCGTACTTGACCTGTTCCAGTACAAGTCGAACAAGTGCGGGGGCGAGTTCCTGGTTTTGCTCCAGAGCCGCTACAGATTTCACAAGTCTCTAAATGAGAAATGCGAATTTCTTTTTCACCGCCAAATACTGCTTCCCGAAAGTCTAGCTTTAGGTCTAGCCGCAGGTCATCGCCCCGCACTGGACCACTACGCCGTCTTTGCGTTGTCCCACCCATACCGCCAGCAAAACCGCTGAAAATGCTTTCAAAAATATCAGCAAAGCCACCCATGTCGCCGATATCTTGGTAGCCTACACCAGCTCCACCATTCACAGCAGCTTCACCAAAGCGATCGTAACGAGCGCGAATTTCCGGCTCGCTCAGCACTTCATAAGCACGGTTTATTTCTTTAAAGCGCTCTTCCGCTCCCGGTTCTTTGTTCACGTCTGGGTGATACTTCCGGGCTAAGCGGCGGTAGGCGTGTTTGATTTCTTCTTTGTCGGCGTCACGAGAGACACCTAGAATTTCATAATAATCGCGAGCCATATAGCAAAGGTGAAAGTTAAAAGGTAGAAAGCGGCTATGCAAAGAGAACAAGGGCAGCAGCGGCTTGTTGCCGAAGCGCGTTAGCTCCACTCTAACGAAAAGCCGCGCTATCCGCGCCGCAGTGCAAAGTGAGCTCAGAAGTTTGTCAAGGCAGAAGGCAATGGTTAAGTTTTATTAATACTAAATTATTTTACCTTTTACCCTTTACAAAAATCACCATAACAGTCTTCAAATCTGAATGCTGAGGATATTTTCCTCTGAAGAAGGTTGCCTACAGTTGTAGACCCACAGCTTCAGAGAGGGTTTCCCGCTCTGACGGCGAGGAGCATTGCATCCCGTTCAACCAAGTGGCAGGCGAGTGGTGTTGCCAGTAAAAAAATCTGGAATTAGTTTTGAAATCAAAGACTAAATTGAAACCAGAAAAATTTTTACTCGCGCATCAGCATTGATTGCTCAGCACTGATAACTGCAACAGGTACTTCCCTCGTGGTAGACGACAAAAGCATCTTTTACAATTGTGCTATGTAGATGGCAAAAACTCCGCTCATTTTACAGACAGGCTACCCGCACAAAAAAGTGTGGAAAACCCCACAGTCATCATGAAATTGCATTTGTACTGTAACATTGTTTAGCCGGAAGTATAAACCTCCGGCTAGATAATTCAGTGTTAATACGAGTGATATTATGATGCTCAGTGCTAAATCAAGAATTACTTTTTGATAATTTATAATTTATAATTTATAATTTATAATTTCCTTAGTCTATCACCTCATAATCAACCTGCGTAGTATTTTCGTCATCAAAATCAAAGTTAAATTGTGGTGTTAGCGTTCCATTTACTGGCGCGGCTGGTTCTGAGGTCAATAACGTATCTGAAGATTCGGTCATTTCATCGTGCCTATTAACGCGGTTATACACCTGGGAGCCAATGGCGAACAGACTTTGCTGGAAGTCATCCAAACGTTGTTTAAATTCTGCTATGGAGATAGTTTCATCTGTCATTGCTGCTTGTAGCTGTGTCATTTTTTCATGTGCCAAAGCTCTCATCTGGTCGCTAATTAAGTTGCCATTGTTCTTTAAGGTTGATTCGTAACTGTATAGCAGATTATCCGTCTGGTTTTTGAGTTCAACGAGTTGTATGCGTCTTCTGTCTTGTTCGGCAAACATTTCGGCTTGTTGCCGCATTCTTTCGACTTCGTTCGCACTCAAGCCACCTGTATTGGTAATCCGAATACTTTGTTCTCGAAGAGTGCCTTTGTCTTGTGCTGAAACTTTGAGAATGCCATTGACATCAATTTCAAAAGAGACTTCAATTTGCGGTACACCACGAGGAGTCGGCGGAATTCCCGCCAGAAGAAATTTGCCCAAACTTTTGTTGTCCCGTGCCATTGCCCGTTCACCTTGAAGGACGTGAATTTCCACTGAGTTTTGCCCATCGACTGCTGTGGAAAAGACTTGGGACTTGCTAGTTGGAATTGTGGTGTTGCGTTCGATGATTTTGGTGAACACTTCTCCCAAAGTTTCAATACCTAAAGACAAGGGCGTGACATCTAACAAAAGCAAATTATCAACTTCACCACCCAGCACCCCAGCTTGGATAGCTGCGCCTAGTGCGACTGCTTCGTCGGGGTTGACAGAGCGATCTGGAGCTTTGCCATTAAAAAATTTGATCAAGGCGTTTTGCACTGCAGGAATGCGAGTGGAACCGCCCACCAAGATAATCCGGTCAATGTCTTGTGGTTTGAGTTCCGCGTCCTTCAGCGCCTGGCTCATCGGTTCAATGGTGGCTTCGACCAAATGTGCCGTTAACTCTTGAAACTTGGCGCGGCTGAGTTCCATCTCTAGATGCTTCGGACCAGTTTCATCAGCGGTAATGAAAGGCAAGTTAATTGAAGTACTGAGCATACTGGAAAGTTCAATTTTTGCCTTTTCCGCTGCTTCCCGCAAGCGTTGCAAAGCCATTTTGTCCTGAGACAGGTTAACTTTCTGTTCCTGCTGGAAACGTTCCATCACCCAGCGTACGATACAGTTATCAAAATCGTCCCCACCCAGGTGGTTGTTTCCACCAGTCGTCTTGACTTCAAACACTCCATCCCCAAGTTGTAGGATGGAGACATCGAAAGTACCGCCTCCCAAGTCAAATACCAGAACGAGCTGCTCTTGGTCAAGCTTTTCCAACCCAAAGGCTAGAGCTGCGGCAGTTGGTTCATTGATAATCCTTAAGACTTCTAGTCCGGCAATAGTGCCAGCGTCTTTAGTCGCTTGTCTTTGTCCATCTGTAAAATATGCTGGTACTGTGATGACTACCTGAGTGACAGGTTCACCCAAAAAGTTTTCCGCATCCTGTTTTAGCTTTTGTAGGATCATGGCGGAGATTTCTTGTGGTGTGTAGTGATGTCCACGAATCTCGACATCAACAGTATCGTCTCGACCTTTGACACAGGTGTAAGGTACACGCTCGCGTTCAACTGCTGTGTCATCCCAGCGACGACCGATAAATCGCTTGATACTGAAAATTGTGTTTTCGGCGTTCGTGACAGCTTGACGCTTTGCCAGTTGACCGATTAAGCGTTCACTGCCTTTAGCAAATCCCACAATACTAGGAGTCGTTCGTCCGCCTTCTGAATTAGCAATGACAATCGGTTGACCACCTTCGAGAACCGCGACACAACTGTTGGTAGTGCCTAAGTCGATCCCAATAATTCCCATAAATATCGGTATTTTTATCGGTCTTTTTACTGAGTGCTTTTCCCTTGAAGTTTTAAGCGCCATCCGGTGTTAGCGCTACACAAACACCGGTCAAGGCTGCTCAACTTCGGGCGTGATGTTTGGCGGACTATTTTTGTTTGTGGTTAGATATGCGATGCTCGCCCAAGTTTGCCAGGCACTTTTGGTCAGTAAGGCGAGCGACTACAGCTTAGCTGTTAGCTGGGCTCGACTGATTTTCTTCAGAAGAGGGTGCATCTTCCTTTGGAGCAGCCACCTTCACCATTGCATGGCGCAGCACGCGATCGCCCAAGTAATATCCGCGTACTAACTCTTCTAACACTGTTCCTTCAGGATGTTCATCCGTAGGTTCCCGCAATACTGCTTCGTGCAGGTTCGGATCAAAGGGCTGACCGTCAGGACGCATTGGTGATACACCCAAGCGCTTTAAGCAATCGACTAATAACTTGTAAACGCCTTGGTAGCTCTTATGAATGGTCATTTCCCCATCATCTTGGGGTTTGATATGCGCTCTTGCCCGTTCAAAATTATCAACTATTGGCAGTAATTCAGTAATTGTGTTCCGCTTCACCTGCTGTTCCAAGTCTTCTTTCTCTTTTTGATTTCGTTTGCGGTAATTCTCAAAATCAGCTCCAATCCTCATATATTGAATGCTGCGTTCTTCTAGCTGCGCTTTTAAAGACTCAATTTGTTGACTGAGTACTGCAACTGAGGCTGTTGACTCAGCAGCCTCAGTTGCAGCAACACCACTATCTTGACTCTGCGTAGCTGCATCTCCAGAGACGTTGGTTTGAGTTGACACTTGCTCACTCACCTCGTTTTGCGTTGCGTTGGCATTTATTTCGGCTGTAGAGTCGCTAGTCATTGCTTGCTTTTCCTCGGTTTGTTCACCTAATTGCTGGTTTGTATTGTTTTGCTGTTGATTCTCGTCTATCATTTTGCACTCTTCCCAGATGCTATATTGGGCAGTTATCCGCATATTTTGCAGCTCTTAAATTCAGCTACAAAAAGCGGTCACCTGAACTATCAAGTTATCAACTGAAGGCAAAAGAGTGTAGACGCCCGGAGGACGGCTTCCCGTAGGATTGTAGGAAGTATGAAGTGAAGTACGGAATATTTCATCCCTCATTCTTCATCCTTTAGCCTTTATTTGGTCACCGTCATCTATTTTGACAAATGCTGAGTGCGTTAGCGTATATGCTCCTAGGGCGGCTTTCCGTAAGGTAAAGGAGCTGCAAAGAGCGGACGCTTGCTTTATCTGACAGGTTATTGTTTTTTGCCAGATAAAGCAAGTGTGAAGTTTCTACATGAATTTAAGGGTATTTTCCTACGTGTTATGTGTTTTTTTATAAAAAATTATTTTCTTGACTTACCCTGAGGCAAGCAAAAGTTCTTCTGGTAGGCGCTCTAAGACACGCTTAAAGGGTACGGTGTTGTCTAAACTCCGAGCTAGTATAAGAGAACCCTGAATTTCTAAAATAGCATCTTCGGCTCTTTGCTGTGCTTGAGAACGCTCAATTCCCGCTTCCATCACTACCTGTACTAAAGTATCAATCCAAACATTAAAGGCATTCTGAATTTCGTTGTGAAACAAGTTTTTCGCTTCACCAAGGGCAAGCACTGCTAAAAGGCAACTTTGTTTGCCACCACTATAAAGTTTATCCACATTTTTTGTCATCACACGAATTCGGTCAACAGGTTCGCCACTGCTGCGTAAGGGTTCGATAATGCTGGCTTCTACGCGATCGCTCATCGACTTGAGAACAACCGCCGCCATTTCTTCCTTGCCTTTGGGGAAATGGTGATACAGGCTAGCTTTACCTAAACCTGTGGCTTCTGACAGTCGTGCTAGGGTTGCACCTTCGTAGCCGTATTGCCGAAACACTTTTGTTAATTGGGGGATGACTTCTTCTTTAGACATTAAACAAGATTCTCTTAGCTGATTGACATTATACTGAACGCTCGGTAAACTCACTTTGTACCAAACATTCGGTATAATATTTCTCTTTAAAAGAACCTTCAAGCCGTCGCTGACTTGTGCCGTTAGGCTACTCAAGCTTACGCGAATGCATTGTCAACAACCGCACTCCACTTGCAGGATGAGATTTGCGCCACGCCATTTTTCTTATGAAAGACTTAAAACAAACAATAATCAACTACTCCAGCAAAGATCTCGAACAAAGAAAACATTGGTATTCTCCCGCAGCAGAGGCTTATAACAAGGCAAGACCTCGCTATCCCAAGAATCTAATTGCTCGGGTTGTCGAAGCAGCTCAACTCTCTTGTGACTCGAAAATTCTGGAAGTCGGGTGTGGTCCTGCAACTGCAACGGTAGCGATCGCTCCATTAGGCTGCTCAATGATTTGCTTAGAACCTAACCCAGATTTTTGCCAGCTCGCCCAACAAAATTGTGAACCGTATCCCAATGTCGAGATTCGCAATACCTCATTTGAAGAATGGACGCTAGAGGCTGAGAAATTTCATGCTGTCTTAGCAGCGAGTTCTTTTCATTGGATACCGCCAGAAGTTGGATATCCGAAAGCAGCAAATGCTTTACAAAAGAATGGCTACCTAATATTGTTGTGGAACATGAACCTTCAGCCCCGGTATGAAGTGTACCAACGCTTATCTGAAGTCTACCAAGTGTACGCTCCATCGCTTGCCCGATATGAAGAAAGAGAAACTCACGAAGAGATATTAAGAGGGTTGGGGCAGATGGTTATCGACTCTGGACAATTCAAAGACTTGGTATCCGGACAGGTTATATCTGAAGTGGCCTACACCATTGATGATTATCTAACGCTTTTGAACACTTACTCGCCATACTTAGAACTCGATCCATCGAGTAAGAATTCCTTATTTGAAGGGTTAAGGCAAAAGATAGTGCAGGACTTTGGAGGCAGTATTCAGCTTTCATACGTCTCTGCTTTTCACATTACCCAAAAATATTAGGTAAACAGGTAGTTAATGGGGCAGAATAACACTGGGGTGCAGCGGATTGACCGCAAGATTGTACTCAGAACTCCAAGAGCTAGGAACTCAACCTATACTGGGACAAGGATTCATCTAGGAGTGAAACCGTATGTCAAATCTACTTGAAAGAATTACAGTTAATCCAAAACAATGTGGTGGTCGTCCCTGCATCCGGGGTATGAGAATTCGGGTATCAGATATTCTGGACTTGTTTGCGGCTGGACTGAGTGCGGAACAGATTCTAGAAGAGATGCCCGATCTTGAAGCGGATGACCTTAAGGCAGCGCTTTCGTATGCCTCACGTAAAATCAATCATCCAGTGTTAGTTGCATGACGATTTGGGTAGATGCACATCTATCGCCTGCGATTGCAATTTGGATTACCAGCACCTTTGGGATAACAGCATTAGCTTTACGTGACATTGGACTAAGAGATGCTGAAGATCCTGAGATTTTCGAGGCGGCAAAAGCTCAAGGGGTTATCTTGATGACCAAGGACAGTGACTTTGTTGATTTGGTTGATCGCCTCGGAGCACCGCCACAAATTATCTGGTTAACTTGCGGGAATACGTCAAATGGTAGGTTACAAGAGATTCTGAGTGCAACATTGCCAGCAGCACTAGAGCTTTTTCGAGCAGGCGAAGCATTAGTCGAAATTAGCGGGGATTGAACGGCGCGGGCTAACAAATCGCTGCAAATGCGTAACTCCTAAACTATTTAATAAATTTTTGTCTTAATTTGACTGAGTATATGTGTCAATTCTGACTAACAGGTTGGGAATACTCTAATCAGAGGTTTCCGCAACGAATTGCTCATATATGACTCAATCGTCATCACAAAGACGTAGTACTGCTCTTACTACAAGAATAGAGTTTTCGCCCTTCGGCAACAAGTTGGTGCAATCTGGCTTTGTCAATAGCGAACAAATGAGACAGGCGTTGATTGAAAGCCGCAAGTCTGGCAGACCTTTGACACAAGTGCTGGAATCAATTTCAGGACGCCAGCTCTCACCAGAGTTATATAGGCTACACAAGAAGCAGCAGCTATTTGAACTCAAAATACTCTATGGTGTTGAGTCCCTCGATCTGGAAGTTAGGCAAGTTGGCAAAACAAAAATTGGTCAACTGATTGATACTCTCATTCCGGTGGATATCTGTCGTCGCCATCACTTAGTACCACTTGCTAAGAATGAAGACCAAAACCCGCCCTCTGTTTTGGTGGCGATGGTAGATCCGGATAACCTAGACGCTTGCGATGATTTGAACCGCATTTTGCGCCCACACGGATGGGCATTGCAGCGGATGGTCATTACCCAAGAAGATTACCAGCAACTCATTAACCAATATTTAGATGAACTGACTGTTAAACAAAAGAACTTAGAACAGGAAAAGTCTACAGACATCAACCAAGATTTAGAAAATATTGAAAATCTTAATTTAGATGATGCGCCTGAAGATAAGGATACTGACTTGGGTGCAGCGATGAAGGGTGCCCAGGATGCTCCTGTGATCAATTTAGTTAACAGAATTCTTGCTAGAGGACTACATGAGAGGGCTTCTGATATCCATGTAGAACCGCAGGAAGACAACTTACGCATTCGCTTTCGTAAGGATGGTGTGCTGCGTCAGGCTTTCGACCCCCTGCCTAAAAAAATCATTCCTGCTGTCACAGCTCGTTTCAAAATTATTGCCAACTTAGATATTGCTGAACGGCGTGTCCCTCAAGACGGACGCATTAGACGAGTGTTTGAAGGACGCAAGGTGGATTTCCGTGTCAGTACCTTGCCCAGTCGCTACGGCGAAAAGGTCGCGCTGCGGATTTTGGATAACTCTGCAACCCAACTGGGATTGGATAAGTTAATTACTGATCCAGAAACTTTGCAAATTGTCCAGGAGATGGTTAGCCGTCCCTTTGGTCTAATTCTAGTAACCGGACCTACAGGTTCTGGTAAAACAACAACGCTGTATTCGGCTTTGTCAGAACGGAACTCTCCAGGCATCAACATTTGTACGGTTGAAGACCCTATTGAGTACAGCTTACCTGGAATTACTCAGGTGCAGGTGATTCGGGAAAAAGGGCTAGATTTTGCAACGACTTTGCGAGCCTTTTTGCGACAAGACCCCGATGTGCTTCTGGTGGGTGAGACGCGAGACAAGGAAACGGCAAAAACAGCGATTGAGGCAGCATTGACTGGTCACTTGGTTTTAACAACGTTGCATACTAATGATGCTCCAGGGGCGATCGCCCGTTTGGGAGAAATGGGCATTGAGTCTTTCATGATTTCCAGTTCTCTAATTGGCGTGTTGGCACAGCGTCTAGTACGGCGTGTCTGTTCCAGTTGTCGCATTCCCTACACTCCCACTTTAGAGGAACTCGCTCGCTACGGTCTATCAGCTTCTCAAGAAGCAGGTGTCACTTTCTACAAAGCTAACACCCTCATTTCAGAGCAAATTCAAGAAGCCAAGGCAAACAATCAGCTTTGCCCAGAGTGTGATGGCGTTGGCTACAGAGGACGTTGTGGTGTTTATGAAGTCATGCGAGTCACCGAAAACCTGCAAGCGCTCATCACCGAAAATGCACCAACAGAACGCATCAAAGAAGTGGCGGTGGAAGAAGGGATGAAAACCTTGCTGGCTTACAGCTTGGATTTAGTGCGTCAAGGCGACACCACCTTAGAAGAAGTAGAACGGGTGACGTTGAGCGATACAGGTTTGGAAGCAGAGTTAAAAGCCAAACGCAAGAGCAGTCTGACGTGCCGAACTTGTCATGCTGGATTGCAGCTCGAATGGCTGGATTGTCCTTACTGCATGACACCACGATTTCAAGATTAGTCATTTGTCCTTAGTAGAGCATTTCATTAATTCGTAACGTTTTTAAACGCAGAGGAGCGCTGAAGTAAACGCAAAGGTACGCAGAGACCCAGTCTGGATTCGTGTAGTAAAACGCCAGGAACTTGTGAAATTCTGTACTTAACTAAGGACAAATGAATTTGCAAAAGGAATTTTCAAACAGGAACCACAAAGATGGAAATGATAATTGAAGATTTAATGAAGCAGTTGATTGAGATGGGCGGTTCGGATCTGCACTTATCCGTAGGTTTGCCTCCCTACTTCCGCCTGAGTGGTAAACTTACACCGATTGGCGACCAACCGTTATCAGCAGATCAATGCCAAAGCCTAATTTTTAGTATGCTTAACAACTCTCAGCGTCAAACCTTAGAGCAGAACTGGGAGCTAGATTGTTCTTATGGCATAAAAGGATTAGCTCGTTTTCGGGTCAATGTTTACAAAGAACGTGGTGCTTACGCCGCATGTTTACGGGCATTAAGTTCTAAGATTCCTAACTTTGAAAAATTAGGTTTGCCAGATGTTGTGCGGGAAATGTCAGAAAAACCAAGGGGATTAATTTTGGTGACAGGTCCCACGGGTTCTGGTAAAACAACGACCCTAGCCGCAATGATTGACTTAATTAACCGCACCCGTGCAGAGCATATTTTGACAGTAGAAGACCCGATTGAATTTGTTTACGAACCTATTAAAAGTGTGATCCACCAAAGGCAACTTGGTGAGGATACAAAAAGCTTTGCCAATGCTCTTAAAGCAGCGCTGCGCGAAGATCCAGATATTATTATGGTAGGGGAAATGCGCGATTTAGAAACAATTTCGTTGGCTATTTCTGCAGCGGAAACAGGACACTTAGTCTTTGGTACTTTGCACACCAGTTCAGCAGCACAGACTGTAGACAGAATCATCGACGTTTTCCCCCCAGAAAAACAAACTCAAGTGCGAGTGCAGTTATCTAATTCACTGGTAGCAGTCTTGAGCCAAACTTTGGTTCCGAGAAAAAATCCCAAACCAGAAGAGTTTGGTCGAGTGATGGCTCAAGAAATTATGGTTGTGACTCCTGCTATTTCTAACTTGATTCGTGAAGGAAAAAC
Source organism: Kalymmatonema hyalinum WJT4-NPBG1 (assembly GCA_019359075.1). GTDB lineage: Bacteria > Cyanobacteriota > Cyanobacteriia > Cyanobacteriales > Nostocaceae > Kalymmatonema > Kalymmatonema hyalinum. The sequence continues at coordinate 36,229 of JAHHIB010000011.1, forward strand.
ATCTCAAATTTATTCCGCTATCCAGACTGGCGGGAAATTCGGGATGCAAACTTTAGAAAAGGTTTTAGCAGATTTATATAAAGCAGGAGTTATCTCCTTGGAAGCGGCGATGTCTAAAACTTCTAAGCTGGATGAAATTCAGCGTATGATCGGTGCAGCACCACCAGCAGGTGCAAGACCAGGAGTAGCTGTGAAACCATATTAAAAAGTTAAAGCCAAAAGGCAGAAAACTATAAAACAATGGTTTTTATTTGTAGATTTTGGAGTTTATTTAATACTTAATCTATTGATTGCAATAGTCTGCAATATGGAGATTGAAAACCATAGATGAATACAGATGCACACAGATAAATAACTAGTGTTAGTCTGTGTGCATCTGTGGTTTCATTTTGAGAAAATTGACTTTTGCATTCTTGTTGAATGACTCATTCATTCTTTTGATTTTTTAGAGTATGCCAACATTTCTTGCCCGTGTTAGGGACTCGCAAGGGAAATCGAAAATAGAAAAAATTAGGGCTGACTCCTTGGCTCAAGCCCGTATTAATCTCAGACAGCGAGGTTACGTAGTCCAAAACCTGAAAAAACAATCTCAACGCTTTAATTTAAAACAACTTAAAATCAAATTTACGAACGTTTCAGTCAAGGATAAAGCCGTGTTCTCTCGTCAATTTGCTGCTTTGGTAAATGCGGGAGTGGCAATTGTCAGAAGTTTGGGTGTGTTATCTGAGCAGTGTAGCAATCCTAAACTCAAACAAGCTCTTTTGGGCATTAGCGCTGATGTCCAAAGTGGAATTAATCTTTCTGAGGCAATGCGAAAATATCCTGATTGCTTTGATAATTTGTATGTCAGTATGGTTGAGGCTGGCGAAGTTGGTGGTGTTTTGGACGAAGTGCTAAATCGTTTAGCCAAGTTGTTAGAAGATGTTGCTCGATTACAAAATCAAATTAAATCAGCACTGGCTTATCCACTTGTTGTGGGATTTTTGGCAGTTGCCATTTTTATCGGGATGACCGTTTTTCTCATCCCGATTTTTACAAATATTTTTAAAGAATTAGGAACTACATTGCCTCCTCTAACGCAGTTTATGTTATGGCTCAGTGAAATTTTGAGAAGTTGGCGGCTGTTGCTTGTCATTGGTATTGTGATTGCAGCAGGAATTGCTTATAGACAGTACTACAAAACTCCGGCTGGACGTAAAACTATAGACCGCCTTTATCTAAAAATGCCGTTGTTTGGTGAGTTAATCCAAAAATCATCAGTTGCCCGTTTTAGCCGCACGTTTGGTTCTTTAACTCGTTCAGGCGTGCCAATTCTCACTTGCTTAGAAATTGTGCGGGAAACATCAGGAAATCAGGTGATTGCCAACGCCATTGATGCAGCACGTGCAGAAATTCAACAAGGAGGTATGATTAGCCTTGCCTTGCAAAAAGAAAAAGTTTTTCCTCCTATGGCAATTCAAATGATTAGTATCGGCGAGGAGACTGGTGAACTAGATAGTATGTTGATGAAAATTGCCGACTTTTATGAAGATGAAGTCGAACAGGCAGTCAAAGCACTAACCAGCATTTTGGAACCAGTGATGATTGTGGTTTTGGGGGGGATGGTAGGTACAATTCTGCTGTCGATGTACCTGCCTATGTTTAAGGTTTTTGATACGCTGGGATAGCCAAAGAAAAATTATGAATGATGAATAAAAAAAATCATCATTCATAATTTCTAACTTTTCTAACGACTCTATCAATCGGATAATTTTGAATTTTGAATTTTGAATTTTGAATTTTGAATTTTTTTATCTATGCCCGTGCAAAAATCCCATTACGAAGCTTGCTTGGCAGAGTACAGCAATCAAATGGCGGCGATCGCCCTGTTGAAGCAGCATCCTCCCTACCTGGAAATGATCCCTAGTTTGCACCGTCCAGATGAAAGCGTTATCAGTATTCCACTTCCAATAGCCCGTCTTCGTGGTAACGTGACTACAGCAGTAGAGGCGACTTGCTTACCCTGTGATTTGGCAATTTTGATGTGCGATCCAGAGTGGAAAATCAAAACATCACCCGAAATTCTGATTTTTATTCATCGTCCCCATGAAGATTTTTCTGACTTTTTGGGACGTTGGCGACAAACACAGGTTTGGCTGGACAAGGACTATGAGTGGCTTATGCCTAAGCGCTACACACATATACTCAGTGAAGGAACCAATACTATACATCCTCTATTTGTGGTTCTTCCAGAGACACCGGAACGTATCAAATGGGGTCTTACAGGAGCTGAGTTGCCATTTATAATTCAAACACCGGAATCTCTAGTAGAGGAGAACACAATGGAAATTTTCTCTTCAGAAAGTCCATAAATATCATTGTTTGTGTTGGGCGATGTTTGTGTTGGGCGATTGCCCAAGGGGCACTGCGCTTTGCGCAATCGCGCAGATCGCCCAACAATCAGACATCTTTAAACTCGACTTTATGACCTGTTTAGGGCTGCTTTTCTTAGCACCATCGAAGCCCGCCATCTCAAAATTAGTGTCGTCCCAGCTGTAAATAATATACCAAGTAACAGGTTTTTCAGGCTGAGACTTTTGCCGCTATCATTTACCAAAATACCTTCTAGTATCAGAGAAGGTAATAATATTCCACTAGCAAGCAATAATTTATTAAAAGTTAACTTTCTTTTCGCGAGAGTCGTCAAAAGCGCTAAGCAAAGCCCTAGAGGGATAAAAGTCAGTCCATAGTAAAAAATTTTCTGCTCTTTCGGAACCAATTCCAGTAAATTCAAAGAGTAGGCATTTTGTGATTTATCTACGTAAACTTGGATAGTCGCCCCAGAATAAGTGATAACTATCTGATGGGGCTGAGTATCTGCAAAAATACCAGGGATACTTAATTTTGTGTCTGCCCCGTTTGCTCCAGTCATCGGTGTTCGTATTCGCAAATCTAGGTCACTTCCCTGCTGTCCTAGCGTAAAATTGCGACGAAGATAATCACCTGAAAGTGAGATTATGCGTGCAGGTCCAGTCTGAGCCGTATCAGCGGTAGCAACGGTAGTCATGATTGTAAATTGAGAAGTTTCACGTATCCTTTCACTTAAGAAGGTCACAGGTTCTCTTGTTTTTAGCCAATGGCTGGAACTCAAAGCAACGCCTTTATCATCTTCAATGTCTGGTGACTGCCCTTGTGATAATAGTTCTGGAAATTGACCAGTACGATCCTGATAACTTCCTTTACCAGTTAATTGATAGGAAGCTAGCAAAGAATTTCCGAGATACTTCGAGTCGTTTTGGTGATTCAATACTTGTGAAACTTCATTTTTAGAAATGGCTCTATCAGCAATAGAAACTTCTGCAACATATCCCTGCCAAGGTCGATCGCCTGTTGGCTCATTGCCAATCACAAGTGGATAATTCAAAGACCAATTGCTCAGACTAGTTGTATGTTGCCAAGCAATTGAAAGCAAAAATGATACGAGTATGTATCCAATAAAAAATAATGTTATTTTTTTGATGGAGTTACTTGCTCTACTACTTTCTAGACGCAGTAAGGTATATATAAAGTTTTGTGAGCTACACAAATAAAAGCAGATGAAACCCACTGAGCCACCGATGGTATTGTTAAAAAGATCGGCAGGAGTAGGTGCTCTTGAAGGCAGAAACACTTGCAGTATTTCAACTGTCAATGATAAAGCTGCACTCACAAGTATCACTGTTAAAAATTGATTTTTCGGTTTCATCCTGATTCTCTGTAAGAGACTCGCGAAACCGAAACCTAAAGGCATAAACAACAAAATATTGTTTATCTGGTCTTTAAAAAAACTGGCGTTGTCAAAACTGGCAACAAGTCCTGGTAACGAAAAACTATCTGGAAAGGAGAAATTAAAGGGATAAAGTGTCGCTATTAGCACCACTAAGATGCTCGAAATGACTAGGAAAACATCTCCGGAAAGTATTAATTTTTCTAAGTTAGATGCTCGGTTAAAAATTTTGCGTCTATTCATAATGACCCATGTTCTCTGTCTTTCTAGTAATGGATAACTGAACTGCTAATTACTGGTAGACGGTTAAACAAGAGTAATTAACAAAAAGTTAATGAATGCTTTTCTTAATGTTATTTATTCGTCAATCATAATGAAGCAATTCTTGTAAAAATTTCATAAAGACATTATGAAGATAAGCTATTACGCAATACATTTAATAACTACATTGCGGGTTCATGTTTTTCCAGATTTCCAAGTATGCTGCACCAACCACCGATGCAGGGCAGCCATAACAACTGCTATCGGTAGCATCAGCACTGGAATACTTTCCAAACCGGCACGAGCTGCTACCCAACCAGCTGCAGTTGGTACAGTGGCTGCACCCAAACTGGCAACGCTCGTTACAAACCCAATGGTTGCTGGTACCAATGTAGTGGGTACGCGCTGTGGCACTAACCAGATTGTTGCCGGAAAGATGGCTGCCAAGGCAAAACCAATCCAAGGCAAGCTCAACAATTGATTTGGTAATAACCACCACATCACTAAACCGCCTACTAGCAATGCCAGGGAAATATCAAGTGTGCGAACTGCACCAAGTCGTTGCATGAAGAACCCAAGGCTGAAGCGCCCAATTGTCAACCCTAGCCAGTAAGCACTGACGCTGTAACCTGCAACTACCTCCGGTGTGCCACGACCAATATGCTGAACTGTGTAAGCCCAGTTGCCCAGAGATGCTTCCGTACCCACGTAGACTAGTAGCAACAGCCCTGTCATCAGGACTACAGGTGTTCTTAGGGCTGAACGTAGGTTTGCCCAAGCATTCGTATCGGATGCTGTCACTTGCACGGTCATCGGAGCGTAGTGCTGGACAACAGCCCAAAGGACTGCTGCAACTAGTAGTCCTACAACACTAGCAAACACCAGGTAGATGAGTCGCCAGCCAAGTCCTAGCAAAAGAAGCGTGGTGGCTACAGCAGGTCCGAGTAATGCACCAATTCCATAGAAGGCATGCAACACACCAATCAGATTGGCATTGCGTTGGTCATTAACGATGTAGGCGTTAATACCAGCATCAATCAATCCGATTCCAAGACCCAGCAGTGTTCCACCGGCAACCATGACGAACCAGTAAGCGGTAAGCGCGTAGATGATCAGCGCACTCGTAAGCGTGATCGAGGCGAACAACAGCATCCAGGCAAGTCCCAGTCGGCTGCTAATCAGGCTACTGGTCAGTGCAGCAACGACATAACCCGCGATTTGGCTAATGAACAAGAGCGTAACGGTTGCAGGGGTGAGGTGATAAGTGGACACAATTGACGGCAGGAGTACTCCCAGACCTCCCTCCGCAATGCCAATGGCGATAAAGGCATAGAATGCGATCGCCACTCCAATCCAAGCAGGATAGTTTGATTGTGGTGATCGTACTCTGTTATTCAATTGATTTGACTTGATGGTCCAGATTCTGGTTCTACGCTGAAGCAAACGCTTCATCAATCGAAAAAACATAATTTTGGGGTTAACGTTATGGTTGCTTAAACTTTGGAAAGAAAATGATTGTGGCTGATAGTGGTACTACCATGTGTAAGGATCCCAATCACGCTTTTGTAACCTGCGATGGTAACGTTCCTCAAGCCAGATAAGCACTTCTTGCTGAGATTCTAATTGAAAGAACTCATCGTTTACGGGGTCATAGATTTTCCACCAAACTTTTCCAGAGTGGTCTATTGTTTCCCAGATCTGAGGTTCCTCATTAAGCGTCAACAGGTCTCGGAAATATCCCCAAATGCGATTGAAGAAAGAGAGTTTTTTCAGACTTTGCGTTTGAGGCTTTGGTTCAGTGGAAATGAATTCAAGTTTGTCCTTGCCCCACTGTTGGAAAGTTCTCATGCGAAATCCTCATGTATGGTTAATGGGACTTCTGAATCGATTCAGATAAACACACAGACTATTGTAAGCACTCTATCTTGAACGATCAAGAAGTCGTTAGCTCGATATAGCGGCAAAATTGAGGAAAGATTGTTGTCAAACGTATGCAGCACGATAAGGCACTGAAATCCGTGACTCTACAGGATGTAGCTAAGGCGATCGGAGTGTCGCGAACTACCGTATCGAACGCTTTTAATCGACCTGACCAGATATCCCCACAATTGCGGGAAAGAGTGCTGGCAATGGCAAAGCAAATGGGCTATGCAGGTCCAAATCCAATGGGGCGGATGTTGCGAACAGGAAAAACAGGTGTGATTGGCTTAGTCTTCTCTGAGGCACTGCCATACGCTTTTCAAGATCCTGTGGCGATCGCCTTTTTACAAGGTGTTTCCAGCGTGTGTGAAAAGGTGAAAGCAAGTTTGCTGATCGTACCTACCCTAGAGAGTGATGCAGCGCAAATGACAATCCAGCAAGCGGCAGTAGATGGATTCATCATCTACTCGATGCCAGATGATAGCGAGGCTGTGGCGAAAGTCTTGGAAAGAAAACTGCCAGTCATCGTAGTCGATCAGCCAAACCTAAGCGGTGTTCCGTTGGTTCGCATTGACGATCGCCAAGCTGCCCGTGAAGCAGCCCTCCATTTACTCCGTCTCAATCACAGACGACTGGGGATTATCGCGATGGATTTGCTGTCCGACTCTTATGTAGGTCCAGTCAATAGCCAACGACTCGAACGCGCTGCGTTTGAGATTTCGCTGCTGCGCCTACGGGGTTACGAAGATGCAATGCGAGAGGCTGGTCTTGACTTAAGCAAAGTTCCGATTGTAGAGTGTCCGCCTAGAAACAGTCAGGATGATGCTTTTGAAGTTGCGCTGACTTTGCTCAAACAAGATCCAAGACCAACTGGGATTCTTGCCATGTGTGACATTCTGGCGATTGGCGCTTTACGTGCCGCAGAACATCTTGGTTTGTCTGTTCCAAAAGATTTATCGATTGTTGGTTTCGATGATATTCCGTTGGCATCTCAAGTTCGACCATCTCTGACGACAATCCAGCAACCACTTATTGAAAAAGGGGCGATCGCAGCTGAACTGCTTCTTGGTGAAACGCATCTCATGACTTCTAAGGTTCTTCAGACGAAACTACTTGTGCGAGAATCGTCAGGACCTGCTCCAATACAGCTGAGATAAACCTTAAATATCTTACTTGCGGCTGTTGCAATAACTTTGTGCAACCGCCAACCATTAGTACATAATCAATAAGTTTTATCTTGTGTTCTCACCCTGGCAAATTCCACTCCCATTGGAAGAGTACACAGCAACCCGAGTTGTTGTCTACTTTTTCTCCAACGGCAGATGGATTCCAATCAAATTTTGTACCTTGAAGAAGGCAATTAAGCTTTCTGATGAGGCATTGCTCTCAAATCGGGAAATTTTTTTATTTCCTCTTGACGTAGACCCCAACGACTTTTATGGCTCTTTTAACTGAACTGTATTAGAAGCAGATGCAGCCATAGTCTGAGGTAACAAAAGACCAATTATTGAATATTTTGAAAGTCATTCCTGTATCTGAAAAAGAGATGCCTCGGGGGCTTTCATGACAGCATCATAGCGCTCTATTCCCTTTTTGTCCTTGTTCCAAGCATCCAGCAGCACTTTGGCAGAATTGGGTATTGTGTAGCGAAGAGATTCTCCTGTTTTTTTGTGCTTAATGATGACGACTCCAAACAAACCCGCATTGGTTTTACTTGGCAGAACGCGCAGCGAATTTTGCCCAGGTGTGGCGACTGTCGCAATCATAATACCATCAACGACGCAAGGACAAGGTGAGTTTGGTCCATCTTGATAAGTCACGTCTAAATCTCGTGCTTGTGCTTTCAGCCTTTGTTTGGCATCTAATCCAATCCTAATGCCTAAGGCAATATAAGTCCCAAACCCACCATGAACTCGTTGCCCTAATTTCACCCACTCCTCTGGTGTTTTTGCCCTCACTTTAATAGGAGAAAATGCTAGGCAGAAACAGGCTAATAAGCTGACGAATAAAGTTGGCTTATTTAGGGCTTGCACAAAAATCGTCCAAAATTCAAAATTACAAATTGGGTGTTAAGCTAAATTCTTTCTTTGAATTTGGGTGTTAAGCTAAATTCTTTTTCTTGCGTAATGCCAGTAATCCAACTACACCAAGACCAAGTAATGCCGATGGTTCAAAAACAGAGATTTTTTGAGCTGTAAAGCTACTTTCGTAAGAAATTCTCAAATTTCCATCTGACAAAAAGCCGTAGCTGGCTTCAATTTGTTCCAACCCACCAATACCAATGGGAACGGAAAAGATGCCGTTGTTATCTTTAGAGACTTCTTGACCCAAGTATTCTACTGTCACATCTGAAAGTGGTTGTCCTTGATAGTATACTTGAACTTCCAGGTTGTCTCCTTCCTGAACTGCAAAAGGATTTTCCAAAGGTATAATTTCCAGCGGCTGGTTGAACGGTTGCGCTAGAGTGTCAGACCAATCATAAAGAGCTTTGGTGTACTTCAGATTATGACTCACATTTTGGTATTGACTAATTTCAGCTTCTGAAATATTGCGAGATTCATTTTCGGATATTCTGGCATAATAGCCATTATCAAAAAATGCAGTTAACGCCGCAATGTTGCCGTCAGGAGTCAGAGAAAGTCCATCTTGTTTCTGATTGATAGTAAATGGCACTATCTGTCTTGTTGCATCATATGCTGTGGCTTCCTTAAGTTTCGCCGGAGAATAAGGTAGTGGTCCTTCTTCTGGATGACCATACAATAGATTGTATTCTCCATTTTGATAATCAAACCAGACAACGTGTGCTGAAGCTGGTTGCAAAAGCAATGGTAGAATTGCACCCGCCAAGAGCAATTTTTTCAAATTGCGGATAAGCATCTCAATTTCCTTAATTGAGTTATTACATCATTATTAAACGCAGATTTTTTGATATCGAACAATCCCCCTATACGGGATATTATTGTTAATAAAAATTTCTATGTTTTCCTAATCTTAAATTTTTATTTTTTCATCCTAATAATCATAAAAAATATGATATTGTACATAGTTTATCTATTAAAATATCCGGACGTTATAATTTGTGGCTCTAACGTGTAAAAGGCAATAAATAAGCTGGGTTGAGGAACAAAACCCAGCCTACAAAAGATAAATAATTGAATACTCAAGCGGGTAGCTAATAGCTACTTGACAAACTGGGGCATGATTTCAGCGGCGGTGAATAAACCGTAAATACCGCGCTGGTGCAATGCAATACCAGCTTTGAGATAGCCAAAGGCAGGACCACAGACGTTGGCTGCCATGCTGGTTTCATCACCTAAAGTAAAGGTATGGGTAGAAATTTTACCTTCAAAGGTACGACCAGTGACTTTAACGTTGGTGCTGATGGGCTTTTTAGGATTACGGGTATCGACTATGCCACCAACAGTAACGCGATCGCGTCCCACAATGCCTGCTAACTCTAGCATCACATCATCAGCGTGTTCCATATTCTCTAAAGTCAGCACGCCATTGGTTTTATCCAGAAGTGCTTCTACTTCCTCATCCGTCATTGCCCTAGCAGTTTCCACGCTAAACCCTGGCATATGGGCAATATCTTCGCGGATGGTGGCGCGGTAAGCTTCCCAGTTAGCAATTCCCACTCCAAAAGTAATTTCCACCCGATGAATTTCGGCGTAGCTTTGTGCTGCTAAAGCTGCTGCTGCTGTTAACAGCCCTGGTGTTGCCCCACATCCTGTCATGTAGGTAATTCCTGCTGCTTGCAGTTCCTCTTTCATCGCCAGCAGTTGTTCCACGGCACTGGTGCGCTTAATCGCATCCACCAATACCCCGCGCCATCCAGATTTGATAAACTGCTCAGCGACAGAGGAAATGAAATTATTAGGTAAGTTGGGTAAAGCCAGAAAATATCCATCTACAGGATGAGATTTTTCGATTAAATCCTCAATACTGCGATGAGTTAAAGTCCCCAAGGGTTCTAAATAACCCACTGAACCTTGAGATTGGTAAGTTGTAATACATTCTTGAGCATTTAAACCATCAGCGGCGTAGATATAGCCTTGCTTGTCTGCCGCTGCCACTAAAATCATTTCACGTTTTGGGGCGAGTACCTTGGCAGCAGCTTGCCCCAGTCCACCAAAGCCCAGTACTCCTACGCGCATCGCTTTGGGGAGATGAGTAGAACCTGTCACTTGCTCTGCATTCATGGCCAACTTTCTAGAGTTAAATAACAGCTTATCCTACCGTTTAGGAGTCAGTAATGCTCAGTTGTGAGTTCGGATTTGTTTTTACTCGCACCAATACTTAGGGCGATCGCATTATCACCGACAAGATTCATCCGGCTTGTTAAACTAAATCTACCTAGCCATGCGGCTTTAATTTAAAATTCATAATTCAAAACTAATTTTTAACTTTAATTTTGAATTTTCAATTCCAGTGGCGGGGTAGCTTTTCCCCATACTCACAACTCTATGTCGCTCCCCACCACTGCTGGTAGACTCATAAAAATTAAGAGTTTGACACTCTGCCGAGGCAAACTTTGTTTGACAAGTCATAAGCTTTGGTTCCTGCGGGCAAGTAAGGTGCAGATATGAAATAGCTTATTTTTGATGATAATAACAAATTTTTTGACAAATTTTACCATTTCTGCGGCTCTTACTACTGCTTATGCAGGTTTTTAGCCGTTATGTCTCTTAAATTCTCAGTCTAACTTTTAGCTTGACTAAATTGATAAGGTTAAGAGAAACTAACAAATATGAGAAGTAGTACCCTATACAAATAATAATTTTTGTTAACTTTATGAGATATATATTTTGAGAGATGGAACATTAGTTAACAAATGGCAAATTTGTAGCTAAGAGAAAACGCTGTCTCACATGGCTACTTTTGTAGCAAGTCGCTACAGCAATACTGTCCAAGCCTAGGATTTTGGTTAGCAAAAAGCATGGAGACTTTAGAGTTCGTAATTTATCCAGACGGTCGGGTACAAGAAAAAGTCACTGGCATTGTGGGTGCGTCCTGCGCTGAAGTTACAGCAGCGATAGAGGCACAGCTAGGACAAGTACTAACTCAGGAGTCAACGTCAGAATACTTTGCTACCAAGGTGCAGCAATCTGGTGTGGTGAATACGCAAACCAGCTACAGCGATTGGTAAGTTTTCAAACTAGTTTAGTTACATTGATTTAGAACCACCATGTCACACTTTAGCCAAATTAAGACCCAAATCCGTAACATTGATTCCTTGAAAGATGCACTGACAGAATTGGGTATAGACTGGAAGCAAGGTCCACGGGAAGTCCGTGGTTATCGCGGTCAAACCCATAATGCCGAAGTTACCATTGAGCAGGAAAATGGTTATGATATCGGCTTTAGATGGACTGGCAAAGAATACGAACTGGTTGCTGACTTACAGTACTGGCAGCAAGACTTATCGGTTGAAGGTTTCTTGCGCCGCGTCACACAACGCTATGCATACCAAACAGTAGTCAAAGAAACTGCTCGTGCTGGATTTCAAGTTACTGAGCAACAAAAAAATGAAGATGGTTCCATCCGCCTATTAGTACAGCGCTGGAGTGCGTAATGTCTGATTTTTTGCCGTCGCCGGAACAAGAGGAAGAGAACCGCTCAGGTTTTGAACCAGAATTAGGCGGTTTTTTGCGAGACGCGCCAGAACGCTCTGGTTTTGAGCCGGAATTGGGTGGTGTTTTGCGGCAAAAGGGTGTCTATGTGGACGAAATTACCTGTATCGGCTGCTTGCACTGTGCCCATGTTGCCCGTAACACGTTTTACATTGAACCAGATTACGGGCGATCGCGTGTGATTCGTCAAGATGGCGACCCAGAAGAAGTTATTCAAGAAGCAATTGACACTTGTCCTGTTGATTGCATCCACTGGGTTGATTACACCAAATTGAAAAACTTAGAAGAAGAACGCAAATATCAGGTCATTCCCTTAATAGGATATCCAGTGGAAGGGGCAGTTATTGCTGCCCAACGGCGACGCAAAAGGCAAAAACTAACCCGTAAAAAATCTCGTTATTAAAGTTAGTTTCACCTCATCTAGGAGGACTGGTCAAACCAGTCCTCTTATTTTTAATAGACTTCTTGCATTCATTCCAAAAAAAAGAATAATTAACCACAGATGAACACAGATGGACACAGATGGACACAGATGGAATCAAAGAGATGCAATCTTGTCTAATGATTAAACTCCGGCACTGTCTGTTGGCATGAGTGGTATCGATCAGTTTGCTCAACTATTCTTTCTCAGGGAAAGTCTGCACCTTGCCATCGGGACTAAAAACAGCTCGAATTTTTACAGATTGTCCATTTTTATTAGGAGAAACAAAAGGTTCACCAATCAGAGGCATCCCTGTGCGGTCAACGTAATCTCTGGCAGCTTTTCCTAAAGGTAAAATTTGCTCAATTGAGCCGTCAACAGCCACGACTAAACTGTACTCAATGCTTTGGCTCAATCCAGAAGGCGGTTGCCAGCCTTTTTTTAATTTTTCTCTAGCTTGTGCCACTTGAGCCGTATCAAACAACGTGTCACTACTGGTTGTAGCCACTTCTGTAGGCAGATTGCCTCTATTTCTACGGGCTTCCCGCAGCCTAGTGATTAATGTATCAGTAGCACTTGGTACAGAGGTGCCTGGTTGCGAGAAAGATGGCTCACGGCTAGCACCACCACTGGGATTGGTTAAACTGGCTAGTGGTGGAGAGGCTGTTGAGCTATCGGGAGCGATACCTGTGCTAGGCAGATCACTCGGCGTCGAATTGTTTGGCGCTGATGCAGAAGTGCCACGGTTTACAGTTGATGCTGTAGTGTTGAGCGGGGGCTGGGATTGAATCGCAATTTGTGGCTTTGGTGCTGCGTTCTGTGGAGAGGTTGAGAGGGTTGGAGCTTTTGGTGTTCCAGGTATATTCAGCGTAGTTCCTAAAGATGGTAATGGTGCTGTGGGGACATTACCTAGGCTAGGAGATGTTTGGGATGCGGAGGGAAGTGTAGATGTCGTAGGTATTTGAGGCGTCGCAGGCACACTAGGCAATGTTTGAGCGATCGCTGGTGGAGAAGCAGTAGAATTAGGCACTTGTAACGGAGAACCAAGGGGTGGCAGCGACTGCGAAGGCAAACTATCGGGGGGAGCAAATGTAGGTAGTCCTGATGAGGGTTGGTTCTGTGGTGAGGATTCTAAAGCAATGTTCTGTTGTGCCGTTGGTTTTTTGGCTGTCTGCTTTTGTCTGTTTTGGTTAGCATACTGCCAAGTCAGTGGTGCTAAACCCACAGCTACAACCAAAACTGCTGCAACCGGTGCCCAAGTCGGTATCCGACTCCTCGTAGAACGAGGCGTGAGATTTGGTAGCGCCATGACATCAGCAGAATACTCATCTAGAGCAGTTGCTAAGTCGAATAATTGTAGCAGGCTCAGTTCAATAACGTTACCAGATGCTGGGTTTGCCAGAGAACCAAGAAAAAGGTTGTGAGTTAAGTGAGTACTAGGTTTTATGTGTATATCTGCAACCGATCTCTGGGTAAAGGAGTTTATCGCTTGAGCTTCTTGTAAAGGGGAGTTGTTAAAATTTCTTTCTTCAGCTTCATCAGATGTGAAACTTGCGTCATGTGTTCTGGAGAAATTTGCCCAAAAGCTTTCAGGAGACATTTGCAGGAACTCTTGGACGTAGTTTGTCACCACTGCACACAAAGCCTCTAGCTGGTCGCTGTCGCCTTTAATTGCGATTCTCTTTTCCTCTGGCAATCGCGGATCGTCAAAGCGAAGCTCAAACTCTAGCTGCTTCAGGACAGATTTACCCATCCACTGAGACAAAGCTGAACTCTGCGCCAAGACTTCTAGCGTGCAAGTGGGCGGTGTATACCGACGGATCACAGAATTTGATACAGGCATGGCAGGAACTGCGAGCAGGATATTTTTGATTTTTGATTTTTGATTTTTGGTTTTTGATTGGGAAATCTAAAATCTCACAAATCTCAAATCTAGAATTTGATGGAACGGTCAATAAGCGCTAGCCACAGACGGCGGTGCCCACCAGGTCCACTATAAAAAAGTAAATCTATAAGCATTTTTAGTGCTAGGTGGGTGAGTTCATCAGTGGAAATTGTCGCGTCTTCCTCCATCCGGTCTTGGTAAGTGTTGCAGAAAGCATCAATATAATCTCCAAGTAAAGCAGCCTGATGAGGTTCGCGGTTGTCTTCCGCCATTTGTTCCAATAGACCAACAGCACGGCGAATCAATTCTTGGTGCTGTTTGGCAAGATAGCAAGTAATGAGAACAAGCGCCCTAGCTTCCTCCACATCTAGTTTTTTTCGTCCTCCTTGACCTTTACGCAGCGGATTCGACTGGCGCAGTCGCCATAACGCCACGCGGTCCGGCACTCTCGACTCTAAATTGAGATTGACTGCCGCTTGTAGCATTGCCTCGGAGCCAATGCCAGTTAAAGTTTCTAACGCCAACAGCACCAAGTCCAACTGGGTTTTGATATTGTCCCATTGAACTGAATTCGGGGCTGGGAGGTTAATTAAATCCTCCCACTGAGAACTTGGAGCGGGTGAATTCGCGGCAGAGTGCATAACTTTTAGCATAGGTGATCAGGCTGGTAGGGACTGTTGCTGTTACCCATTTTGAAACCAGACTCTCAAGGCTGAAGATTGGTTTCCAATCACTATTAGCCGAAGCCAGGAGCTACAGCTTTTATCATTTTGGTGAACAGCAGAGGTATTTGTCTTAACTCTATGACGAAAAGCTATTTTGAAAAAAGTATAAGCTTTATTAATTGTCGTTTGTCTGCCGAACACATATGGCTGATTTTTATTTTTTATTAAAAATACACTTCGGTATACAGATTTTTACTAGTAGCCGATCGCTATTTATGGTAGCGCAATTGCTTACTAGTGATTAAGCTCACACACGTATAACTTGCTTATTTTTTTGTTAAGACATTCATTTGTCATAAGTCATCTCTAATTAGAAACGACTAATGACAAACCACGTCCCTTACGAGTCATGAAGCAATTTTAATGCGTCACAGCTTATTTCAGTTATACTCATTGCCACAAGAAAAACCCGGATTCTTCCTTGGAGAATCAAAGCTTTTCAGTACTATTCAACGTAAGCAACCGTCACACCAGTACCGCCATCGGCTTGTTCGGCTGCTTCGTAACGGTTGACTCTAGGGTGATGCTGCAAGAAGGCGTGAACTCCTTGCCGCAGCTTACCCGTGCCATGTCCGTGAATAATCCATATTGGTCCTGTTGCTTCTGAGATTGCCTTGTCTAAAGTTATTTCGGCATCAGACACCCTACACCCACGCAAATCTACCGTATTTTTAGATGTGCGAATTGCAGGAGTTTCTGTCAAGGTTGTGATTTTTGACTCTCCTCTGCTCCTGGCGTCCTCTGCTCCTCTGTTCCTAGACTCCTTAACGACTGGTTCAGCTTTTTGACCATCTAAAGATTCTACGTCTTGTAGCTTCACCGTCATCTTCATGATCCCAAAGCGGACTGTTAACTCACCATCAGAATCAGGAGCAGTTAAGACTTCCGCTGTTTGCCCTAGCTTGGGTATACGGATGCGATCGCCCACTTTGGGAACAAATCCCACTTTCGGTTTTGGTGGTGCTTTTGGTATAAATTTTTCTTCTATTTGTTTCAAAGCATTGCTTGCTTGTTGGGCGTCTTGTGCTGTTGGCTTACCTTGCTGCAAACGGCGAATCACTTGAGCTATTTCACCTTTTGCTTGGATAATTGCCTGCTGCACTGCCACCTCCTGCGAGGCACGCAAAGCACGTTCCCTTTCCTCTAATCCTGTGGCTTTTGCGGATACTTCTTTGTATAAACGCTCAGTTTGCTGCAACAAATCTTGTGCTTGTGCTGCTTTGGTTTCCTGACTGCGGCGTTGTGCTTCCAACCCAGCAATCACCTGATTAACTTCGTCTGTTGCTCCTCCCAGTTGGGTTTTCGCCTGTTCCACAACTTCTGGTTTCAAACCCAAGCGACGGGCAATTGTCAGAGCGTTAGAACGTCCTGGAATTCCCCATAGTAAACGGTAAGTGGGTGAAAGGGTACTTTCATCAAATTCTACAGAGGCATTTTCAAACCGCTCATCTTCATATTTCAGTGCTTTTAGTTCACCAAAGTGAGTGGTCGCAATTGTCAACAGGGCATGGTCTGCTAGATATTGTAGTAGCGATATTGCCAAAGCACTCCCTTCAGCAGGGTCTGTTCCTGCGCCCACTTCGTCGAGCAGGATTAAAGACGAGGGGAGGGATGAGGAGGATAAGACTTCCTCATCTCCCTTGTCTCGCTCATCTCGCTCATCTCGCTCATCTCGCTCATCTCCTACTTCGTCTATCGCTGACAAAATCCGACTGATGCGGCGAATATGACCAGAAAAGGTGGATAAATTTTGCTGTAGGGACTGCTCATCTCCTATATCTGCCAGCACCTTGTCAAACCAAGGCAATTCTACGGGTTCACGAGCAGGCACAAATAAGCCTACTTTCGCCATCAATACTGCCAAACCCAGAGTTTTCAAAGTCACAGTTTTACCGCCAGTGTTTGGACCGGTAATCGTAACTACTCGAATATGCGGCGCAATCAGCAAATCAACGGGAACCACTGCATATCCTTGTTCGTGGTGATGCTGCCACTCTAAAAGCGGATGACGCAACTGCCGCAAGGTGATGGTTTCGTTTTCCTCCCGCTTAATAAAGCGCGGGGGATTTGCTTTTAACCAGAAACTATAACGTGCTTTTGCCAATGCCAAATCCAAGGTTGTGACAATTGCTAACAACCTTTCTAAATCCGGCTTGACAGCAGCCACTTGCTGAGTTAAAGTGCGGCGAATCGCTTCTTCTTCTGCTTGCTCTCTTTTTACCAACTGCCGCAATTGGTTTCCCAAAGGAACTATGGAATTCGGTTCCACGTACAACGTTGCGCCGCTCGTGGAAGTATCGTGGACAATACCCGGTACAGCGTCTTTTTGGGGCGCTTTCACGGGAATCACAAAGCGATCGCCTCTTTGTGTAATGATTTGTTCTTGAACTGCATTCGCTTTTACCTGTAAGATATTTTGCAGTTTTTGAGTGATTTGACTGCGTACTTGCCGAACAGAAGTGCGAATTTCACCGAGTTTTTGGCTGGCGCGATCGCTCACCTGCCCTCTTTCATCTATACATCTGTGAATTTCTTGCTCTAATTCTGGATAAGTCCGTAAATCGGCAACCAAATCATTCAATATCGTCAAATCTGGGTGGTTGTCGATCACACGGCGTAGGTTTCTTGTGCCAGCGAGAGTGGTGGCGATCGCCAACAGTTCATCCCCTGTCAAAATTCCTTGCAGTTCTGCGCGTTCTAAAGAATCGCCAATATCTTGAATTCCGTCAAACGACAGCCCTGGACCTAGGCGGTTTTCCAGTTCATAGACTTCCTTTGTTTGCGCTAACAACTGCTCACTTTCGGCTGGCAACGCAGGAATTTTTAGATGGCGTGCAGCAATAGTCCCCAGCTTGGTTGCCGCAAAGGTGGACAAATGCTGGCAGAGGCGAGACCATTCAAGTAGTTCTAAAGTTTCAGATTGGATCAAGGCTTAAAAAACATCTAACCTGAATGAAATATGAAATTATGGTAACAACACTATCGCCTAAGCTGCTCACCCGCTAAGGTGAAATTTTGCCGTAATCATTAATAATTTATTTCTGTTGCGAGTACAATTCGTCAGAAGTCAGGAGTCAGAATTGAGCGCGTGTGTATTTTGTACGAGTGGTGAACCAGTACTGCGCTCGGGTTACCCGAGCGCAGGTAACTGGTGTTGGCGCAGCCTCAAGGCGAGGAGATACCCGTTCGGCGCAGCCGTGCCGTAGGCATAGGGCAGATGAGTTTTGGCAGCACACGCCCCTAGTGATTGCATTCTGAATTCTTCGATGACACAGTGTACGTGGTTGAATTCAAAAAACCTCTGCAAATACCCTCATAATTTTGATACCCTAGCTAGAACAGATTGGGGTACAAAAGCGTGGACATTCAAATTGGGCGGGGAAAAACGGCTCGCAGGGCATACGGAATAGATGAAATTGCACTCGTCCCTGGAAACAGAACACTAGATCCAAGTTTGGCTGATACCAGATGGCGCATTGGCAACATTGAGCGCGAAATTCCGATTATCGCCAGTGCGATGGATGGCGTAGTTGATGTCCGCATGGCTGTCCTTCTGTCGCAGCTAGGAGCATTGGGCGTTTTGAACTTAGAAGGGATTTACACTCGCTACGCCGATGCAGAGCCTATTTTAGACCAGATTGCCTCAGTGGGGAAAGAAGAATTTGTTCCCTTGATGCAAAAACTTTATGCTGAACCGATTAAACCGGAATTAATTGAACAACGGATTGGGGAAATAAAACAACAAGGCGGCATTGCAGCAGTGAGTGCAACACCCGCAGGGGCAAGCAAATTTGGTTCAGTGGTGGCAAAAGCAGGTGCAGATTTATTTTTTGTGCAAGCAACTGTAGTTTCTACTGCACATCTGTCACCAGAGTCTGTGGTGCCACTTGACTTGGCTCAATTTTGCGAAGAAATGCCCATACCTGTGATTTTAGGAAACTGCGTCACTTATGAAGTTACCCTGAATTTGATCAAAGCAGGGGCAGCAGCAGTACTGGTGGGAATTGGTCCTGGTGCAGCGTGTACCTCTCGTGGTGTGCTGGGTGTAGGTATACCACAAGCAACTGCGATCGCCGACTGTGCTGCCGCACGCGATGATTACTACCAAGAAACTGGCAAATACGTGCCAGTCATTGCTGATGGGGGTTTAATCACTGGCGGTGACATTTGCAAGTGCATTGCCTGCGGTGCGGATGGTGTGATGATTGGCTCTCCTTTTGCCAGAGCCGCCGAAGCTCCAGGAAGGGGATACCATTGGGGAATGGCGACTCCTAGTCCCGTCTTGCCTCGTGGCACCCGCATTCGTGTCGCTACCACTGGTACCCTAGAGCAAATCCTCACAGGACCAGCACAACTCGATGATGGGACTCATAATCTTTTAGGAGCCTTAAAGACGAGCATGGGCACTCTAGGAGCCAAAAACATCAAAGAAATGCAGCAAGTGGAAGTTGTGATTGCTCCTTCTTTATTAACTGAAGGTAAAGTCTACCAAAAAGCACAACAATTAGGTATGGGTAAATAAAGCGACTCAGTAGTCGTTAGGAGTTAGTGGTTAGTAGAACTGTATGACAACCAACGACCAACAAATGTAGAGACGCTTTCATCTCTAGCGCCTCTCTAAGCGCACTTCTCCATGCCCGATACTCAATGCTGCACATCAAATTATTAAATAAATTTTTCCAGACTCTCAAACTATTACTGGAAAAATCCCATATGTCGCCTAAAATAGAGATAGCGGAGACGCATGTTTCCGTTCACTCCTCACACCACACTCCGCCCGGCTACTGTTCGGGCGGTTCCTTAATAAATAGTTATTTTGAATAAGTTCAAACGCCATATGCAAAAGTATGTGTCTGACTGGCAAGCAGTGCTTTTTGCTATGGTAGAATTTTCAGCAAACTCCAACATAATAATAGGCGAAGGTTTTTACGCATGTCAGCACCCGAACAAGTTACAGACTCTACCTTTAAACAGGAAGTACTAGATAGCGAGGTTCCTGTTTTAGTTGACTTTTGGGCACCCTGGTGCGGACCTTGCCGGATGGTTGCCCCTGTTGTCGATGAAATTGCCGCCCAGTACAACAATCAACTCAAGGTAGTTAAAGTCAACACCGATGAGAACCCCAATGTTGCTAGCCAGTACGGCATTCGCAGCATTCCTACATTAATGATTTTTAAGGGTGGGCAAAAAGTTGATATGGTGGTCGGTGCCGTTCCGAAAACTACATTAGCTAACACTGTGGACAAATATCTTTGAACACAACCGCCTGAAAATTGCTAAAGAGCCTTTGATTTGCTCTTTAAAAGTAAAGATTCGTAAAGAATCGAGAGGCGGCAAGTTTCGCCTCTCTACAGATTTGTTGCCTTTGTGATTCAGCTTATGTTTAGTAGCGCTTAGGCGATTGTAGCTGAGGGAGTTTTTTGTTGTGGGCGATTATTTGTAAACTAAACATTAAATTACCGTAGGGTGAGTTTTAAGCCTCTGTACTGATCTCTGATTATGTACAAAACTCGAAAGTGCTACGTAACGCATCATAAGGTGAAGTTACGTTACACTTTGTTAATATACCCAACGGCTGCATAAGTCCTATCGCGTCATCGAGTACACAACAATTAACTAAAGCGTGGCTGGTGAATTCAGTGCTGTAAGCGCTTTACGGACACTACGTGAAGCGCGTTAGCTCCCAAACGGAGCGAGGTCTGGGCAGCGTCCTGAAGGGCGAATGAGGGTTTCCCGAACCACCAGTCAACTAGCGTGCCACGTCGTAAGTCGGTAAGCGCAAAGCGTGCGCGTAGCGCTTACACAAAGTATGCCCGTAGGGCTTAGGACATAGA
Source organism: Kalymmatonema hyalinum WJT4-NPBG1 (assembly GCA_019359075.1). GTDB lineage: Bacteria > Cyanobacteriota > Cyanobacteriia > Cyanobacteriales > Nostocaceae > Kalymmatonema > Kalymmatonema hyalinum. The sequence goes on from JAHHIB010000011.1 coordinate 56,653, forward strand.
GGTGCTGTGCGACCTTTGAAGGAGGCACGGTACAGGCGATAGCCGTGGTTCAAGCCATAAGCAGACCCCAAGGGTGTTGGGGATCTCCCTTCGTGTATGCAAACTCCCATTCGATAGTCAACAAACTCAGAACTTACGCAAAATGATGAAGAAACGAACCGCACTCGTACGCATTAGACGCAAGAGCGGTGAGGCAGCGCCCTTTGGAGGGCTTCGCCGTGAGCGCTCAGCGGCTCGAGTGAGCCTCGCCGAACTCCGAACGGTTTCCCGACCCAGGCGACTGCGTTCACCGTTCGGCGTTGCAAGAGCGTGTGCGTAAGTCCGGAGAACAGGCTGCGCCAACGCGTAGCGGCTCCGCAGGAGCTAGCACTCAGCCGTGGCGTCAGCCATAGGGGGTGCCTATGGCTAGGACACGTTCGCGTAGCTTCTCGTTCGCGCAGCGTCTCCGACAGGAGAAGAGAAGAAATAAGAGTTTCAGAGAGTTCTTGCGTAAGTCCTAAAACTCAGGACTTTGGACTTCGCGTAGCGTTTTAGAAATTCCACATGAAATTTAGATAAAATGTAATGCCATTTTGGCAGTAGTTCTCATGACCTCATCTGCGTCGTTTGACACATTAGAGTCTCTTCAAACGGATATTGCTAAATTATTTGAACACTTACCGACGTCAAAGCATCAGCAATATATCATCCAGGCACTAGCCACTATAGTACGTCTGGCTCAGAAGAGTGAAGAAATTGAACGTCTCGATTGGAAAATATTGTCGTCTTCTTTAGCAGACATGGAGCTGGGTTTCCAGCTCTTTTATGCTTATCGACACGTTCGCAAAGTGACTATCTTTGGTTCTGCTCGCTTATCGCCAGAAACACCAGAATACCGCATGGCGTATGAATTTGCTCGCGATGTTTGTCGATTGGGGTTTATGGTGATGACAGGCGGTGGTGGCGGAATTATGCAAGCGGGTAACGAAGGTGCTGGACGAGAAAATTCTTTTGGCTTAAACATTCAACTCCCTTTTGAGCAAGAGGCAAACCCGTTTATTCAGGGAGATCCTAAGCTGATTCACTTCAAGTATTTCTTCACCCGCAAGCTATTTCTCCTGAAAGAAAGTGATGCGATAGCCTTGTTCCCAGGTGGTTTTGGGACGCAAGACGAAGCTTTTGAGTGCATGACCTTAAGCCAGACAGGTAAGTTTGGTCCGATACCTTTAGTTTTAATCGACCACCCTGGAGGCGATTACTGGCGGTCTTGGAGCGAATACATCGAGAAGCAACTGGTGCAAAAAGGTCTGGTTAGTCCAGATGATCCCAGCCTTTACACGGTGACGGATAACCTGGATGTGGCTTGCAAAGCGATTACCAGTTTTTACCAAGTCTATCACTCCAGCCGCTACGTAGGCGATCGCCTTGTCATTCGTCTCAAGTCAGAGTTATCAGATGCTGAGGTAGAACAACTCAATGCTGACTTCAGCGACATTCTGGTTACAGGACAAATTGAAAAAAGTCAGGCTTTACCACAAGAAGCGCAAGATGAAAGTTTTGGGCTACCCCGCCTGATTTTATACTTCAATCAAAGAGATTTAGGGCGGTTATACCAGCTGATCAAAGTGATTAACCAAATGGCTACTCCTTCACCAGAGGAAAAGGCCCATCCAGAAAGGAAGTAGGGTGAGTAGGGGGAGCAGGGGAGCAGGGGAGCAGAGGAGCAGGGAATTTCTCCCTCATCCCCCTCATCCTCCTCATCTCCCAAGCACCGCATCAGGTATCGCTTAGCACCCAATTGACGAGAGTACGAACGCCAAAGCCAGTCGCACCGGAACCGTTGTAGCCATTTTCTTTTTCTGTCCAAACTGGACCTGCAATGTCTAAGTGCGCCCAAGGAGTTTCTTTGACGAATTGCTTGAGGAATAAAGCCGCAGTAATTGAACCGCCAGGACGTGGTCCGGTATTCTTCATGTCGGCAATGCCAGACTTGAGCCCTTCAAAATATTTTTCTTCCATTGGCAAGCGCCAAAACTTTTCCCCTGAGGCTTCAGCCGCTTTCTCTACCTGCGCAGCTAAGGCATCATCGGGAGAGAACAAACCGGCAATGTCATCTCCCAAAGCAATGATACAAGCACCTGTGAGAGTGGCTAAATCAATAATTGCATCTACTCCTAGCTTCTCAGTAAATACCAAGGCATCTGCTAGAGTCAAACGTCCTTCTGCATCGGTATTATTGACTTCAATAGTTTTGCCGTTAGAAGCCGTAAGAATGTCGCCTGGGCGCATGGCATGACCGCTGATCATATTCTCTGTGGCAGCGGAGATGAAGTGAACTTCGACATCTGGTTTTAGTTGACCAATCGCTTTAGCAGCTCCTAAAGTCGCGGCAGCACCACCCATGTCAATTTTCATGGTTTCAATGCCGCTACCTGCTCCTTTAATGTTAAGTCCACCAGAGTCGAAGGTCAAACCTTTACCGATAATCGCTAGCTTGCGTTTTGGTGTCCCTTCTGGTTTATAAGTTAGATGAATAAATTTAGGTGGCAAATCAGAAGCTTTTGCTACTCCCAAAAAAGCTCCCATACCTAATTTTTCACAGTCTTCCTGTTCTAAGATTTCTATTTGTAAACCGTGGTCTGAGGCGATTTCTTGAGCAGTTTCAGCCAGAGTGATCGGTGTTACCGCGTTTGGTGGTGCTGCAACTAACTGCCGTGCTAAGAAGACACCAGCGGAAATTTGATTAGCACGAGTAATAGCTGCTTCCTGTCCACCCAGTCCTAGTAAATCTACTGTTTCGACTTGTGGTCCTTTATCCTCTGGTTCAGATTTAAAGCGATTATCCTGGTATAGTGCTAATTGAACTCCTTCGGCGATCGCTTGCGCGGTTTCTGTTGGGTCGTTGTTCCAAATTGCCAGGCTAATCCCCAAAGTTTTGCTCTTTTGCTTTTTAGCTAACCTGGCTGCGGCTGCGGCTGCTCTGCGCAAGGTCTCTAGTTTTAGGGATTCGGGTTTCCCTAAACCTACCAGTATAATTTTACGAACTGGGCTATTAGCACCTACTCGGGTGAAAACACTGCTGCCTTGTTTGCCCTTAAATTCCTCTTCGGCAATGAGTTCTTTTATACTACCAGCCAACTTTTCATCTAAAGTTGCAAGTTCGCCAGTTAACTCTACTGCATCTTCAAATAATCCAATTGCTAAACTATCCCCCGTCCATTCTAGTAGGGGAGTATCAGTCGCACGAATGTCCATTTCCTGTATTCTGTGTAAAACTTCTTGTACCAGTATTGCGCAAAATAGGCGCTTTATGCTAACTGGAAAGATGGGGTAGAGAGCAAAGCGAGTATTGCAGTAACACAATGACTAATGACCAATGACTAATTCTGCAACTACATTTGCTAGGTGATCTGGCATCACAGGCTTAGAGAGATGTCTTTGGAAACCTGCTGCAAGCGCGAGGCTACGATCCCTGTCTCCAGCATACGCCGTCAGGGCGATCGCCGGAATGTCTCCTCCCTGCTCGCGTGGCAATGCCCTAATCTGGCGCATCAAGCTGTACCCATCAACCTGTGGCATACCAATATCGCTAATCAGGACATCTGGTTGGAATGTCGTCAGAACTTCTAGTGCTGAGGAAGCACAGCTGACAGCAGTGGCGATCGCTCCAAAATCCTCCAAAGCGAATACCAAAAAATCTCGTGAGTCAGTGTCATCATCTACCACCAAGACGCGCACTCCTTGTAACGGAGATGATGGGTTGTTGGAGTTATTGGGTAATGAGGGAAAAGAATTTGTCTTTGCATCTTTTCCTTTCCCCTTTTGCTTATCTTTGTTCTCAAGGAGTGGTAATTGCACTGTAAATGTTGCTCCTTGTTTTTCTCCTGAACTCTGTGCGCTGACAGTTCCACCATGCAGTTCTACCAGGTGACGTACAATTGCTAAACCCAATCCTAAACCTCCGTGTTTACGAGTGGTAGAACCATCTGCCTGACGAAAGGACTCAAACACGTAAGGAAGAAAGTCCGGCTTTATACCCATGCCTGTGTCTTTTACAGTAATTTTGGCATAGGATGCAAAGACATTTTCTCTCCTGCTCAAGAGCTCTCCTGCTCCCTCATCTCCCTCATCTACCCATTCGAGATTGACTTCTACCAGTCCTCCGTGTGGAGTAAATTTGATAGCATTAGACAGGAGATTCCAAACAATTTGCTGTAATCGGTTGGGATCGCCTAAAACAAGGAATTTTGGCTTTTGGATTGTGGATTGGGGAGGTAAAGAGAATTCTCCTTGTCTGCTTGTGATTTTGTCTTCGGTTGCTAATCCAGAATTTAAAATTGTAAATTGCAAATCGATTGATTTAGCTTGAGCTGCTAGACGCATTGTGTCAATTGCGGCTTCAATTGCTGGAATCAAATTTGTTGGGTAAGGACGCAGAGTCAGTTTCCCACTTATTATGCGAGATACATCTAGCAAATCTTCAATCAGTTGTGTCTGTAAGTTGGCGTTGCGTTCAATTGTTTCCAAGGCACGACTTAAGCTTGTTGCATCCAATGTACGAGTACGTAGTATTTTTGCCCAGCCCAAAATGGCATTGAGTGGCGATCGCAATTCATGGGAAAGGACTGCCAGAAACTCATCCTTAATCCGATTTGCTTGCTCCAATTCTTCTTTTTGTTGTCGTAACTGAGCTTCATTTATCCGTAATGCCTGCTCTGCCAGCTTATAATCTGTCACGTCACGACCAATGGTCAGTAATGATTGTACCGTACCATTTTCTGTATATTCCGGCACGATACGTGTTTGGTAGTAAGTGCGTCCCTTTGATCCGGGAAAATCGAACTCCATCCAGCACCCAACTCCTGTGGCAAACACTTGGCGCAATTTTGCTTGCCAAGTAGCAAGTTCCTCTAGATACCCCATTTCGGCAACAGTTTTGCCAATCCACTTTTCTAGTGGTATCCCTGTTGCTATTTCTGTTGCGGGATTTACATAGCAATAGCGGAGTTCTCGATCAATGCGGGCGATCACGTCTGGTGAATTTTCCGCTAAAGCTCTAAATTCCTGCTCGCGGCGGTACAGTTCTGCTTCGGCAATTTTGCAGGCGCGTTGATATTGGGCTTCGCGCAGCGCACGGCGTACCGAGGGCACCAAACGCTCTAACCGTTGCTTGAGAACATAATCAGTTGCCCCGCTTTTAAGGGTTTCAATGGCGACTTCCTCGCCCATTGTTGCGGTGACAAAAATGAAGGGAATATCTCGGCAGTGATGCTGCGCCATCAAAAGAGCTGTAATACCATCAAACCCAGGTAAGGAGTAATCTGAAAGAATTAAGTCAAAGCCATCTTGCTCTAACGCGGTCTGGAATTCAGCTTGCGTCTTCACGTGTACCTGTTCGCAGGCAATACCGCCTTCGTTGAGCAGGGCATGGATCAGTTCTGCATCCAGCAAACTATCTTCGAGCAAGAGAATCCTTAGACCTGACATTGCTATATTCCTGCAACTCCTTGAGTACTCCGTGCCGGAGGGATGGAACCGGGGGGCGGTTCATTAATTATTGCCCAAAATAACCCAAGTCCTTTAATGACTTCAACAAATTCATGAAAATCGATTGGCTTAACCACATAGCCGTTGACGCCTAGTTCGTAACAGCGATCCAGATCTTGCTCCTCACGGGAGGAGGTCAATACGACCACCGGCACGATTCGCAATCCTGGATCTGCCTTAAGTTGCGTCAGGACTTCTATGCCATCAACTTTTGGCAATTTGAGATCCAGCAGGACCACAACGGGATGACCCTCGCGACGCAAACGATATAAACCTCGACGATACAGGTAATCCAATGCTTCTTCGCCGTCACGAACGACAACGACTTCATTGCCCAAATGGTTTTCTGCCAGTGAAGTCAGGATTAACTCAACGTCGTTAATGCTGTCCTCAACTAGGAGAATGCGCTTTAGTTCCATCGTATACTCTCTACTCTCCACTTCTCACTCCAGACCCCCTTGGTAGCGAAAAATAAAAAGTCGCGACCTTGTCTATTTCACTTTCTGCCCAGACGCGTCCACCATGACGGTGAATAATGCGTTGGACATTTGCCAATCCTACACCTGTGCCTTCAAATTGTGGATCGCTGTGCAGCCGTTGAAAAACGCCAAATAATTTGTGAGCGTATTTCATATCGAAACCAATGCCGTTATCTCGCACGAAGAATACCACTTCTTGCTCACTGCTGGTACTGCCTACAGTAATTTCTGTTAGGGAGCGGGTTTTGCTATACTTAACAGCGTTTTCCAGCAGGTTACGCAGAACCAGCCGCAACATTGAGGGGTCACCATAGACCTGAGGCAAGGATTCTATTTGCCAGGAAACTTCACGGTTTTTATTTTCTGATATGAGATCGCGTTGCACCTCTTGGACTAGTAAATTCATGTCAGTCGTGGTATGACGCATTTCTGAGCGCCCAACACGGGAGAAGGTTAACAAATCATCGATTAATTTACCCGCTTGTTTGGTGGCTTCGGTGATGATGTTCACGTAACGCTGGCTGGTGTCATCCAGTCCTGTTGACCCAAGGCGTTTTTGCAGCAAGTCTACAAATCCTGTAATATGCCGCAGCGGTGCCCGTAGGTCATGAGAAACTGAGTAGGAGAAGGACTCTAGTTCTCGATTGGCAGCTTCTAGTTGAGCTGTGCGCTGTTTTACCCGTTCTTCCAAAGTTTCGTTAATTTGGCGAATTTGAGCCTCGGCTTGCTTACGGTCTTCAATATCAATACAAGAGCCGATGTAACCAAGAAACTCTCCTTCGGAAGTGAAGCGAGGCACACCAATATCTAACAGCCAACGATATTCTCCATCAAACCGTTGCAGGCGGTACTCCATTCGGAATTCTTGGCGGGCATCAAATGCATGAGTATATGTTTCCACACAACGCGAGAAGTCATCGGGATGCACACCTTCGGTCCAACCATTGCCCAGTTCCTGCTCCATCGTGCGTCCGGTAAAATCTAACCAAGGTTTATTGAAGTAAGTACAGAGTTTATCCGTATCAGACATCCAAACCATCACGGGAGCAGTATCTGTGACATGGCGAAAGCGCTGCTCGCTTTCAATGAGGGCGGCTTCGGCTCGTTTGCGCTCGCTGATGTCGATAGTAATGCCGTCAAAGCGCTTTGGTGTACCAGCCGCATCACAGAAGGTGCGCCCAATCGCCCGAATCCAGCGTACTTGTCCATCTGGATCAACTGTGCGATAGTCAACGTCATAGCCACCAGCCTGATCAATAGAGGCTTGAATTGCCTGCCGTGTGGGTTCCCGGTCATCAAAATGCAGCAGTTGATAAAATAAATCGATAGTGACTTCGGCATCGGGTGGTAGACCAAAATGTGCTTTGCACTGGTCATTCCAAATTAGCTTGCCCAGCGGTAAGTTGCAGTACCACAAACCAAGTTCGGCTCCCTGAATCACCAAATCCAGACGTTCTGTACTAATTCGCAGAGCATCTGCCTGCTCTCGTAGCGTCTGCTCTATCTGTTTGTGCTCAGTAATATCATGGGCAACTGCATACACCAACCCTAACTCAACATCAGGAACAGAATTCCAAACCAGCCATTTGTAAGAACCATCTTTGCAGCGATAGCGGTTCTCGAAATTGACGGTAATGGCTCCCGTTGTCAGCTTCTCAACTTCTGCCAAGGTTTTTGCCCAGTCTTCTGGATGGACAAACTCGATAAACGGTGTGCCAAGCAGTTCTGCTGCAGTGTAACCCAGAATTCTCTCACAGGCTGGGTTGATACGCTTGAAGTAGCCATCAAATCCAGCAATGCAGAACATATCGGACGATAGCGTAAAGAAGCGATCGCGTTCTGCTTCTGCTCGCTTGCGTTCACGCAGTGCAGCGTTTCGCTGTTCGCTGATGTCTAAAATGAAGGCGATCGCTTCTTCCTGTTTCTCCCCAGTCAGGGCAAACCCAACCAACACCGGAACACGAGTGCCATCTTTGCGGATATATTCTTTCTCGTAAGGAGGATAGACTTTCTTAACCTTCGCCTCGGCGATTGCCTTCGGCACTGCCCCTTGGGCAATCGCCGCCTCATCGAACGGCAGATACTCTGGTGGCGTTATATCAGTCCAGCGCACTCCACCTTCTAGAAAATCTTTGCGGCTATACCCAACAATGTGGAGGTAAGCATCGTTTACCTCACTCAATCCCCCGTACACATCGCCAAACTGAATACCAATGATATCTGAGTCTACAAATAGTCGCAGCTGCGCTTCGCTTTGACGCAATGCTTCTTCTGTCCGTTTTTGGTGATCGATATCTGTGCAGGTGCCAAACCACTTGAGAATTGTGCCGCTCTCGTCATGTAATGGTAAAGCCTGTGCTATGTGCCAACGATAAACGCCATCAACTCGTTTGAGGCGGTACTGTACCTCAACTCGATTTCCTGTCCTAAGCCCGGTTGTCCATTTTTCTATGGCTTTTGGCAAATCATCGGGATGAACCACCTGCTGCCAATTCCACGCCAAAGTTTCTTGAGGTTTGAGCCCAGTGTAGTCTAGCCAGCGCTGATTGAAGTATTCTACAAAGCCATCAGGGCGGCTAATCCAAACCATCTGAGGAACGTTTTCGGCAAGCAGGCGATAGCGTTCTTCACTTTCGCGTAGTGCTGCTTCTCCTTGTTTGCGTCCAGTTATATCGCGGTTGACTTCCAAAAACCCAATCAGCACACCCTGCGAATTGTGAATTGCAACCTGACGGCTTTCTACGACAATTTGCGCCCCGTCTTTACGGGTGTGAATCAGTTCACTCTCCCAGCGCCCTGTTTGCTGTAAGGCTGTGTCGAGGTTTTCAACACTACCTTCTGGTACTTGAGTTTGCAGGAACTTATGGCTCACCTGTCCTATGGCTTCTGCTTTTGAGTAGCCATACATTTCCTCGGCGCTTCGGTTCCACTTGGTAATGGCATTTTGGGTATCACGGACAAAGATTGCTTCATACGTCAGTTCCAACAGTTCCGCTTGCTCTTGTAACGTCGCAGTTTGTTGCTTTAGCTGCTGCAATATCTGTTTGCGTTCCCCATCCACGCGAATAAACTCAGCATTACACCAAATCAGTGCCAAAAACATCACAACCAGGGACACCACGAGCAGCGATATGCTAAAGTTGGGGTCGTATTGTTTTGCCCTTTGACCTAGAAGAATCAACCAGCCCAGAATTAAGGGAACCGCAATCGCACTTGGTATGATCTGATGGGCGATCGCCGCTTGCGGCACTGAGCTTTGCCCAATCGCGCTGCCGTTTAATTCACTACTAATTGTTTGCATGAACCCTTGATCGGGACGGGTATACAACAGTCCCACACAAAGCACTTCAAACGCCAGTGCTGTATGTAACGCCATTGAGGTAGTATAAACGCCGAACTGGTAAAAATTTTTCACCCCGTAGGCATAGCCAACAAATGCTAGCAAAGAAATCAAAGCGACAATTAAGCTCAAAGCCTGAGCCAGCCAATAACTACGGTGAGTCTTCTGCCCTAACAGCCATAGCGCCACACCCAATAATAGAAAGTTAACGGCGGTATTTGCTGCCATCCGACCTAAATGAGATGTTTCTATAGCTTCTGGTGAGTCACGAAACAGCAGTTCGCCAATTCCTAAATGCCACCCAAATAGGTATTGACATAATGTAAATAACCCTATCAAGGTAACTGCGATTGCGCATCCTTGGGCAATGAGGAGTGAGGAAGATGAAGAGGATGAGGGATTTATCTCCCTTATCCCTTTTATATCGGTTGACAAAAGCCAAAGTGACACCCCAGACAGCAAGAAAGCGATCGCTGTATTAACTTTCATCGTGACAAAAGCTGGCATCGCGCTCTTAAGTAGAGCAATATCAAATATCCAGCCAATCAATACGACACAACTGATAAAAATAACAAAGACACTTGCAGCGTGTGCAACCGTCCTGGTGGTGAAGTTAGGCATAAACCTTCACCCCAACTTCAAGCTTCTCTTCTTTGATATTATAGTTGCAGGACATATTTTCCTACATTGTTTTGCCATATGAAACACTCTGAAAGTGTTTCTAAAACCCACCTTAAGGTTGATGGCAATCTTTATGGATTTACCTTGAGATAGATTTTTTTATTTTTATCAGTAAATATTAACAACAAACCCGGTTTCTTTGGAAAACCGGGTTTATTGATTGAGCGTCATCTATTGTCATCCATATCCACAGCAAACGAACAACAAAAAGTTACTTGTTATTCACAACGTCTGTAGATGTGTTAACACTGGACTGAATAGAATTAACATCAAGACCAAATTTGGTAGCTATTGCTTGAATGATATTTTGTTCAACTGGTGTCGTCTCACCGTTCATTTGGGCAAATCTGTAACATTGAGCCAACAAGGGTATAGCAAAATCACGGTTGAGTTGATTGAGAAGTGTATCCAAAGGCTGAGGTGATTTGATATTTTGAGATATTGCTTGCAAGGAGGTAGAACTCAAATTCAAAGCTTGCAACTCAGGCAAAATTTCTTCCCATGTTTTTTCTGGATAAGTCGCAAGGATCATGTGAACCAAGATTTGATCCATTAACGCTTCTTGAGCAATGGCTTTTTCGAGATAATTTTCGCTTTGTTGTTTTAACTGTGTCAGTGTCTCTTCAGAAGTGAGTGACTTTGATGCATCTAGCTTCGTTTCATAAAATCGACACGCCGCATACCCCAATGAGTAAATCATCGTTGCATTAGAACTAGCACCAATCACTGCACCAGCAAAAGGTATATTTCGCAGCAAACCTAAACCGGTTGCTTTCAAAAGACGACCGCCACCCAACGCCAAACCAAAAATCCCCAACACTTCTCCCTTACGCGAAGGGTCTTTCAAATCCAACCCATAAACGGCGGCAATTTGATAAACCATTTCTGACTGCAACTCTGTGGTGGCTGCTAAATCAATTGCCAATAAAGCCGCCGCGACTCCTGGTAAAATACTCGTTGCTAATCCAATTCCCCCTGCCTTTGTTGCTTTCTCAACCATGATGCGGTGGGCAAGCTGGCTAGGGGATTCATTCGGATATTTTTGCTTGAGCTTTTTGGCTGCTGCTTCCGCCTTGTCCAAATTAACGTTATCAACAGAACCAAGAAGCCAATTCAGATTTAAGACTCCAGATAGTTTTCGGATCAGCCAGATTTCACTTAAGCGATTGACGACCTTTCCTGCTGTTTGAGTCCCTTGCTCAATCAGGTTTTGTGTTTGTTTTGTCGCTGCTTCTTTTACCCCAACGACTTTTTCTGCTACGCCTTTTCCAGCTTGCAAGAAGGTTTTCAAAAAAGATTCTCTATCTTTTTGCGGAGCCTTCGACAACCGTTCATCGGCTACTTCTGACGCCGAAGCGGGTGAATTGATTGTTTGTTGTTGGGGTTCGCTTTTCATTTTTCAGCCACCTAGCAAACGTCTTTCTATTCTGTTTGTAGCTCTAGTGCAATTGCTCTTTCCTCCCCCTGTAAGCACAAATTGTCGAATATCTTTCGTGGTTCATCTAACCATTAGTTCAATAAACGTTAAATCAATTTAGGGGCTTGGAACCGATTGCAGGAACACAGTTTTTATATCCGACAGGAAAGGCAGGCTTTGTTTGTATAGCCCCATTCTAGTCTGAGGGCGATTTCTCGTAGGAATGCGCCCTCGCGCCCTTTACTATTACCCCAGCGCTTCAACTGTTTGGGCGCTACTTTCTAAAAAATTGTTTGCTTTCAGAATTTCATAAAGATTCGTATCTGTTTCTAACAAGCAAGCGTGTCCGCTTTGTGGTAATACCACCATTTTGGAATTTGGAAAGATATTAACTAAACGTCTTGCTTCATCCAGAGAAGGTAAAAGCCGATCGTTGGCACCAGCAATCACCAAAACGGGTTGAGTGAGGTGACGTAACTCCACATCATCAACATGAAACTCTCTGAGTAAAGAGATTCGCCAGAGGACAGTTTGTGGTGGTACGGTGCGCATGGTTTTCAGGAGTTCGTGCCTATCGCTCTTGGAAATGCGCGCCAAAGCTGCCAAAAATGGCAATAAACCTAATGCGCCGATGTCATAAAGGTTGGATGGGACTAAGTAAGTCAGTTGAGAAGTCCAAGTTAACAAAGGGCGAAGATTAAAGGCGCTGGCTGAGTTGATAAGAACGATCCGCTTAAAAAGCTGCGGTGCTTTGATCGCCACTTTCTGAGCCAAACAACCCCCAAAGGATTCTCCACAGAGGTAAACCGGACGCTGTTTCGTTTTTTCTAATTCTGCATGGATCAAGTCCAATACGTTATTAGCCAGCACATCCCAACTGGTGAAGTCTTCCCTTGGTATTGCTAAACAACGCACATCAAAGCCGGCTTCTAATCCAGCAGTTTGCGATCGCAATAGTTGACCGGTTCCATCCATCCCTGGCAAATATACAAACAGGGGAAGCTCTGGCTGGAGTCGTTTAGGTGTGAGGAAACACGGTTTAAGCTCAACTTTTGGAATAGTCATGAGTCATTAGTCAATAGTCATTAGTCAAGAGTCAAAAGCCATTAGTTATTTGTTATTTGTCAATAGTTATTGGGTGACTAAGGACAAAGGACATACGACTAATGACAAAGGTTGTTAGTAGCAACCTGCACGTAGTAAGTTTGCAATTTCGGAGTGACAATGATTTGTCAATTCCGTCACCAGAGTTTTTGCTTTTTTCCCTTGGTATTTTTCTTTTTCTAGAGGCTTAATCCAATATGGGTGACCAATCAATACCGCGACGCGACGATATGTGACTAAGGGATGCCAACCTGGTTGATTAAATAAAGGTTCTGAAGGGTCAAACAAACTTAATACCCTCAAAGGTACGGCAGATGTGTTAACTTCTTCAAGGGACGCTATTGCAATTGGCAAAATTGCTAAATCCTCCACTTGGGCTCGCAATGCCAAGTGAGCAAAACCTCGTTGAAATTCGCCCACCCGGTTGGGCTGGGTAAATTCCACCATGGGTTTTGTTCCTTCGGGAAATACTCCTACTATTTGCTTTGACTGCAACAGGAGTTGTGATTGCTGAAAAAAGCTTTGCTGGCGCTGTTGGTTTGCCTCCTCTAGGGGAAAACAGCCTAATTGTCCCGTGACAATCTCCCGCATTATTGGGACTTGTCCCATGTAGTGATGGCAAGCAAAGCGAATCGGATTTGATAGCGCCGCCATTAAGATTGGTGCATCCATAAAGCTGCGATGATTGCTCACTACTAACACACTGGCATCTTGGGGAATGCGATCCTCGTAATAACGAAATATTTTGGTTGATAGCGCCGCCAGTAACCAGCGAGAAATCTCAAGGGGGCTACTTACACTCATGTCTTTTCAATATAAATTTTCCGAAAATTTCGCAGCTGAACTTGATGAAATTTTTACATTTCTTTACTAAAAAGGACGACTGCCTTAAGGTAGAAATGTCTCTTGCAACAAAATCGTTAAAATCGTTTGTGCAAAAGAGGTTTGTCCTTTCATAATCTGAAATATAATGACAAATTTTCTGTGGAAATTAACAGGAATTTCTTGTCTTTTTTGTAGAGATTAACTGAATTTATACCTATCATCAAACAAACTTAAACCAGAGAAATTTGCTAGTATGAAAATATCGCTTGAAAATATGATAATTTTGTTATATAATGACGTGGTTTTACCAAAAAAAGTAAGATAGAAAACATTTTTTACAAGTCGTTTTTTATTCTCCATGAATCAAGTGAATAAAACAGAAAAGACATTTGCGCTCTCCACACCGCTATATTATGTAAACGACTTACCTCACATGGGCAGTGCTTACCCGACGATGGCAGCAGATGTGGTGGCACGGTTCCACAGACTTTTGGGGCGTAGGGTACTGCTGATCACGGGGACAGATGAGCATGGGCTAAAAATTCAGCGGGCAGCCGAGAGTAAAGGGCGATCGCCACAAGAATATTGTGATGAAATTGTGCCTAGTTTCGTTTCTTTGTGGCAGTTGCTGAACATTCAATATGATCGCTTTAGTCGCACTACAGCTCCTCGTCATGAAGCGATCGTCAAAGAATTCTTCCAGCGAGTCTGGGAAGGTGGGGACATCTACCAGGGACAACAAAAAGGCTGGTACTGCGTCTCCTGTGAAGAATTCAAAGAAGAACGGGATTTGTTAGAGGGAAAGCGCTGTCCTATCCACACAAACAAAGAAGTTGAGTGGCGAGACGAGCAGAACTATTTCTTTCGTTTATCCAAATATCAAGAGAAACTGCAAGCACTTTACGAGTTTCAACCGGATTTTATCCAACCAGAAAGTCGTCGAAATGAAGTCCTCAACTTTGTCAATCAAGGGTTGCAGGACTTTTCTATTTCGCGGGTGAATCTAGATTGGGGTTTTCCAGTACCAACCGATCCCAAGCACACGATTTATGTTTGGTTTGATGCGCTTTTAGGTTATGTCACCGCATTGTTAGAACCGGACGAAGAACCAACGTTAGAAAATGCCTTATCTAAATGGTGGCCCATAAACCTGCACCTTATTGGTAAGGATATCCTGCGCTTCCACGCAGTGTACTGGCCCGCAATGCTGATGTCAGCTGGCTTGCCATTGCCAGGGCGAGTCTTTGGGCATGGTTTTTTAACCAAAGATGGTCAGAAAATGGGCAAAAGTCTGGGTAATACCCTTGATCCCGTAGCGCTGGTGGAGCGGTATGGCAGTGATGCTGTTCGTTATTACTTTCTTAAGGAAATCGAATTTGGCAAGGATGGAGACTTTAATGAAAGTAGATTCATTAATGTTGTGAATGCAGATTTGGCAAATGATTTAGGTAATTTGCTAAACCGCACTCTAAACATGGTGAAGAAATACTGTTCAGGAAATGTGCCGCCAATTACAAATGAAGATATTCCTATTGACAATCCGTTGAAAGCCATTGGTTTACGTCTTGCGGAACAGGTGGAAAATGCTTATAAAACGCTAGCTTTCAATCAAGCTTGCGAGGCTATCCTTTCACTGGTGCGAGCCAGCAATAAATTTATTGATGACCAAGCTCCTTGGTCATTGTATAAACAAGGACAGCAAGAAGCAGTAGAACAAGTGCTGTATGCAGTTCTTGAATCAGTCAGACAAGCAGCTTATCTTCTGTCTCCCTTGATTCCGGATATCAGTAGCGATATTTACCAGCAACTGGGCTACAGAATAAATTTTAATGAACAAATAAAAACTGCCATAGCTGCTCCTTTTGCCATTCATGGCAGATGGGGGGTACTAACCAATCAACAACAGCTGGGTGAACCTCGACCAATCTTTAAGCGAATAGAACCTCCTAAAAACAATTAGTTGTTTCAAATTTCAATTATTGATTTTGTCTGGATTTATCGGGACTAAATTTATTTGTCCTGAAAGATTATCATAAGCGGCTCTAACCTTGCATCTAAAAGTAGACAATTAAGTATCAATTCTTACATTTGATAAAAGAGGTATGACAACAATGTTGAATAATCTGGAAAACGACTCGATCTTTACGCCAGAACAAGTTTTAGAAAATCGGGGTCGTGTTGCCATATTTATTGATGGCTCAAATTTATTTTATGCAGCGCTGCAACTAGGAATTGAAATTGATTACACAAAGCTGCTCTGTAGATTAACAGCAGGCTCTAGACTGCTGCGAGCCTTCTTTTACACTGGAGTAGACCGCACAAATGAAAAACAGCAAGGTTTTCTGTTGTGGATGCGGCGCAATGGGTATCGAGTCATTGCTAAGGATTTGGTACAGTTGCCCGATGGCTCAAAAAAAGCCAACTTAGATGTAGAAATTGCCGTCGATATGATGGCTTTAGTAGATTCCTATGATACAGCAGTGTTAGTCAGTGGGGATGGAGATCTGGCTTATGCAGTCAATTCTGTAAGCTATCGTGGTGTGAGGGTAGAAGTGGTGAGCTTGCGCTCAATGACGAGCGACAGTTTGATCAATGTTAGCGATCGCTATATTGATTTAGAAGCGATAAAAGACGATATTCAAAAAACCCCTCGCCAAAGCTATCCTTATCGACCATTATCCAGTATGGGTTTTTTGGAAGACCCTAGGGAAAGTGATGGTCATCTAGAAATCCAAGAGTAATGCTGCAGCAAAAAAGCAAAACAAGAAGAACGAAGAGTGAAGACAGAAAAATTTTTCTTGTTCTTTCTTCTTTATTCCCTCTTCTATCTTCTTTCCTGGTCATAGGACTCGTTGCTTGTGGCGGAAGCCAATCTCAGGTAGCGACCAAACCACCTTCTGAGACTCCATCACCACCAGAAAAAGAAAGCAATTTGACTTTCTCTGATGTCACCTTAGAGCAAGCAGATGAAGTTGGACGACCTGTATGGAAAGTCAGAGCAAAAAAGGCGAAATACACCAAAGAAAAACAAATTGGTGAAGCAGAAACTCCATATGGAGAACTTTACCAAGATGGCAAAGTTGTTTATCAAGTACAAGCTCAGCAGGCAGACATAGCACAAGATGGTAAGCAACTTTTTCTCAAGGGAAAAATTATTGCTACAGACCCTCGCAATGGTGTTGTGTTGCGCGGTAATGAATTGGAATGGCGACCTAAAGAAGATTTGCTGATTGTCCGCAACCAGCTTAACGGAACCCACAAACAATTACAAGCGATCGCGCAAGAAGCACGAGTGACAACCCGTTCTGAACGCGTAGAATTTTCTGGAGGAGTGGTGGCAAACTCCTTGGAACCGCAAATGCAAATGCGAACTGAGCATTTGATTTGGCGAATCAAAGAGGAAAAATTGATCGGCGATCGCCCTGTGCAAATGGATCACTATAAAAATAACCAAATTACTAATCGAGGTCGAGGAGACGCTGCCGAAGTCAACTTAAAAACAAAGATTGCCACCGTTAAGAAGAATGCCCAGATAGAATTACTAGACCCACCAGTGCAAATAGCTAGTAACGTTATGACCTGGAATCTAAACACAGAAACAGTCACCACAAATTCTCCTGTGCGGGTATTCCATCGCGCTGAAAATTTGCTCGTGACTGCTAATCAAGGTGAAATGAAGATACCACAAAAAAGTGTTTATTTAACAGGTAACGTTTACGGTGTTGGGCAGCGTCGCCAGTCTCTCAAGTCTAATACCCTAACTTGGTATCTTGACAATCAATTGGTTGAGGCTCAAGGCAATGTGGTTTACCGCCAAATAGATCCTGCATTCGCTTTTACGGGTGAAAAAGCCTCTGGTAATCTACAAGCAGAAACTATTGTCGTTACTGGTGGCACTTCTGGCAATAAAGTGGTGACAGAGATTATTCCCCAAGAAGGGAAAGTGAAAAGTCAATAGTCATTTGTCATTTGTCATTTGTCATTTGTCAAAACCAAGGACAAAGGACAAAGGACACATGACTAACCTCCATATAACATCTCATTACGATTGGCTGCCCCTAATTGGGGTAATGTGTTGACGCTTATGTGGGGAGCAAGGGTAGCAGGGACACTTGAAGCAACTTGGAGTCGTTGCGAAAGACGTTGTAAGAATTGGTCTTGCCCTGTGCGGAAAGCTGAGACATTCGTACCACGGTTAATAATAGCAAACCAGACCAAACCGCGATCGCGTGTGGGCATCACACCTGCCAAAGCACTGACATCGCGCAGAGTGCCAGTTTTCATGACAGTGGCAATAGGTAGGTGTCTGGAATGCATTGTTCCCCGATTGTCGAACCCTGAGACGGGAAATAAGTCAGCCAAACTCAACTGATGAGTGAGTGCTTCGTGTTGAATTGCCATTAACATAGCACAAGCTGCTCTGGGGGAAATGCGATTTTCCTGTCCTAGCCCTGAACCGTTGATTAACTGAATTTCTGATTGCGGTACCCTTGCAAGCGCTGCTGCTGTTGATTGTACTATCGGCGCTCCCCCTACAGCCTCTGCCAGCATTTGAGCCATTTCATTGTTGCTGAAAACGTTCATCTCCTTGATGATTTGCTTCAAGGGGAGCGAGTAGTGACGCAGCAGCAAGGTAGATTGGGGATTTGCTTGAGCTTCTACTTTCACTCCAGAAGCAATGACAACTTGAGGCTTGGGAGTTCCTTTTGGCATCAGCGAGTGCTGGAAAGCGACTCCACGAGGCCAAGTGCCAGAATTTAATGCTTGTTTGAGCAACTGACCTGCTAACAGTGGATTACGTTGGAAATTCATGGCAAAATTGCCAGTAATGACCAAATTTCCTGTAATCCGCTTAATACCCATTTTGTTGAGACTATTACCAAGGGCGATCGCTTCCTCCCAAACAAACAACGGATCGCCGCCACCAGTAATCACCAAATCGCCTTGTAATACCCCATTTTGCAATGGTCCTGTCGCACTCACCAAAGTTTGAAATTGGTGATCTGGCCCAAAATTGTTTAAAGCAACCAGTGAGGTGGCTATTTTGGTTAAGGAAGCAGCCGGCAGAGGAACCGTACCTTGGTGATTACCCATAAGCATAGGTCCTGATTGTATCCAAATTCCCTGGCTCTCGGTTTGATTTGCTGCCACTAATTTCAATGTTTGCAGCCCCTTGAGATATTCCAGCACTGTAGTAGCCCCAGCTGGATTTGGATCGGCGGTAACAACCAAGCCAGGGCTACCTTGCCAAGCCAATAGATCCAAAGGATTTATCGGCTTAACTTGTACCCCAGCCATTTCGAGCCAAAAAGAAATTAAACCTGAACCAAACAATTCCAGCATGCTTCATTCCTCTGTAGAATGTGCTACTTTGTTTACTGTATTATTATGTAAGTGTTTCATGCCGCTAAGCATTGAGTCATGATAACTGGTGATTTTGCCTTGTGAAAGTGGGGCGGATAATGAAGTTTTTGTAGAAAGCATAACTTTCACTTCATGCATATCTGAAAATAGGGATTTTCATCTCACACTGTTAGTTAATCTAATACTTAACGTCAGGGTATCTATTTCTGGGCTTGTGATCTGTTGTTGCCTAGATGACAATCTACATTTTCTCCTAAAATATACACTGAGATTTTTCCGGTGAAAGTACAAAGAGAAACTTTAGGGGAAGAGTGATTATACTGTTTTAAGAGAACGAACGTAGATTCCGACAAAAGATGTGATCTGATGATGTGAATATTGAAGCAGCAGGATGAAAAATGAAAATTTTATACTTCTTACATCATTTTTCTGCCTTTTCGGACTTGCTCCTACCAAGACGGCAAGCTGTCCTACAGGAGAATACACTCTTTTGCGTTTAGTTCATATTTCATCCTTCTCAATTCAGCCTTTAATTAACTTGGTTTTGTCTATCCAACATCTTCCTGATATGAGGACTTCAATCAGGCTATTTTTTTGATTTTAAGCAGCCATGTGCTTTTTGTACCAAAAAATGCTATGTCACCTGAAAGCTACTAAATTTTATCTTGCGTGCCGTGATTTTACTCCTCAGTTATAGAGGGAATTCATGCTATGTTGGGCTTGGCAGAGCCTCTTAAGAAAGGATGAGAGAAAGGGTAAAGGACAAAGGATAAAGGACGAAAACTTTATACTTCATGTTTCACACTTTATACTTGATTTTTTTGCCTTCATCAGAACATCTACGACTTTCAGCGGAGGCATCTGGTAAAATTTGTAAGGTTTCTAGAAGCTCTGAGCAATGGGATCGACTTGCGTACGGATAGCAATTGACGCAATGGGAGGGGATCATGCACCCAGTGAAATCGTTGCTGGCGCACTGCGGGCACGAGAAGAATTGGGTGTGAAAGTATTATTGGTGGGCGATCCCCAACAAATAGAAAGCAAACTGCCGCCAAAAATAAATATGGGGCAGGTAGAGATCGTTCCTGCTGAGGATGCGATCGCAATGGATGAGGAGCCTTTAAGCGGCATCAGACGCAAACCCAAGGCTTCAATCAACGTAGCAATGGATCTGGTAAAACAAAAGCAGGCAGATGCTGTGGTTTCTGCCGGTCACTCTGGGGCAGCAATGGCAGCAGCTTTGCTCCGCTTGGGACGACTACGAGGGATTGACCGCCCAGCAATTGGTGCGGTATTTCCCACGATTGTAGCGAGTAAGCCAGTCCTCATACTTGATGTCGGCGCAAACGTAGACTGCCGTCCTAAATTTTTAGAGCAGTTTGCCGTTATGGGGTCGGTTTATAGTCAGTATGTCCTGGGTATTCCAAAACCATTAGTAGGTTTGTTGAATATCGGTGAAGAAGACAGCAAAGGCAATGACACAGCTGTTCGTGCTCACCAACTGCTGCGTGAAAATTCCCGAATTAGTTTTGTTGGCAATGCTGAAGGACGTGATGTCCTTTCCGGTCACTTTGATGTGATTGTGTGCGATGGATTTGTGGGCAATGTGCTGTTAAAATTTGCCGAAGCAGTCGGGGAAGTCATCCTGCAGATTATGCGAGAAGAGTTACCCCAAGGATTGCATGGTCAAATTGGTACAGCAATTTTAAAACCAAATCTGAAGCGAATTAAGCAGCGTATAGATCATGCAGAACATGGAGGTGCTTTACTTTTAGGTGTTGACGGAATTTGCATTATTAGCCACGGGAGCTCCCAAGCACCTTCGATTTTTAATGCAATTCGTATGGCAAAAGAAGCTGTAGATAACCAAGTGCTGGACAGAATTCAGTCACAACATCAAAGCATTCAGCGCGAGAGTGGTTAGCAGCAGTCACTAGTCATTTGTCATTTGTAATAACTCCAGACTAAGGACTAAGGACTAAAGACTAAGGACAGAACGCTGATAGCTTTGGAGATGCCAGAGTGCAAAATTTAGGAATAGCAATAACAGGAAGTGGGTCAGCAGTACCAGCAACTTTCCTGGATAACCAGTCACTCACAGAACTGGTTGAGACATCAGATGATTGGATTACCACAAGAACAGGAATTCGTCAACGGCGGTTGGCTTCTTCAACTGAAACCTTAAGTGAGCTTGCTACTGCCGCTAGTCGGCAGGCGATAGCGGCGGCTGGAATCAACCCAGAAGACTTGGATTTGATTCTACTAGCAACCTCTACTCCTGATGACTTGTTTGGCACTGCTTGTCAAATTCAGGCTCAATTAGGAGCCACCAAAGCGGTAGCCTTTGACTTAACAGCAGCCTGCTCTGGCTTTGTTTTTGGACTGGTTACAGCTGCCCAATATATCAGGACTGGCGTTTATCAGAACGTGCTGCTGATTGGAGCGGATATCCTCTCTCGTTGGGTAGATTGGCAAGACCGACGTACTTGTGTATTGTTCGGTGATGGTGCTGGGGCTGTGGTCATGCAGGCGAATGAGAAAGATTGCTTGCTGGGATTTGAACTCAGAAGCGACGGAACTCAGAACAACTGCCTTAACCTTGCCTACACACCTGAACCCAAAGAACTTACCCAAGGCGTCAACGTTGGTAAAGGCAACTTCCAACCCATCACTATGAACGGCAAAGAAGTGTACCGCTTTGCTGTACAGAAAGTGCCAGAAGTTATTGACAAAGCTTTGTTCCGCGCTAACTTGAGCATTGACCAAATAGATTGGCTACTCTTGCATCAAGCAAATCAGCGTATTCTCGACGCTGTTGCTCAACGCCTGAACATTCCAGAACAAAAAGTTATTAGTAATCTTGCCAACTACGGCAACACCTCTGCCGCCTCGATTCCCCTTGCCTTAGATGAAGCAGTGCGGCAAGACAAAATCAAACCGGGTGACATCATTGCCACCTCTGGCTTTGGTGCTGGACTGACTTGGGGTGCAGCAATCTTCCAATGGGGAAGATAGGAATTGGCGACTGGGAACTGGCGATTGGGGACTAAGTTTTTTCATACCCAATCGTTATTTTCTAAGAGCTGATCCCCACTTCCCAAAACTAATGACTCATGACCAATGACTAATGACCAATGACTAAAACTGCATGGGTGTTTCCTGGGCAAGGTTCGCAGTCCCAGGGAATGGGAATAGACTTATTAGATGTGCCATCCGCGAAAGACAAATTTGCCCAAGCCGATGACATCTTAGGCTGGTCTGTGGTTGAAATCTGTCAGAATGCCGAAAAGTTATCGCACACTCTGTATACACAGCCTTGTCTATACGTTGTAGAAAGTATTCTTGCTGATATCTTGCAACAAAAAGAACAACCAAATTTAGTTGCAGGTCACAGTTTAGGAGAATACGTCGCTCTCTACGTGGCTGGCGTGTTCGAGTGGTCAGCTGGGTTGCGCCTGGTGAAACGTCGTGCCGAACTTATGGACAACGCCGCAGTTGGCGGTATGATGGCGGCTTTAATGAATTTTGATCGCGAACAGTTGGAAAAAGTGATTGCCGAAACTCCCGATGTGGTGCTGGCAAACGATAACAGTCCGGCTCAAGTGGTCATATCAGGTACACCCGCAGCAGTAGAAGCCGTGATCTCCCAAGTCAAGGCAAAGCGTGCTAAGCCCTTGAATGTTTCTGGAGCATTTCACTCACCCTTAATGGCAGCTGCTGCTGCTGAATTCCAAGATATTTTAGAATCTGTCGAATTTCAACAAGCTTTTGTACCAGTATTATCAAACATAGAACCAGTTCCCACTGTTGATACGACTGTTTTGAAACAGCGCTTGATACAACAGATGACTGGGGGAGTGCGGTGGCGAGAAACTTCACTAGCACTACCAGAAATTGGCATCGAGCGAGTGGTAGAGATTGGTCCTGGTAACGTGCTAACTGGTTTAATTAAACGTACTTGCCCTGACTTAATTTTAGAAAATATCCGTAGTCTAGCTGATTTAGGAATGTAGGGGAACTAGGGGAACTAGGGGAACTAGAGCGAGACAAATTCACTCCCTCAATACTCGCTTCGTCTGCCCTTATTCCCCTCATTCCCCCACTCCCTCATCTCCCCCCTTCACTATGTCTCAAAGCCGCGAACCGTATCTAAGTTTGTTACTTTACCAGGCCTTGAAGTGGTCGGTGGTCAGTCCCATGTTCCACAATTACTTTCAAGGAAGGATCTATGGTGCCGAAAATGTCCCTCCAACCGGACCACTGGTGATAGTCAGCAATCATGCGAGTAACTATGACCCACCCATTGTTTCTAATTCCGTACGCCGTCCGGTGGCGTATATGGCAAAGGAAGAGCTGTTTAAAATCCCGATTTTCAGTAAAGCAATTCAGTTGTACGGTGCTTATCCGGTGAGTCGGGGTAGTAGCGATCGCAGTGCTATCCGTGCGGCATTGAAGTATCTTGATGATGGATGGGCTGTAGGTATTTTTTTGCAAGGGACTCGCACGCCAGAGGGACGCATTACAGAGCCTAAACGCGGTGCAGCGCTGCTCGCAGCTAAAGCAAAAGTCCCAATTTTGCCCGTGTGTTTGTGGGGAACCCAGGCGATCGAGCAAAAAGGTTCGATCACTCCTCGTCCAGTCCCAGTAACAGTACGGATTGGCGATTTGATTGATGCTCCCAGTTCTACTGATAAACACGAATTGGAAGCGGTCACGCAAAAGTGTGCAGCAGTGATTAATGCACTCCACGATTTGGGAAGATAATTTGGAAAAGCCTGAAAATATGCTTAAAGGAAGTGGCAAGAGCAGCTGAATTTGTGTAAATTTAAAACCATGCGATTTTGGATTTTAGATCTTAAATCGCTAACGGGCATAAATAATTATCTAAAAATTGATATATTTTTTGCGTCCACCACTGGGGAAAAATACCACAAACCCCTAATCTAAAATCTTAAGTTCAAACTTATGCTTGTTCCACATTGCTGGACGCAATTAATCATAATTAGGCTCTTGTTAAAGCATACTTCCTAAACAGTATATGAGCGGTTTTGATGCCAACAATTTGTGGGATCGCCTGAATAATCTGGCGTTAGTTCGTTTTTTGCTTTTAGTTGCTTCTGGCTGGGCAGTTGTACAACTTCTAGCATACTTTGAACCAGTTATCGTTATTTTCACATTTGCTACTATTCTAGCTTTTTTGTTGAGCTATCCCGTACAATGGCTGCGGGGTTTTTTACCTCACGGTGTAGCGGTTTTCGTAGTTTTTTTGTTAAGCATTGTCATTCTTGGTGGCTTGACAATTACTGTAGGCTTAACAGTGTTATCTCAGGGACAACAATTAATTGATAGTGTTAGTGCATTTTTAAACTCTTTAGTACCCCTCATAGAGCGAGTGGAGGAATTTTTTCGTAACCGGAATCTGCAAATAGATTTAAGCGCGCTCGAAGAACAATTGCGAAATCAAGCTATATCCTTACTTGTTAACAGTTTAAATATTTTTCAAAGCTTTATCACTAACTTTGTGACTTTTATCTTGATTGCAGTTGTCGCTTTTTTTATGTTGCTAGATGGCGAAAAGCTTTGGCATTTTGTTATAAAGATAGTACCACAGCGACGACGAAATAAATTTACAAAAATCATTAAGCGCAACTTTTTAGGTTTTTTTCAGGGGCAGTTAATATTAACCTTATTTCTGACATCTTCAACTTTCATTATTCTCTTGGTACTCAAAGTACCTTTTGCATTGATATTATCAGTTATAGTTGGAATTCTTGACATAATCCCCGGCATAGGAGCCACTTTAGGAGTGGGTGTCATTACTCTAATTGTGTTATCACAAAGCGTTTGGATGGGGCTCAAAGTTTTGGTAGCTTGCATCATACTTCAACAAATACAAGATAACTTGATTTCACCTCGGATTATGCAAGGTGCTCTCAATCTTAATCCTGTAGTTGTATTCTTTGCTTTGCTTGTTGGGGCTAGAGTCGCAAACTTATTGGGAATTTTTATTTCTATTCCTATTGCTGGGGTAATTGTTTCTTTATTTGAAATTGATGAAATGAAATCAGAAGTTGAGTAAGGAGGGTTGGGGGGAGCAAGTCTTATGCCAACCGTATTGGTTTATATTAAATCTGTTTAAAATAGTAACTAATGACTACTGACTAATGACTGATGGCTAATACAGATTTAAGAGCGGAATTAACAGAAAATTTGGATGAGGCGGAGTGGGAATGGTTAATTCCCCATGTACAACGAGATGCCGTGATTTTAGTGGCAGTAGAACTGGATTTACTTGATGTGGGGGTAGCGATCGCTAGCGATAATACCTTGAAAGTGCAAACATGGATAGATGAGGCACTGATTACCAAACCCTCAACGGCACAAGTGGGAGAGTGGAACATTCAGCATACAAAGCGGTTTAACACTCTGATTATCCAGCCTTACGTACTTGTACAAGAAAAAGCTGCTGCCTAACAAAATATAGAATAATGGCAACAAAGAAACCCAGTTTCTTAAAACCGGGTTTCTTTATAGAGTTTTTTAATTCATTAAACCCCTTGCAAAAAACTAAATAAAGCGTTGAAAAGAGCTTTGTCTTTGAAGCAAAGTAACATACCTTCACTGCTTGTTGTAAAATTCGTGAGCACCACCATAACCAGTTGCTACCCAAACTATAGCTCTGACTCCATCACGGATAGATTTTTCAATGGGTTCAGGAGAATTTTCAGAAGGTACTGCTACAGGTTTAAAATCAATTCCTCGGCTACTCAAAACAATCTCACCGATAATTCTGGCACGGCGCATATGGTAGTCCGAGGTCACTAAATATACACTTCTTATCCCACTTTTTTTTAAATCGTCAACTATTGTAGTGAAGTTTTCTACGGTATTATTTGCTCTGTAATCTAGGTGTAACCGTCTTGGATCAACCCCTACTTTAGCAAACACCTTTTTGGTCACCCTTGGAGGACTACCCCCAGAAATCCAAATGGGTAGACTCGGGTGTTTGTGGGCAAAATCTGCTGTAAACTTCTCTCGCTCTAATTTAGATGTCGAACCACCCAAGACTAAAATTGCTTGGGGCTGCACAAATTGGCTTTGAATTTCTTTATAACCCCACAACATCATCAGTGGTAGGGCTAGGAGCATAAACTGAGAAGAAATACCTTTAAATCCTGTCTTTTTCAAGGGTCTATCACTTCGGTTGCTTGAACAGAATTTTATTGCCAGAAGAATAATAATCTAGATTATCAGAATCCTGAAAAGTATAGCCAAATTTCTATTTGATAGTACTTTTGAGTTGCATGAGCTGCTTATACCAAATCTGCTCCAGATACTTCCCCTAAAGACCGCTGATGCGATCTTTTTTTGACAAGCCGCAACTTGCAATAAGAGGAGCTGGTGGAGATAACAGACGCAGGTTTGGTATCAACTGTGCCTATAAATAAGAAACATTTCTAGACTCAAAACACAATTGTTTCCGCTATTGAAGCAGATACAAAGGTTTTTTGACTAGTTTATCGAATGTATCAGACGACGGGACTGGCCAGATTCGAACCGGCGACCTAGCGCTTAGGAGGCGCTCGCTCTATCCTGCTGAGCTACAGCCCCAAATAACTACTATTTTTGATAATAGCAGTTTTAGCGCGACTGCCAAGAATTGTCCCAGGATCCGCCGCCTATTTCTAATCCACACAGAAAAGTACGTGCTTTCAGGATAATTTTTCTTTTTCCAATACCTAATTCTCGCAGTTCTAAATTTAACTGACCTTGCATAGTGTCACGACAGCAAAATATCAAACCTTTGGCTGTTGGTGCACGTAGAGGAGTACCAGGTAAATCGGTAGTTCCTGTTACTTCAACCTCGTACTGCAAATTTCGCGCTTTCATTTGCCATCTACCCCAAGGCTGAATCTCCCAGTGTACTTGGGAATTCCAAGGTACAAATTCATAGAACTTGCCTTGATGGTGTATGCCAATCATTGCCACAGATTCCATCCACCATAAAACACCGCGCCGTCCGCCACCAGCGGTGAGGGCGAGGTCATCTTCGCCTTCAAAGCTATTGCAGTTCATCCAAAACCATTTTTGGGGAAAAGCGCCTCCCCAATTTTTCTCGCTGTAAGCTGGGGCGTTGGTAAATTCATAACGTTTGCCATTCCAGTCAATCCAACCGGAAGCCAAGCCGTGCGCCATTAAAATTTGCCATCCGGGTTCAAAAATCTGCAAAAATGACAGCCAACCTGCTGTTGATTGTTGAATACTTCCTTTATCACCCCATCCGTAAACAGGTTGAATTTCATACTGCCAACGACAGTAGTGACCAGTCGCAGGATCGTGAATTGACCCCTGATTCAGGGTAGCTGTTGCTTGATAGCCTTCTTGCACATGGCGTTCAAACTCGGGTGGTAGTAAGTACACAGGTTGAATGTGTAGGTTTGTTTTACCCCAATGACCGAAGCCCAAGACGTCACGACTCGCCCAAAATTTGCTCACATCCGGAAAAGTCCGCCACAGATACTCATCGTTGGCGCCGAGGATTTGTGCTGCGCCGCCACTATGGGGTTTACCGCCGATGGGGTCTTCAATAGAATACATGAAGGCAAAAGTTTGACCTTCTGCGGGCAAGGTGACGCGGTAGTACCAACCTTCAAAGAAGCGACGACTACTACCGTCCCAGTGATAACCGCTGTGGGGTGTTTGGCTTGAATGATCAGGGTTTGTGGGAATAGTTAACATAGATTTACCATGGTGCAAAATTCCTCTGTATGAGCGATCGCCTTAACATAAATGATGCCTACTCTATCCTGGAACTGAAACCTGGTGCATCGCCAACAGAGGTTAAGCGAGCTTATCGTAAGCTAGTTAAGATTTGGCATCCTGATCGGTTTTCTCATCCACAGAAGAAACAGGAAGCAGAACAAAAAATTAAACAAATCAACGAAGCTTACAACAAGCTTAAATCTAATCTGCCCAGTTCTGCACCTCAGCCTAGTCAAGCAAAAGAAACAAAAATTTATGCAAATCGCTCCAACGCCGAACTTTTCTACAACTGGGGAGCAGAGAATGCAAAATTAGGAAGATACCAGGAAGCACTGACAGACTTTACTCATGCCATTCGCCTCAATCCTGACTACATCGAAGCGTACAAATACCGTGGCTTTATCTGCTCCCTACTTGGATATGAATATCGAGCCACTGCTGATTTAAACAAAGCTGCACAAATGGAAGGGAAGCTAAAAAATAGACACGCTTATTCTGCATCGCCATCATCAAGACACGACCCTAGAACCCGAGGAAAATCAAAGCTGAAAATCCTGTTAGAAAGGTTTTTGCGGTGGATAAAGTCCTTGCTAGGGTTCAATCGGGGCTGGCGATGAAGTCTCTAAGCATTGATGCACTTGTTTTTGTCATGTTCCATTGACATGGGACAGGATAAGCACAGATTCGAGAAATTTATTGGAAGAAGATGAGGATAGGCTTGTGAAACCGCGTTACGCACTCAAGTTGTTTTTTGATTCGAGGACCAAGCACAGCAGTCTCCCTATTATGACCAAACTCCACTGGCTAGAAGTTAGCGAATACGCCTCCCTCTCTCTGTCTGCACTAGGATTAGTCACAGCGGCTGTCACTCAACAGATGATTTATGCAGCTGCTCCTCTGACTGTAACAGTTTGCTTGAACGTCGCGAATCGCGAAAGGTTAAAGTCTTTAACCCAGCAGCAACAACAAGCAACAATTGCCAAACTTGACTTACTGATTGACCCTCTGCGACAGCGGCTGGCAAACTTTGATACTTTCACCCAAAAACTCAGTACCACAACCCAACAGCAGCTTGAGGAATTACGAAACAACCAGGAGCAAGACTTTAATATTTTTACAGAGCAATTTGAACAACTTCATGCCTCTTTGCTAGAGATCACTATAAAAATTCAACAACAGATACAAGCGTTACAGCAAAATGAGCAAGAACAAAATATTGATACCTTTAGACAGCGCCTGACTCAACTTGATAACTTGACACAACAGTTGAGTACAGCGACTCAACAGCAGATTGACCCACTTTATGAACGCCTTGCACAACTTGATGCGTTGACACAACAGGTGAGTCAATCGACCCAGCAGCAGATACAAGCATTACAGCAAACTCAGCAAGAACAAAATACTGGATCCCTGAGACAACGCCTGACTCAACTCGATGCCCTCACACAACAATTGACTACAACCACCCAACAGCAGATTGACCCGCTTTATCAGCGTCTTTCTCAACTGGACTCGTTTACACAGCAATTGAATCAATACACTCAGCACCATATACAAGCATTGCAGCGAACTGTGAACGAACAAAATGTCGATGCGATGAAACAACACTTGACTCAACTCGACGCCCTCACACAACAATTGGGTACAAATACTCAAAAGCAGATACAGGAATTCCAGTATGCGATCGCCGTCATTCAGACGGAACTACAAGAGTTATCTCAAATCAAACAGCAATACCAAAATGTGCCCGAAAAAAAGAAAAAACCAGAAGGTTTCAGCCCTCACCCAGATCAACCAACGACTAAATCACCAGCACCCGTCGCGCAAAACAAGCAACGCACAAATTCTTCTCCATCCTTATCCCCAGTTACGGTAATACAAAGCTCGAAGCAGGTAAATAACAGAACCAATGAAGTACTCGCGCCGATTGTAACGGCACCCACATTAGCGCCAACAACAGAGAATTTAACAATTGAAAACACTGTTAAAAAAGTTTCATATAAAGTGACTTCCGTCGCCTTTAGTTCCAACGGGCAAATATTAGCCAGTGGAAGTGATGACAAAACCATCAAAATATGGCATTTGGCTGACAAGGAACCCCGTATTCTCAAGGAAACCGGAGGGTTTTCCTGTACTGAAGCAGTCAATTCCCTAGCATTTAGCCCTGATGGCAAGATTTTGGCAAGTGGAAGTGACGACAAAACCATTCGCTTGTTGGATATCTCTATAGCAAAGGAAATCTGTACATTCACAGGACATAAAGAAAAGGTTTATTCTGTTGCGTTTAGCCCAGATGGAAAAACTTTAGCCAGTGGTAGTAAAGATAAGACCATAAAGCTTTGGTCTATAGATACATATAAAGAAACATCTACACTCCACGGGCATTGTGACGAGGTTTTATGCGTTGCTTTCAGTCCGGATGGCAAGATTTTAGCGAGTGGTGGGGCTAAAAACGATAAAACTATCAAAGTTTGGTATTTGGCTGAAAATAAATTTTTGACTCTTAAAAGTCATTCTCAGGAATTGGGAGGAATTCATTCTATTGCTTTCCATCCAGATGGTAAGCAGATCGCAAGTGGCAGTACAGACAAGACAATTAAAATTTGGCAACTATCAACCGGTCAAGAACTCCGTACTCTTACGGGACACTCAGATGATGTGTTTTCTGTTACTTTCAGTCCAGATGGCAAGCAGATCGCAAGTGGCAGTAAAGACAAGACAGTAAAACTTTGGCAGGTGGATACAGGACAGGAAATCCGTACTTTCACTGAAATTGAACAGCCTATTTATTGCTTAGCTTTCAGCCCAGATGGTAAAACGCTAGCAGTCGGTGGCAATGGTGATAATAGTGTCATGTTATTGCCTTGCAATTGAGGCTGGCACAAGTTAAAAGCGCCAGTTTGCTCTTCTTATCAACTCAAACATTGGCAAATCGACTTCTCCAGTAAGTCGGTCGGTACAAATAAAGTTCACTCGTTAAGGACTGTCATTAGCCATTGATAAAGGCTTCAGGCGTTTTTACAAATCTTTATATAGCTCGATTTATTTCCGCCTGTCTACTTAAAAATGTAAAACAAGATTATATTTATAAGAAATTTTGGAAAATGTTAAGACGGATGAACCGTTATAAAATTTGGTAAATTTCTAGACCTCCATCAACTGGGCAATGCTACTTTAAATATAGGCACCCAGAAGTTAGAAAATCATCTAACATCTAAAAGTATTAGAGCCTGTGCCTCCCGCTCTAATTGATTCGCAATCATTTCTCAGTTGTTGTGTTTTGTATAATGTGTTTTCGCCTAAGTTGAGTGATGAGTTCTGGAGGTTTTTGAACGTATCAACAAAAATGCCTGCCTAGCTGGAATAAAGAACACACAATTGTGAATAGAGTGGTTGCGAAAGTTGTCCACGTTAGTCTAGTTACTTTCCTCTGATTTTTAACTCTTCTAAATCGTCTCAAACAAATAAACCGCCGAAAGCCCCTGATAGATTCCATGGTAGCTTTCGGCGGTTTAATCGTTAATCGCCACTTAGAGTAATCACAGTCACTTCCGGTGGGCAAAACAAACGTCCTGGTGCATAGGTTCCCAACCCACGATTAATGTAGAGTTGGTTCGTTCCCACTTTGTGGAAACCCTGCGCCCATTCCCAATGTTTCACGACTTTAGAACAGTCTCCTCGCAAAAATGGTATCCATCGCCGCAGTTTTCTGGGAAGTTTGCGAATAAGTTTTTTATAGTACATCACCACAGGACCAATTCCTGGGAGTACGATTTGACCGCCGTGGGTATGACCAGACAGTTGCAAATCGACTCGCCATTTTTGCAAAATCTCAGCACTATCTGGGTTGTGGGATAGTACGATGCACGGTGTAGCACCGTCTAGCTGATTCATCACATCTTTAGGTTTAAATTCCCGTGACCAGTAATCTGCTAACCCGACGAGTGGCAATTCTTTTCCTAAAGGATATGCAATTTCATTCCAAAGAACTTTAATATCGATACTATCAAGTGCAGCTGTCACTTCTGCTTTTGAACGGCTGTAATGTAGATCATGATTGCCAAGTACGGCATAAACCCCAGCGCGACTTTGCAGATGTTTGAGTCGTAGCACCAGCTGATGAATTGGGGATGGATCGTCAGTCACATAGTCGCCTGTTAATAGAACCAAATCTGGTTCAGCTTCGTTACTGAGAGCGATCGCTTGTTCCAACATTTTTTCTGACAGCCGCTTACCGTCGTAATGCAGGTCTGACATATGTACCAGCTTCGTATTTTGTAACGATGCTGGCAACCCTGCAATATTAACCGTCAACTTCTCGACGCTTAGAGGTCCAGATAACAACCAGTGCATTGCGCTGACATTACTCCTCCTACCAGCGTTAACAGCTTAACAAATCATGTCCGAACGCGTATAGAATACGGGACGACTTTTTGAAAAATTTATGAAAGTTTTTGTAAATGTTAAACTAAATTCCGTCTCAATCACAAAGTAATTTACGCTACTATAGGCTATACTGTATCTCCAAACCAAATCTATGGAGCTTGCTTACATAAAAGACTACAGTCATTTTGAACAGCACGTAGCAACACTTCTCCATAGGGCAGGTTGGACAGTGATAACTGCCAAATCAAATCAGCCTGGCTACGATTTAGTTGTTAAAAAAGGAAACTTAGTTGGCGCAGTTCATCTCAAGTGGCTCAGAAACAATGTAGCAGCACCACAGCTTTTAAAATTTGCCAATTTTTTAGATTCTGATGAGGGGAAAAATTTTAATTTTGGTTTATTCATAACAACAAAAGGTTTCAGCGGACCTACACTCGCTTTAATTAGATCTTGGGGTAAAGATACTAAAATTCGCTGTGGAATTGCTAAGGAAAATAAGCTTCTTGGGATTGATAGCGCTGATTACGAAGATAAAGTTAATCACAACTCAACTCAACCAGAAAAGATTTATTTTGGCATTTTTACCTGTAAAGGCGGAGTAGGGAAAACGACTATAGCAGGGCATTTAGCAGGAGCGTTTGCACTACAAGGATTCAATGTGGCACTTGTAGATTTAGATCCAGAACAAAATTTGCAAAAGCTCGTGGGAGATGGTGTTTTTGTTCCTAATCCTAGAGGAATGGGAACCACAATTGAAGTCTTTGATGGCAGGGATTGGCATGAAGATTCTGCTCGTGATTGTAAAATAGTTATTTGCGATTGTTCACCCGCAATTGAACGCAATCCGACACATTTAGTTGAAAAATTTCACTATTGCATCATCCCAACAACCTTAAATCCACTAGGGATAAACAAGCATGGCAAAGTAATTCGAGATACTGTGACAGAAATACGTCTCATCAACAAAAATGCTCACTTGTTTGTCCTAGTTAATAACTTCAAAAATCCCGGTACTCAAAAATTAAGTCTTCTCAGAAAAGTTTATTTCGAGACGTATCAAGACATTATTAAAACAGATGATAAGTTTCATTGTATAGATCCAACAGAAGTTTGTATTCGCACTAGTGAACAACTTTATTACTGGGGAATACATATTCTTGAAAATCCAGAAAATCCATCGAGCCAATTAGCATTTGACTTGATTGGTGGAAGGTGCTACCCGCGTGATGATTTTATCAGCTTGGCAGATTATATAGAAAGAAAAGCTGGTATCGGAATTCTCAGAGATTAGTAAGTACAGACGTTGCATTGCAACGTCTTATGTGATGAATATGCAAATTATCTTATCTGAACAGAATTGCTTTTAAAATAAAAATTAAAAAAAAAATTGCATTTATATGTAAGAGTGAACACATTTATAACTGAAAATGTGTTAATTGCATCTGTCTTTAGCAGCGATCGCCTTTTATGTCTGTAGCAGGGTTAATATCCTGCTGTTTATTTATTAAATGTTCATTAAGTGATGTAAAGCAGTTGCTGGTAACCGATGTGAGTAACCTAGGCAACTGCGTGTTTAGTAAGCAATTGGAGATTTTTATGACTTTCACTAGCGACTCAACAACACAAGAATCTGTACAACAGTTCCGCCGCTTTGATGTGGATACACAGCTCGCTTTGCTGTGGTTCGGCTACTTAGACATCAAAGATCAACTGACACCAGCAAATCAAACTTCTGCACAAGACACCGCTGCAGCTTTGTACGACACAATCGTAGCACTACCCAAAGAACAACAGCTGCAAGCACAGCGTGATATCGTTGCTGGTGCAGATAGTGAGATTAGCCACGCCTATAAAGCTGTAAGCTCTAGCGCTAAACTCGATGTGTGGTTAAGACTGGCACGAGCAATGGAAGATGGTACTGTTACTCAAGTACCCTCTGATTATAAATTGCCCGATGAAACAAACGACTTTGTGAATAAAATCAAAGGCTTGGATTTTGAGCAACGGATTGACTTTACTCGTAGCGCAGTGTTCGAGATGGGCGCTAAGTAGTCAATAAAGTCTTAGAAACTTGGTTTTTCCAAGGGACTTGCAAAAAGTAAAAAGCACTCTCGAGATCATGAGAGTGCTTTCTCGTATGACAAATGTTTTTAGATGCTGATGCTATTAGGAATCAAAGAGGGTTTTAAGTAGTTGTATTCAATGAGTCGGCTGCGGTTGTTTTTTTCTATCTCAAGTTCTACTACATTCAAATCTTGCTGAAACTGAATCACCAAGTTTTGCGCCGCCAGGTCTTGAAACTCTTGTTCATAGTGACCCAATTTATCATAGCGGAACGAGGAGAGTAGGTAGGTAGTTGAGAGCTGACCTGAAGCTTGATGAGGAGGTGGAAGAAATGGCATTAAGTTGTCTTTGGTTGGAACAGAGAAATCCTCAGTCATCGGCTGATAAAGTGCAAAAGGCATATTTGGTGTAAACGCCATGTACTCGTACTGGGGAAAATTAACAGCTGCATGTTGTGGACCACAAGTGAAAATTATGGCAGTCACAATATCAATCAACTGTTCAACAGTCTCGATCCTGGCAAGCATTCCTTTGCCGCGAGTCACACCAACGGCATTCATACCTTTTAAGGAAAACAGATCAAACAAAGATTTCGTCCAGTTTTGGAGTTCCAAATCCTGACTCAGAGCATCCGGAGTTTTGTAGTAAAGCCTTAGCTAGCCTGACACAAACTTCTTGAGAGCATTCCAAACCAACATACCATCATCGCGATAAGGATAATGGGGGAGCTGCTTGACATCATCCATGCCGCGATTGGCAATTTCTTTAGGAAAGGCAAACTGGTCTAAACTCCAGGTCTTAAAACTATCTTTGGCTATTGTTAGTGATTCGTTTAAACTGCCAGCCAGGAGTTCATCAACAGGTCCTTGTTCTTGGATGAGGGACGCACGAGCAGCATTGTTGATCACTAGTGTAAAGCGGAAATGCGGTTTTAACAGCAGACTAAGAGGGTGGTTTTCAGCGAGATGTCGGGCAGATGCGATGGCAAACGGTGCTATTGTCAAGTGAGTTCGACCTAAATGGGAACTCATTTCATGGTGGTTAGCATCAGCTATCTGGACACAAAGCTTAGCAAAAGACCAGGATAGTGGTTGATCAAAGGGAGTCAGGAAGTGAGTGTTTTGAGTCGGATCAATGGCGATTGCAATTGGCACAAGTTGACCGCGATCGCTATAGCCTGAACTTTGCCAGCAGAATACAGCTATAGGAGTTGGTAAATAATTTCTTCCTCGCTGGTACGTCCCTCCTTTAATAAAAGATAGAGATGTATAGTCTGCCAGGTAAAGGTTGCCTTCTTTGAGTAGCTTCTCTAATTCAAGAGATTTCCCAAATTTGGCTTGCACATCTTGGAGGAAAAATTGGACATGCGCTGGCATTTCTCCTCTGATCCTACTCAAGACCATTGGATTCACGCCACATAAGCGCTGCTGAGCAAAAGCGTTATCACTTTGATAAGTTTTGATAACACTAGGTCTAGGTAGAATTGGGAAGAAGTCTTCGTAGTCCTGAAGTTTATTTAAAGGATCCCACAGAGAGTGGAACTTGGCAGCTAACGTATTTGCATTTAATTTGCTGAACGCGCTTGTAGCCTGTGCCAGATATCTTGTTGAAAAATTTTCTCCTATCGGTAATTGTTTGAGATACGGAATCGGATAAAGGTAATCTAAATCAAACTCATACTGTTCCCGGTTCCTGTTGAGCCATTCCTGACGTCTTTGAGGATTTGGGTCGTTTTGGGGTAAGTAAGGTTTTATCATTGGAGTTGATACTGTTAAAATCCGTTTCTAAAGTAAGCGGATTTTAACAGTCGTCAAGTGTCAAGTTGTTTGATAGCTCAACCGATAGTTTCGGTCAAAAGGTTGTCTGTTTTTGACGACGTCTATAGTGTCTGCCGTGCTTCCCATTCGGGGCGCAGAAGACCATATAGAATCACGTCAAAGCGCTGTCCCTCACGCTGAATAAAGCTACGTTGGACACCTTCCTGACGAAACCCTACTTTTTCATGTACCTTGATCGAACGGATATTGTAGGCGATCGTAGATGATCCTACTCGGTAAAGGTTTAACTCTCGGAAAGCATAACCAAGAATGAGTTGCAAAGCATCTGTGCCATAGCCTTTACCCCAGTATGCGGGATCGGCGATCGCAATACCTAATGACCCAACCTGATGCATCCATTGGATTTGAAACAAGCCAACGCCGCCAATTAACGTATCATCAGCCAAGGTTCGTAGACGGAAGTGGAAGCTGTTTGGTGAGTTGAGAACACTTGTTTCAAACTGTGTCCAGCCTTCAGGAGTTATCGGTTGCGCTGGATCATTATCCGCAACCCGCAGGTACTCGTCATTTTCAGACCATTTAGCAAAATACTGGTTGTCCTCAGGTTGAGGTGCAGCTAGACGAACTAACTTGCCTGTAAAAAGAGGCTTGAATTCCATGTAAGATTCCTTTGTTGAGATGTCTTTGAGGTCGTAAATGAATACAAAAATTGCTCGCACCAGAAGCGGAGTGCGAACTCATAGCAATTTGGACTGCTTAGAAAAGAGCTATCAGCCCAAAATGACGTTTTTACTCAATGACAGGCAACAAAGGCAATCCTTAGATTAAAATGTGATATTACATTTGTATTTCTTTTGACTGTAGCTTGTCAAGTCGCTTGCTTATAGACCAGTCCATTTGAGTAATGAAAAGCGTGGATTGAACTTTAAAACCATAGATACAGACAGATTAACCTAGTTATTTATCTGTGTCCATCTGTGTCCATCTGTGGTTCCATTTTCTTTATTTTTAGATTTTGCAAGATTTGCAAGAGTGGTTTAATAGTCTTAAATTTTTATTTAAATTTTGCGCAAACAAAGTTGAAGTAATAATATTAAGTATTATAAAGTTGCCAAAAAGCGACTTGTTGCCTTAGTTCCGACATATCTAAATGATTACTGGCAAAAGCTTTACGTAAAAGTGGGTAAGGAATAAATTCATCATACTTTTCAAGTTGTGGTGCTTCAGCATCACTGAGTAAATCTTCATTTTTTATTCTTTGTTCACATAAGGAAACAATTTCAGAATAAAGATATTCAATTTTTTTAGGAGCTAATTTAATGGTCAAAAAATAAGGATTATCGCCACTGATACCGCTAATTTCCAATGATTCGCGGCAAAAGCGGTTAAGCAACCTTTCTAAAGTACGGTAAGCGACAGTACCCATCCAAGGAAATATCCAGCACTTACCTTTTTCTAATTGCAAAATATTACGTTTATCTATTCCAGCATCTCTTGCTAATTCACGAACTGACTGCAAACGCTTTAAAGCATTTTTTTGTAAGTAACTATACTCTACATCCTCAAAAAGCACCTGCCGCATTCGTTGCAAAATTCTTGTATGAATGATGCCACTACCACCCCGCCAATAAATACTAGCTTTACCCTCTACCTGCTTCACCAAAATAACCTTTCTTTTAAAATCAACATCTACAACTTCCCAAGTTTTCCCTGCCAATGCAAATGAATGCCCCACAGGAGATGGCGTAACAATACTGCCAATTTCTGTAGTTCCGTACTTAACAATATATTCCTGATTATCAGGAAAGACAGCATAAAACTGAAATTTACCCACCACCTTTTCCCCTGCCAAACCGATAATTAACTTACCTTGTTCAGTTAAGTGAAGATGGTCAATATCAATTAAATAACGTAGCAATAACTTAAAATCTTCTTGAGAAATAGCAGCAAAAGTTGACAGACTTAAAACCTGTTTAGCAAGAACAGCAGGTGAAAGTTCCCCTGTTGCTACTAAAATGCTCATCGTCTGATGGTATAACAAACTCAAAGGATATTTTAAAGGCTTTATCGGTTCAATCCAACGTTCCTCCAAATAAAGTTGGATAATTGCAATACATTGCAAAAGTTGCCAAGGAATTTGTTGCGGTAACGATGCTTCTGAAGATACTTTCTCTTCAGCGCAAATAAACCGCATATCAGCCGCTTCACCTCTTCTTCCAGTACGTCCCAACCGCTGTAAAAAGCTAGCAACAGAAAAAGGCGATTCTAACTGAATAACTCGCTCTAAATAACCAATATCTATACCTAATTCTAAAGTCAACGTAGCAGCAGTCACCGCTGGATGATTGAGTTCACGCATAGCAGCTTCAGCCACTTGACGCAAACTAGCAGAGATACTGCCATGATGCACATGATAAATATCTGGATACCCCTCAACAGCCGCGACTTGACGCAAAGAAGCAATAACAGATTCCGTTTGCGATTTATTATTAGCAAAAATAAGACACTTACGAGACTTACTTAGATTAAAAATATATTTATCATATGCACTTATACCTCCTTCTCTCTCCTCTTTTCCTCTCTCTGCGTTCTCTGCGCCTCTGCGGTTCATTTCAGAAACATAAAAATGCTCCACAGCAAGTCTAATCTGACGTTTTCCCCCCTCAATATTCGGAGTTATCACCAACTTATCAGTCCCAGAACGCAACCACTCCTCAGCCAATGAGTAATCACCGAGAGTCGCCGATAAACCAATTCTTCTAGGTTGTCTTTGCGTTACCCTTGCCAACCGTGCCAATTGACAAAGAATCTGACAACCCCGTTCCGAACCCATAAAAGCGTGAATTTCATCAATGATGACAAACCGCAAATCACCAAACAAACGCACTAACTCATGATGTTTGTTAATTAACAAGCTTTCTAAAGATTCCGGTGTAATTTGTAAAATCCCCCTAGGATTTTTAAGAAGCTTGCTTTTATGACTTTGGCTAACATCCCCGTGCCAATGGCAAACTGGGATATCTGCCTCTCTCAACAAATCATTCAGACGTTCAAATTGGTCATTAATTAAAGCTTTAATAGGACCAATATAGAGTGCGCCAATTGTATTAGAAGGATTTTCATGTAATAAAGTCAAAACTGGTAAAAAAGCTGCTTCTGTTTTCCCAGAAGCAGTCCCAGCAGCAACTAGCAAATGAGCATCACTGTCAAAAATAACTTTACAAGCTTCGATTTGAACTGCTCTTAATTCAGTCCAATTCTGATTGTAAATATATTCTTGGATAAAAGGGGCGAGTCTGGAAAATGCAGCATTGCTCATCTTGTACTTACACCTTGACAGGATTAGGTTAACGCACCCTCTAAGTCTGTGTCCTCTATGGTTTTTTTATAAACTAAATTCCGCAACATCATCCTCATCCGCATCTGTATCTTTACCCAAAACGGTAGGTTTAAAATTAGCACCATGAATGAGTTCACCAAAAGAAATATTTGGATTTTGATAAAGAAGATTCAACACACTAAGAAAATCCCGCACAATTTCACCTGGAGTCAGCAAAGCTTCTGCACCCAATCGGTTAACAATTTCTTGAACAAAATCTTTCAAATCACGGCTTTTTAAAGTCTTTTCGTAACCAAAGTTGATACTATGAATTTCTGTTAATCTTTGCAAAAGCGCGAGGATTTCTTCTTCTGTTAGTGTGTTAAGACGCATCACTGGTGCCATATATTCCTGCACACCCGCTTGAGTCACAAAACGACTTTCTTTTGTCCGTCTTCGCCAAGCAGCATCTGCAAAAAGCCCCCGATTTGGGTCTTCTAAAAATCTTAGAGTACCACCAATAAAAATGCCAAGATGCTCTGCTTTACACTGCATGGTGTCGTTGAACATCCCCAGCAGTCTGTTATAGTTTTTTTCCCGCGTTACTGTAGGAGATATTTGGTATAAATGTGCAGCTTCATCAAGCAGAATTAAAAGACCTTTATAACCAATTTCACCAACAAACTTAGCTATGAGTTTGATGTAGTCATACCAACTTTCATCATCAATGATGACACGCACTCCTAAGGCGGCTTTTGCCTCAATCTTGGTTGTAAATTCGCCCCGCAGCCATCGTAGTGCGGCATTTTTTAAATCATCATTATCCAAACGATAACCACGCCAATAGGCAACAATGACGGTGCCAAAATCAAATCCGTGAACTAAATCCTCAATATACTGAACAACTTCCCTGATTTTTTCTTCAACTTTGTCATCAAAACCTTCGTCATTGGGACGCATCCCAGTTTCTTTGGCGACTTCTTGTTGGATTTTATTAATCCATCCTTCCAAGATGGAAACCAACGCACCACCATCTGGACGAGTTTTTGTGGCGAGGTGACTCATTAATTCTCGATATGTTGCCAACCCTTCGTTGTTGCTTCCTGCGAGTCGGCGTTCCCAGCATAAGTCAGCATCTGCTACAACAAAACCTTGTTCCATAGCACGGTTGCGAAGCAGTTGCAGCATGAAACTTTTGCCTGAACCGTAATTGCCAATGACGAAGCGAAATGCTGCTATCCCTTCTGCTATATCATCAAGATTTTGCAATAGGCTTTTGAGTTCTTGTTCGCGTCCTACTGCTATGTGTTCCAGCCCAACTCTGGGTACGACTCCGGCACCAAGAGAATTTATCAAAGCAGTTGATACTTTTTTCGAGATTTTGAGCTTTGTCATCTAGATTACTGCACCTCATTTTTCTCGTTCCTACGAAGGGCGTGGGAAGGCATTCAGTAGGCTGCTGCTTCCTGCAATTGACCAAAGGTAGAGCATAATCGTGAAAGCTTTCCCAGGCTGAAGTTGGGAATAGGAATCTAATATAAAGATTTAATTTGATGAGGTTTGTCCAGCCATTTTACCCTCGTACATTGCAATAATTTTTTTTACATTTGTCATATGTTCTTGATAAATTTCTAGCGTTTCTGAACTTGGGTTAATTATTAATTCACCAATAGTAT
Organism: Kalymmatonema hyalinum WJT4-NPBG1; assembly: GCA_019359075.1. Classification (GTDB taxonomy): domain Bacteria; phylum Cyanobacteriota; class Cyanobacteriia; order Cyanobacteriales; family Nostocaceae; genus Kalymmatonema; species Kalymmatonema hyalinum. The sequence goes on from JAHHIB010000011.1 coordinate 97,375, forward strand.
CATTAGCACGTTCATTAATGGAATCAATCAGTAAATTTGGCATTGTAATATTTTCTTCAGCAATTTTTTTAATAGCGCTATTAGGGTTATCCTGCTCTACAATAGCTTTTAATACCTGAATTTCATAAGCGGGTAGCTGTTCGATAAATTCAGCCCATTCTTCAGAGAATTTTTCTAGCTTCTCGCCAGTCTCTATTGGTTCTAAGGATTCTATAAATTCAGAGAAAGGAAAGAACTCTTCGCTATCTTCCTGTTCGTTTTCATTCAATTGTTCCTGAGTAGTCAGGGTTTCCAATTGGTGAAGGAGTTCCCAAACTTGGCTTTGTAACTGGTCGCGTTCTTCTTGCAAGACTGAGACTTGCCCTTGTAACTGTTGTAGTTGAGTTTGTTGTTGTGCAAGTTGGGTTTGTAAGGAATTCAGGCTTGCTTCTATAAGTTCTTTCTCAGCTTTTTTATCTAAAATAAATTGCTTTTGCTGGTTTTCCTGAGCTTCTAACTTTTGTATTTGGACTCGTAAGTCGTGTAATCTTTCTTCTAATTGAGGCTTTAATCTGTTCAGTAGAGTTAAGTTACTTTCTAATTCTTGCTTTTGCTGCTGAAGTTCGCTTATATGAGTTTGCAGTTGAGTTATTTCAGCACGTGAAACGTTATGATTCAATTCTAAACGGCGTTTTTCGGCTGTTAGGGCAGAGAAGGAATTATTGAGTTCTACTTTTGATTTATCTAATGTATGAAGCTCGTTTTGTAAATAGTTTATTTCTGCTTCTAACTGTTTTTTTTCTACAATGTAAGTGCTTAGCTCTCTATTGAGAGTATCTCTTTGGTTACGTCGTTCTAAGACTTGGTTTTGTAGCTTGCTTGACTCTGCATATAATGAGGCGTTATGTGCTTCAATTTGATTCATTTCTGCAACAAAGCGCGACTTTAATCCCTCAAGGTCTCTAATTCGCCTTTGTAGGGAATCTAAAATGAGCATTTCATGATTTCTTCTTCTTTTATCTACAAATAATGCTGATAGATATGTCGCAGGTACAGTGATTACACCTGTGAGAACGGCTTTGTTAAAATCCCAGGTAAGGACGAGACTAAGACCAAAACTCACGCCAAAGGCAACTATACCTATAATAAGTCGATTGCTCACCGTTGCTGATTGCATATTGCTTGTTTTTAACATAGTCAAGTCGTCAACCTAAGCATTTTCTAAATTACTAAGCCTCACACTGTCGCTTTGAAAGCTATCGGTGTCATCATTTTCGTACAACAATAAAGAAAAATTAAAAATGAAATCTATCTATTTCATAATTCTGGGTTCGCTGGAGAGTGGGTTGAACTCGATAGTGTCAAATCTGCTTTCAAAAAATCAACAAATTGTCTTGCTGTTCTTCCAGAACGACCATTATGGCGAGTCGCCCACTGTAAAGCTTGGCGTTCCAAATCTTCCTGACTGATATCAATTTCAGCTTGTGCCGCAAGATGCCGGATAATTTGTAAGTAAGTTTTCTGATCAGCTCCTTCAAAAGTTAAGGTCAACCCAAAGCGATCGCTAAAAGAAAGCTTCTCTTGCATAGTATCCCATGCATGAATTTCGTCGTTGTCCTTGGGAGATGGTCTATCAGCAAAGAACTCTCGAATCAAATGGCGGCGGTTGGAAGTGGCGTACACAACAACGTTTTGAGGTCGTGCGGTTAAATTACCTTCCAAAACCACTTTGAGTGCTTTAAAAGCATCGTCATCTTCTTCAAAAGACAGGTCATCGACAAAGATGATAAATTTCTGTGGGACACCGCGCAACTGCTCCACAATTTTTGGTAAATCTTTCAATTCAGATTTTGCCACTTCCAGTACGCGTAAGTTGCGATCGCCATACTCCTTCAACAAGGCTTTTACCAAAGAAGATTTTCCGGAACCACGACTCCCGTAAAGTAAGACGTGTAGCGCCACCTGTCCGGATAATAAAAACTCTGTGTTTTTCAACAAAGCTTCTTTTTGCGACTCATAACCCACGAGTTGACTCAACTCAACTGAATCCGGATAGCGTATTCCAATAAACTGCCCAGCTTGCCAACGCAAAGCCTTATACTCTGCAAATAAACCTGTACCAAATTGGCGATAATAAGCTGCCAATTCTTTCACAGCATCCGCCCAATTTTCCAACTGTTGTAGTTTCTCTATAAGCGGTAATTCGTGAATTCCTGCTACTCTATCCTGCTCTACATACCACACAACTGGTGAAACGGGTAGATGAGCTACGGCTTGCACCCACTGACTCAAAGCAGCGCTGCTGCACTCATAAAGATTTTGCAACGCTTGTAAATCATGCTGAACTGCTGCTACTAGTGCAGGAGGTAAATTCTCAAATTCTTGCTGTTGAGCTAGCTGAGTAAAAGGATTATCTGCTCTGAGAATTTGAGTTATCAGATATTCCTCCCAGTTTTGATGTCTGGCAGCTAAGCACTTGAAGTAATTGCCGTATGCCTGGAGACAACTCTGCGCGTCCGCATCAGTGTAACGTATTGCTTGTAACAGGTCAAGATATGCAATCCCCACTTCGCCTTGGAGGACGGATTGGTAGAGTAAGAGGGACGCTGCTTGGCGCTGGAGATATTGGACCTTTGCGATTGCTCTATTATCCATCAATCAATCATGGTGATGTAGCTAAATAGCTATGGTAAATTGTCTGCTGATGCTTGCAGCAAAATCAAAATCTACATAGGTTTTAACAATGACTTTAGGTATTGTTGCAGCCCTTGCCTATGGCATCTTAGCTATTATCGGTGGCATCATTGGCTACCGTAAAGCGAATAGCAAAGTTTCTCTTATTAGTGGTATCATCAGTGGTTTACTACTGATGATTGCTGCTTTTGTCCATCTCCAAGGACAAACTTGGGGTTTGACGTTAGCAGCTGTGATCACTGGTGTTTTGATAGTTGTTTTTGGATTTCGACTGGTTAAAACACGCAAATTTATGCCTGCGGGATTCATGACTATTTTAGGTGTGGTCGCACTAGCGACGATGGTAACTCAGCTGGCGGTACTGAGGTAGCATAAGCTTACTCGTCATAACCATTCTCGGTTTTTGACATAGCTCCACTCTCCCTGAACGAGGTTGTTAAATTAGTACATTTATATTATCTCAAAGTTGATTTTGTCACACCAAATCCGCATCTACAACAACCTCTATTTGCCTTGGAGACTGGAAGCCGCACGTCGGACGCCAGATAGTCAGGAGACTCCTCCTGCATAGCGCTGGCTCCCCAACGCACAGGCTTGGCTACACAGGGAGGTTTTGCCTGTGCCCTATCCTTGTGGCTTTCCGCAAGGGTAGCGTATATTCTATTCTCCAGGGTGTGGTGCAACTGAGTCACACAAACTATGTAGGGTGAAATAAAAAACCACAAAGGCGAGGCAGTGCGTTGGGCGGCTCTGCCGACTTGAAGCAACTGCCGTGCAAAGAGCGCAAAGAAAGAGGAAAAGAAGACAAATTCCTAAACTACTTTACGCCTCAAAGTTACCTTGACGAAATACTAGTAATGAAGGAGGGTTAGGTTTCTTGGCGTAGTCTAAGGGACTGAAAATTGTTGTAAATGTAGTACGTCGCGTTTACGTATACGCCCATAGAGTTATGCCTTCTTTAAAACAGCAATGCTTACGCGTAGAGTAACACCCTACCTCAGCAATATTTGCTGTCAAGTGTTTTTTATTATTGTCAGAGTTTATTAAAAAATGTTTTTGAGTTTAAGAAGAGGTAAAAATTTTTGTTGATTAGCATTTTTGGGATTTTCAATAAAATGTTGCATAAACGACAGAAAATGAAATTTTATTTTTAGTGAAAAAATGCCTAGTTCAAAAGCACAATCAGTGAGTTCTCTGAAGTCATTTCATACTTCGCAAAAATGTAAGCTTCGCAATAGCGTTGCTGTAAGAATTTCAGCTACTAGTCATTCTAAAAAGCAAGATTGCACAGTAACAAAATCATTGGTACGCTCCGGAAGTAAACTCATATGTCATGTACTTTAGGATGTCATGTAAAGTAGGAGGATAGGTCTGTTAATGTATATTTATCATCCAAAAGTTATCAGCCATTATGGACATCAAAATGTAAATTTACAAAAGTTGATTTATAAACTTAACTATGTAGGCACAGACATTTGAAAGATTTGGCTGAACGCTTACGCAAAATTTAAAGCAATAGTAAAGGTAGCATTGCCATTTTGGCAGGTTCATTTTAGAAAAATCGGATATTAGTAGATTGTGTTAATCGTTATTGATACTCGCACACTTGTTGCTATCTACTGAATACTGTTGAAGCGAAGCCAATACTGAAATAGCGGATTATCCAAGCAATTTTACGCTATAGGAAATAATACATGGTACTTTCACTGTCTTCTCATAATGTTATCCAGTATCTGCATAAAGCAGGTCTGTGTAGCTCAGAAGAAGGCGTATATGCCGATTCTGAATTACCGCTAAGTAGCATGAAAAATTGCAATTTGCTTGTGAATTTGACGGCAAATCACAAGCTACTAGTTAAACAGGAACGATACATTAATAATGATGCAAACTCCCATGACTTTTTCAATGAATGGCTGTTTCACCAATTGCTTCAGCAGTTTCCAGTTTTAGGAAATATTCCTGCGATCGCATCATTACTAGTGCATTTTGATGAAGAAAAATCTATTGTTGTTCGCAATTACCTAAAGGAATATTTTGAAGTAGCAAGTTTTTATCAAAAAAATTTGTACTTTCCCAAAGCAATTGCAAGTGCTATTGGCACGAGCTTGGGAGCGCTGCATCGTGCTACTTTTAATCGCCGAGAATATCGTGATTTTATGGCAACTGCTCCTCAGGGACAGTTTCGCTATCAATTTTATAATCCAGCGCAAGGAATAGGGTCAATTGGGTCTGAGATTTTTGGGAATGTTCCCACAGATGCACTGAAATTTTACGTTCTTTATCAACATTATGAAAGTTTGGAAGCAGCAATTGCAGAATTAGCATACGGATGGAATCCCTGCTGCTTAACTCATAATGATTTAAAATTGGAAAATATTTTAGTCCATTCAAGGTGGGATCAGTTAGATAATTGTCTTGTACGACTCATTGACTGGGAAGCTTGTGCTTGGGGAGATCCTGCTTTTGATTTGGGAACTTTAGTAGCAAGCTATCTGAAAATTTGGTTAGAAAGTCTAGTGGTAGATCCCACTATCGAGTTAGAAGAATCTTTGCTTCTAGCAGCGGTACCATTGGAAGTTCTCCAACCCTCAATAATAGCCCTAACTCTGGCTTATCTTGATTGTTTCCCAATGATTCTTGAGTATCATGGCGACTTTGTTCAACGAGTTATTAAGTTTGCGGGTTTAGTTCTGATTCATCAAATTGAGTCAAAAATTAAGCATCACAAATACTTTGATAACTCAAGTATTTGTATGCTCCAAGTTGCTAAAAGTTTACTCACCAAACCGCAAGAGTCTGTGCTGACTGTTTTCGGGATTGCAGAGTCAGAGATTATAAAACATTTTGGGAACTTCGCTCAATTCTCTCACCCAGAAACAGAAAATAACTTGCTTCGCCTTTATTACGACAAAACTCGTTTGCGTGGTTGTTAATGTGAGAAGGTGACGAGAATGGAGAAGTCAATAAACAATGGACTTCTTACAAAAGTATGATTTGGATATTTAGAACCGCAGATGCACGCAGATAATTTATCTGTGTCCATCTGTGTCCATCTGTGGTTTAATTTTCCAAAAATTGCCAAAAAATTTCATTTCGCACTTTTGTTTAATTACTACCCTCCCTCAATACTCGCGCTCGTCGCAAAGCGTCCCGTGAGGGATACGCTCTCTACCCTGAACTCTCATTTAATAAGCTCCAATAATGCTAGAGTCTTCTACCAAACCGCTGCTAAATTCTCTATTAGATATTGCTAGCAATATCCAAATTGAATCTAATTTTTGTATTCGTCACCCTAAATATCAACCCTTTGCTCTACCAGCCAAAATAGCAGAGCGATTTCGGCAAAATTCGCCAGCCTTACAACACAAATATCTTGCTCTACTTTTGCGAAATTTCCTTCACGGGATTTACTACAATGGCTCGCTACAAACGACATTGTCACTTGATGGTGATGCGAGTCATAACTTAGCATACAAAAACCTGGAGAGCCATTCAATTTTGGAGATCGATTGGCAATTTTACGAGCAATTACATACCAGCAATCACGGTATAGGTTACTTTGATCCTGGTTGGCAGGTGTTGCGACGGGAACCAGATGGTAGTATCGCAGTTACCAAAGGCGGTTTGACATTGTATGTTGAGTACAATAGCAACCTAGAACCATCAACACAGACCGCCAAAGTAGGAGAGTATATTAATATCTGGATGCCTAAAAACCGACTGGAAAACGGCTTTTACGTAGCGGTTAGTAATGTCGGACAGGATTTGCAGGCTCACCCAGATGCTGATTTGAGCGCAGGGGGAATTTACTTTAATGTCACTCCATTTGGTGCGATCGCCCTGATGGACAGCCTCACACAGCAACTGAACGCTGCTGCAATTCCTTTTAATTTTCAGGTTTTACATAATCCATTAGCCTATGGACGCTACGACTCAGGAGTGCTGTCCTTTGAACGCAAAGACTACCCAGCAATGCGAAAAATCCTTCAGGCTGTCTATGCAGAGCATCAATCGCATTTTCACAAAGAAATCCCCTTATTTACCAAATTTTTGGCACCTGGGCTAGGTTTAGCTGAAGAAGTCAACCAAAAATTTGCAGCACAGGAAAGTTTTGGAATGAACCGCTGTCAAATTGTGGCTAATGCTTTGTTGGAAGTTTGGCAACAAGGTAACAATTCAACGCAGGAGCGGATCAGGGCAATTGAGCTACATTTTACTCGGTTCGGCATTGATTTACAGCGTCCCTACCTCAATCCTTACTCTGAGGATATTTACTACAAACTAAACTGATAAAACACATGGTTGCGGTAAAATTATTTACTATAGCCGACAAATAGTCTGCTATATATTTTTGAATTTTGAATTTTTCAAAATGCCTTTTACTTATAATCGCACCGTTCGGTTTCAAGATACTGATGCCGCTGGAGTCGTTTACTTTGCTAATATCTTGGCTATTTGTCATGAAGCTTATGAAGAGTCTCTAGTTGTATCTGGCATTAACCTCAAAGATTTTTTCACTAATCCATCTGTGGCTTTTCCCATTGTTCATACTAGTGTGGATTTTTTCCGTCCGCTGTATTGTGGGGACAATTCGGTTATTAGATTAATGCCACAACAGCTTAGTGTTGATAGGTTTGAAGTGGCTTATGAAGTCATAGTTGGTGAGGTGATGGCTGCTAAAGCAGTGACTCGACACGTTTGTATTGAGACAAATAGCAGAACTAAAAGAGAGTTGCCAGAAGAAGTGACGGAATGGTTGGAGGCGAACCGCCGAGGCGCAGAGAGCGTAGAGAGAAGAAAGTCAAGAGAGGCTATTTGAAAAAGTTAGGAAACGAACCGCCCTACGCCGTTCGCGTAGCGTGCGCTCTGCGCTCAGGCGCATGCCCGGAGGGCTTTAGACGCCAAGAACGCCAAGAAGAGGAGAGGTTATTAAAGAGAGTTTTGAAGAAAATTTGTTGCTATTTGCTGTAGCTGTTGGCGATTGATTTTGCCTTGAGAGTTGCGAGGTAAGGTTTGTACAGGAATCCAATGTTTGGGAATTTTAAATTTGCTGAGTTTCTCTTTTAGGAGATTTCGGATTTCTAAATTAGAAGTATTCGAGTTTTTCGGAATGTAAATTGCTGTGACTGCTTGTCCCCAAAGTTTATCTGGTATGCCGATGACGCAAACATCTGCTACCATTTGTGTTGCTCTAATGGTTGATTCAATTTCGATTGGATAGACATTTTCGCCGCCTGTGATGATTTTGTCGCTGTTACGTCCGACGATATGTAAATAACCTTGGTTATCTAAAAAACCCAAATCATCTACTTGCAAATAATCCTGATTTTTCCAATTCTGAGGATAGTAGCCTCTGGCTAGAGATTGAGAATAAATTGTGATATTTCCTACTTGATTTGAATTCAATTCCTCGCCTTGCTCATTGCAAATTTTTACAGAGGCATGGGGAAGGATTTGAGTACAGCTATCTTTACCATTAAGAAAATCATCGGGTTTGAGAGTAGCAATTTGTGAGGCAGTTTCTGTCATGCCATAGGTGGGAGCTAATCGGATGTTATAATACCTTGCTTTTTCTAAAAGTTCGTTCCAAGCTGGCGCACCTCCCAAAAGTACGGTTTGAAATTGGGATAACCACTCAGTTAATTCTGGATTTTGTAGAAGACGCTGTAACTGTGTTGGTACTAAAGAAATACAAAATTTTGATGGCTCAATAGTGTTTATTTGACCAAACTCTAATTCTTTAAATGGTAGAATAACGAGTTTTCCACCAGTCGTCAAGGAGCGCATAAATTGCATTAAACCACTGACATGATAAAGCGGTAATACGCAAAAGGAATTAACTTGATTGAGCAAAAAATGTTCTGTAAATCCTCGCACGGATGCCATTAAAGTTTCCCAGGTATGAATGGCAAACTTCATCTTTCCCGATGAACCACCAGTGGGAATCATGATCAGTGCTGGGTGAGGCGATAAGGACGTGGGGTGATAAGGTGATGGAATTTTTGAATTTTGTGCCTCCTGCGGAGGAGCTACGCTAACGCGTAGCGTGTCCGCAGGACATATTTTGAATTTTGAATTGTCTTGTCCCCAGTTCCTCGTCCCTAGTCCCCAAATTAAATCTGGCTTGACTAAATCAAAAACCTGTTGCCATTCTTGTTTCCCCCAATCGGGATTGCAAAGAAAAACTGGACAACGAGCTGCACAAGCAGCGAGAAAACCTGCTAAAAACCGTACTGGTTCCCGTTCAGCTAGGAGAATTTTCAGTGGTGTGCCTCGATAATATGAAAACTGCGTTAATTCTAAATAGAGTTGTTCGCTTAACTGGGCAAATAAATCGCTATCATCACAAATTAACCAGTCTTTAGGTAGAGGCTGGTAAAATGTTTGCTGCACAAGATTTTCTAAAGTTTTTTCCATAAATCTTCTGGCAAAGTTTCTTCTTGGGCAAACCAATGGTTGACACCAAAACCTACTGCTCTGTTAGCCTGAGATAATTCAGCGGCTAGCTGGAGTGCAGCTTGTCTACCAATTGCGGTTTCAAAAACGGATGAAAAGACAGCATCAATTTTATGCTGTTGGCAAAACTGACGCAGACGCGATGGTGAACCGACTATCCCAGGCTTAATTACAAAAATTCCTCGCCAACCTTGTTTGAAGCATCTGGCTAGTTGGTTAAGTGTGGCGACAGACTCATCTAGGGCGATCGCCGTCTTATAGCCATAACTCAACTCCAACATTGCCTCGAATTGATCCACAGATAAAGGCTGTTCAATAAATTCAATTTCTAGCCATAATTGGTCATTTGCCTTGATATTGTCGCAAGCCCGCAGCCATAACTTAGCTTCTTCATAGCTGAGTCCGCCGTTGGCGTCTAATCGCAGTTTTGCTGAGGCTGGCAAAGTTTGAGTGAGTCGTTCCAAAATTTCCAGTTCTTGAACAATGGGATAAACAGCTATCTTCCACTTAAAGGTACGATATCCCTCGTTCCACAGCTTCTGCCACGCCTCTAGCGCCGCTTCTCCAGCTGGTAACAAACCACTGTAGCAAAAAAACTTGGCGTTCTTGGCGTCTATGTCCTTCGGACACGCTAAGCGCAAAGCGCACGCTCCGCGAACGCGAAGGCGGTTCGTTTCCCAAGCGGACTCAAACCCAAATTGACACGCGGGTAATTGATCCGGGATAGAGAAAATCATCTCTTGTGTGATTTCCTCTGGAAGCTCGTAGCAAAATTCTAGAGCTTGTTCTAGGGTTTCGGAACCAAACCAGCTGATGGGCGCAATTTCCCCCCAGCCGATTTTTCCTGTTTCATCGGTGAGACGCAGGATAATGCCTTCGCGAACATCCCAGGTTCCGTGACTTGTGAAGAGCGATCGCACAAATCTTTGCTGGTAAGGACGAAACTCAAATCGATACTGCATTAAAAGCCTGCAAGCAAAAATCCTAAACCGAACAGCAAGCAACTCCAAAAATGCACTGATACGGCAATGAATTTACAGTTACTCACTTTTTGCGGGTGGTTATGATTTTGCTGAACATGGTTACATAACTTTCGGGCAAAGGGTAAACTCGCAAAACTTAGTAAAGTCCACACGGGAAAAATTCCACAGATCACAAACAGCAAAGTTAGGGCATAAATGCTACCAGTAAACCAAGTTAACAACTGAGCCGCTTTTTGTGTTCCTATGCGGACAATTGGCGAACGTTTTCCTGCTGCTATGTCATCCTCAACTTGGTGAAAATGCGAACAAAACAAAATTAAGCTTGTAGCAATTCCAACAATCACCGAAGCTGCGAAACTCATCATTGACCAGCTAGCAGTTTGACTGTAGTATGCTGCTGCTATAGCTAAGGGACCAAAGGCAAAAAAGCAAATGATTTCCCCTAAACCCTGGTACCCTAGACGAAAGGGAGGTCCCTGGTAAGTGTAGCCCAAAGCACAACAAAGCACAATTATTCCTATGACGGTTAAGTCTTGTTGCCACCAAGCTATTGCTACTATTCCCAGCAAACCCAGACCTAAAAATAAATTTCCCAACCAAAATATTAATAGCTTATTGCCTGTTAAATTCACCAAAGAATGGTGTTTATTTTTGTCAATCCCTGTTTCTGAATCAAAGACATCATTACTGAGATTCTCCCAAGCCAAAATAAAAATTGCAGCCACTGAGAAAGTAGAAAAAACTGCTCCATGAAACATCTTAGTTTCCGCAAAAGCGATCGCCGTTCCTACCCAGATGGGCATAAGAGCAACGCTGTACATTGGCGGTTTTATTGCCGCCATCCATAACTTAGTGTTGGGATAAGAAATCAGCTTTGTAGTCATCAGTCGTGAGTAATGAAATTGCCAACAACTTTTTCAGCAAAAGTTCTTATGGTTTGTAAATACACCATATACAGACAACACATTCAAAAAAGCCGCTTTCTCTGTAAGAGTGAAGCATTAATCAGGTGCATTAACGCACTTAACGTGGTTATGGTCTTTCTCACTCTCAAATGACAGCATAAACTTGCCACTGCAATCAGGTTTTTGCCAAACCACAATCTGACAGAGCCACTATGCTGGTTACAAGGCGACTGTTTTGTGTTACCTGTAGAAATACGACCACGAATTATCACTCTTTTGGAAGTTAACTTTAGAAAAATTTACTCTTTCTAGATCCATGACAGTTTCTCCATGTAACGCTGACTTTTTTGTATATAATAAGGAACTATGCCGCTTTCTTTTAGCTGTTCAGCAAAATTGCATCAGGAATAATGTCACACAAATTGCAAGTCTTTCCCTGGAGATTGACTGGGTTGATCCCCTTTTTGTACTTGAGCGCTTGGCACAACCAAACAAAATCAATTTTTACTGGGAGAATAAAGGAAAAAAGGAAGCGCTTGCTGCTGTTGATGCTGTTGCCAAATTAGAAATTGTAGGGAAAGACCGTTTCGCTAAATCAGAAGAGTTTATCAAAGAGTGTCTTCAAAAGATAGTTTGCTTTTCTAGGACAAACCAAGCTTTTTCAGGAACTCAATTTTTATGTAGTTTTAGTTTTTTTGACCAAAATACCCAACTAGACTATCCATTTCCAGCAGCTACCATTTTTCTCCCACGTTGGCAAGTGGCTGTTAAAAATGAGCGTTGCGTATTAGTTTTAAATACAATTATCAATTCTGACGTCAATATTCAAAGAATTCTGCAAATTTTCTGGCGCAAGATTGAAATTATCAATTCTATAGGATATCAGCCCCAAAGCCTTGATTATTCTTTGCCAAAATTTAGCAAACAATCGGTTGCGAATCCTCAAAAGTATAAGCGTTCAGTCTTGTCAGCGTTGGACAAAATTCGCTCTAATCATTTAAATAAAATTGTTTTGGCAGATGCACTTGATGTGAGGTCAAATGCTCCTTTTAACTTAATTCAATCGTTAAATAACCTGCGACAATTGCATCCTAATTGTTATGTGTTCTCTATAGGTAACGGCAAGGGACAGAATTTTATCGGGGCAAGTCCGGAACGCTTAATTAGTATTGAGCAACAACAGTTAATGACTGATGCTTTGGCTGGTTCTGCACCACGGGGTAAAACACCTGCTGAAGATGCTGCTAATGCCAGTTGTTTGCTCAATAGCATGAAAGAAAGGCACGAGCATTCGTTGGTGATTGATTTTATCACTCAAGGTCTGTCTGAACTGGGTTTGTCACCTCAAGTCTTAGCACCTCGGTTGCGGCAATTATCTAACATCCAGCACTTGTGGACGCCGATTAGCGCCGGAGTTCCTGATAAAGTACATCCTTTAAAGATAGTCGCCCAACTGCATCCTACACCAGCAGTTGCAGGTGCTTCGCGAGAAGTTGCTTGCCATGAAATTCGTCGTTACGAAAGTTTTGAAAGGGGTTTATACGCTGCGCCACTGGGTTGGGTAGACTTGGAGGGAAACTGTGAGTTTATTGTGGGAATTCGTTCAGCACTCATAGATGGCGATCGCGCCCGACTTTACGCAGGTGCTGGTATCGTTGCTGGTTCTGATCCTGACAAAGAACTTGCAGAAGTTCAACTCAAACTACAAGCGTTGCTCAAAGCATTAGTTTAGAATTTTGTGTAATGCCTGTAACAATTGCTTAACCGTGTAGGGCTTTGGCAAAAATGTTTCGACGCCAAGGGCTTCCGTCCGTTGCTTGTTGTCGGAAAGTCCGCTGGTAGCCATAATCTTGACACATGGGTTCATTTTTAGCAAAGCACGGATCGTGGTTAAACCATCCATCACTGGCATCATCATATCCACAAACACGACTTTGATTTCTTCCCGATGTTGAGCGTACAATGCAAGTGCCTCAATGCCATCACAAGCTGTCAAGACTTTATAGTTGTAACTTTGGAGCGTGATTTTGGTAATCTCTCGAATTTCAGTCTCATCATCAACTACCAAAATTAATTCTCCATTTCCCCTAGGCAATTCCAAAGTTTCTGCTGGCGGTGTTTCGTTCTCTAAAACTGCTTTTAAAAAGACCTGAAATTGTGTTCCTTTACCAACACTGCTAGAAACACTGATAAAGCCGCTGTGGCTTTTCATAATACCAAGCACCGTTGAAAGACCAAGCCCTGAACCTTTGCCAACCTCTTTGGTTGTAAAGAAAGGCTCAAAAATTCTATCCAAGACTTCAGCGGGCATACCAATTCCAGTATCCCTAACGGTGATCATAATGTGGGGTCCAACAGTTGCATCAAGATTCATCCGCGCATAGTTTTCGTCAATCAAGAAATTTTCCGCAGAAATACTCAAAACGCCGCCGTTTGGCATGGCATCGCGAGCGTTGATAACTAAATTCATCAGCAGCTGATGCAGTTGTGTCGCATCTCCACAAACAGTCCAAAGATTTGGTGCAATATTAGTGCAAAATTCGATAGATTTGGGAAATGTCTGCTTGGCAAAGTGCTCAATTTCCAATATCAAATGCCGTAGTTGTAAAATCGTGCGCCTACCTTCGACACCGCGTGCGAACGATAGCACTTGATTAACCAAAGCCGCACCACGTTGAGCGTTTGTTTCTAATGTCTGGAGGAATTGCTGGTTCCGCTCATCGGAAATTCTCATCTGCAAAAGTTGAGCAGACATGAGCATCGGAGCCAGTATATTATTCAGGTCGTGGGCAATACCGCTCGCAAGTGTGCCGAGGCTTTCCAGTCGTTGAGCGCGGAGAAACTGGGCTTCAAGTTGTTTCTTTTGCGTGATGTCGGTATCAACGGTGAGAATTGATTTTGGGTTCCCGCGTTCATCGCGTACTAGTGTCCAACGACTTTCGACGATGATTTCCTTGCCATCTTTCATCACTTTATGCAACTCACCATACCACTCGCCTGTAAGGTGAACTTGATGCAGAGCCTCTTCTAGCTGCGGCGAAGTTTGTTTGAACAACAGCTCGTTGGCATCCTTGCCCAGAGCTTCTTGTACTTTCCAACCGTAAAGACGCTCAGCGCTTCTGTTCCAGAAGACAATTTTGTTTTGTAAATCTCTAACCACAATGGCATCTGTCGCGACATCTAGCCAAGCCGCTTGTTCGCGGATTTTCTGTTCTGCTAGTATGCGCTCGGTGATGTCCATTGCGACACCGAGCATACGGACTGCTCTACCAGTTTGGTCATAGTAGACTTGCCCTTTATTTTCTATCCAATGCAGCGCACCATCAGGTGATACTAATCGAAATTCGGCTTCATAATCTGTCCTATTTTCAATAGCATCTGTAATGGCAGCAAGGACGCGATCGCGATCTTCAAAATGAACTGCATTGAGAAAATCTTCAAACGAATGCTCATGGGAGCCTAAAGGAAGACCACACAGGGGTTCCATTGGGTTATCATCCACAACATTATTGGTTGTGATGTTCCAGTCCCAAGTCACCACGCGGGCGGCTTCCAGAGTTAACCTCAATCGCGCTTCGCTGTCTTGCAGTGCTTCAAGCGTCCGCTTTTGCTCTGTGATATCCATGCAGGAAGCAATGTAACCCGCAAAACTACCATCTGAATGGAATCTTGGGGTAGCTGTATCTAATAACCAACGATACTTACCATCAAAACGCCTGAGGCGATATTCCATAGTGAAACTGCGGCGAGCATCAAATGCAGTTGTGTAGGTTTCCAAGCAAACCTGTAAATCGTCGGGATGAATAAGTTCTGCCCATCCGTCACCTAGTTCTTGTTCCAGTCTGCGTCCAGTAAATTCCAACCAGCCCTTGTTGAAATAATGACAAAATTGGTCAATACCAGCCATCCATATCATGACTGGGGCTGTGTCTGCCATAGTGCGAAATCGTTCTTCACTTTCTTGCAGCGCTGCGATCGCGTTCTTGCGTACAGTCATGTCAACATAAACGCCAACAATACCGACTAATTCCCCTTTGTCATCGTATATGGGCGAATCAGTCACTAAAACTGGGAACAAGGTGCCGTCTCGATGGCGAACGAAAAATTCCCCAGACCAACTTTCACCTTGTTGCACCTGAGACATAATCTGGACGCTTTGCTCTTGTGAAGTTTCAGCACAAAGAACCTCCAAAATATTTTGACCTATGACTTCCAGCGCTGCCCACCCGTAGAGTATTTCCGCAAAGCGATTCCAGTATATAATTGTTCCGTCCAAATCAGTGGCAATCACTCCCTGTTCCACCGTTGATAGCAGATGCGCCTGAAAGTAAATTGCTGCTTCTGCCTGCTTGCGTTCGGTAACGTCACAAGCTATACCCAAAACCTGTACAGGCAAGCCATCTGCATTTTTGGTAAACACAGTATCTCGACTACGCAGCCAACGCCACTCGCCATTACCATCTCTCATTCGGTACTCTAGTTCGAGAACTTCACCCTCTTTCACACTTTCAAAGCGTTTATGGTATTCTTTAATTCGTGGCATATCATCTGGATGAACGAGATTAGGCAATACTGCCTCTCTCATGGCTTCAATTTGTTGCGACGTATAGCCTAAAATCTCAACAGCTTGTCGGTTTACATAGATGTTGCGCTGTTCAAGTAAGTCGTAGACGTATATCAGATCCGGGCTTGTTTCAACAATCCGCTCAATAAAATATTGCTTTTCTTGCAAAGCAGCTTCTACCTGCTTACGTTCAGCCAGTTCGGTTTGTAATTGTAACAAGAGCGTAGATTGCTGAATGGCGATCGCCAGTTGATCAGTCACTGCACAAGTTAATTCCACTTCCTCCTGTTGCCAAGAAAAAGGGTGCTGATTTCTGATCAGGCTAAGACTACCCCAAAGAGTAGAGCCAAAATGCACTGGAACCAGCAACCATGCTCCCTGATAAGTTTCGGCAAAGGTGCGGTTGATTTCGTCTGAACAAGCACTAGCATCTTCGATTTCAACAACTTCTAATCGCTTGAGTCGAGCAGCAATTTCATTGTCAGCATCGGGAATTTCCACTCCCAAAGCACTTGGTAAATCTGGAATTTGATGATAATCAGCGACATTCAGCCACAGTTGCCGTTCGGGTAGATATTGCACAATTTCAACTCGATCAGCTGGCACAAGCTGAGTAATCTCATTAACTGCTGTGGAAAAAATTGTTTCTAAGTCTAGAGAATTACGGATACTTTGAATCACCCGATTCAGAGCCTGCTCTTTTTGTTGCCGTCGCTCCCGTTCGTGTTGCTGTCGTAGCGCCTCTTCAGCAACAGGCTCAAGAGATGCTAATTGTTCTAACTGAGAAAGGTGTTGGCGCAGTGCAGCTAACTCTTCAATCAACTGCTCTTTTGTCTTTTCCTCGTCTTTCATCGTCTTAGTATATAAAGAAAAAGCTCTGTTTAAAGCAGTGGCTTAAAAGATTTAGAGAAAGATGCTCTCCCTGTCATTACCTAAAATCGTAATTTTATATACTGCTGAAAAAACATTCGGTTATTACTAATAAATTCTTTTTCAAGATCTCTCATTGAAATAAGTGAAAACCATTTGATATCAAATAATGATTTATCAATGATAAAAAAACTTTTTACAAAAGTATGAAGGAAGATTTCTAACCACAGATTAACATAGATGAACACAGAGCAATTATCTATGTCCATCTGTGTCCATGTGTGGTTTCCTTTCCATAAATTTGATTGTTCTAAGAGATTTAAGGTAAATCCACACAAAATCAATATATTTTCTAGGATGGACAATACCCAACCCTATAGATTTGTAGGGAAAAAATATAAGACCAATTCTTGGCAAGAGCTTATAGGTGGTTCGTAGTTACACTCAAGCGCAACTACAAACCAAAGTCAATTTACTATAAATCCCTATGGATAAAGGGCTTGGCATCTGCACCTGTGTAAGTAGCCACAATATGACCATTGCCAGTCATCTGATATTTGTATGTTACCAAACCTTCTAAGCCAACGGGACCACGAGGAGGCATTTGTTGAGTACTAATTCCGACTTCTGCACCGAAACCATACCGGAAGCCATCAGCAAATCGGGTAGAACAGTTGTGGTAAACTCCTGCTGCATTCACCAGCGCGAGGAAACTTTCAGCAGCTTCTGCATCTTCAGTGATAATTGCATCAGTGTGCTTGGAACCATAATCGTTAATGTGGGCGATCGCATCTTCCAATGAATCCACGACTTTCATCGACAAAATCAAATCAGAGTATTCTGTCTCCCAGTCTTCTTCTGTTGCGGCTGCGATACTTGACAAAATCTCACGGCTGCGTGCATCTCCTCTTAATTCCACATTAACTTTTTGCAAAGTTTCAGCAATTTTTGGTAAAAATTCTTGAGCGATGCTCGTGTGAACTAGCAAAGTTTCAATAGCATTGCAAGCAGCAGGATAGCCCGTTTTAGCATCAACTGTAATGGCGATGGCTTTCTCAATATCTGCGGCTTTGTCTACATAAAGATGACAAATTCCATCAGCATGACCTAATACAGGTATGCGAGTATTTTCCTGCACAAATCTTACAAAAGAGTTAGAACCCCTAGGAATAATTAAATCAACATACTTATCTAATTTCAAAAGTTCTAAAATTTCTTCTCGTGTTGTTAATAACTGCACCACATCTGGATTAACAGCAGTTTGAGATAATCCTTGTTTAATCGCCTTAACTATCGCTTCACAAGAACGAGTTGCTTCTTTACCACCTTTGAGGATAATGCCATTTCCCGACTTGATAGCAAGAGTGACTATTTGAATTGCCGCTTCCGGACGTGCTTCAAAGATGACACCCAAAACACCCAAAGGACAAGTGACGCGCTTCAGGATTAAACCTTTATCGAGTTCCCGGTGAATCTGTATAGCACCAACTGGATCAGCGAGTTTGCCGACATCTCTAACACCAGTAATGGTATCTCTTAACTTATGTTCATCTAACTGCAAGCGCTTATAAAGAGGCTTAGCAATTCCTTCTGTAGTCGCTCTTTGACAATCAGCAACATTTGCTTGTAAAATTTCATCTTTTGCAGCTTCTAAAGCTTGGGCGATCGCTTCAATAGCTTGATTTTTCGCGTCAGTTGAGAGAACCGCCAGCTTGAGTGCAGCCAGTCGGGTTTTTTTAGCAACTGCAATTAGGTTTGATAAATCCTCACCAGAAATAGTCATGCTCAAAAATCACGTCATTTTATGCCTTTCCCCAATCCTATCAACAGTTATTAGGCATTAGGCATTTGTTATCCTCGCTACTTTTCCATCTCGCCCTCCTCCTATCGGGTGAACCACTTGGGTATTAAAAAGTACTCGATTCGGGTGAGGTTTGAACCAGGTAGCTAACCATACTTTAGAAATATCGAACCCAAACAAATTTAGGAAAAACGACAAATGACATCTACTCAACCATCTGCCGAGGCTCAACTTAACAAACCTGAACTTAAAGAAGGTTCCAGAGGCGAAGCAGTTAAAGAACTACAAGATTTGTTACAGGAATACGAGCTTTACACAGGTGCCATTGATGGCATTTTTGGTCCAGCAACAACAAAAGCTGTCAAAGCGTTCCAACACCGCGTATTTTTAAAAGAAGATGGTATTGTTGGCGATAAGACTTGGCGGGCACTTTTCAAAGGTGGACCAGTCGATATGCCAATTCTGAAAAGAGGTAGCAAAGGCGACCTAGTAACCACTATTCAAAAAATCTTGCTAATTACCAACGACTATAGTGGTAATGTTGATGGTGACTTTGGTGTCCGCACAGAAACCGCAGTCAAAGCTTTCCAAAAGCGTGTAGGTTTGCCACAAGATGGCGTTGTTGGCGATCGCACTTGGTTTGAGTTCAGCAAAATTCATCACTAAAGCCACGTCGAGACAATGAGAAGGTAGTAGAAACACCAAACCCGATTTCTTTAAGAAACCGGGTTTTTCTACTCTTGTGCAAGTTGAGCCTTAGCTTGTTGCCACAGCGTTTCTAATTCCTCTAAAGTGTAATCAGAAAGAGGACGGTCAGCAAATGCCTCCATTTTTTGCAAACGCTGAACAAACCGCTGATTTGTTCCCTGCAAAGCTGCTTCCGGATCAAGATTATTCCAACGGGCAAGCTGGACAAGAGAAAACAGCAAATCACCCAACTCAGCTTGTTGTCGTTCTGGTGTTTCGTGTTCCAAAGCCTGCTTAAATTCCGTCAATTCCTCATTAAACTTGTCCCACACCCCATCAATATTTTCCCACTCAAATCCAACAGCCGCTGCCTTTTGCGAAATCTTCATTGTTGCCATCAATGGCGGAAGCTTACGTGCATAGCCACCTAGCTTGTGACTGAGTGTTTGACTATCTGGCGATGGTTCACCTTTTTCCGCAGCTTTGATTTGTTCCCAGTTTTGCCGCACCTCATCAACGCTTTGCACCGACACATCACCAAAGACATGAGGATGACGGCGAATAAGTTTTTGGGAAATCCCTTCAGCCACTTCCTTCAAAGAAAATTGTTCGTATTCGCCAGCGATTTGTGATTGTAGGACAACTTGTAAGAGTAAATCGCCCAGTTCTTCAGCAATAGCGTCTTTATCCCCACTATTAATAGCGTCTACCACTTCATAAGCTTCTTCTATCACATATGCTGTCAGCGTTTGGGGAGTTTGCGCCAAATCCCAAGGACAACCCCCATCAGGAGAGCGCAACTTTGCCACTATATCAATTAATTCTTGTAACGCCGCCAAAGTCTCAGCGTTCCTCTGGGTTTGATTCGCGTCCTCAAGATTAGACATTTATTTTTTCCCTTGTCTCCTTGTCCCCTTGTCTCCCCCGCTTCCCAGGTTCAACTTTGACCCTTTCGACCGAGGATTACCACGACTCGTCGCTTTACGTTTCTTCATTTTCGCACGTGGCGGTAGCAATCCACGAACTCCCTGCTTTTGCACCCGCTTGTATGCTGAACCCCCCCAGTCGCTGAGAGAATGACTCATCGCACCAAGTTCCAGTCCTAAAAATAAGGCAAGAAATTCCGTACTGTAACGAGTCAGCGTAGATGTGACAGTTTCGCCTACAGTCTGCCAATTTAACTGCACATTCCACAGCGTTTGGGCAACGAACAAAGCGAAAACTGCCGCGATCGCTATTAAGCCACCGAAATAAACGACTCGCAGCGTCGTGCCGATGATTGGTCCGTGAGAGAATAAAGAACGATGGCGCAGACTTTTTTGATAAGGTAACCAAATAAAGCGCAAGAAGCCCCAGCGTTGGTAGGGGCGGGAGTAAATGTCCAAGTCAGGACCGAACATCAGCCCTCCGAACAGAAACCCACCGACAACCAACAAAGTCAAGTTACCGCTGTTGGTTTGCCAGAAAGTTACACCAGTCACCAACGGCAAAGCCCATAAAGTAATGCGATCGTGAGTCCGACCAGAGGGCATAAGCAATTTTATGATTCGCTGATTTAAAATATACAAGCCATTGCGACTCAGTAGGCACTAAATTCAATGCAGGATACCATAGAAGAGATTGGAATTGACCAAAGAAAAATTTTTTCAAAAATACTATCGCGTTCTGAGAATTTGTGTGCTAACATTAGTTATTGTGTGCAACAGCGGGCAGTTAGCTCAGTTGGTAGAGCGCCTGCCTTACAAGCAGGATGTCACTGGTTCGAGTCCAGTACCGCCCATTGACCGCTGATTTCAAATTGTTAAGCGATAATAGACTTTGCCATGCAATTTCAAGCCTAGTTTGCCGCAATGACAAACTAGGCTTGAAACATTTGGCATAAATTGCACTTTTTGTAAAGCAGTTTCAAGCCCTGAAACAGGGTAAGCTGCACCACCTAGAAAAGCTGAAGTTAATTCATTGCTGTTAAACGGAGAAGGGGGGATTCGAACCCCCGTTAGGTTGCCCTAAAACGCATTTCGAGTGCGCCGCATTCAACCACTCTGCCACCTCTCCAAAGGCATGAGATTCCTATCGTAATAAATATATCACGAATTGCCAGTTTTTTAGAAAATAGATGTTTTATTTTCTGCTGCCTGAATAAATGTCTCAAACTGTCGGTTGGGCGTCCACTGGATAGCGCCGTCTCTGCCTGTAAAGAACAGTTTTGTCTGACTTTGGCTCAATTCAGACAGCGTTTTTTGGTCAACCTTAGTGCTTGTGGCGATCGCCACCTGTGGTTGTAAAGCAGGAATTAATTCTTGTAAAGACTGACCAGGACACCACAATACTTGCGGACGAGCTAAACCTCCAGCTTGCAATAGCTGACGCAATTGAGGTGTTTTGAGTTCACCCACTAACAGCCAATTTTGCCCGAAAAGTTGCAACTGTAAGATGGGCAATTCGTTGTTGATTAATTGCGCGACTATCGAACCAGTATTGACAGTTTGACCGACTGACAAAGGTTGGTAAATTCCCTTACCCTTTTGCACTTCCTTTTGAATCACCTGACTCGTTATGGAATTTTCTAAAGTAGGAGAATAGTCATAGAAAACTCCAATTGGCAAACGTTGCAATACCTCCACCCAGGCATTGTTGCCATTGGAATGGGAATCAGAAGCAATTGCCCAATCTATCTTATTGATACCTTGCTGTTGTAAAAATGGCAGTATAGTGAAGCGTCCCGTACCTTCATTCCCACTATTAATGAGTGTGACCTTTCCTTGGTCTTGAATTACTAAAACTGGTTCCTCGCCAGCTGCTAGCACTGTTATCCGAAACAGGGTGGTGGCAGAATGCCAAACTGGGATGAATACCAAACCCAAGGCAACCATACCAGCAAACCACCACCGCTTTTGCCACCAACGCACCACCCATGCCAAGATAATTAATGTATATATTGCCAGCATCTGACCAATGGATATGCTACCAACAGCAACTGTGTTTCCTGGTAAGCTCGCGAAAAATTCCACCAACTGTAACAGCCAATGAATTGGATGATACAACAAATTAGCCAAGGCGCTGCCTGCATCAGGTAAAATTAGGCTTGCCAAGGCGCTTACCATTCCACCGATACTGACAACAGAGATCAAGGGGGTGGAAAGAATATTGACTGGCAAAGTGTAAAGTGCTACTACACTAAAGACATTCAATAGAAGGGGTAATGTCCAAATTGTAGCGGCGAGGGGAACTGCAATTGAAGATGCAAGAATTGGTGGCAACCATTCCAAACGTTTTATGATCGGGGATGCTGTGACGATTAACCCCAGCGTTGCCAAGAAACTGAGTTGAAATCCTAAATCCCAAATCCATAGAGGATTAAATAGCAGTAATACTACTGCCGCAACCAGCAGTGATCCCAACTGTTTGACTTTGCGTCTTAATCCAATTCCAATGAGTGCCGCAAATCCCATAATCACGGCTCTAAGTACCGATGGTTGCAAACCTGTTAGAATTAAGAACAGAATGAGAGCTATGCTGCCAAGTGTAATTTGGGTTCCTTTTTTCGCCTTTGATGTCAAACCCAGTATTACACCCAAAATTAATGACGTTTGAAACCCTGAGGCGGCTATTGCATGAGCGAGTCCCACTTGCACGAAACGATCTCGGGTATCGTAGGGTAAATCAACAACTTTACTACCCAGAACCATCGCACTCAGAAGCGGACCTTCTGGGATACCCAACCAACGAACCTGCGATCGCACAATTCGTTGGCGAACTTTCCACCATCCCCATTTATCTCCTTCATCTAAAATATTAACTTGCCGTCCACTTAGACCAGCAAAAGCACCTTCTTGTTGAAGAAATTTTTGAAAATCGAAAGCACCAGGATTTGATGGTGGTTTTGGTTTGTACAGAACGCCAGTGACACCAATTTGTTGACTTGTGTGTAAGCCAGTCGCTTGAAGTAAAGGTACAGTAACATATAACTTTCCAGTCACTCCTTTAGTTGTACCTGCTGAACCACTGTCATTTTTTACCTCATCTAACTGAGTTGCTTCTAACCACAATTGTCCACGCCCAGAACGAGTCATGCGGGGTGTACTAAGCACCTCACCGCGAACAATAAAAAGTTGTTCTTGATAATTGCCATTTTCTGACGCGACGAATTTACTAATATCGTTTACTTCTGGTGTGGGAACTCGCAATTGAAAGTAAAAGCTAGCCAACAACCCCACCACGCCAGCAATCAGCCATACTCTTGCGTGAGGAGTGGTTTGCGGTAACTGTGGTGCTGTCTTAGTCTGTGTTTGGGAATTTTCCTTGTTTTGTGGGGGTTTTCGTATATTTGGGCGTCGTCTTCCAAAAAAGATCGCTCCTACTACGCCGAAACCCAACACCCAAAACCCACTCCACGGAACTGCTGTAAACAGCAACCCCAGAATGTAGCCAAGACAGATTATGACACCACTTGCCTGAATCATTAGAGTTTTTGCAACAAACACCCGGCAAACAGAAGTTGTGACTATACAGGCTTAGTCTGTGCAGGCGTACTTTATGTGTTTATCCTGGGTAGACAAGCTTCATTTGTATAGCCCTAGACTTCCAGTCTGCTGGCGTATAAAGATTTTGGCAATAGGTCTATCAAAAACTCATACCCAATTTCAAACCCAACGCGGCGTGGACAAACAGGAGACAAAGTACTGTGCTACCCAAATAGGCATGCAGTATGCGTAATGAGGGTTTATTACCTGCAAATCCACTCAAAGAAATTGCACCGTTAATAAGTAAGAGTAACAGCACTATTGAGCCAGTCCAAAAGTGAGGGCTTTCCAGAATTGGCTGATGATGCATGACTAATGACAACAATCCGCCTGTGTAACCAAGCGCCATGAATAAAAACATCCACGGTGCTAATTTGCGATGGTCACTCCGACTTTTCATAGCAGCTTCTTTATCCTCAACAAGTCGCCCTCTCCAACCCGCCAATCCAACAAAGCTACCCATCACAAAAACGACAATACCCATCATCACCGGATGTCCCCAATGGACTATAGGATGAGGGATTCCCAGAGAGCGAAACCACGCTGCAATAGGTTCCAAAACTTGGCTGAGATTGACCATTCCTCAAAAACCTTGACTTTTTTGCAACATCTAATTTAGCAATTTCTTGCATAAATCAAAACAAAAGCTTAGGAAAGTCGGCTTTCTCTGTGTAACCTCACCCTTTTGGGGCGAGGCACTTTTGCAGTTAGCATGCACTTAACTAGCTGCCTGATTTAAAAGCGGAAAACCTAGCTTTTCTCGTTGTTCTACATATAATTGCGCTATCTTACGCGCTAAATGTCGAATTCTTGCAATGTAGCGAGTTCTCTCTGTCACAGAAATGACTCCTCTAGCATCCAGTAAATTGAAGGTGTGCGAACACTTCAACACGTAGTCCAGGCTAGGTAACACCAGTCCTCGTTCAGTCAATTGCTGCGCTTCCTGCTCGTACATATTAAATAGTGTCAGCAGCATTTCAGGATTGGAAGCTTCAAAGTTGTAAACACACTGCTCAATTTCGCCTTGCAGGTGAACATCACCATATGTAATGTCGTCCGTCCAGTGAATCTTGGTCATTGCTTCTACTCCCTGGAGATACATCGTTAGTCTCTCCAAGCCATAGGTCATCTCAATCGACACAGGACGACAATCGAGTCCACCGCATTGTTGGAAGTAGGTAAATTGAGTAATTTCCATCCCATCTAACCACACTTCCCAGCCAGTCCCCCAAGCTCCCACCGTTGCATCTTCCCAGTTGTCCTCTACAAATCGGATATCGTGATCCTCAGGACGAATTCCTAAAGCCCTCAAGGAATCGAGATAAATCTCTTGGATATTATCTGGCGAGGGCTTAATCAGGACTTGGTACTGGTAATAGTGTTGGAAGCGATTGGGGTTTTCCCCGTAACGTCCATCCGTAGGACGGCGACAAGGCTCAACATAAGCGACAGCCCACGGTTCTGGTCCCAACGCTCTTAAAAAAGTATGGGGGTTCTTTGTGCCTGCTCCCTTCTCGATATCGTAGGCTTGGGCAATGAGGCAACCGCGATCGCTCCAGAATTTCTGCAATACAGCTATAACTGACTGAAAATTCACAACTACCCTTCCTTCATCACTCTTGAGTGCATCTCCCATTTTTGCCTAAACCCGTACCAGCGAGCAGTTTTGGGTAGTCTAAAAAAAAACTTGGAAATTTTCTGAAAAAGGAGTTGACAATGCAGGGGTGGCTCGTTATATTAAATAAGTGCCTGAAGAGCGGACGCCAAAACAAAGGCAAAGCCAAAGGCTCAGAACCTTGAAAATTTTATAGTTTTGAAAGCTAGTA